>CAZIUH010000025.1:0-2764 GCA_964542675.1 uncultured Candidatus Saccharibacteria bacterium | reverse complement strand
GCACCGCGTTATTAAGAAAAAAAGCTAAGTTCACGCTAGTTGACTTTCAATTCTGATTTGTCAAATTGTACTTATTATTGTCGTATGGCGTTTACAAACTTCTTGCGAGGTTTGTAAACATATACGTAAATAATATTACTCGAAATGCATCTGTCTTTTTCTGTTCTCAACTTCCTTCTTCAGAATGGGGAAGTCGGAAAGAGTCCTATCTTTTTCTATCATCTCCTTCGCCTCCGCGCGCGCGGCTTCAACCATTTTCAGGTTCTTTAGGGCTTCCATAGCGACGTCAGAAATGCCCCATTGTCGCATGCCGGAGAGTTCGCCGGCGCCGCGCTGAGCGAGATCTAGTTCGGCCAGCTCAAAACCATTCTTGGCATTTTGCAGAGCTTTCAAACGTTCCACGGATTTTGCGCCGATTGATTCCATGAACGCGTAACAATACGCTTGATAGGAACTGCGGAGGACACGGCCGCGGAGCTGATGGAGTTGGGCAAGACCGAAACGCTCGGCACCTTCAATAATTATCACAGTCGCATTCGGCACGTTTACGCCGACTTCGACGACCGATGTGGCGCAAAGGATTTGTATGTCGCCGTTCTTGAAATGCGTCATGGCGAGATCCTTGTCTTTTGATGTCATTCTGCTATGAAGTATACCGATTTCATATTCCGGGAATACGGATTGTTTCAAACACTTGGCTTCTTCTTTGACTGATCTTACTATGAGTGCCATTTCTTTGTCGGGATCCGGTTCGTCAATTCTGGGACATATAACATATGCTTGTCGTCCGGCTTGTAATTCCAGGCGAATCTTCTCATAAACCTGGGTGCGGTGATTCGGCGTAACTATATCCGTGATTATTGGCTTTCGGCCGGCAGGAGATTCATCAAGAAGGGAGAGATCGAGGTCGCCGTACATGGTGAGAGCCAGGGTGCGTGGAATAGGAGTCGCGGTCATGGAAAGAAGATGCGGCGCGGGAGGAGGAAGGACATAAGTTTCGAAACCTTCTTCGCAGGCGCCGTGAACAGGACTCCAGCATACCTGAACAGACGGCGCCGAGAAAAGGCAGTCGAGCCGACATGGTTTCGCCTGCGTCGGCGAGACTGACCGTAGGTTTCGAAACTTATGTCCTTCCTCCTCCCGCGCCCAGGCATTTTGATTTTTCTTTACGAGTTGCGCGCGTTGACTGGTGCCGAAACGATGCTGTTCGTCAATGATCACATACGCCAGATGTTTGAACTTAACAGATTTTTGAATAAGAGAATGCGTGCCGATAACTATGGAAATTTCCCCGTTCTCCACCCATTTCAAGAGCTGAGCACGAGAAATATCGGTCCAGCCTTTCGGATTCACCTTCGACGGAAATTTACGGCAACCTGAACCTGTTATAAGCCCGACTTGTACGCCGAGATACGCAAAATATTGAATAAATGATTCAAAATGTTGTATTGCCAGAATTTCCGTCGGGCACATATAAGCAACTTGAAGTTTTTCATATGTTCCCAAAAAGTCGGGAATTACGTTTTCTTTTTGTTTCCCTTGAAACATCTGCATCGGTTTGGATGTGACAACCGCGTACGCAGTTGTCGCCGCCACGGCCGTCTTGCCGGAGCCGACATCGCCTTCAAGTAGTCGTGACATGGCATGCTCACCATTCATATCAGCAAGGATTGTCTCTATGGAACGAATTTGGGCCTGTGTTGCCTCAAATGGGAAGCGACGCACAAATTCATGAATATGTTTTTCTTCGGCGTTAATAGCAAAACAAGGGTATTCTTTATATTCTTGACGTGTTTGTTGTAAACCTAGTTGAATGGTAAATATTTCCTCAAAAGAAAAACGCTTGCGCGCGGAAAGAGCGTCATCGCGTTTCATCGGCGCGTGGATCCATATAAGCGCGGTTTTTATTCCCGGCAAATGATATTTTTCCAAAATATCCGCGGGAATGGGTTCTGGAATCGTGTCCAAAACTCCACTTTTCCAGATTTTCTGCAAGGCATGGTATATCCAGAGAGAAGTGATACCACGCGATTCTGGGTACACGGGATACATAGTATGAGACTCACCCTTGTCACCGAATAGGGAATTACCGACGCCTGTCGGCAGGTTTGCGACATGTTCTATTTTCGGATTTGAGAAATAGAGCCGATTTGTTTTTTGTCTTTGGCTGACTCTGCCTTCTATGCGGACAAGCATGCCGTCCGTGTACATTTTCGCGATATACGGCTGATTGAACCAGACGCAGTGGATTTTTCCAGTTTCATCTTCCACGAAACCGTCGCCCATTGTCATCTTTGTGTGGAAACCTTTGGATGTTTTGAGTCCGCTCAGTTTGCCATATATGACGGCCATATCGCCTTTTTGTAAAGTCTCAATGCTTCGCGCCTCGGCAGTGTCGCCATAACGGGAAGGAAAATGATATAAAAGATCTATAAGTGTAATAATCCCTAGCTTTTTAAGCGCGATCTTTTGAATGGGGGTAAGTCGGAAGTGTTCCACGACATGGTCATCTATACTTATGTTCATATGCTAATTGTACGGGATTTGCGTGAGAATTTCTATGCCTTTGTAATTCATCAAGTCCCTTGAAGTATGTTCCTTCCGCGGTCTCCAGTCTCCAGAATCTTTAACTTTGAAAATGACATAGAATGTGTAAGAATATTAATTACACCCTTTGGAGACGTGGCTGAGTGGTCGAAAGCGGCACCGTGCTAAGGTGTTAGGGGCGCAAGTCCCTCGTGGGTTCGAATCCCACCGTCTCCGC
>CAZIUH010000024.1:0-2813 GCA_964542675.1 uncultured Candidatus Saccharibacteria bacterium | reverse complement strand
TGCCGACTAGGGCGAGAATAGTGGCGGAGATGAGGATGAGGTGGGAGGGTTTCATGAAATTATTTGATTTCAAAAGTACTATAATAATAACATTATTTTGCCATCAACTAATACAGCGGAAGTGGATAAGATATCCAGACTTCTTAATTTTTAGACATGAAATGAATCAACATTGCCAAACATCCAAAATACAGTTATAGTTTACAAATGGCACATATTGTCCAAAGAAACGAACCTATTTTGCGAGACAAAGCCAAGGCCGTGCTCGTCGCCGATATCGGCTCGAAGAAAATCGCCGATATTATTGAGCAAATGAAAAGCGCCATGCATTCGCAGAAAGACGGCGTCGCCATCGCCGCGCCGCAAATCGGCGAACTTCTGCAAATATTTATCATTTCCGGAGAACTTCTGAAAAAGGCCGATAAGAATTATAAGGGAGATGAGACAGATCTTATTTTCATAAACCCGAAAATAACGCGACTTTCCAGAGACAAAGCGGAAATGGAAGAGGGTTGTTTGTCCGTGCGTTGGTTGTACGGCAAAGTCAAACGCTCGACACGCGCGACTCTGGAGGCCCATAATGAAAAAGGTGAGAAGATTGTCCGCGGCGCTTCGGGATTATTGGCGCAAATATTCCAGCATGAATGCGATCATTTGAGCGGAATCCTATTCACCGATAAAGCCAATGAAGTTTGGGAAATGAGTGAAGAAGAGATTAATGAATTACGGGGAAAGAATTAAGTGCGCGAGTTAGTAAGGCGCGAGTACCCGAGTTAATGCGACAAATTACCAATGAATAACAAAATTAAATTCGTTTTTTTTGGTTCCTCGCGTTTTTCCGTGATTATTCTTGATGAATTGGAAAACGCGGGTTATATTCCCGCTTGCATTATAACCACATCCGATAAACCGCGAGGAAGGAAACTTTTTTTAACGCCATCACCCGTCAAAGTGTGGGCTAAAAAGAGGAATATTCCCGTGCTTGACCCGATAAAACTTGACACGAAGTTTATTGAATCATTGAACAAAAAACAGTGGGATTTATTCATTGTCGCCTCTTATGGTAAAATTATTCCCGATATCATCATCAATATTCCAAAACATAAAACCTTAAATGTTCACCCATCGCTACTTCCGAAATATCGCGGCGCTTCTCCATTGCAAAGCACTATGCTCGATGACGCCAAACAGACTGGGATTTCAATTATGAGAATAGATAATATAATGGACCACGGTCCAATAGTTGCGCAAGAAAAGGTGAATATTAATGAATGGCCGATTTATGAAGAATTTGAAGAGTTATTGGCAAGAAAAAGCGGTCAGCTATTGGTAAATATTATGGTAGATTGGGTTTCGGACAGGATTGTTGAAAAAGAACAAGATCATGATGAAGCAACATTTTCGAGAAAAATTAGTAAGAAGAATGGCCTGATCAATCTTGAAGACGATCCATACCTGAATTTTAGGAAGATTCAAGCGTTCCATGAATGGCCTCAAGCGTATTTCATGCACAAACATAATGACAGGAAAATCCGCGTGAAGATTACGCAAGCCTTATTTGAGAACGGCAAACTTAACATTGGAAAAGTCATTCCAGAAAACGGAAAAGAAATATCCTTTGAGGACTTCAAGAGAGGTTATGGAAAAAATAATATTTTTTGATTATTGCATCCTTTCCGCGCCAATAGCAATCAAATTGTCAGCGACTGATTGCGCCTTTTTTACGGAATAATAAAGCATAGTCCAATAACAAAATAAACCCAAAAAAGCAATGCATAGCCACTGATTGATGGGTTGTCTTATCACCGACATATCAAAGAACGATAAACTTTTTCTATTCATTGAATTTATTAAATGATTATTAGTACGGTAAACGACTTTTTTCATTGTCAATTATGTTCCCTAGCTTGAACATAATACCACAATATTTCGATATTCTATATATTCTTTTTCCTCCACGGCCATAATCCCTTCAACATTGCTTTCATTCTGGCCCCTCCGCGACGTACGAATGATATCCTCTTCTCTCTTTTCGACTTGATTTCTCGGAGTATTTCGTCTCTGACTATGTCAATCGCCGCGTAAAGATCGGGTTGTTCGGAGCTAGCGTATATATTCTTATTATTACCGACTATATGGATCTCCGCTCGGAATACATCGCCTTTATAATGGTGTTCCGTGGTACGCCCGACTTCAACATCGCATTTTACGGATTGATCGCCTTTGAGTAATCTTGAAATCTTATTCAGACGCTTTTCGGTATAATTTGAGATAGAAGGAGTCAAAGTTATGTTAGTCGCTTTTATGTTTATATTCATGGTTCTATTTTTATTGGCTAATAAAACTCAGAAAACTTCCCCGCGTCCCTCGATACTCTTATTTGATGGAACTATATCTCAACCAATTATACCATATCATTTTCCACGGACATTATTTTGTTCGGTGAATGATGCCCACTCACGATCCGAATCACCGCCATAGGGTGCAAAGAACGTATTATTTCCAATATCTTATTGTTAGCGCGATTACCCTTTGCGGGTTCCGTGACCGATATTTCGTAGTGTTCGTCGCTTACTTTTTTGACGACATCTTTCCTTGATTCAGTTATTACGCGGATTTTAATGTGCATATTATGACTTTGAGAATATCTTATAATTATTTGAATGTTGTTTGAATCAATGCGATTAATATGATACATTACTTGAGATTCGAGTAAAGAGTTCCCAGACAGTAAATAAATTCCGGGATAGCTCAGCGGTAGAGCGATCGCCTGTTAAGCGATTGGTCGCTGGTTCGAATCCAGCTCCCGGAGC
>CAZIUH010000023.1:0-4412 GCA_964542675.1 uncultured Candidatus Saccharibacteria bacterium | reverse complement strand
GATAAAATTGAAGCCGAAATCCTGAGAAGGATGGAGAAACCTCAAAAAGAAGAATGCAAGTATTGTTGTACCTCATCTATTTTTGATGATGCTGGGTTTTATAATCTATGCGGAAGTTTTAATGATTAACCACCCGGAAGGGATAAAAAATGAAAGCAAGCGTAATAATAACTTCTTACAATCATGCAGATGCCGTCGGCAGGGCGATAGAGAGTGTTTTATCCCAAAAGACGATACATAACTTTGAGATTATTGTGCTTGACGATGGGAGTACAGACAATTCGGTTGAGATAATCAGAAAGTACAAAGCATTCAATGACAAAATAAAGATGTTTTGGTGTAGGGATAACAGGGGGATCATGAGAACATACAAAATAGCATTTGCCTTATGCCGGGGGGAATATCTGTTTTGGTGCGAATGCGATGATTTTTGGACCACAAACGATAAATTACAAAAGCAGATTGATTACATGGACGCCAACCCGGACTGCGGAATTTCCACCCACCGTACCAAGATACAGAAAAACGGGAAGATCATCGACAGTTCACTACCATCGGAAAGTGTGAATGGCGTCATTTCGTTTGATAGATTATTAAGAGGAAACGCTTACCTGTTTGCTCAGAGCTATTGTATTAGACGCTCCACGTTTGACAAGCATATTGACTTCAGCTTTTTTGTAAGATATTTCTTTGTTTGGGATTACCCTATTGTTTTAGAGTTGATCAACCACACCCGGTTTCATCAACTAGACTTCTATGGTGCGATGTTCATCATTGAGGGTGAAAGCATTACCAACACAAAGAAACGAATAAAACGCTTGAAGTTGATTTTGGGATATGCAAAGATCCGGGCTTACTTTATTTTTAAATACGGGTGTAGATTATCAACTATCGGTTATCTGGCATATAGATTTGCAAGGGATATTATGAGTATAATCATGCGTAAGTGGTATAAATGAAAACAGGAATCATGATGGATAAAAAATTAAAACCTGGGTATCAAAGCCTGAAAGACCTTTGGACTGTTAAAGAAAGTCGCATACGTCGCTACATGGATAACCACGTAATTCCTTTTATGTTACCGGGTATTTCAAAATGCGGGAAATACCTCGACGTGGGTGAGGCAAATCCCAGAATGGAATACATGAAGGGTAGACTGGGAATAGAGGTAGATCAGTTTGCTCCTCCGGACCTCAACTTCTGCATGGCGACAAAGACAGATTACTACAATGCTATCTTTGCTCTCGATGTGTTAGAACATCTACAAAACTGCCTTTTGACCGTCAGGGAGCTGAAAAAGATGCTCAAAAAAGACGGCTCCCTTTATGTCAACCTTCCAGAGAACGCTTGCTGGCTGTGGGGTGATGAACATTTTTTTGAATATAGAAAGGATCATTTCATAAAGTGGGTAATTATTCCTAATGGCCTGCGTGTTGAGAGACAAAAAAAGATCATCTTTGTAGCCAACTGGAAGGCGTTTTTTATCGGGATTCGTCCGTTGATGCGAATATTTCTCGGAATATCAACGTGGAGATCAATGGCCCGGAGTATGTTTTGTTGGAACTTTAGAATTTACGAAATCAAAAAAGATGAATAAAATTAAGCTATTTCTGTATCGTATCTCGATGGGGTATTCACTCCTTTTCTTTCAATTTACGGTAAACATCGCTAACCCTTGTAACCGAAAGTGTAAGTTCTGCCCGAATCATGCACCTGAGATCAACGACGAAGCACCTTGGGGCTGGTATCAAACATGGTGGAAAAAGCAACCCGCTTTCATGGACGTAGAGAAGTTTGAGAAGTTCATTAAGCGTATGGGATTTTGGCGATTGTTCATCCGTCAAATATCATTTACCGGCCGTGGTGAAACGCTACTCCATAAGGATATATTAAAGTTTTGTGATGTGGTAGAGAAGTACAAAATTCGTTTTCATATTACTACTAATGGAGATTTTTTAAAGGCCGGACTTGGAAATAAACTAATGAGATATAGGTATCTGAACTATGTTAGAGTATCATTATTTGATCCTGAAAAATATGAATATTGGATTAAAGAGCAGAAAGCCGCCCCGTTTAAAATACAGATTCAGAACGTGACGGGCACACATATCGAAGGTTTGGAAGATGGCTATATCTCGACAAACAACGCAGGGACAGCGAAGTATTCCACCCTCCCTACTGGTTTTGTGGATGAGAAACATTGCATAGCTCCATTCTCATTTAACACGCTGAACACGGACGGGAGCCTTGTGACCTGTATCGCATTTGTCGAGACGGGGAATGTATTTGAGCAATCATGGTGGTCGTGTTGGAACGGGAAGAAGATGCGCAGGCACCGGATGCAGGGCTTTGACATGAAGATACCTCCACGCATGGCCTTCTGTCAGGATTGTGGATATTTTCTTCATAATAGCAGGCATAAAGAAGAGTATTGGAAAATGAATAAACTGAAGTAATGGACATTTGGAAAAAGTATAACCGGGATTTATTCACGTATCCGGTTATGAGAGTTTACTTTAAGCACATTCGTAACCACTGGTTCAGGATTAGGCATATAACATGGTTTATATCAAAATTATGGAAGTGAAATTGTCAAAAATAGGGTTAGGATGTAAGGAATTTGGGGTATTAACAGAACAGGATGCGGCTAAAATTATACGTACCTGTGTTGACAATGGAATAAACTGGTTCGACACAGCCGAAAGATACAAAAACTCAGAGAATACACTATCAAAATCTCTTGAGTTTAATCAAATATCTCCGGGCAGCGTACATGTTTGCACGAAATGGTGGCCTATGTTTCGGACAGCGAAAAGTATTCGCAAAACAATTCAAAAAAGGATAAAAGCACTCCATCCATATAAAATATTCTTACACCAGATTCATCAGCCATTTGGATTTTCGTCAAAAAGAAATGAAATCAAGGAGATGGTTGGACTTATGAAAAGTGGGGAAATACAGAATGTTGGTGTGAGTAACTTTTCAAAAGAAGATATGGTGTTTGCTTATAATGTCTTGAAAGAGTACGGTATTCAGCTTTTCTCAAATCAGGTTGAGTATAGCCTTGTGAGCCGACGAATTGAATGGGATGGCACGCTTGATATGGCTCAAAAACTCGGAATAAAAATTATCGCATATGCCCCTCTTGGGCTTGGCATCCTGACAGGTAAATTTCATCAGAACCCAGAGTTATTAAAAAATCTTGATGACCGCAGGTATTCGTACTTATTCAAACCGAAAGGAATCGCAGAAACGCTCGACCTGATAGAAATAATAATAGCCTTGTCTTATAAACACAATACAACACCAGGACAGATAGCCTTGAATTGGGTGATCCAGCATGATAATGTTTATGCGATTCCCGGTGCAAAAAATATCCAACAGGCATTATCTAACGCTAATTCAATGAAATTCAATTTATTAAAAACAGACATTAAACTATTCAAATGAAAATAGTTGCATATCTCGTAGGCTCTGAGCCTCGTTGGCTTACCTGTACCCAACCGACAGACATTCGTAAACTTCCCTATCTGGCATGGGTTAAAATTCGTGCCCGGCTATTGAAGCCGTTTATTTCTGAATGGTGGACGGATGCGGAGTATTTAATTCCGTTCATCAAAGCGTTCTATCCGAAGGCGAAAACAAGGGTGGTGAAAGATGAGCTGAAGTATACCGTGAAGTACAGGAAGTGGGTACACCCGATATTTTGTGTCATGTATTACTATCCGGCCAATGAGTACAATAAAAACTATTGCAGATGGGTTTACGGGAAAGACATAATCGAAAACCTCATAAGGCTGTTCCCTGATTTTTACTGGATCAGGATTGATGGCACTAATGATTTGTCCAAAGTGTTTCCGATGGTAGATGCTTATATCAGACCGAACCGCCACGATGGGACGCCCAGACTAATCGAAGAGTGTAAGATTCAGGAAATTCCGTACCTTCACACTCAACATGATCCAGACACAAGGGATTTTATCAACTTTTTAACAGAACAATATGAAAATTACAATAAGAAGAGTTGCTAAATGGAAGATATGGTTCGATAGATCGAGGCAATATATAGGTTATGTCCAGTTCATGCTACTTGCTTATATAGCAGTGAAGCAACTTAGAAACTCTCCCGTCAAAACATGGGTATTTGATAACTGGTATATTTCGTTTCCAATTATATTTATCGTATTTTTGATCGCATGCATGTTACTGGGATTTATTGAATCTATTTTAAAAGTTCGGGAATACGAACAGGAAAATTACGCTAAGACAAATCCATATTTTGAGGAAATGAATAGGAAGTTGGATGAGATAATAAAAAATATAAAGCAATGAAACAGATCCACCTCCACGAAGAAGCCCGTAAATATGTTCAGGAGCACATCGTACCCGAAACTGATTGTGAGGGGCACGAA
>CAZIUH010000022.1:0-4939 GCA_964542675.1 uncultured Candidatus Saccharibacteria bacterium | reverse complement strand
TCGAACCTACGACCTTATCCTTAAGAGGGATCTGCTCTACCAGCTGAGCTATGGGCGGATATGCGGTTAATGTAACAGATTTTCACGGTATCGGCAATAATATTCAAATCCGTAATTATGATAACCTATTGGATTAATTCAATGAAATATATGAATAGTTTTTAAAATTTAGTCGATAGCAAAAAAGTTGCGCCGCGTTCCTTATTCATGCCATACTGTTTGTCATGAAGTTACTCGTCGTTGAATCCCCTTCAAAGGCAAAAACAATTTCCAAATATCTGGGAAAGGATTTCATCGTGCGCGCGTCCGTGGGACATATTCGCGACTTGCCGAAGTCAAATAAAAAAGCAATTGACATTGAAGGTGGTTTTATTCCCCATTATGAGATTATTCCGAAGAAAGCATCTGTCATCGCTGAAATCAGGAAAGAGGCGGAAAGAGCCGATGAGATTATAATCGCTACGGACCCCGATCGCGAAGGCGAGGCCATCGCCTGGCATGTTCGTGAATTACTCATGAATAAAAAAATCGGCGGAACTATCGAGAAAAAAGATATCAAGCGCGTCACCTATCATGAAATAACGAAAGAAGCGATTATGGAGGCTTTGGAACATCCGCGGCAAATAGACGAAAACCTGAGAAAGGCGCAGGAGGCTCGTCGCGTTCTCGACAGAATTGTCGGTTATGATCTTTCCGGACTTATTTGGAAAAAAGTCCGTTACGGACTTTCGGCTGGTCGCGTGCAATCCCCCGCTCTCAGGATAATCATGGAAAGAGAAAGAGAAATCCGCGCATTTATTCCAGAAACATTCTGGACTATTTTCGGGAATTGGAAAACATTGATGGGCGAATTGTTCAAACTGACATGTAGAGAAGAACCTCGCGACAAAAAAGAGGTTGATCGAATTCTTGAAATTGCCAAAAAGGAATCATGGCGAATTTTAGACATTGAAGAATCAGAACAAAAACGTTCACCGCGCGCCCCATTCATCACCTCTACGCTCCAACAAACCGCCAGTTCACGACTTGGATTTTCTCCTTCACGCACCATGGGAATAGCGCAAAAACTATATGAAGCCGGTCATATTACCTATATGCGCACGGATTCTACGACCTTGAGCCAGCAAGCGCTTGGCCAAATTGCGCCAGTCATTGAGAAGGAATTTGGCAAGGAATATTTGAATTTTCGGACCTATACCACAAAGAGCAAAAATGCCCAGGAAGCGCATGAAGCAATTCGTCCGACGCACGCGTCTGTCATGATGGCGGGACACACAGATGAGCAAAAGAAACTTTATCGACTTATTTGGCAACGCGCGGTTGCGTCACAGATGGCGGACGCCAAAGTTGCCAAGACGAAGATTATCGCGAATGTGAAAAATGATGCGAAAATCCCAAATTTTGAAGCAACAGGGTCACGCATTCTCTTTGATGGTTGGTTAAAAGCGGATCCAGAATCAAACGGCGAAGAAATGACTTTGCCGAAATGCGCCAAAGATGAACCACTCAAACTGGAATCTATCAATTCTCTGGAAAAACAAACCCAACCTCCGCCAAGATATACCGAAGCCGGACTTATCAAAGAATTGGAAAAACGTGATATTGGCCGTCCTTCTACTTACGCGACTATTAGTAGAACTATTGAAGATCGCGGCTATGTGGAGAAGGAAGGACGTTCTTTAAGACCGACGGATACGGGTGAAGTAGTTTCTGATTTTTTGGAAAGCAACTTTCCCACTTATATCAGTGACACGTTTACCGCTGAAATAGAAAATGAACTTGACGATATCGCCAGTGGCACGCGTGAATACGCAAAGACACTTTCGGATTTTTATGGACCATTTCACAAGGATGTCAAAGCAAAAGAGAAGATCGAGAAAATCACAAATCTTGGTAGTGCCGATCCAAAATACCAATGTCCGAAATGCGGCAAAGCCATGGTTATCAAACTCGGTCGCAACGGTAAATTCATCTCTTGTTCCGACTACCCTGAATGTGAAGGCGCGTTGACTATGGACGGTGTTGAATTCAAAAAAGACGAACCTATTGGTACAGACCCTACTTCCGGACTCCCGATCTTTGTCTTGAACGGTAGGTTCGGTCCATATGTTCAGCTTGGGGTAAAAATAAAAAAAGAGAAAAAACTGAGGAAGAAAAAAGTGGAATATGGTTTAGAAAATGTTGCACCAGCCCAACAAGAGTCGGTACATCCAATCACAAAACAAAATGAGTCCGCTCCTATCATCGCGCAAAAACCAAAAATGGTCTCCATTCCAAAATTTATGGACCCTTCCAAAGTCACGGTCGCGGACGCGCTCAAATACCTGAGCCTACCACGCACTCTCGGTTTCGATCCAAAAACCAATTTTGAAGTCGTAGCTTCCAATGGTCGCTTCGGATCTTATATTGTCTCTAACGGCAATTTCAGATCGATCAAAGCACCAGATGATGTGTATGAGATTACTTTAGAAAGAGCGCTAGAACTTCTTGCCATAGAAAAGAAACCCCGCGGTTTCGCGAGGAAAAAGAAAGTGTAATTTGGAAGATTGATAATACTTCCAACTGAAATCATATCGTTTATTTATATAGAAAAATTCTTGAGTGAATATAAGTCCTCGTTTTCCTCTTCCTTAATTTCCGCTGGCGCGCGATCGTCTTCCGCAACCCGTCTCGATACATCGGCCAGCGCTTCGCTCGAAGTTGTGTCTGTAACAATAGCGCTTTGATTTTGCATAATCGGTGGAATCATACCCGTATTCCCTTCTCTTTTTTTGATAATACTTTCTAAAAGCGTTTGTAAGTCCCGCGGATTGAAGAAGTCAATTTTCATTGTCCCGCCATTGCCATCAGAATCACGTTCTATCCGAACACGCGTTCCCAATGATTCGGTGAAGGATTTTTCGAGTTCCATTATGGCTGGATCCAGATATTTCTCGCGCTTGCGCACTCTGTCCGTCGCCACGCGCCTGGATGCCGATTCAGCTTCGCGAACAGTTAGCTTTTTCGTCATTATTTCTTTGAATAGAACATCCTGTTCTTCGGGTTTATCAACGAGCATAAGTAACGGACGCGTATGACCTTCGGAAATTTTACCCTCCTCCAATGCCGTCAAAATCGTGTCAGGTAGCATAAGAATGCGTAGAGTGTTGGCGACGTATTCTCGACTTTTTCCCACCTTATCGGCGACATGATGCTGTTTCAATCCGAATTCCCGAATAAGTCGATCGAAGGATCTAGCGCGTTCTACTGGATTCAGGTCCTCTCTCTGCAGATTTTCAATGATAGCAATCTCAAGTTTTTCCCGCGCGCTCTCTTCGCCATCGCGTATTAAGGCCGGTACTTGCGCTAAACCGGCAAGCTTGGACGCGCGCAATCTTCTTTCTCCGGAAATTAGTTCATATTCTACGGTCATACCACCACCATCTTGAAATACTTCTTTTCTGGTTACGACCAGGGGTTGCAAAACTCCATACATGCGTATAGATTCCGCCAAACTCTTCAAAGCGGCTTCATCAAACTCGCGTCTGGGCTGATATGGGTTTGGACTTATCTTGTCTATCTCAATCCAAAATATGGCGTTGTTCACATAACCATTCGGCATGAAAACATTATAGCACCTTTGATTTATTCCGAAAATACTATAAACTGGTATTTAGTAGCCGAAGTGGCGGAATGGCAGACGCACAGCACTCAAAATGCTGCGAGATTTATCTCATGAGGGTTCGACTCCCTCCTTCGGCACTTGACAATAAGTATGTAATATTATAACCTTGTAACAGGCTCATAATTATGGACATGGTCCGTGAAAGTCCGTAGGCGTAGAGGATTCCAATTGGAATATGTGAAGTGAGTGGCCGGATCGGCTTTTCCTGACACCGGCGGATGCAAGTTTGATGTCTGTGTCAAATGTGCGTCGTTAAGAGCAGTACTGACCATACTGCTCAATTTTATTTATGAATATTCAAAGACAAAAAAGATTTTTGGTAATAGTCGGCCCAACTACGTCTGGCAAAAGCGCCCTCGCCGTCAAACTGGCCCTTGAATTTGATGGTGAAGTCATTTCCGCTGATTCGAGACAAATCTATCGTGACCTCGATATTGCTACTGGAAAAATTACGAATGATGAAATGCGCGGTGTTTTGCATCATTGCATTGATATCGCTGATCCGAATGAACGGTTCACGGTTTTGGATTGGAAAAAAGAGGCAGAGAAAGCAATTGACGATATTCATGCTCGCAATAAACTGCCGATAATTTGCGGTGGCACCGGTTTTTATATTTCCGCGTTGATAGATGGAACTGAATTTCCTAGTGTGTCCCCAGACACAAATGAACAGAAGAGACTAGAACTGAAAACTGCCGATGAATTATTTTCAGAGCTGAAAATATTGGACCCGCGTCGCGCGAGAGATATGGAAAAAAACGGTGATAATAAAAATAAACGTCGAGTCGCCCGCGCCATTATTATTGCCCGTGCTCTCGGCAAAGTTCCGACACTTAGCCGTTCAACATCCGACAGATCCAAAAATGCATCTTCATCCGCAAACATCCAGACCTTTTTTTTCAGAGTTAAAACATGGAATGTTCAGTTTATCGGTTTGGATTTGCCTGATATAGAACTAAAAGAAAGAATCCGCGCGCGTACACTTGAACGAATAAAAGATGGAATGATAGAAGAAGCGCGATCATTACATACAGGCAATACCAATAATTTTTCCGGTCTATCCTTCGAGCGCATGCGCGAGATCGGACTAGAATACAAATATCTGGCTGATTTTCTGGAAAATAAGATTTCGCGGGAACAATTAATAGAAACAATAATCACAAAAGATTGGCAATATGCGCGTAGGCAAAGGACTTGGTGGAGGAAAGATAAAAGGATAAAGTGGTTTGGACCAGAGGATTTCGAGAGGATAAAACTGACTATTTTATAAAGCGG
>CAZIUH010000021.1:0-5353 GCA_964542675.1 uncultured Candidatus Saccharibacteria bacterium | reverse complement strand
TTTTCTTTTATTATGGAAAAGAAAGTGTTAATATTGTACCATGATCTATTACGACAAGGTGTCGAAAATTTATCCAGACAAATCGATCGCGCTTGTGGACGTGACTTTCGGTGTTGAGCCCAAAGAATTTGTGACTATCGTCGGTCATTCCGGGGCGGGGAAAACCACGCTCATGAAGTTGCTTATAGCCGAAGATCGTCCGACATCTGGCGCGGTTTTCATGGAATCGAGTAATATCAGCCATCTGAATAAAAAAGAAATGGGAAAACTGAGACGTAGAATAGGCACTATTTTCCAAGACTATCGCTTGATTCCCAATAAAACGGTTTATGAGAATATCGCGTTTGCCATGGAAGCGTCCGGCAAGAGAGATGCCGAAATCGCGGCAGACGTTCCGCATGTTCTCGAATTGGTCGATCTCGGCCATAAGATCTGGAATTTTCCGCGCGAACTTTCCGGTGGTGAAAGGCAGAGAGTTGCGATCGCGCGCGCCATCGTCAATCAGCCCGATATCGTTATTGCCGACGAACCGACCGGTAATCTTGATCCCACGAATACTTTTGAAATCATTCGCATTTTGCAGAAAATCAATGAGCTCGGCACGACGGTTCTCCTTACAACACATAACAAAGGCGTTGTTGATACCGTGAAGGGTAGGGTTATCACGATGGAAAAAGGTAAAGTCGTGAGAGATGATAGAGGCGGGAAATATATGCTTTAATCAAAATGTTATAATACACTCATGCTATTCACCACATTCAGGCGCATAACAAGAACAGGTTTCGTCAATTTCTGGCGAAATAGCTTCTTGACATTTGCGGCTATCGTGGTTATTTCGCTTTCATTATGTACTTTGGGCGGAATAATATTCGCTGGCGCGTTCGGCAGGTCTTTGCTTGCGGACGTGAAAGAAAAAGTGGACATAAATGTGTATTTCACCCTAACCGCGCCGGAATCCGACATTTTGGCTCTGAAAAAAGATATTGGTGCTTTGTCAGAAGTTGCCAGCGCGACGTATATTTCGCGCGATCAAGCCCTGACCGAATTCAAGGCAAAATGGCAAAATAACACCCTTATCATGCAAGGCCTAGACGAAATCGGCGGTAATCCATTCCCGGCGTCGCTCAATATTAAAGCCAATGATCCCGGTCAATACGGTAGCATCGCGAATTATTTGGAAAGTAAAAAACCGATTGATTCGGATGGTTCGCCGATAATTAAGAAAATAAATTATCAGGAAAATAAACTTATTATCGATCGCTTGAGCAGAATTATTCCAACCGTGGAAAAAGGCGGATCGATCGTCGCTATTGTTTTTATCTTGGTCGCCATCGTCGTTGTTTTCAACACCATTCGCCTAATCATTTACACGGCGCGCGATGAAATATCAGTCATGAAACTGGTCGGTGCCAGTAATACATACACCCGCGGACCTTTTGTGGTTTCCGGCATAATGTACGGCATCGCGTCCGGAATTATCACTCTTATTCTCATGGCGGCATTTGCGTATTGGAGTGACGCGTTGGTTTTGCGTCTGGCAGGCGTTGATATCGCCTCAAATTTCCAGCTTGTCGTGAATGTTTTGTCGGCTTATTTCATCGATAATTTCACCCAGATATTTATTCTCATAATGAGTGCCGGAATCATTCTCGGTGGTTTGTCCAGTTATTTTGCGGCCAGAAGGTATTTGCGGGTTTGATGATTGGGAATGTCGTCCTGAATTTATCATTTTTGTTTTGCTGTTCACATCAAATACTCCTTCACAAAGAGGTATTGGCGCAATAGATTCGCGTATTTTTCAAGTGGACAAAATTTTCTCTATTCACTAGAATGAACACATGAAAAAAGGCAGACGAGCTGATTCATTCAAGAAAAAGAGATTTCATCACAAATATATTTTCGTTGTCGGCGGCGTCATGTCGGGAGTCGGGAAAGGTATAGCGGTTTCCTCTATCGGTACTTTGCTCTCTTCGAAAGGTTTCAAGGTAAATCTGGTGAAAGTCGATCCTTACTTGAATGTTGATGCCGGCACAATGAATCCCACTGAACACGGTGAGGTTTTTGTTTTGGATTCAGGACTTGAGACAGATCAAGATATGGGCAATTATGAGAGATTCCTCGGTAAAGACCTGACGGGAGATGATTATGTGACTAGTGGAATGGTTTATAAGCATGTCATAGAAAAGGAGAGATCTCTGGCTTACGGCGGCAAATGCGTCGAAGCTATACCGCATATTCGCGATGAGATAGTGCATCGTTTTGAAAACGCGGCCAAAGTGAATAAATCGGATATTTCCATCGTTGAAATCGGCGGCACGATCGGCGATTATCAAAACGTGATGTTTATCGAAGCGGCGCGCGTCCTTAAAATGCGTCATTTTGCTGATGTCGTATTCGTGATGGTGAGTTATTTGCCAACGCCGGGTAGTTTGGGTGAAATGAAATCGCGACCGACGCAGAATGCCGCGCGTCAACTGGCTTCTTACGGAGTTAATACCGATTTTATCATCGCGCGCGCCGAAAAACCTCTGGATCATAGGCGCAAGGAGAAGATCGCGGTTTCATGTAATATTCCAGTTGAAAGAGTTATTTCCGCGCCTGATATAGAAAGTATTTATGATGTGCCCGTCAATTTTGAAAAAGATCGTCTTGGTGAGATACTTTTGAAAACTCTCGGATTGCCGGTTGCCAAGCCGGATCACACATTCAAGGCCTGGAAAAAGATGGCTGAAGGTATAAAGAACAATCATGAACGCGAAATTCATATCGGCGTTGTTGGAAAATATTTCAATACTGGTGATTTTATTCTCTCTGACGCGTATCTCTCGGTTATCGAAGCGATCAAGTTTTCCAGTTATGCCGAGAATGTAAAGCCGATAATTCATACGGTCAACGCGAGGGATTTTGAGATTGAGAATTTGGAGTCGCGAAGTGGAGCTGTCAAGCCGACACTTCCCGAAACGAGCCTTAGCGGAGCGGAGCGATTAAGGGCTCGTGGAGGGAATGTGTCGGCGATGACAGCTCCACTTAGGATCGACTATTCCGTACTCGACAAATTCGATGGTATCATCGTTCCGGGTGGCTTCGGCGAATCGGGCATAGAAGGAAAATTGAATGTTATACAATATGCGCGTGAAAATAAAATACCTTATCTCGGACTTTGTTACGGTATGCAGCTTATGACTATAGAGTTCGCGCGCAATGTTCTGGGCTTGAAAAGCGCGCAAACGGCGGAAATAGACACGAAGTCGCCACATTTGATCATTGACATTATGCCGGATCAAAAAAAGAAAATCGCGGATGGGAATTACGGCGGAACGATGAGATTGGGGCTTTACCCGGCGAGATTGGTGAAGGGGACAATCGCGAATGAAGCGTATTTTGAGGCGAAAATGAAACTTGATATGAAGGTTGACGAGAAAAAGTCAAAATCAAAAGGGAAAAAAGAGAAAGACAGGCAAGCGCCACCGCAAACTATTCACGAACGGCATCGCCATCGCTATGAAGTCAATCCGAAATATATTGATAGGCTTGAAAAAGGTGGTCTAGTATTCTCCGGTCGTTCGCCTGACGGCATTCTCATGGAAATAGCGGAATTGCCGCGCGATAGTCATCCGTTTTTCCTCGGTACTCAGTTCCATCCGGAATTCAAGGCCAGACCATTGGCGCCACATCCACTGTTCACTGGTTTTATTCATGCGGCGAAGAAAAAGGGGTTGCATTAACTGCTATTTTCTTTTTAATTGTATCTTCATATTTTTATGTCCCTTCAGAAAAGTTTTCTTGGAGACAATACTTTTTCCTAATTTCTTTTCAAGCTCTTTTCTAGCTCCGCCGGCTATATTACCTCCAGCTTTTGCATCTTCCGATAATTTATGAAGTCCTTTAGAATCTTCTGTTCTGTGAATTTCCGTAGTCGCGCGCTCACCTAGCATTGTGAAGATGAGCTCAAAATCATCCATATGATCTCGAAGATTCTGTCGCTTCAAACCTTTCAACTCTTTGTATTCACTTGGAGTGATACCAAAAATTGCTTTTGATATTTCCGCGGTTAAAATCTCATAGTCTCTTTGTTCTTGCGCACCTCGCTTGTTCCATTCATCAGTCAATTCTTCTCGAATAGTGATGCCACGGAGTCTCTTTTCAATCCAGTCATTAGGATATCCTTTCAACTTATATAGCATTCGGGTGCGTTTTGTTGCTAGTTCAGGATTTTCTATTTCCTGTATCCTTTCATATCCAACTTTCGCTAGCCAACGCTTGAATGGTTCGGCTTTTGGGGAAGGAATAGATTGAATAATACGGAAAATACCTTCTGTATCTGCACAAAGTATATTTTGTAGTCCACCTACCGTCTTTATTGAAAGGGGGGTGGCAAATTCCCCCCACCCTTTGACAAGTTCTGGATCACGTCGTCTCATATCCTTGAGATAACCGCTAGGATTATTTGAATCAGTTAACGCTTCAACTACATCTGCGATAACAAACCACCACTCATTATTATGAAGAGTCTTTCGAACTCTCTTGTTTTTGAATAACACAATTTTTGTTGCTTCCATATGATTAATATAGGAATTATTAATCTTTCGTTCTTCAACAGGAGGACAAAAGTACCCGCATCATATCATAATGTGAGGGATTGAAATCAAGTCGAAACCTATGTTGTAACTATTTTAGTCCGTGATAAAATGCCACAATCTGACTAATCACTACGCTTTTCTCCCCGTAAGTGGAAATGTTTTCAAAACTTTCCATGCCTTATCTTCAATTTTTTCTTTCTGAAAAATGGTCAGATTGTCGAAAATAATATTAAACTCTGGAGTCGGTGCCGCTTCTAAATATTTCCAAACCTGATCGAACTGTAATGGTTTCAAGAATCGCGCGACCGACATGTGAATGTGTGGATCGAATTCTTGCGAATTTAGATTGATGCCCATAGCACGGAATTTCGAGAGTACGCTTTTGATATAATCTTTGAGTTGTATCGGGGGTTGCACGGCGTCCAGGAATATTGTTCTGGTCCCGAAATGATTCCATTTGTGGAGCGATAATGGAATAACGGGCGCGTCGGTGATAAGTGCGAGGACATTATCTACCATTTCAATTTCGTTGCGCTCAAAAGGCGCCTTCACCGTGATATGCGGAGAAACTATAGCGGATACATCTTCCACGCCAAATTTTGAAGCCAATTCGGCGCAAGTCGCTTTGAAGTATTCCGCAGCTTCACCCCGTATGATATTTCCGATGAAATAACGCATGGTGAAGTTATCCTAGCATATCACTTTTAATTTGTCTCGCTGTTGAATAACTCCACCCATTTTTGCACTCTGCTGGTAATTTAGACTCATAATAA
>CAZIUH010000020.1:0-5650 GCA_964542675.1 uncultured Candidatus Saccharibacteria bacterium | reverse complement strand
ATAAATTTGCGTATCCGGCGAAACCATGTATAATGAGTTCCACTATGGAATTTGCCATTATTCAAACAGGAGGTAAACAATACACAGTTTCAAAAGACGAAGAAATCACCATTGAGAAGGTTATTGGCAACTATAAAGAGGGTGATTCTATTACTTTTGAGAAGGTTTTGCTTGTTGATGATGGTAAAAATACTACTATTGGAACGCCTTTCATACCAAAAGCATTAGTCAAAGCCACAATTGTGAAGATTGGTCGCGCGCCGAAGATTACGGTTGTCCACTATAAGCAGAAAAGCAGGTATTTCAAGAAAAACGGTCATAGACAGCCGTTCTTCAAGGTTAAGATTGATTCCATCAAATAGCCTGGAAATATAAAATGGCGGCTGGAACGCGGTTATTTTTTATACGCGATTTTCAAGGGCGCGTTTGATGGTCTCGCTGTCGGCATATTCAAGTTCGGCGCCGGTTGAAAGTCCGCGACCGAGAATAGTCGCCTTAATTTCCTTATTACCGCGAATATGCGAAATTGAATCTTTTACGATATCCGTGGTATGTTCACCGTCCGGAGTCGTGCTCAATGACAGAATGATTTCTTTTAGATTGCGGTCAATCGAAATCCTATCAAGAAGCGCGCGAAGTCGAATTCGTTTTTCTGGATCCTTATCTAATATCGGCACGGTTCCGCCGAGAATGAAATATAAACCATTATAGACACCGCATTTTTCAATAGTTTCAAAATCCGAATCTCGGGCGACTATCATAAGAGTTGTCTGATCGCGATTGAGATCTCGGCATATTTCGCACATATGAAGCTTTGTTTTGTTTAGCGTAAAACGGGAATTCTGAATAAAAAATCTGTGACATTGCTTGCATTCATTCGTGGACTTTTTCACTTCTCCAACAAGCAGAATAAATTCTTTGATCGAATCTGGAGACTTATTCATAAGATGATACACAAAACGCCGCGCTTGACGTGGACCGATTCCGGGAAAATGAGAGAATATTTCTTCGAGACGTCTTGATGAATCCATAGAGCAAGTATACCCGAATTACACCGTGGTCTCAAAGTCCCTAAACTCACCTTTGTCCATGCTAATGAAGGATGTTTTCTTGCTATCAAAGAATAGTTTGACCGAACCTGTCGGGCCATTTCTATGTTTTTCTATGAGAATCTCGGCATCTTCTCTCTTGCCACCCTGTTCCTGATCAATCTCGCGGTGAATAAACATGACAACGTCGGCGTCTTGTTCGATAGAACCGGAATCGCGCAAGTCTGAAAGACGAGGCTTGCCGCCGCGTTGTTCGACAGCGCGAGAGAGTTGGGAAAGGGCGAGTACCGGAACTTCGAGTTCGCGAGCCAAATTCTTGAGGGAACGGGAGATTTCCGTAACCTGCTGAACAAGATTATCATTATACTTTGTCTGTGACGGAACCATGAGCTGGAGATAATCAACAACAATGAGCCCAAGTCCTTTTTCATTCTTAAGTCGTCGCGCCACGGCTCGCATTTTCAATATGTGATTACCGGGCGCGTCGTCTATATAAATAGGCGCTTGAGAAAGTCGGGAAATAGCTTCACCAATCGCCTTGAAATCATTCTCGACGGACAAATTGTGACCCGTGCGGATCTTCCATGAATCAACCTGCGACTCCGCGGCGAGCATGCGATCAACGAGTTGTTGTGAACTCATTTCCAGGGAAAATATCGCCGTGGGAACTTTGTGATTAATAGCGGCCTTGCGGGCAATGTCGAGTGCCAGGGAGGTTTTTCCCATGGAAGGTCGGGCCGCCAATATGATAAGATCGGATTTTTGAAAACCGGAAAGTTTGAGATCAAGCTCCGCGAAACCAGTCGGTACTCCGCGCAATTCATTTTTAGTTTTATGCAAATGATCAAGACGTTCCCATGCTTCGTCGAGCGTGTCTTTCAAGGCGATGTATTTGTGCGAACCTGTTTTGTTTGTGACGGCATAAAGAGCCTTTTCGGCCTTTTCCAGAATTTCATGCAATTCCGTATCCTCATCATAGCCTAGACTATTAATTTGTTCACCGGCGCGTAGAAGTTCGCGCATAATATATTTGTTCTCAACGATCTCGGCATAATGATGAGCGTTACTGGAAGAGGGAACAATATTCACTAATTCAGTCAGATATGCCATGCCGCCGGAATCTTCCAGCAAATTCTTTTCCTTAAGACGAGATGAAACGGATAATAGATCAATGGGGATATTTTTGCCATGAAGTTCTAAAAGGACGATCCAAACGGCACGATTTTGGTTCGAGTAAAAAGAATGTTCCTTCACTATATCGACGACATCGTGCATAACCTCGGGGCTCATAATAATGGAACCGAGAAGAGATTTCTCGGCGTCAATATTATGTGGGGGAATCTTGAGATCCTTGGCTTTGAAATAAGGAGAAGTTGTTTCCATGGAGTACAGTTTAACATGAATTAGAAATTACGAATTACGGATTAGAAATACAAAAAAGTGGATATGTTGTGAATTACTTCACGACGCGAACACTCTCTTTTCTTTTTAGGTGTTTGCGAAATTGTTCCTATAATTTATGTATGTATTCGGCCGGTATTTATTAAATTTTGATCCGAGACGACATAACAATCGCAGTCCTTGACACCTAAAAAGAAAAGAGAGTGTTCGCGTCGTGAAAATAGATGTTGAAAAGGGTTGTCAACGATAACTTTTTGTAGTACCATATTGGCATGCCTCCAATAAGCAAACTGACGACAAAAAGCCGAGAAGCATTGCGCAGAGCCCATGAACTCGCTATTGAACGCGGGCAAAACCACGTCAATCCGGTGCATTTATTAATAGCATTACTTCTTCAGGAAGAGAGCATGGTTGCTTCCATTCTAGACAAAATGGACGCAGACACGCCGATGCTTATCGATGTGTCACTGGAACATATAGAATCAACGGAGGGTTCGAACGTTCTCTCGCCCTCGTATCAGATATATCTTACGCCTGATTTGGCGCAAATTCTGGACAATTCGGTGAAAGTTGCCACCGGATTGAAAGATGAATTTATTTCAACTGAACATTTATTCCTTTCAGTCTTTGACATACCCTCCGTGGCGCGTGATATTCTAGGTCGGTTCAAGATTGAAAAAGACGCGGTTATGAAGGTACTCGGCGAACTCAAAACGAATCCGCCAACCAGAGGCGATCAGCCGAAAAAATTTCGCACACTCTACAAATACGCGCGGAGTCTTACGACACTCGCGCATGAAAATAAACTTGATCCCGTTATCGGTCGCGATGCCGAGATAATGCGAATCGTGCAGATATTGTCAAGACGAACAAAAAATAATCCGATCCTTATCGGCGAAGCCGGTGTCGGAAAGACAGCTATTGCCGAAGGTCTGGCTTTGCGTCTAGCTCAGGGCGATGTGCCGGAATCATTGAAAGACAAGGAATTGGTTTCACTTGATCTCGGTTCTCTAATCGCCGGTACGAAATATCGCGGGGAGTTCGAAGAAAGACTAAAGAATATTTTGAAAGATGTTGAAAGATCGGACGGCAAGATTATTCTTTTTATTGACGAAATTCACACCCTTGTCGGCGCTGGTTCGGCCGAGGGTTCTATGGACGCATCCAATATGCTCAAACCCGCGCTTTCTCGCGGAGAGATCCGAGCTATCGGCGCGACTACTATAAAGGAGTATCAGAAATATATCGAAAAAGACCCGGCTTTGACTCGCAGATTCCAGCCTGTCTTCGTTCAGGAACCTTCGATCGATGACGCGATTTCCATTTTACGCGGATTAAAAGAAAAATATGAGTTGTTTCATGGCGTAAGGATTACGGATGACGCGATCGTGGCGGCTGTGAATCTTTCCAGCCGATATATTAGTGATCGATTTTTGCCTGATAAGGTGGTGGACCTCATAGATGAAGCTTCTTCTTCACTTCGAATCTCGCTCGAGAATATGCCGCCACAATTGGAAGAAACCCGCAGGAAAATAATGCGCCTGGAAATCGAGCGTGAAGCTTTGAAAAAAGAAACGGATAAGGCGACTCGTGAACGCATGGCCAATATTGAGAAAGAGATAGCCGATTTGAGGGAAGGAACATCAGAACTTGAACTTAAATGGAAGAATGAAAAAGAGACTATTACCGACATAAAACGAATCAAAAAGGAGCTTGAAGCCTTACGCATTGAAGCGGAAATGGCGGAAGCGAAAGCTGATTTGGCGAAAGCCGCGGAAATCCGATACGGCAAATTGCCGGCACTGGAAAAGGAATTGGAACAAAAAAATAGACGTCTGAAAAAATTACAGTCGTCTCGTCGGATATTAAAGGAGGAAATAAACGCGGAAGATATCGCCGGCGTGGTTTCTTGCTGGACGGGAATTCCCGTTTCTAGAATGTTGGAGTCGGAGGCTTCAAAGCTTACGCGCATGGAGAATGAGCTTAAGAAAAGAATTGTCGGACAAGATGAAGCCGTCGCGAAAATATCCGATACTATCCGTCGTTCACGCGCCGGTATTGCCGATCCGAACAGACCTATCGGTTCATTCATTTTCTTGGGTCCTACGGGCGTTGGTAAAACGGAACTTACGAAAGCTTTGGCGGAATTCATGTTCAATGATGATAAGGCACTTATCCGCGTGGACATGTCGGAATTCATGGAAAAACATTCTGTGTCGAAACTGATCGGTTCGCCACCGGGCTATGTCGGATATGAGGAGGGTGGCAATCTGACGGAAATGATTCGCCATCGTCCCTATTCAGTCGTCTTGTTCGACGAAATAGAAAAAGCTCATCCGGAAGTTTTCAATATTCTTCTCCAGGTTCTCGATAACGGCAAACTGACTGATTCCAAGGGGAGAGCCGTGAATTTTCGCAACACAGTTGTTATTATGACGTCCAATATCGGCGCGCAACACATAGAGAAGATGGAACGACTCGGTTTCATGCGGGATACCGAAAACCACGATCGCGAAAATTATATCGCCGCCAAGGAAAAAGTCATGTCATCGCTAAAGGATTATTTCCGTCCGGAATTTCTGAATCGCGTGGACGATATTGTTATATTTGACATTCTGTCTTTGGAAGCCATCAAACAGATCGTTTCAATTCAGGTAAATGAAATAGTGAAAAGATTGGCTGACAAAAACATTATCCTATCGCTTGCGCCAGATGTTATGGATTATCTTTCTAGGGAGGGCTATAACCCGCAATACGGCGCGCGACCTTTGAAGCGTCTGATTCAAAATAAAATATTAACGCCAGTCGCGAATCTGTTAATAAGTCAAGAAGTCAGAAGAGGCGGCATAATACATGTTAATATGCCTCCAACATTCAAATCTGGTGTCGCGGAAAAGGACGTAAAATTGGTTTTTGACGTGAAAAAGAAACGTCGCGGAGAAAGTCCGATCATCATGCCGAATATGGCAGTGAGAAAGTAAATATATTTTCCGTGTACTGATTTTCTTTTATTACAGGTGAGATGTTATTATCCATTCCGTCTAGTAACAGTTATGTTGCGTGAAGTTCCAAATAATATTAGAATCAACATGTTCTATGAGAAGGAACGTGTATTGCGCAGGTGGCAGAGTGGTCAATTGCATTGGACTGTAAATCCAACGACCTATGGTCTACGGGGGTTCAAATCCCTCCCTGCGCAC
>CAZIUH010000019.1:0-5791 GCA_964542675.1 uncultured Candidatus Saccharibacteria bacterium | reverse complement strand
GAGCGAGCCAATCTGGTTATATGCATAGCATATCTAATGAGAAAAGTAAAGGGCAGAGTGGTGTTACCTGAGTCTTGCGTGGATCGAAAAGTCATGTTAGGGTTCACATCGGTAGGAATCAGTTAACTTAGATCTTAAAAAAAGCACACTACACTAGAATAACTCAAAAGGGAGTTTAAAAAAATCGTCTGTCTTCAACGACACGGCGTATGTGTGAGAATATATGGTTACGAAAACAACGAATAGAGAAAGCGGGGTGGCAAATTGGAAACTAGTTATTATGTTATCAAACCTCATGGTTTGGTGTTTCGCGAAATAGTTAGGGCAATGATTGAAGGTGTTGGACTTATTATCACAGAAAGCAAGGAACTTGTGATGCATAGGTGTGTGTTAGAAAACATTTATTCCGACCTGCCTGAAAAGTATCGAGACGCAGTTTTCCGACTATTTGAGGAGAAATCGGTTGAAATGGGGTTGGTTATAGGCGAAAACGCAATCGACAATCTTCTTCAAATCACAGGCACCGAATTAGACCCTGTCGATTGTGCTCCTAGTAGCATACGCTTTAAGTTCGGCGGACATGAGCCATTAATGATTGGCGGCGTCCAGTGTTATACGAATATCATTCATCGACCCCGAAATAAAACGGAAGCGGAAAGAGGAATTATGATCTTTCGGAAGCTATAAATCATTACCCGTACAGGTTACTGTACGGGCTTTTTTAGGGATAAAAATTTCCGCTTCAACGCGTGATGCGTTGAAGCGGTGTTGACCCTAGCTTATCACAATTTCAAACTGCTTATACACTTTCAACATCCTGCTTAAGACTTCATCCGCGGTTTCTCCCGTGACCTGAACCCAGCCGGCGCAGCTTGTGTATTGCCTTTTTGATTGAACGACATCTCCCACTTTGTAATTTATATTACCGCCAATGACTCCGTCGAGTCCTTTCAGATCGTCGTATGAAGAGATTTTCGCGACAACCCCATCAGTCAAAGGTAAGAACATATCGCCGACACACCGCTGCCCTATCGGTGGAATAGGTCGGATTTTTCTACCGACCATAATGTCAATTAACAAAGAACAAACATCGACATCGAAGGCAATACTCTGGTTTGACAACATATGCTCTCCGGCGGTTCGCCACGCAAATTCACAAATCGTAGGTTGTCCACAATGGTCAACAAAGATTTCGATCTGCATGTAACCGTTTTTCAGACCAAGCTCACTGACGAGGTTCTGAGTGATTTTTTTTCCATCAAATCTGATATGCTTTGGATATTCCTTTACCGTGATTTGAGCGAACATTTCTCTCTTCTCCGTGAAGCTAAGATTGGTATAAGGAAGCCATGTCAGAAAAGTGCTGATTACCTTACCGTCCTGTACAAGCGAGTCAAAGCACCAGATTAAATACGGGCAGTATGTTTCTGCAATGAACCGTTGAGTGGAATAGTCAAGTTGAAGATCTTCCAACTGCTTCTTATTCTCAATCTTATACACTTCCTTTGATGATAGCCCCCTTCGCCATTTTACAATGAACGGAAAACCGCCTAGTCTTTCCGCGAATTCGAGTGCGTCCTCAATGGAAGACAGCTCCCGATAGAGCATAGTGCGATATCCAAGTTCCCGCAATTTGTCTTTCATTGTCGCCTTGTCCCTCACACAACGAGCTTGATATTCGTCTAATGCTCCGGGAAGTTTGAGCAAAGAGGCGAATCTCTGAACATTTTCCTGATTATATTCAGAATCGTTGTAAAAATAGTCAACAGCGATTTTGTTTTCGACGCAAAACCTTTTTAACCTATCAACTTCATTTATAACAGGTACTTCTTTATCGAAAACGAAACAAGGGATGCTGGAAGTTACACCGAAGTGAGTTTGGTTAAAGAATATACTCTGCTTGAACCTGAGTAACACCAAATTAATGGTTCTGTTCGACACCACACTTCTTGAAAGCGTGTTTTCGTATTCCTCCACGAAAAGAAGCGTCGGCTTGCTGGAATCAAATATCCGCTTCATGGAACACCATCCTTTCCTTATTTGTAAAATGTGCATAATCCAGGGTTATTCCCGGATCCAGTCACATCGTAGAGTACTTATCCAAGCCTGTCAATATCATCAATTTTGGGACGCGCAAGGAAATATTTCCGTTATTTTCTCCGAAGTCTCTCGTAATTGGTTATCAAAAAGCAAATAATCTTTCAGCTGCACAAATGGCACCCACCTATAAGCTCGTATCTCGCCTTCCTTGGGATGTATTTCGTTGTCAGTCCCCACAAAAAAGAATCCAAAAAAGTATCTTTCTGATCCTTCATAGTTCTTACCATCGCGAGTCATTCTAATTACCTTGAACTTAAATCTTATTGGATTATTACTTTGACCTATAAATTGAAGAGATTTTTTTCCTATACCCAACTCTTCATATATCTCTCGATATACTGCGTTTTCTAAAGTTTCTCCTTGTTCGACCCCGCCACCAGGAATTGCAAAATACTTATCTTCAAAAGATTCCAGATTAATCAAAAGGAATTTATTACTGCTATTAATTATTAGAGCTGATACACCTTTTCTATACATCGTAGTACGAAATAAAGTTATCTATCTGCAAATGATTTATAAAGTGCGGAAACCACATTTTTCTTCATATATTCCGGTATATATCTAAAAAATAAATCGGGGTCTATTAACTCAACTTCTAAAATCTCATAACCAGTATCGGCTTTTAGAAAGTCAACTCTGCATATATTTGGCAATGCCCCAAATTTTTTTAAAAAAAAGTTTTTCAATGTGGCAATTTCTCTCTTTATCGCACCCGGTATATTAGCCATCTTTATATATGTCGGATTCAATTTATCATTGAAAATTCCAGGAAACCTCTTTATACCATAAAGGGATACACCGTGAATTGTAACGACTAATATCTCACCTTCTGAAATAGTAGGTCTAAAAGGTTGCACAATATAATTCAGCTCTTTATTGTTCTTCAATGCTGAAATTACCATTTCGTTATTTTTATTTGTATTATACCTGAAAGTCAAGTAACCGCTTTCCGATATGCAAGGCTTTATAACCAGTGCATCCGTATTAAACCTTTTGCCAGTTTCTGCAATTACATCGCTGATTTCTACCATTGTGTCGGCGCCTTTTAATTGCAAGGATACTGTCGGAACCACATTCATGTGATTTATTTCGTTCAGATACTTACACTTATCAATGTTCCAAAAAATAAAATCATAATCATTTACCAACTTGACTCTCTTTATTTTGAGATGTGATATTTCCTTGATAAATTCTTTGTAGCATATGTGGTACCCCCATATGCTTTTTAGAATTACCACATCAGAAGATTCTGAAATATTTGCGATATCTTTTAAGGTCACAATCTCGGAGAACAATCCTACATTTCTAAATGCGTCGCGTATATAAATATCCTCTTGAATTTTCCCAATGTATTTGTCCGAAGAAGCAATATATATTTTCATGTAAGCAGTTCTTCTATAGACATTTTAAGTCTTAAAAATGATTTTAACAAGTCGGTGTATCCTAATGCGACAGTTGCCCTTACGACGAGTTGCTTACGATCATTCCAGCAAAATGCCTTACCTGGTAAGATTTTGATGTTGCCTGACGTGTATAAAAATTGTAGCATGGTTTTGTCATCAATGATTCTAAATCCCTTGTAAGATTTTCCGAGTAACTTACTAAAATCTAGTATTACGAAGAATCCCGACTCCGGTTCAAGTGCCATACTCACATCCGTGATACCGTTCATAGTCTCGGCACTATCAATATCAAGCCCATTATCGTTAAGAATTTTATCGAGCAATGTTTTTTCTTGCTTTTTTAGATTGTCGGCCCCCACAATAATAGCTTTTACAAAAATGTATCTTTGATAATACTCCGTTGTGATGTGGGCGAGGTAGTCCTCTCTTTCCTCCGCCAGAGTCACATCTGGTGAAAAAATCGCACTCATGGCAGACGATTGTACCAAAGACAGCGAGTCGGAAACTTGAAATATTTTATCGCGTATCAGAGAGCTGATTATTTCGTTAGCGACAACCATCCCCGACCTTATGCCGGCTAACCCATAAGACTTGGAAAGTGAGTATAAAGTTATTGTATTATCAAAATGGCCTCTTAAACTACATATAGGTAACGCAGGGTTATTTCTGTTATATTCTAGGCCTGCATAAGCCAAATCGTCAACGATAAATACACCCATTTCTTTGCAAACATTGGAAATCTCCAACAACAACGATTTGTCAATTTGACTGTAAACCACACCTGTCGGGTTGTGTGGATTTAAATTTACAAAAACAGAAACCCTTGGCGGTAAATCGGACCGCCTGAAAATATATTTTCCGCGATTTGTATCGTAATCTGATTCAAGCTCGTTATTTATTTCAACAATAAGTCGCTTGAGTTCTTTTGGATCAACCTTCCAGCCGTCGAGACTTGTCAGTTGTAAAAGTCTAACCCGACCCCCGACTCTTTCCGGCATAAACGAAAAAAGCCCGTAGTTCGGGGCTGTCATTATGACCACATCTCCATAGTCCAATATTGCCTCCATAACCAGTGTGAACGCTTGAGTGCTAGAATGAGTGAAAATAATATTATTCTTGTTTATTTTCAAAGAATAAAGCTTTTTAAAGTATTTGATGATAGGCGCTTTGTCGGCATCATCACCTGCGGCCAGTGGATAATCCGAAAGTACTCTATTTTCTAATGAATGCTTTATGTTAGTAAGGCATTTTTCAAAAGGTTTAAAACGGGCAGGACTTCCACCACCCAACCTTACTTTATCTAAAGTGGGACTTTTAAAACCTCCTATAAGAAGGTTTGAAGAAAGACTATAGTCCTCATATGCTCTGGCCGCTTCCTGTATTTCAAGAGAACTCCAAGAGCCTAAGAAAGCATTCCCAAGGTGTGGCAATCCTCCATAAAACAATCTATTGACTTGATTGGATGGGTACATGCTCACTATAGATCTTATTGATTTTGGAAGAGATTTATCTTCAATAATTTTTTGTTTGTCGTTGTGCATAATAATTAATATTACCGTGACTATACATTAAACTTGCTTTAGTGGCAATATATATGGTTATTTTATTGCAATTTGCAATTTGTTAATGTGATATGCCACCAGTTTAATAAGTAATTGCAACACATCGATACAATTGAAGTGTATAGAATTCAAACATATTTATTGAATTTTCTTTTTGTTCGCAAGCCCGCTGTAGTTCAATCTTCAACTTCTCGATCCTTTCTTGTTGCTCCACCTCATGCGCACTCTCCGCAAACAGCGTACGCCCAAACAGAATAATCATATACACATAAACATTGTCCCTTTGATATACATCAGTGCTACAATTATTCTATGAATTACAAAAAAGGATTTCGTTTCATCCTCATCTCTCCGCCACTATTCTCGCCCTAGTCGGCATATTCGCCATCCGTCAAGCTTCCGCCGCTCCCATACCCCCGATTATCGCCGGTCCAACCTCTGGTTGGGCCTGGTCATCCAATATCGGCTGGATTTCATTCAATTCAACGGACGCGGGAGCTGGTGGAGGTCCATATAGCGTGCAAATTGACACCGCCGGCAATATGACTGGCTACGCCTGGTCATCTAATATCGGCTGGATCAAATTCGGTGGATTGGATTTCGGTCCATCAAGTGGTTTCCCATCGGGTGGTTCTCCGGCTTCCAACGCCTATATCGGTAACACATACTCCGATCGCGGCAAAGTTACCGGCTGGATCAGAGCCTGCGCCGGCACAGTGAACAACG
>CAZIUH010000018.1:0-6436 GCA_964542675.1 uncultured Candidatus Saccharibacteria bacterium | reverse complement strand
ATGTTATTAGTAATTATACAAGATTCGTGTACGAAATTCGGGGTCCGGGCCATAGCATATCGATGAATTTTGCCTCTAGCTGATTAAAGTCTTGGTATTCGTCAACAATAACTGCATTATATACAGGGATTTTATCCTTATTCTTAATATAAAAATCGTAAACCCTGTAGACTGAATCGTCATGTGACACTGCATTGTAGTAAGCTCCGCGGTTCATATAAAACTGTAGTTCTACTCCTTCATTAATTAAAGAAAAAGTGCTACGGAAACTCTTCTGTGTAAAACCAAACTTTAGCAATCTTGCATCCGCTTCAATAAGTAAAGGGAGCTGTGGTAGGTAGACAAAACCGTCTTCCAAATCCTCTTGTCGCACACATGAGTAAAGAAGCCGCTTACAAAACCCATGTAATGTGTTAACGCTAATATCCCTCTTTTCAATTATGCTCAAATCTTTTTCTAATTCATTAACTAGACTATTGATAAGAGTAAATACCATAGCAGTACTTCCCTCTGGAAGTTTTTTTAAAACCTGACCAAAAGCATAGGTTTTCCCCGTGCCTGGTCCCGCCACTATAAGTCTTTTTTTGTGTTCTGAATCAAGTATTTTTTTGAGAAATTCATTTCGGCGTTGAAAACAACTCGCACATACACCACAGACAAGTATATTTCCCGTCACTAGACCTGCTTTATTTTTTATTTTTATAAAGTCCTTAGCCTCGACTTCTGTCTGATTTTTTGTGTCTCGCCCACAATTCTGACAGTATATATTACTCACCTTAATGAAAATTGAGCAATTAAAGCTGGTCTGGATGCCAAAAGCATTTCCAGATGACTTTCCGGCCACATCTCTATTTTAAGCGCGCGGTCAGACTGATTATTTTTCTCAATTAATGCAACTGCATCAGAAGTGAAACGACCACTTGTTGCAATTATATGTACATCAACACGTGGTGGCTCCCACAATTTCATCTGCTCTTGTAATGCAGAGATGTCATCAATATTCACACTGCGAGTCAGCCAGTGCTTGCATTGAATGATTACTCTGAGACGCGAAACTCCCCCAAGTGGGTCATGGATGACACGTTCCACCGACAAATCCCTTCCTCGATCAGGAGCATTAGTCCTAGTCAGCCATTGAGAGTTTTCATAAGTGTCAGCCGAACTTATCAGCGCAAATAAAATACGTTCAAACTGTTCTGGAGAAAGTGACTCCCATTTTAATTGACCAACAACAGATCCGGAGGGTTTCTTATCAACAAGTTCTGACAAATCTCCTACCTCAGATGGGATAGGCTCATTTTCACCATACATATCTTGTGCCAAAACCTTCTTAATAGTCGGCCAATCAAGTTTTTGTATATCATTCAGATCATTTTGCTCAGCAAAACTAATATGTCTTCGCAGGTCAAACCACCTTTGAGGTCGTGTGGCACTGCCCAAAAGGGCATCAATTTGCCCGACATGATCTTCAAGAGATGCCCACAATTCTTTCTCTGAAATCTCACTCTGTAACTTGCGTATATCAATATCAATCGAATCCATTAACGAAAGAAGGGCTTCACGGATAAGCTCCCTGCGCTTTTGATTGAGATCAAATCTATAATCTCTTAGTTCAGTGCCTGGGGCAATGATTTCCTCATCTGTGGAAACGGTCATGGTAATTTCCCCAAGCTCAGCGACATCGAGTCGCATTTGACCAATCTCATTAAGTTTTAACGGGACAGAGGATGGCTTACACCCATTAATGCTTGGCAGATGGGGAAGGATTTTTATGTAGGTACGACGAAACTCTTCATATGAGGGATCAGAACCAAAGCTGATACCGCTGGGTATTAATGATTCCATTTTCTCCCAAACACGTTCAAGTTTCGTGAGATTCGCCTCTGCAATTTCAAAATGACGAAGGGCTATAGTAAGTGGGCTTCCTCCATCTGATGATTTGACCATAATTTCTGCATTTTAACATTTTTTGACCACATTGTCACAAAGTCCAATGTGTTGTGTTTTGGTAGAAAAGTTCTAATCCCTTAATCAATCGAATACTAAGAGATTCGAACCATTCCGTGGGACAGCCAAAAACCGAGACCTACGGGTCTTCCGATACTAAAAACTGTTGGCGGAAGTTTTTACTTGAAGTTCGAACTTTTTTCTCTGAAAATCCCGAATGATTTTTTCCTTGAATGAAATGCGGTTTGAAACAGTTTACAGCTGTTTCAGCTTCGCTCGACTGTTTTCTTTTCCGTCGCAATCTCAAAAAAGTTGTGTCGGACGGCACGGCAGGAGGTCTGGGGAGGAATGCCGTGCCGTCCTCCGCTTTGTTTTTTGGGGCGGGGGCGGGAACAAAGGAAGGTGAAAATGAAGAAATAGAAACAAAAATTGCAGAAAACCCTGTGGCTCAATTCCACCATTTGAGCCACAAACATTCTAGCACAATCGCATGGCTCGAAGCGGCCCACTTCCGCTTTTACAAAGGTTAGTAGCGCGCCTGCACACATATCAGAACGGCTACCGCGCTTCCCTCCGTTGCTAATCGCAACCGAGGGGCGCGTCCGCCATACAGATATGTGCGAGGCGCGAAGAACAATTGGTGGAGGAAGCGGAAGTCGACCGCTTTTCGATAGAACGCGAAGTAATTCAATACGCTTGTGGGTCAAATGGTGGAAATGACCCACAAGCGTAATTTAACGCATGAACTGGTATTTAGCATCGCGTGGATCTCCAACTCGAACTAATCGTCCTTGTTGTACTAATTTTACCAGATACCGCGTTGCGGTTCTGTCTGAAACACGCAATAGCTTTTGAACATCAATATTGGCGACGGTCTTCGTCTTTTGAGCAAGCTCCATCAGTTTCTCCAACTTTTTCTGTTTGTTGAATTGAATTTTAGCTTGAGCTTTAGCTAACAAAGTGCGAATGAATCCTTTTTGATCTTGTTGCGTCCGCAATTGCGTCTGTGATGCATCCGATGTTTGTGGCGCTGGCGCAGGCATAGATTGCACAGGAGATGCTGAAACTGCTTCAGTTTGAGGCTCTTTTGATGGTTCTGCCAGCTTGCTTTCTGACTGATTTACCCCTCCATTTTGAACTTTCCACAGGAATGGTGGGTACATCGCTTGTAGAGGCTTCTGGAGCTACAGGGGGCATATCGGTAGGTGTAGACTCGTTCGGTTGAATAGGTGGCTCTACCATAGACTCTCCAGAGCTTTGTGGAGCTTCTTGTGGTGCTGTTGTATCTTGAGTTTGATCGTCATTCATACGAGATATATTATCATGCTTCTAATAAGGATTTCTTGCTTGCATGCCGACTTGCAAGCAAATAAGATATTGTTGAAAAATAAGGCTTTTTTGATGATTCTCTATGTCCTGCGGGTTACAGAGAAAATAAGATTATGCCCACACAGGTACATATTTTGCATATTTCTTTGATTTACTATTTTGGTCAAAATTTTTAATTAGGCCCGAATTTTTTACATCAGCAACAAGCTTAGATATTGAAGATGTTTTTTTCTCACCCAGACCAAATCGCAACCTCAGACTCTCATTTGTTGCAAACTGTTGTTGAATATAGAGCAATGTTACATGTTGAAATAGCGCGCGCATTTTTTCCTCTATTGTTAATTTTTCAAAAGGTCTATATGTATAAAGATAAGCTTTGAATGCATTATCACTATTTTCAAATTTTGGTGCAGGTAACTGTAAATATTCAATAGCTTCAATAGTACGATCGATACCGCTTCCTCTTATTTCACAAATTTTTAACCTTCTCATCACATCAGCCATTCTCTCGTTTCTTGCTTTTGGTACTGATTCAATTATTTTTTCCGGATCGACAAGACAGCTTCCCGGACTAGATATCTCAATATGATTTTTGTATATCTCAATTACTGGACGCATTCCAGTAATTTCACAATCCTGATGGATAAGAGCATTTGCTACAATCTCACGGATTGCTTTTTCGGGATAAGTTATTTTCTGCTCGCGGTAAATTTTTGTAATTATTTCAGGCTCCGGTATTTGGGAATATATCCATTTGATGAGATCCTCAAATCCCGAGGCATAACCTTTCATACCCTGTTGGTCTTTTATTACAGTACTTAGTTTGTTATCTCCGTCATATGTTATAACTCTTGGAGATTTATACTGTAGGTTCTCAAAACTTTTTATATCGCGTGCAAATAGTAAAGCTCCTAAATTGGTTATGTACCACTGATCATGTTGTTTATTAACAAAACCTTCCTGTTCGAAACGATTCAAAATATCTTGAGTTTCCGATGGAATTGGTAGGTTGCTTATTTGATAATAGGCGTCAAAATCCAATAGGTTCAATACATCGTTTAGCGCTAGATCTGTTTTTGCGGGCTTCTTCCAGAAAAAACCACCTTGAAAACTTGACCATATTTTTCGTTCCAAATCAGGATAATTTTTGAGTGAGGATGTATTTTTACCAATACGAATATATGGAATATTTTTGTAATTGGTTGGTGAACCTAAGGCTCTGAATACTTCTATGAGTAAAAAATCCTTACCATCTTTTTTGAACGGTATGAATTTGAAATCACCAGCAACAAGCATCTGCCTTAAATACATTTCCATATCTTGTTGACCGACTGACTTTAAATTGAAAGGATCAAAATTGACCCCCTTTTCTTGTAATGTATGGTCTTGAATACCGAAGATAATGTAACCACTATCGGCTTTCTCCAAGATGCAAGCATTTGCTATAGCAGAAATTGACTGCCCGATTTCATCAGGATTGATATTGTTTTCTTTAAGTTCAATCAGGGATGTTTCGTTGCTATTTGTCTGATTTCTCAATATTCCCAGTATTGAATTGAATAATTTGATTTCTTTTTCAAACATGTCTCGCATTATACTATTTTATATCTGTTTTCTCTAATCCCCTCCATAATAATTTCTATGTGCTAATATTAACTAATAAACATATGTGGCAAAAACTTTACAAAACATTCAGATCTTCATTCGGTGTGATTTCCGTAATTACAATGATTGTTCTCTGGTCTGTTATTTCATACTATGCAATTTCGTATATAATCGAACCGTCTTCTGATATAACAAGCAGTGATGATACTGAAGATTGTAATGTCTATGGTATTAATCTCCATGGTGAAGTTGTCACTTATCACAGTCCTGATTCTTATAATGATTCAGATACATTAATGTATGACCAGACTTCTGCCGACGATGTTACATGGGTAGTGAAAAATGCTCAAGATAATGAGAGTATAAAGGCTATAGTGGTGGAAATAGACTCGTACGGAGGCTCTGGTGAAGCGGGCGAAGAAATGATGAGGGCTTTCAAAGACTCAAAGAAGCCTGTCGTCGCATTTATTCGTGAGGTGGGCTTGTCAGCAGCTTATCTCGCAGCTACAGGCGCACAGACGATCTTCGCTTCCAAAATATCTGATGTCGGTAGTATCGGCGTTACCGCATCGTACCTACAGGAAACAGAGAAGAATAAGAAAGAAGGCTTAACATATGTTGATTTGAGTTCGGGTAAATACAAAGATTCCGGTAATCCTAGTCGTGCCATTTCTACTGATGAGAAAGCGATTATTATGCGTGATATTAAAATAGGTTATGAATATTTTGTAAATTTTGTAGCCCAGAATCGTAATCTAGATGTTGAAGCAGTTCGCAAACTTGCTGATGGTTCTAGTGTAATGGGTGAGCAAGCCTTGAAGGATGGGCTGATAGACAAAATAGGTTCACTTCCTGATGTTGAAAGTTTTCTCACGAGTAAGATAGGTGAGACTACGAAGATTTGTTGGAAAAATTAGTCTTCTTCATTTTTCGTCTTAAGGAATATGCAAAGACTAACCATAAAGGCCAAAGAGCGAAAAGACCTATTACAATCACAGTAATACTTGATCCAAATAAATATAAGAACCCAATACCAATATATCCTACCTCTTGTTTAGCAATAACTTGGGTCATAAGATCAATAAAACCTAGTAGACCAACAACAGCGAAAATCCAATAAAGTATTTTGTATGTTTTCATGATGAATTAATTATAGCCTTTTTCTATTCTATCAAACAATATGTGCACTGGGTTAGATGAGTTTACTGTGTAAAGTTATTGACATTTATTTCTTAACTATATAGTAATGCAAAATTCATGATAAAATAAGTACCATGATAAGACTTTGGTGGTTAATAAGATATTTCGCTAGCCCAGATAGACCAAATAATTCTATTTTTTGGGTCAAAGATGAATTAAATCGTGGCTCTTTGATTAATTACTTGATGAATAAAATGCATTTCCGTGAAAATTGGATCAGTACTCTAAGAAGGTGGTATTACATTTGGCTTTTCAAAAAATGGCCCGCCAAAAGTAATTTATCCGAACAAACAAGAATTCATTGACTAACCTCAGATACATATTGCACTCATTAATTTTGTGGGCGCAAAATGAA
>CAZIUH010000017.1:0-7149 GCA_964542675.1 uncultured Candidatus Saccharibacteria bacterium | reverse complement strand
CAGAATTGGAACAAAGCCATTTCGGAAATTGTTTATTCCTGCTATACTTGTGATAATATGAAACGCAAACATGCCAGACGGGAATTGGCGAGAGATATTTTTTTTATTTTGATCGGCGCGAGTATTGCTATAATTCTATCAAGACTAGGTTTTGTGGACTTTATTGTTGACTTTATCGGAAATCCGATTGCGGCTAGTTTCTTCACTGGCATACTCTTCACATCTGTTTTCACCGTCGCGCCGGCGTCAGTGGCGTTTGCTCATATCGGTGAATACGCGCCGACTCTTACAGTCGCTATATGGGGCGGTTTCGGTGCCATGTGCGGAGATGTTATCCTTTTCTTTTTCATTCGAGATCGTTTTATGGATGATCTTATGGGTTCTATTAGACCCAAAGTTGTTAAACATATTCTGAATTCATTTCATCTTGGATTTATGAAATGGTTATCGCCCCTATTGGGTGCCTTTATTATCGCTTCACCGTTTCCGGATGAATTTGGTTTGACCCTTATGGGACTATCAAAAGTGCGTCTAGCGATTTTATTACCGATTGCTATTATCATGAATACTATCGGTATTTACTCTATTGTCTGGCTTTCGCATGTGATATAGTCGCTTCTTTTTTGTTTGTCGCGTTCTTTTGCCATACTTACGCCTTGCGTAGCCACGAGCTTTCTCATATAATCAAAACTCATGAATACAAGGCGAATCATATTTTGGCTCGGTTTCGTAATAGTACTCGGACTAATTGTCTGGGGACTCGTTGTTGCCATGAATAAACCCGTGCTTGGAGTTTCCTTGAATGATCTGGCCACTGTGACGGCGATGGATCATATTACAGGTCCAATTGACGCGCCAATCACGATAATTGAATACAGCGATTTTCAATGTTCAGCCTGCGAAATATATTATTATTTCGTAAAACGTTTGCTTGAAGAATCGCCAATGTCAATCAGATTCGTCTATAGGCAATTTCCACTTCCGCAGACCCAACATCCCAATGCTTTTTCTTCCGCTATAGCTTCGGAAGCGGCTGGAGTACAAGGGAAATTCTTTGAAATGTACGCCGAATTATTTGAAAATCATGCCGAATGGACGGAATTGACGGATCCAACGAGTATATTCATCGGCTACGCGGTGAAAATAGGCCTGAATGTGGACGGATTCAAAGCGGATATGTCCAGTTCAACACTGCGCGCGAAAGTTCAAGCCGACTCTGACGGCGGTATCAAAGTAGGCATAAACTCAACTCCAACATTTTTCGTGAATGGCATTGCTATAACTAATCCTCCAACATATGAAGAATTTAAAACACTTATTCAGACAATCACTAAGAACAGTTCCAAATAGTATTGTCATATTCATGTTCATTATCGCGCTTATCGGTTTTGCCGACGCGACATATTTGACGATAGAGCATTTTCGGGGAGTTATTCCGCCTTGTACGCTGACGGCCGATTGTGACCTGGTTCTCACAAGCTCATATTCCGTTCTGTTCGGAATCCCGGTTTCACTTCTTGGAACATTGTATTATCTGGCGATCCTCGTCGGATTATTCGCGTATTTGGACGTGAAAAAAACGGTGATTTTGAAATGGACTCTCCTACTCACAATTTTCGGTTTGCTCACTTCATTTTGTCTCATCTATATTCAAGTATTTGTTCTGTATTCATATTGCATGTACTGCATGATATCGGCTCTGATCTCAACTGTTCTATTCATCGCGGCGATGGAAACGATAGATAGATACAAAATTATTCCACAAAATAAAATCCAATGAGAAAATTGCGAATACTCACGACCAAAGCAGCGAAAGATTATAAGCTTCTGGATTCCGGAGAAGGGGAGAAGTTGGAGCGATTCGGTAATATTGTTTTGTCACGACCGGACCCACAGGCATTGTGGCGTAAGAATCTTGAAGCGCAAGAATGGAAAAAGGCGGATGCGGAGTTTACGCGAGATGAAAAGGGTGGGGATTGGATAATAAAAAAGAGTTCGATTCATGAATTGGACAATGTTAAAGTTGGTAATAGTAAAGTGAACAACGCGGAGAATCGTTGGTCTATAGATTTTCACAATCTCAAATTCTGGATAAAACCGACACCATTCAAGCATGTTGGGATTTTTCCGGAGCAGGCGCCGAATTGGGAGTGGATGCGTAGAATTATTTCATCTTCCGGCGGAACAACTTCAGTCGCCGACACATTCCCTCCACAAGCCCTTAATCACTCCGCTCCGCTAAGGCTTGTTTCGGGAAGTGTCGGCTCCTTAGTTGTTCTGCCGGAAATACTGAATCTTTTCGCCTATACCGGTGGTGCAACACTCGCCTGTGCGCAAGCAGGGGCGAAAGTCGCGCATGTTGACAGTTCCAAAGCGGCAGTGGCATGGGCGAGAGAAAACGCAGAATTGTCTGGGTTAAAAGATAAGCCAATTAGATGGATAGTGGACGATGCGCGTGATTTTGTTCGCCGAGAATTGAAACGCGGTCGGAAATACGATGGTATTATTATGGATCCGCCGGCATTCGGTCACGGTCCTGATAATGAAGTGTGGAAGATTGAAGAAAACTTTTTACCACTCATAGAATCATGCATTGAACTGTTATCCGACAAACCGCTATTTTTCCTCGTAAATGGTTATGCTTCCGGTTATTCAGCGGTCGCTTATGAAAATATCTTGGCAACTATTGTAAAGGGGTTTGGCGGCAAGATAGAGAGTGGGGAACTTACTATTGAAGAATCAAAGAGCGGAAGATTATTGCCGTGCGGTATATATTCAAAATGGAGCGTTTGATTGGATCCAAATCGCGTATCGCGTAGTAACTCAATTTTTTGCGAGGTATTGACTATATACAATATATTATGGTAATTTACGAATAGTAATCGAGCACATTGAAACAAAACACCTACCGTCAAGTCGCGGGTGGCTCGATGAATAATGAGAGGCATCCTTATGAAAAAGGCAACCTCGGTAGTTGATGAAAGGACGAGAAAGCGTCTCGCTTTCGCGGGAATGGTCGCGAGTAATGTCACTGTTCTTCCTGACAGCGTGATTGACGAGTTCAGTCTGAATGAAAACAGAGAGCAGATCCCGGACAGACTTCTCTTTGCGTTTACGCGTAAAGAGGTGCCGATGGAACAACCCACAATACCTGTTTCCAACCCTCCCGCACCCCGCTTCCATATCACGGTTCTCCGCGAAACGCCGAAGCCTTGTGCAGAGCGTTCGGCCGATGAACAAGTTGAAGATATGCGGATGATGTACGGAATGCTGGGCTTAGAGTTCACGACTTCCGGACTCATCATTCCCAAACGGCGTGCCGGTTTTGACCGTTTGGTCATTGTTGGCGCGAAATTATCCAACAATCTGGCTTTTGAAGCCTGCGAGGCATCATTTCCCAGTTGGAGATATGTTAATAACTTGAATACTGAAGTTCCCGTCAAACGAAACGAGCGACATCCTGCGAAAAATGGTCTGTACGCCGTCTGGTTCCGTGACCGTATTGAAGCCGACGAGGAATTGAAAAACTTCTCGGCTGATATGATTGTGAAGAGAGGACTGAAAACAATCACACTCCTTGAACGCGAACTCTACGAGCTTGTCTATTATATGGAAACCGGCAAGCATTTAGACATCGCCAATTGGACTATCTGCTCCGGCTCTCGGGATTCCGGCGGCGGTGTTCCGGGCGCGGACCGGTACGGCGACTGGTTCGAGGTGCGCTGCCATTCACCTGGCTATCGGAATCCGAGTCTGCGGTCCCGCGAGGCAGTTTCCCTTTAAACTTGCCCCTTTTTTCACTGCACCCACATTCGGGCTCTTCCGAATGTGGGTGATTTTTCATTCTAGTCCTCATCTGATATGTTGTATTTGTTTATGTAAAGCATGAGATATCCGGGTGAATCTAATGGATAGTTATTGTTCACTAAAATATGTTATGCTCAACTATTATGTGCGCACAAATATTGGACGGTCGCGAAGCGCGTGAAGCATTATTGCCGAAACTTATCGAAAAGATAAGGAGGCTTCCGTTTGTGCCGACTTTGGCGATAATTCAAGTCGGAGAAAGGCCTGATTCAAATTCATATATCAGAGCAAAAAAGAATTTTGCCGAGAAAATTGAGGTGAAAGTGAGGCATATTCAAGTACCAGAAAATATTCCGCAAGCCGACCTTATTCAAATAATTGAGGAATGCAATGCCGACTCCAACATTCAAGGGATAATCGTGCAGTTACCTATACCGGCGCATCTTGATCGTGATACTGTCATAAATACTATTGACCCGAAGAAAGATGTTGACGCTTTGACTGTTGATAGTATTCAGAAATGGTCGGAAGGCGAGGATATTTTGTCAGCGACCGCGCGCGGTGTTCGTGAACTATTGAATTATTACAAAATAGATTTGCATGACAAAAAAGTCACGGTTGTCGGTCGTTCAGAACTTGTCGGTAAACCTATCGCCACTATGTGCAAGAATGAAGGCGCGGTCGTAACGGTGTGCCATAGTAAAACTGTTGACCTCGGCGCGGAAACAAAACCAGCCGATATTATTATTTGTGCTGTTGGAAAACCAGAACTTATCCGAGCGGAGTATGTGAGGGAAGGACAAATTATCGTGGATGTGGGGATAAATGAAATTTTCGATGAGTCATTGGAAAATGAATCAAAAAATGGATTGAAAGCTGAATCAAATAAAGAAATAGCGAATGATCCAATGAGAAGAAAACTCGTTGGTGATGTTGATTTTGAATCTGTAAAAAATATTGTCGCGGCAATCACACCAGTCCCTGGCGGGGTAGGGCAGATGACTGTGCTCGCTCTATTCGAAAATCTGGCGGATATTTGTTCGTCTAAGTAAATAAGAAAATTAAATAAATAAGGTGGAATTTCGTTCGCGGAATTTGACTTTACTACATATAGTATGGTAGGATATTTTCAGTAAAGAACATTGAGAATAATGAGAAATCAGGCGTGAATTTTGGCCGTTTTGTTGGCAATATTTGTTTGAAAAGTGACCAAAATTCGCATCTGATTGCACCCGATAAATCTGTTCCAAATACGCATTTGCGGACTTTGAAATAGACACGACACCATGATGACTCGAGATAAAAGATGAACACAAATAATGCTCCCGTAGTCGCCTCACCAGAACAGGAATTTGCACTTGCCCTTCAATTCTTAGGCAAGTTGCACGCAGGACGGTTTCCTGCTGATGCGGTTCAAGCGGCCAAAGAGAACTCTAAGCACCCTATCTGGCTGGCACTGGAAACGCTTCGTTCGAAATCTATTGATGCTATTCTGAAAGAGTGGCAGAAATTCTACAAGAAGTATTTCGGTCTCACTATCGACTTTTCCGAGCTTAAACTCCCGGAGAATAAGTCGGGATTTGACCGTCTGATTATTGTGGTGGCAGGTCTCACTCTGAACCGAGTCTACGACGCCTGTGCCATGAAGTTTCCGTGTTGGTGTTTTACCGAGGATTTGGATGTGGCAGTTCCGAAGAACGATCGTGATCCCATGAATGGTACTTATTCCATCTTGGTTCGTGATGTAGTGGAAGCCGATGAAGAGCTAAAAGATCTCTCGGCTAACATGCTTACGGAAAAGGGCATCAAAGGTATTACACTCCTAGAACGGATGTTGTTCGAACTTAAGTACTTCTCGAAATCAATGAAACATCTTGACATCAAGAACCGGACACTCTGCTCCGGCTCTCGGGATTCCGGCGTCGGTGTTCCGGGCGCGAACTGGGGCGGCCGCTGGTTCGAGGTGGACTGCTATTTACCAGGCAATCGGTTTCCGAATCTGCGGTCCCGCGAGGCAGTTTCCCTTTAAACTTGCCCCTTTTTTCACTGCACCCACATTCGGGCTCTTCCGAATGTGGGTGATTTTTTTATTAAGTTACCTATATATACAGTATGATCATCAATCTTCAAAAAACGCGCAATGTCTTTTTTGCCATATTCAAAGACAATTCGTATTTGAAGATCTATTGAAAAGGAAAAGTAACCCTCTAAAACCCCATTAAGTTTATGGTTTTTTTAGGGAAAGATGTTTCTGATTTGTCCCGAAAATATCTATTTTCTTCTTCGCTAATCTTTGAATTTTAGGGTCCTGAAATTCAAATTAAGAAATAAACTTATCAGCGAATAAGATCTTAGGCATTATTTAATGTTTTCTCCATTTCAACATTAGTCGTTCACTTGTATGCTCTCGAGCTAGGCGGTAATATGTAGATACATTAATAGTAAATAAATAACAAAACTATGAACATACAAGAAAAAGTCTGGAATGTGGGTATGTGGGTCGGAGTGATTCTAGCCATATTCTTGGCGATAATCTCTGTCAAAGAGTTGAAGTCTATCGACTATGTCGGTAAAGATGTTCAAATGACAAATACAATTTCCGTAACTGGAACGGGTGACGCGGTCGCGATTCCTGATATCGCGACATTCTCATTCTCGGTGTCTGAAACTGCCAAGACGGTAGCGGATGCGCAGAAGCAAGCGACGAATAAAATAAACACGGCATTGAAGACGGTCAAAGACGCGGGTGTGGCGGATAAAGACGCGCGGACAACTTCTTACAATATAAATCCGCGTTATGAATATCAAGGCGTCGCGTGTGGCTATAATTATTGCCCGCCGGGGAAATCCGTTTTGACTGGATACGATGTTAGCCAAGGTATTCAAGTCAAAGTGCGTGATTTGAGCAAAGCCGGTTCAATCTTCACTTCCATCGGTTCTCTCGGAGTTGAAAATGTGAACGGTTTGACTTTCTTCGTTGATAAGCCGGAAACAGTAGAAGCCGAAGCGCGGGCAAAAGCCATTGCTGACGCGCAAGCTCAAGCGAAGGAATTGGCAAAGCAACTTGGCGTAAAACTAGTACGCATTACGAGTTTCTACGAAAATAATGGTGAATACCGACCGATAGTATATGGTATGGGTGGTGGAGCAAAGACTGTGTCAGCTATTACCGCGGAAATAGCACCGAATATTCCAGTTGGCGAGAATAAGATAACAAGTGATGTTACTATAACATATGAGATAGAGTAATAGTGCGCAAGAATAAAGTACGCAAGTATACAAAGCGCAAGTACGCAAGTCAGAGCAATAAGTCTAATGATTATTATATGTCTGCCTGCCCCT
>CAZIUH010000016.1:0-7834 GCA_964542675.1 uncultured Candidatus Saccharibacteria bacterium | reverse complement strand
TTGAGTAGTAGAAGCATTGCCGAAAGTCTGCAGAGCCGTCCACGTGTTCGCGTTTGCCATATTTAAGTCAATAGCTAAAGCCCCGCCGACCGCGGATCGTCCCGCCGTTACACTGACGCTTCCAGAACTTGAGACTGTGCCTGTTGCTACGCTCTGAAGCGCGCCTGTTCCTGATCCATATACAAGCTGTCCAGACGTGAATGTTGTTTTGCCTGTGCCACCGTATAATACGCCGATTGAGGAAGTGGCAGAAACAAGACCGGCATTTGCTTGAAGTGGACCATTAATAGTGTTCGCAAGAGTGAGATTTCCAGAAACATTCAAGGTTGATAAAAGTGTTGTGGCGCCGGAGACATTCAAGGTACTAGTCGCCGTGATCGCTCCGCCGAAGAACACTGTGCCGCTTACATATGAATTGCCGTGAACGGAGAGAGTCGTGGCGGGTGAGGTGGTACCGATGCCGACATTGCCGTTAGATTTCACCACTAGAACCGGAGCCGATGACGGACCAAAAAGATTGGCAATATTACCGGCGCCGTCTTGCGTGATAGTGAGGGCGGTATTGGCAGTATTGGTCGCGTTAGCCGTATCAGAACGGATAAATTGCGTGTCACCATATCCGTTCAATGTCCGCGCCACAAAAGCCGACGGCACCGTGCCGAGTTTCTTGCGCGGCGTCATTTCGCCATCCCATGATGCGTTCACATTAAAACCGCCGGCTTCAACACCGAGATATAATGTCTGATTGAAATCAACTCCAGTCAATACCGTCGTACTGCCGAGAAGGGTACTGAATAATCCGCTGACAATCGCGATACGTCTATCTACTCCGTCGCCGCCGCCGGCGCAATCACCTTTACACCATTCTTCAGTCCAGATCGGCGAACCTCCCGATTCTGCTGTGTACAATTTGAAACGAATATTATAACTGCCATTGGCAACGGCAACGGTCGTTGACGCTGTTAATTTCGCTTGATAATTAATTTGCGGATTGAATGCCGCATATGAAATCCGCGCGGAATAAATTTCCAATATTACGCACGCAAAAACAATAAGGAACAAAAAAGACAGAAGGTAATTTTTTGACTGTATTGTTGCGCGCGATTTAATCATTGATATGAAAGAAACTATCTTTCAAGAAATGGGACATTATCAACGGTGGATAAATTCAATTGGTCCTCAACATAGATATCATCCGCGTTTACATCAATCTTCTGAAACTCAACCGCCACAAAAAAAGTAATGCCGATAACGACAGTCAAAAGAAAACCAATAAAAACGGATAAACCAAAACGGGAAAATATCATGTCTCGAAAAAAGGATGTTGAACGTGATTGCAGAAACGCGTCAAGATCATTTCTTGACGTCATCCATGACCTGCCGATTTTCTGTCCATTAAGTTTTCCTTTGCGCACCAGATACCCCAAATAATCCTGGTGATAACCGGAAATTTTTGCCGCTTCGCGCAAAGTAATGAAGTTTTTTGTATTATTCATTATATTAGATTTTATAAGGGTATATCGGATATCGGATATCCGATATACAATGCTTAAATTATAATTTGAACTGTGAACAAAACATAGGATAAACTGTGCATAACTATCATCGCGAGACCGCCTATTTATCATGTTGACAATCTTCTATTTTACATATCTAATTTCATACTTATGCCGCCTATTGATACCGCGTATTTCTCTAGTTTACTTTTTTGTTTTCGCCCTTTGCGTGATTTCATATTTATATCCCTGAATCATTCTGTTTCGGGTTTATCACACTATGATCATCTGTGTTCTGTTCCGTGTTGATCAAAAAACACCTAAATAAGGTGTTTTCTACAATACTTTATGAAGGTTTACTATGGTTTTGTTATTGTTTATTTTTTCATTTTGGCAGATACTATTCTATTGATTTTTTATATTTAATAGAGTTTTCTATTCTTTTCCCTGCGGTTTTTCATTACATGTAGAACCGCAAGTATGATTGCGATTACTATTATGACTATGTATTGCCATCCAAACTGCTTCCCTAGCCCGATTTTGACGCTTCGCGCGTCAAGATAGCCGTCAATTCTGCCCAATTCTGAATTATCATATCCGATTGATTCAATAAAAAAAGGATATATTCCTTCTTCACCTATGATACCCATTGTTCCGGCAAATATTTTTTTGTCATCGGATAGCGACAGTTTATACATCGTATGATTACCGGGTGAGATTGGATCCGTGATCTTAATAATGAAAGATTGCACGAATTCGGCGACCTTCGTTTTCAAAATAGAAATATCCGTGTCATAGAACGGATATAGCCGCACCGTAATTCCGCTAATCGGCAGTTGTATATCATTTTGCACAAAAGAGAAATCATCTAATCTTATTTTTTCTTCGGCGCGGATGCCTTTTCCAACATCAGTCGGAATTTTTCCGCTGATTTGGATAAGCGCCCCCGATGAATAATTTTTGTTGAAATCATAAGAAAAAACCGAATAAAAATAAATCTTGTCCGGATCAATATTCGTATCGCGGGCATATATGCCGGCGCCATCGTATATCAATTTTCCATCCTCCGCGTTTCTCGGAAAAAAATATGGTGAGCGTAGTATTTTCACTCCGGCGAAATCGTTGTCAAGCGGGTTCTGCCATGTCAATACGATATCATTCTCCTCTATCGCGACTGTCAGACGCGAAACATTCGCCGGCGGAATTGAATCTCCGATCTCATGTGTTGTAAATATACCCGCGTTTGAAATCGGATACACGCCAGGTAATGACGCGATGATTTTGTAATAATATGTTACGCCCGGCTCCAAATTTTCCAGCTTGACTTTATGAGTCGTCGAAATCCCAATCGTATCAATACTTCCTAAAGTATAGTCAATACTAGTTCCCCATTGCGCTAGCCCATACGTCGGAACGGATGTATTCCATGAAATAGTCGCCTCGCGCATCTGCACAATAACTCTGACATTATTTATCGTAATAGCCGAGACATAACCACCTGCGCGACCGCCACTTTGACTTGTTGGAGTAGTGGGCGGAATTTCGACGGGCGGAACGACAAGCGGGCAATCGGACGGACATGTGGCCGTACTTTCCCCTTTCAGAAGTTCACAAACGCCATTGTTATTGCATAATGTGCAGTCGTTAGAACAATTAGTCGTATTTTCTCCCAATTCCGCCTGACATATATTATTGTCATTACACCCTCTCACCGTTAGCGTCACGTCAACCTGCGCGCAAACGGGTGGGAAAAAGAGTAGAACAAAAAAAACGACAATAGTTTGACAAATACGCGTTATGGTTTTGGGCTGATATTCCATATTTTCAATTATAGCCTAAACTCCAATCTACAGCGTAATCGCCGTCACGGAAATATTGGACGCGTACGCACCGGAATCTTGGATTTTAGCGGCGCCGATCGCCACCTGATATTTCACGGTCGTAACCGTGCCGTGGGGATGATTCGACGATTCGCGTCGCGCGATAGTTTTCTCCGATGTTGACAATCCATCCCAACAGCGATCTTGAGTATCGTACAATTCCCCGTTGCAATTTTCTCCATCGTCCTTGAATCTGTCGGCGATGTCATTCCCCTCAACGGAAAAACCGAAGGCCGATTCATCCGCCGCGACCGTGAAAAAATAGTCGGGTTCAGCTCCCGAAGGAGTGTAATCGCCGAAATACGCTCCGGTAGCCGCGTCCATGAGCGCGGGTTCGGTTTCGGATCGAATATACATTTCATAGCCGGCAATATTGTCCGTTATAACCGTCCATGACGCGTTACCATTACTTTCTTCACCGCCCAAACCGGTAATTTCCGTCATAACCACATCAGGGGAGGCCGATATGGAAATATATGAACTCTGTAATATTCTATACCCGGCATAGAGTCCATAATTCGTGCTACTGGCAAAACCGGTACCCAATTCGCCCAGAGTATCGGAAACAATATAATCCACCGAACTGCTATTTTCCGTGCCGCCGAAGTTTACTGAATCGGTATCAATGGAATAGTTCACGCTATTCATATTTGCCGCGAAAACCGCCGGAATGTGGGCAAGGTTCATATACGCGAAAAACACGCAGATTAGAGACACGAAGACGATTATCGCTATTTTGTATTGAGAAATTCGTCTTTTCATAGGGCAAAATATTGATCTTGCAAAATACACTTGAGACCGATGAATTACGCGCGTGTGATCACGAAGTTTATTTTCTGCGAAGTTCAAACCGACTTAGAAACATATAAACAACCGAAATAATAACCAGAAGACTGACTAAGACTATGATGACAATCTTCCATGGTATAACCCAGAAAGTTACCGACTTAATGTCAACGCCGGTGCCGTAGCCGAGATGCATTTCCAAATTCGCCGTATATCGGCCGAAAAGAAACGGCGCGTTTTGCCAGGTTACTTCCCTGAATCTTACTGACTTCGGCAAAGCGAAATACGCGTCAACTGGAATTGTTCCAATATTATTTCCGAATAGATTCTTTATAGTAATCAAGCCGTATGGCACAAGGTGCACGGTACCGTCGTTTTGATATGAGATATTGAAAGCATATGGACCCTTTGAAAAGAAAGTCTGATCGTCTTTCATGGAAAAGTCTTCCACGAATCCTTTTTCCTCTACGGCACCATTCACGCGGATAAACAAAAGGACTCCGACGCGGGAAATGACGCGAGTTTTGCCTTGCATTCGATTTGCCACCTGATCTGTTCCATCTACCGTCGGTTGATTGGAAACGAGGACTGAAGCATAAAACCCGCCAGGTTGAGCATCGGCCGGAATCATTATTTTTATCGGCATGCCGATCTTTTCGCCAGGATTCAGGGTGAATTCCCTACTCTCTGGAATTAGATTATCCTTGAATGAGTATGGGCTTTTTTCATCGCCCATGAGAATAACAGCCCTATTCTTGTCCGTTGAACCAATGAAATCCTCCGTTTCAATCTTGAAACGAACCGGCGTCGCCACCCTATTTGTGACAAAAATAGTTCTGGTTATCATATCCCCCGGATTGACGAAAATCTCCATCTTTCCCGGCTCCAGAACAAAATCATTTTGATAGCTATTCGTTGAATTAGCGCTTTGAGCGTTAACATGCGCGAACACGCCCAAAAAACACGCGAAAAACACGACCAATGCGGTAAAAAACTTATTTCGCGCGCCTATAATTCGGAAATGAAATTTCATGGATTACTCTCTATCACCGTGTGTAATTACCCTAACACAACCTATCACAATGTGGTAGCCGTCGCGGTAATTGTCGCGGTATAAATTTCGGCGGGAACATAGAAATTGTTTTGTTCAACGGCATAGCAAACGGTGGTGTCAATACCCGATGTGGTCGTGGTCGCGGTACGCGCGGCTATAACAAAATCAACAGTGGTGAAATCTCTATATTTCAAGGTCGCGCTCGGAGTGCTTGTGGCACCGCAGTTCGAGCCGGTTCCCCAATCCACGCCTGACGAACCGACGGCAGTATCCGTGCCATAAGCTGAATAACCAAATTCAGCGGTATTAGACACGCTCCATGTTTCGGGGATATCCGGCGTACCTGGCGTATAGTCATCCACATAGATCGCGGCATCATGCTTCATGGCCGGATCCGTGTTTGCCTTGACAGCCAATTCATATCCGCCACTGGCATTCGTTTTCACATTCCATGTCGTCGTGGCGATGGCGGAATTCGTGCCAACACCGAGAGTCGTGCTCATAGGCGTATCCGCGGGGCTCGTGATAGAAATACCGGCTGTCACATTCAATGTGACGACTACCGAATCGTTGACATCAGCCGCCGCGACGACCTCGGGTTCAAGCCCCATATAACCCATAGAAATAATCAAAGACATAATGAGAGTCAAGGAGATTATGTCTATAACTTTTTTCATGATTTCAGAGGATTCAAAAGAACTGATTTATTAATTCAACCTTATTACGCATACTATTATATTCTGTTTGCGTGTAAATGTAAAAGTATTATGTTGATAAGTTGTTGATAAGTGTTCGCACGGTAAATCCTTACCGCTTATCGTTGTCGCACGAGTAAATGTTGTTGCCGGCAGTAACAGTAATCGTACACGCTGCATATGCTCCTCCACCCCCCACCGCCTCCAGATATATTTGAGCTACTACTGTTCAGAAACTGGATTCAAAGCGGGAGCTGTTTCTGAATTTGGCGCTGAGGTCGGCGCTAACGCGGGGTTTAATTCTGGCATTGATTCCTGTGTTGAAAGGGGTGTTGGTTCAGAAACAGAGACTGAAGTTGGTTCTGGCGCGGAATCTGATATCGGAACAGATTCAATTGGTGATACTAATTCTATAGGTACAGATGGTATTATACCTCCACTAATTGAAGAGGTTGAAGACGCATGATCTATTGGAATTGTCATATCCGTAATAGATGTTGAGTTAGAAATAGGGGTTGTCGTGGAGATAGAGGTTGTTGACATTGATGTTGATGTTGATGTTGATGTTGATGTTGAAATCAAAGTTGAATTTTGGACAATGTTTTCAGTTGATGTCGCGATTACAATTGGATACTCCGAGGGTGTCAAAGATGATGTTGGAGGCGTAGAAATTGTTTCTGATGTCGTGGTTGCTGGCGATGACAAATTAGTTTGTACGGTGGAACATGAGCCTGGTAACTTGAGCCATTCGCCATTCGTAATAGTTACGCAATATATCTCTCCTGTCGCTTGATCCGTCATTTCTAGGCCTTGCGTAACCGCCGCCGTCTGAGTTTCTACTCTGTTAAATATGGCCAAAGTAGAAGTAATCTTGGCGAATACCCAGTCTGTCGCCGATTTCAAATAATCCATAACCGCGACGGCAATTCTCGCCACGAATGACGGCGTTGAACTTGCCAGAGTATCTGCCGTGCTGGAAGCGATGATATTAACGAATGTTGTTGACGCGTTCAGACTGGATATGCTTGTGTTAATCAATTGAACTGTGGCTGGAGAAACGATATCAAATCGTTCATTCAAAGCGTTTATATCTTGTCGCAGGATATTGATAGAAACCGTCAATTCTGACAATGAAGCCGTTGTTGTTGCCTGCGAAGAGAAAAGTGATTCGGCTGTTGAGGATGCCAGAATACTAATGTAATTTGAAAGTGAATCAAATGATTTGCCGAAACATTGATTACCTTGATAACAAACATCTCCCGCCAAAGAGAGATTACCCATTTCGTCAACAGTGAATACATCCATTTTGTCTTGATTTCTGATCAAAAGCCCCTGTGTGCTAGTACCGAGAGGTGCTTCGGTAATACTCCAGTTATTAGCAAAAAAGAGATCGCCTGTGTACACATTGGAGCCACGAAGCGTGCCATTGACAAACAAATTACCATTGATCGTGGAGGTTGCGGCGGCCGGATCGGTTGTGGTTAATGTGAGAACGCCGGTTTTGTCTATGGCACCCAAAGTTGTTCCCGTATTGCCCCATTCCAAGAATCTGCCTGATTCAGAAGTAACATTGGTAATATCTCTTTCAAGCCTTAGCAAAGTGCCATCTTCTGAACGGGTTCCACCTCCATCAACATCTCGCTTGATAATAACGTCATTAATTGTCAAGTCAACCGATAACGCGACTTGTCCTGTTGCGCCTCCCTTTCCCATCGTTATCGTTCCGGAATTTGCACCCGTATCACTATATGATGTTGCGAAATTAATATTCCTTACTGCAGTTAAAAGCAAGTCTGCGTCAGATCCATAAGCCCCGACATAAGCAGTATTATCATCAGATAACTTAAGATAAGATGTTCCGGAAGTATTATCTACCCTTAAACTTCCATTTACATTTAACTTTTCTGCCGGCGCCGCCGTCCC
>CAZIUH010000015.1:3896-9391 GCA_964542675.1 uncultured Candidatus Saccharibacteria bacterium | reverse complement strand
ATGTGTTATATTCCACTCCATGAATAAGTTTGAAAGATATTATAGAGCCGTTGGTTTTCTTGAAGGTTTGATGAATTTGCCCGTGAAGAAAGATTATCTTTCGGACAAACACCTCGATGGTATTTATATCAAGAGAACTCGATATTTTCTGAATTTGATAGGAAATCCTGATAAGGAAATGAAGTTTATTCATGTTGCCGGCACATCGGGAAAAGGTACAGTGACGAATATGGTGCATGAGATCATTCATACTTCAGGTCAATGTGTTGGTTCATTTACGTCTCCATATATAACAACATCGATTGAGAAAATAAAGGTTGGTGACAAGTATATTTCGCCCGGTGAGTTCGCGGATATCGTCGATTATTTGAAACCGCATATTGACGCGGCATACGTAAATGGACCATACGGAATACCTTCATATTTTGAAATTTTTCTAGCTGTTGCTCTAGTGTATTTTAAGCGGAGAAATTGTAATTGGGTTGTTTTGGAAGTCGGCTTAGGTGGTAGATATGACGCGACAAATGTTATAGATAAACCAGTGATTACGGCAATTACTAATATTGATTTCGATCACACGGAAATACTCGGAAAAACTTTGAAGAAGATCGCGTATGATAAGGCCGGAATTATTAAACCCAAATCAGTATTTTTCACGACTGAGCAAAGGCCGGGACTTTTGATAATTTTCAAAAAAATATGTGAAGAAATGAAAGTGCCGTTTGGTAATATGACATGTCAGAAAAGTTACATGGAATATAATCGAGCGTTGGCGACGATGATTACTCAATATATCGGAATTACCGATGATTCCATCCTAAGAGGTATCAATCACGCGAAACTCATGTGTCGTTTCGAAGATATTTCTTCTCTATGTCAGACTAGAGAGGTTGTGGTGATCCTTGATGGAGCGCATAATAGAGCCAAGATACGGTCAACAATAGATAACCTGAATGCATTAAAATATAACAAATTACACCTAATCATCGGTATTGCCGATAATAAGGATCATATATCGATTCTCAAACGAATTATTCCTTTGGCAAATTACGTCTATTTTACCCGATTCGGCAATCTTCATAGGAATTCAGCTCAGCCGAAGGATTTATTTAGAATGTCAAAGAAGTATATGAGAAAAGATTCCAGGTTAGAAATATTCCTAAACGCGGAGCTAGCAATAAATCAAGCAATAATGAATTCAAGAAATGGAGATTTAATCCTGGTCACGGGATCCTTCTTTTTGGCTGGCGAAATTCGAAAACTATGGTTTCCCGAGGAAAAGATTTTAACGAATAGGACAGCATTCTTTCGATAATATTATGATTAGATTTTTGTCAAACTAGACGATTCAGATGAGTCGTCTAGTTTGACGGTCAAGTAAAACTTACCGGATTAGATACCGAGTGTGGTCTTGATTTTCTCTTCATTAAAACCGACTATCACTTCTCCGCCGATATCGATAACGGGTACGCCCATCTGACCTGTCTTGTCTATCATTTCTTTGCGCTTTGCCAAATCTATCGCGACATCATATTCTTTGAAACTAATATTATTGTTTTTAAAAAAGGACTTAGCCATGTTACAGTAAACACATGTCGGGGTGGAATAAATTGCTATTTCTTTCATACAATTATATTTTTTTAACTAATAAAGTCTCTCTCGTTTGAGATCAACGTCGAATATGGATGTATTATAGCATATACCTCTAATATGAACACAAGGGTGTAAAGTGTTGTCTAAAAAGATTCTTAATGATTACTGATTGGTACCCTCGGCAGGAATTGAACCTACATCCACTCCTTAGGACGGAGTTGTTCTATCCGTTGAACTACGAGGGCGATTGATGGTATCTGGCGGAAACAACCCATTACCCAAAACTAATGATTAGAGAATAGCATATTCACGCTTTTGCGGCACGGCATATAATTTGTTATAGTAGTATCCATGACACCCGAAGAAAAAGCTTTGCTTGAAAGCACGTTTCATTTGGCGGAGAAGAATAATGAAATTCTTAAGTCGTTACGCCGTTCAAATCGCATCGGCGTGGCGATGAGAGTCGTGTACTGGGTGCTCATATTAGTTCTGAGTTTCGGCGCGTATTATCTTATTCAGCCTTATGTTGAAATGTTATATGGCGCATACGGCACGAGTATGAATACGTTGAATTCCGCTCAGGATACGGCAAGTTCTTTCATGGATCTCTTGAAATAGCATCAATATACGCCGAGATAGCTCAGTCGGTAGAGCATTCCCCTGAAGAGGGAAGGGTCCCCAGTTCGATCCTGGGTCTCGGCACCCACGAATTCGCTCGAGTATTTCTCAAGAAAAAACGGGCGGCGGGTTCTTTTTTACATGAATAAATTCGAGTGAAACCGCACAGCGATACTGTATGCGTGGGTCCTTAACGAAAATAGTTCAACAATAAAACCATAACCAAGTGAGATTTTTCGCGTTAGCGGTTTGGCGCGCTATTAGACAGTTCTAACTTTCAATTTTGATTGCCTCTTTCTGTCCAATTTCGGTAATTTCAAGATCAAGAGTCCGTGTTTTTCTATTGCCTCCGCTTCATCCACGTCAATTTCCTCGGGTAATTGGATAGTGCGGGAAAATGAACCCCAATACAACTCACGGACGAAATAATCATCATCATTCTCCACTCGCTCTTCCTCACGCTTGCCGCGAATCGTGATCATATCGCGCGTAATAGTAACATCAAGATCCTCAGGTCTAACACCGGCAATCATACTCTTCACGACGATCATATCTGGCGTTTGGTACACGTCAACCGTAAGTTCACCTTCTTTTTCCGATTCCTCGTCAATCCACGACGTCAAATCGCCATTGCCACGTTGTCCATTCCTGCCTCTGACTTGGGGAGAAACAGCCTCTGTCGTGGCATTGTCATTGCCATTCATACGCACGGCTCCTGTTAGGCGTTCAAAAAATGATCTTTTTTCTTTTGACATATTTAGATTGAGTTTTATTAATACTTGTTAATTATAGTTATAAAATAAAAAAAAAGAAAGAGTAAGATGTGTGAATAAGTTATCGTAAATGGTTTAACTATACCGTCTCTTGCGTCAATTTCGGTTTCACCGCCTTTATTTCTTCAAATAGGATAATGAGAATGACAACGGCAAGCCATATCCACGCAAAAGTCTTCATAGTGTCGCCGGCATTTGAATTGATAATTGACAGATTGAACGATGAGTGCAGAGCGATGGCGAATATAATGCCGATCGTGGCATAAACAAATTTTGCAATGGACTTTTTGTAAAACGCGAATCCCAAGAAAAAACCTATTATAGCCGAACTTACAATATGGACGAGAGTTGCTCCAACAAATCGCATACTGCCCGTGGCTATACTCTGCGATATTTCTCCGTTTGACAGTGGCCCGAGAATAAAAAGCGTGTTTTCTATGGCGGCAAAACCCAAAGCAACTGTGATAATATATATCATGGCATCAATAGGTTCATCATAATACCTTGTGTGAAGCGCTATGATCAATACAGTTACAAATTTGATAATTTCCTCCAATGCTGCCCAAAGGGTATATCTTAAGTTCTGATCGGCAACCATATCGAATATGTATTTTTCACCGAAAATTGCTATAACAACCGATAAGATTCCACCGATGAATGAAACTCCGATTAGCCAGCGTGGTTCGGGATGTATCGCGTCTTCACGAAGCCAGAATATAAGCCAGATGAACGCGGGTATGATGCTCGCAAGTAGAGCGTAGAGGAGAGTTGAAAAGTGCATACGTGTATTATAAGTAAAATGACAAAAATATAAAAGGGATATTATCGCGAGTGATATGATATGGGTAGGAAAATATCGGGTTAGAATGTGACAATAAGAAAGCCGCCGATATCGCGTTGATTCGGCGGCCTTACTCTCATTTTGTTTCCTGTGGAAGCCCACTCAGGCTTCCTTATCCCGATTTCGCGCGCACACGGAATCGCGAATCTGGGATTCACCGATATTGTAACACCCTATTGACAAAAAAGCAAGGATTTGCTAGACATAAACAAAAGTAACACGTTCATTGACATGTAATATACTATTGATTTGCCAGTGAAATGGTTAAAAGGCCATGGAACGAGATAATCGTGTTATATGTCATAGAACAAAAAAGGTGTATATGACTAAAAAAATTACGATACTGATCATTGGGTTTTTGGTTCTTACCATGATCTCAATTCAAGCTGAGGATAAGTTCAATGTTGAAATCTTCGCCATCCGCGGGCCGGAAAAAACGACCGCCGGTTTCAAGGCCTGGGGTGACAGTGTTGTCAGCTCCCTTTATGCCTATCGGACCCTGGGGATCGATACCGGATATCAGCTTTACGCCGACTATGTGACGGAACCGGCTGATCTAAGTAACAACATTCTGTGGTTCGCGGTCCGGGTCACATCACGGAATCCGAGTGACAAGTTCTCACTCAAGATGTTACGTTTCGTTGAAACATCGGATATGGGCAACGCGCTCGGCAGTTCCTATGCGCCGGGGGCAAGTTCGGTGTACAGCAAAAATGCCGTCGGCGTTAGTTGGGATGCGTCTGGCCACCGGCTTGACGGAACAGTCCTGTCAAACGGGCAGGATGGTGACACGCTGGTAAATGAGCTCTGTTTTATCGGTCTGCAGACCACGTATTTTTATCCGTACAGTGTGCAGACGGTAATCGCGGAATTAACAAAGTTGACCGATTTCTCGGTTAATGTCAAGTGTTCGATTGTTAATTCTGCCGGTAGCACATTGGCATGGGGTCAGCGGACGCTCACAATGAATAGCGTTCCGACACCGACAAAACTATCGGTAAAAGATCTTGGCGATTCGATTCAGATCTCAGTTGAAGTGGATTTGAGGCAAACGGCCGTGGTCCAATTCACGGAATCACTTGTTCCCATAAATTGGAAAACGGAAGCGACTGTGAACGCGGTGGCAAATACCATTGTTAGGCCGAAAGCCTCACAGGGTTTTTACAGAGTTCTTCCCTAGTACCAAGAAAGAAGGGTTACGGTAATTCTTGAGCAAGCACATGGTTATCAGTTGACCGTGTGCTTTTTTGTTATAATGCCGATTTTATCGTCAGATTCACATCATATTTATAATTTTTTTGTTCCTTGGAAATATCGCTACATATGTGCGTGCGCATTACCCCGGTAGCTTGACTTTATAACAACAATGATGTAGGGTACTCAACTGTGACGATAATCGATAATTTATTATTAACTTTATTGAAAATATCATGAAAAATAAGCATATTCTAGGAATTACAACTGTATTAGCTATTGCCGTTATTATTCCTGCCCTAGTTCAGGCTCATTTGACCACTGGTGGACAAAATACCGGCGGTGCCGATACTACCTTGACCACGTCAGGTCAAAATACCGGCGGTGCCGATTCTGCCTTGACTACATCAGGTCAAAATATCGGTGGTGCCGATTCCGCATTAACTACATCGGGTCAAAATACCGGTGGTGCCGAT
>CAZIUH010000015.1:0-3796 GCA_964542675.1 uncultured Candidatus Saccharibacteria bacterium | reverse complement strand
CGGTGGTGCCGATTCCGCATTAACTACATCGGGTCAAAATACCGGTGGTGCCGATACAACAGATGTCACGCCGGTAATTATCCCATCTTCAACAAGTGGTGGAACATCATATTCATCTGGTGGTTCATCTTCGAGCGGAAGATCGAATATTATGATAGCCGGCTGTCCGATAGTAACAACGGTCATGAAAATTGGCGCGAATAACAATAGTGATGAAGTGACAAAACTCCAATCTTTTCTAAAAAGTTCCGAGAACGCGAATGTTGATGTTACCGGTATATACGATGAAAAAACGGAAAACGCTGTTCGCGCGTTCCAGACAAAATATACCAGTGTCGTTCTCGCCCCATGGGGTATTGTTATGCCTACGGGCGTTGTCAGTCTCACAACGGGAAAGAAACTGAACGAACTTGCTTGCAGAATTCCCCTCACATTGAGCGCGACTGAACTCTCTTATATCAATTCGTATAAACAAGGTTCAGAAATTGGTTCTGGAACGACTGTTGGTGTTGACCTATCAGACCAGAATGCTAATGCGGTTATCGCTGGTCCTGAGGTTGGCGTGACTGGTGATACAAATGAAAATACGGCAGCTGTCGCGAATACTTCAATATTCGGACGCTTCTGGAATTTTCTAAAATCATTGTTCAAATAAATTCATTCTATTGAATTTTACGAAAACTCTCCGATTAGTTCGGGGAGTTTTTGTATGATCAAACCACGGGGAATTTGAGAATACGTCAAGGTTCGATCGCATGTACTACATGAGGTCGAACATCAAAATTACAGTCTCTTTGTCCCTTCCGCATGTAATATTTTTTTACTGGAAACCCCTTGCATAGCTCCCGCCAGGGCTATCATAAGGGCATTATCGCCGCTTACATGCCGTGAAGGCATGAATATCGGTATGCCGAATCCATTCGCAGTTTTCTCAAATGTTTGACGCAGTAAATGATTTGCACTAACACCGCCACCGATTATTATCGCTCGAGATCCTATTTTTTTGATAGCTGTTCGCAGTTTTGAATCGAGTACTTCCGCTATCGCTTGTTCAAATTCAAGAGCCAAGCTCATTTTATATTCTTCGTTGAATTGTCCACTCTCTCTCGCCTTTTTCACGGCATAAAGTACCGCCGTTTTCAATCCGGAAAATGAAAAACTTAAATCACCGCTGTTTATCATCGGTCTGGGCAATTTCAAGGGTAAATGGATATTAGCCTCTTTAGCTTTGTTTGCGAGCATAGAAATATGCGGTCCGCCGGGGTACGGAAGTCCCAATAGTCTCGCAACCTTATCAAATGCTTCGCCAACGGCATCGTCGCGCGTTTGGCCGATTATTTCATATTTACCGATAGAATCTATCCTAACCAATTCCGTATGGCCACCACTCAAAAGGAATGCGATGGACGGTAACGGTAAATATTTTATCTTTTGCCATGTGCCGTACGGGGCGTCTGATTCAAGTAATGAACCGACAATATGACCCTCCATATGGTTTATTGGTATAATCGGAATTTGCCAGAAGTCTCCCAACATTCTGGCAAATGTGATACCGACCCATAGAGCCGGTTCAAGTCCGGGACCTTCCGTAACGGCGATAGCGTCTATTCTCGGAATATTCTTGAGAAAATCCGCGCGCGAAACAGATTGGAATAATTCTGGATTTTGCGGCGCGAATTCTCTCCGAAACGCGTCAATCTTGTCCCTTAAAGTATTATCCGCGATAATGCCGATATTGTCATAATCACATAGAATTTTTCCAAGAAGGGGAATTAGATTCCTGCTGTGTTCTCTTTTTGCCAAGGACGGGTACACGCCGCCGTACGCGCTATGAAGTTCAGCTTGAGAATGAATGAGTGATTGAATAATTCGGCATTCAAGGAATCCATCGGTCATGCGGGTTTCAATAAGCGCCAATGCCGTTTCATCGCAACTTGTTTCTATGCCGAGAATTGTCATGTATATTTTATATGCCGCGCGTCTATAAATAATTTTCTGATATTTGCACTTCCATACACCCGCGTATTTCGTGCCGCGTTGTCTGTTTTTGGTGCGCGATACAGGATTCGAACCTGTGACCCTCCCCACGTCAAGGGGATGCTCTACCAACTGAGCTAACCGCGCGTGATTCTAGCGGAAATCGTAACAATGTTAATATATCACAAAATATATGACATTCTCAAGGTTTGACCCTAAAGTAGAATCAAAACACCAAAAAAATTAATTATTAATCATTTCAATTCCTTTTCTTGAGGCATTTGAAATCTCAATTACTTTGAGACTGTCAAAATGCGTCTGACCATTCTTCACGATCAAACGCAATTCAACAAGTTCACCCCTCATTGTTTCAGGGGAAAAATACTGATCAAAAAGCAGATTACCTAGTGAATAGTATACGGGCACAGCGCCTATCCACTCATTTTCGCCAATAACATGCGAATGTGAACCCATAATTGCATTAGCGCCGGCCACGACCAATTCCCGAGCCTGACCTCTCATTTTTTCCGTTGGCTTAGCCGCGTATTCTTCGCCCCAATGTGGCATGACAATAACAAAATTACCTTGTTTTGAAAGTTCTTTGATTCGTGCAACAATATTCGGGAAACCCTTTTGGAACGCGTTATAGCCAACAAAAGCGACATTGCTTCCATTTATTGATACGGTTGTATCAACCGGGCTAATATTCCATGGATTACCGAACCATTGAATGCCGGTTTCGGAAAGCAGATATCTTGTTTCATTCAGACCTTCCATCCCGAAATTATCGGTATGATTGTTCGCGAGACTAACGACATTTATATGAGCTTTCGCGAGCGCGCTAACCGTTTTAGGGTCAAATGTGAAAGAAAATGATTCTGTCAATGAACCATCAGACAACGATGTCCTCGAGGAACTGGATGTTATAGGTCCCTCAAGGTTGATCGCGACAATATCAACGGAATTGAACAGGGGAGTAATAGCTGAGAATAATGAATCATAGCCATTCTTCTCGCCGAGAGCGCGAATATTTCTATCAAGCATAACATCACCGCCAATAATAATTGAAATTTTATTCGCGTCAGCGAATTTTAAAATGGCTGAATAAGAATTAGTTTGATTTTCATTATCCAATGTTACTTTCACCAATTCGCCGTGATTCTGATCTAGATCAACTTTTTTGATATAGGACATTAGCCATATTGAGAGTGATTCCATCATTCCGATCTTCACCGACGCTGTTTGATTTGTATTTCCATGAATGCTAAACCCAGCGAATTGTGCGCCATTGTCAATTGTCCATAATGTGCCGAAACCAAACAGTATCGCGGTAATCGCGAATATCGCCAATTTTGTTTTCATATATTTGTGTGTATTATAGCACTTCAAATTATGGAATGGGTATTGATGCAAATCTGATGCGACAAAAAACCCCGCAATTAAGCGGGGCCTTTTGTGTATGACGGCATTATTACACGCGGGTCACATTCTTGGCACTTGGGCCTTTCTCACCATCTACGACTTCAAAGTTTACCGTGTCACCTTCCCTAAGGTCGGTAAACGTAACACCTGAAAGATCATTGGAATGGAAGAAAAGGTCTTTCGTCTCGCCTTCGCGAGCGATGAAACCAAATCCTTTCTGAGTAACAATAGTCTTGATTGTTCCAGTCATTTTCATTGTATTAACTATGCTAATTTTCGAAGAAAGTCGACTTATTTTCTCGCCACATGATTCTAGCACATACGCTAACAAAAAGCATCAACTTTGAATAACTCCACCCATTTTTGCACTCTGCTGGTAATTTAGACTCATAATAAT
>CAZIUH010000014.1:0-10196 GCA_964542675.1 uncultured Candidatus Saccharibacteria bacterium | reverse complement strand
TCCTGCAATGATATCCAATCAACCGAACTCGGTTATATTAGATACCGTTTGGGGTGCCTAGCGAGAATCGGACTCGCGATACCGCTGCCACAGAGCGGAGTTTTACCACTAAACTATAGGCACCATATTTCAATTTCGAATCTGATCACTATTTATAACTCGGTGACTTCTCATTTATACCAGATTTATAAGCACTTAGTCTAGCGAGGGCGTATAGCAAACTCGAGAGACGATTCATAACCGCGAAAGTTTCCGGAGAAATTTTCGTGCTTTTCTTTTCCGCGACTTCGACAATTCTTCGTTCCGCCCGCCTCGCAATAGTCCGCGCAACATCGAACAGTGCCGCCAATTTCGTGCCACCTGAAATAAAAAAAGTTTTTATTGGCGGTAATATCTTTTCTATTGCATCGATAATCTTTTCCATTTTCTTAACCTTCCCTTCTGGAAAAGGTCTGAGAAATCCCGCGACTTCAGCCTGGACAATGAATAGAGTCTCTTGAATTGAGTGAACGAGAACATCCAATCTCAATGCTGAGCCCGGCGCTTTCCATTTTACGTTCTTGGATTCGGCTTTCACCAAACCGAGAAATGAATTGATCTCATCTAAAGAACCGAGTGCTTCCGCTATAGCCGAACTTTTCGATATTTTCTGATCACAACTGTATGCCGTAGTCATGCCTTTATCGCCTTTTTTCGTGTATAACATGATCTAAGTATAACAGGAATTGACCGATTACTGACAGTCATTAACTAATATGAGTCTTGAATTTTGATTTTTAATTTACTCCAGTACCCCCATGTGGAATCGAACCACAATTTCAAGCTTCGGAGGCCTGTGTTCTATCCGTTGAACTATGGAGGCGATCGACAAAAAAATATTCTATCTCAAACTCAAACATTTGTGCTCGGGACAGGAATTGCACCTGCACACCCAAACGGGCGCTACCACCTCAAGGTAGTGCGTCTACTAGTTTCGCCACCCGAGCAAATGATTTCCAATACTATCTGTTCCAAATAACTAACGAGCTTACTATACCCAAAATATCTGATTTACACAACAAAACATCCGCCTTATAGCGGATAAGTCTGCATAATAAAATAATCCAAAATTATTTTATTATTCCTTCGGCAACCGGCGCCTCCGCAGTCGCTTCCTTCGCCACAACATCCGGAACCACTTCTTCCTCATAGCGCGCGTTCATCGTCCTTCTCATTTGATGACGAATTTCTTTGGCCGCCTTGCGTCGAATGAAATAGAGCTTGGCACGGCGGACTTTCGCGCGGCGAACCATTTCAACTTCATCGATCATTGGAGAATATAGAGGAAAAATGCGCTCAACGCCGATACCATCAATGACCTTCCTCACCGTGAACATTGCTCCGGCTTCTTTACCATGTTTTCTCGCCAAAACCAGTCCTTCAAAGGCCTGCAAACGGAATTTACCCTTGTCTTCTTCGATTTTCTGCCAGACACGCACAGTATCACCCGGACGAATGTCCAGTTTCTTGCGATATTCCACATTTACCGGAGAAATTATCTTGTTTGCCATAATGAGGTGAACATTAACATACCTTGAATAAATATTCAAATAAATAATTACCAATTACTCTATTCTTCTTTCCTCATCGCCCTCGCTCTCTCTATCGCCGTCAAATATTTTTTACGCAGTCTAATATTCAAGGGAGTGATTTCCAAATATTCATCATCGCGCATCAGTTCGAGCCCACGCTCGATAGTGAGAGTGTACGGTGGCGCGAGCGTGAGCGCTTCATCAGAGCCCGACGCCCGCATATTCGTGAGCTGTTTACCTTTCGTTGGATTCACATCCATATCATCACCCTTCGCCGTATCGCCGATAACCATGCCCTCGTAAACATCCGTGGCTGGCGCTATATACAGCCGTCCGCGATCCTGAAGATTCCACAGCGAAAAACCGAGTGATTTGCCAGAAACCATAGAAGTCATAGATCCCGTTTCGCGTTTTTCTATCTCGCCCGCATAAGGCTTGAATGATACGAAGCGGCTGGCGAGAATACCCTCGCCTTTCGTGTCAATAATGAAAGTATTGCGATATCCCAAAAGCCCGCGTGTCGGAATTTCGAAAAGCATGCGCGTTAAACCTTCTTTCGTTTTCATATCCGTCATAACCGCTTTGCGCTTGCCTAATCTCTCGATCACAACACCAGAATACGCCTCCGGAATATCAATAGTCACTTCCTCATACGGTTCACATTGGACAGCATTGATTTCTTTTTCAATAACATGCGGCTGAGACACTTGCAATTCATAGCCCTCACGGCGCATATATTCTAGAAGTATCGCGATATGAAGTTCGCCACGGCCGTATACCTTGAAATAGTCTCCGGCCGAAAAATCTACTTTGAGACCGACATTCACTTCAAGCTCTTTTTCCAATCGCCCGCGGATCTGTCGCCCGTTCACGAATTTGCCTTCCTTGCCGGCAAAAGGAGAATTATTCACCAAAAAATTCAAGCTGATAGTCGGTTCATCGATCTTAATCGCGGGAAGCGCCTCCGCCGTTTCGTTATCAGTAATAGTTTCGCCAATATAAATATTCGGCAAACCCGCGATCATAACGATATCGCCAGTCGACGCTTCTTTCACTTCCACACGATTCTTACCTTCGAACGTAAATAACTTTGTTATATTACCCGTAAATGTTTCCCCGCTTATCTGCTTCACGAATACGCTTTGTCCGTTTTTTATCGCTCCGCCATAAATACGGCAAACTCCCAAACGGCCAAGGAAATTGTCATAACCAAGATTAAAAACTTGCGCCTTGAGCACATCGTCAGCCAAATCGGAAGGAGAGGTTCTATTCGCAGGCTTCACATATTTTAGAATTGTATCAAGGAGCGGCGTCAGATCTTTCGATTCATCCGTAAGTTTTAGTTTCGCCGTCCCATCTCTCCCCACCGCGTACACGGTCGGAAAATCAATTTGCTTATCATGCGCGCCAAGTTCCATAAATAGTTCCAACACTTCATCGTGAACACGCATCGGATCCGCCGCCGGTTTATCGATCTTATTGATAACAACTATCGGCTGGAGTCCAAGCTCCAGAGATTTCTTCAAAACAAAGCGCGTCTGTGGCATTGGACCTTCTTGCGCGTCAACAACCAGAAGCACCGCGTCAATGGAACGCAAAACACGCTCCACTTCCGAACCGAAATCGGCGTGTCCCGGCGTATCGACAATGTTAATCTTCGTTCCTTTGTAAACTACCGATGTATTCTTGGCGTATATGGTAATACCGCGCTCTTGTTCGAGCGCGTTCGAGTCCATAGTTCCTTCGTCACCATGACCACATTGCGCCATAATAGCGTCAGTCAAAGCCGTCTTGCCGTGATCAACATGAGCGATAATCGCGATATTTCGGATTTCCATATTTGAGGTCTAATTTAAACAAAAAACATGCAAAATGTCAAACACCGAAGTAATATATCGAGAGCAGGACTGTAATTGGATTATTCACAACCGAGTATTTATCCCGAGCGACAAACGACTATCATTTCCAAAAAATTAATTCCGAATGTTCGATAGGAATTAATCTTTTTGGAAATGAAAGAGTGAGGAGAAGACAATGTGAGAACCAGATCTATATGCTCGGGATACGCAGGTTGTGAATAATCCAATTACAGTCCTGCCACTTATTCACGAATTCCACATTTATTCATCGCTTTCTCGAAATCCTCTGGCAAAGGCGCCTCGACTTTTATAGACTTTCCTTCACAGTTCACAAACTCGATAGACCTTGAATGTAGAGCCGTCCTTTCAAAACCGAGAACTAGCGGACGTTTCGGCGCGTATAACTTGTCGCCAACGATCGGATGTTGTATTGCCGCGAAATGCGCGCGGATCTGATGAGTTCTACCCGTCTTCGGTTCGGCCTTAATCAGCGAAAATTTCCCGGAAATTTGACCATCATCAATATTCGCAATCGCGATTCGTGACCAATACGTTTCGGCATTGCGTAATTCTCCTCTCGCGCCTCTTTGCGCCGACTTCCTGCGAAAATCAGAACTGCTTCTTCCGATTGGACGATCTATTGTTCCGAATTCTTCTTTCATTTCACCCCAAACAAAAGCCAGATATTTCTTCCGTATTTCCCTATTCTTGAATTGGTTCTTCAGATATTCGAAACCTTTTGAAGTCTTCGCTATGAGCAAAACTCCCGAAGTCTCAGCGTCCAGTCGGTGGACGATTCCGGATCTATTCAAATCTCTTCCGTCTTGTGATCTCGCGGGTTCTCCCACATTCAAAGTTTGCGGAAAATGTTCCACTATCCAATCCGTGAGAAACGGTCCCTCCGCTCTGCCGTCTGGATGCGCCATGAGTCCGGCTGGTTTGTTAACCGCGATAATATTTTCATCTTCGTAAAGAATATGTATATCTTGTTTCTTTAATATTGTCATTCCTATATTTCTCTCCCTAATTCCGTTGCTCATATCATGAATATACGCTAATCTATGATTGTAAGCAAAATCTCGCGCGCTTAGCTCAGTTGGTAGAGCGCCCCGTTTACACCGGGAAGGTCGTAGGTTCGAGTCCTACAGCGCGCACTCGAAAAGGAAAAGAGTTTCCGATAAACAATACACCCCAATAAAAGAGGTGTATTGTGGCGTTCAGTAAACAAAATTACATTTGAGGCATTGAATCCGTCGTGCCGCAACATGTCTTGCAGGCGGACTTATGCGCGAACGCGAGATAGATCGCCGATAGACCGACCAGAATGTAAATGATCATGGAGAGAGTAGAACCAACTCCGAAGATCGCGTCGACCAGATTCCAATTAAACGCGACTAGCAACCAGTTGAGACCGCCGATTACTAGCAAGGCAAAAGCGATGACATGTACAGCTTTCATATTTTTTATTTAAATTAACTGATAATTAATAATACACCCGCGATAATTATACCACTTATCGCGACAATACAAGTAATGTAATCCACAGCTTATCAACCGCTATCGCTATCACCGAAAAGCGGTTCACCTACAAAACAAAACCAAACATCGAGAAATCAGTTTGGACTCTACCGAGTATCCACTTTATGGGGTACGGTTCACTGGTCCTCCCGGTAGGAATCGAACCTACATACCCGGCTTAGAAGTCCGGAGTTCTATCCATTGAACTACAGGAGGGTTAACACATAGTACTTTACTTTCACGTGGAATTACAAGGACGGATCTTCGGGAAATGAATAATTGTCATCTTTAAGCCGAATCCATTCAGCCCTACGGCTATTCATCTCCTTAAGAACGTCATCAAGTTTCTGCACATCAAAGGTCTTTGTGGTTGTTTCAAGGTTACCTTTGATAACTGCCGCCGTTTCGGATGTTGCCTGTCCGCAGATCAAATAAGCGATGATTGAAAAGATAATGAATAATATAAACCAGATAACAAGAATAATCGCCCAATCAATATACGGATCAGTAGAAGATTTTCGAAGATGTTTTGATACATCTTTTAGTGAGGTACCTTTTATTTCTGAAAATAGTTTATCCATTTTATTATTCCACATTTATTCTACTCGCTTACAGATGAAGTCGCGTTCTTCGCGACAATCAAGTTTGAAGCTATATCGAAAGATAGCTTCCATGTTTTTTTCACATCTTTGCCAAAACCCGATGAGTTAAGTTTAATATTGGACATCGACACCTGATAAGGCAATGTTTCAGCCAAATGTAACGCTCTCATAACCGCTGTCCATGAACCGGAAACTTCGAGATGAGCATTGATCTTGGCGAATGAATTCGACGCCATGGAATCTGCGCTATCGGACTTGACGGATGACAATACCACATCACTGCCGGTATATGATCCCAATTTTTCGATAGATTCTATGAATGAAACAGCTTCCAAGGATGATATGAACATGTTTATTACTTTTTTACGTTCTTCCACTGTTTTCAAATAAGTATCTTTCATTGATGCTTCTTGGTTGATACTTTCTTTTTCAACACGGACAATTTCACCTCCGAGGACCGCGCGCGATATTGAGGCTTGAATGGCGTAATGCATGTACACGTATAGAGCCACAACCGTAATCGTGACAATTATTGATACTGACAGCAATACGTTGTGCGGAATTTTATTCATGGCTTTTTGTACACGAATTTAAGCGAGAATGGTATATCAGAGCTCTTTGCCAATTCATCGATGGGTAAATTGATGCGAGAATCAACGGAAAGGCGTTCAAGGCGAGTTTTGAATGCCAAAAGCGCGGCGCGAGTCAAAGCGGTATCTTGAATAACGACTTCGATTGTGGTGGTTCCGGTAACAGAGTATGAGAGTGAGTTCAAATATACCCCCTCGCGCAAACTTACAACGCGCTCTATCACGTCTGACGGTCGTTCTTGCAAAAGAGCGCTTTCAAGAAGACTTATTGCCGTTGAATTGAACGCGAGTTCATCAATAATCGCCGAATCATTTTTCCTTTCATTGTTATTCCGAAGCTCGGCAATAGCTTCAAGTTGTATCTCTTCTTCCCCTCTCGCGCGAAGATACCCCGGCAGAAGCAAAATAGACCCGACAATAAGCGCGGTAGAAACTATACAACACGCCACAATCGCAAGTCGGGTGCAATATTCTCGCTTTAGACTTTTTTGTTCTTGTGGCGGTAAAAGTGTGTGGCGCATATGTGTTAATTATAGAGGTAAAGCCAGTCCCACGGCTACGACATACTCGAGAGGATTAATCTCTGATTTCGGAGGGACATGCCCGTGATTATCGAATATATTGGACCAAACATTAGCAACGGAAACCGCCAATTTCGTCTGAGCAAAAGCCGATTCAATAGTTTTCTTCGACTTTTCTATACCGTGACCGACAAGCAATACTCGCGAAATAGTTGAATGGGTTTCTGGACGATCGCTCCAATATTGATTTACTCTGATTATCTCCCTTTTCAAATTTTCGAGTTCGAAGCCCTTCGTAGCAATCGTTGAGGAAAAACAGACTACCCCGCCAGAAACAATATATATACCCGTTTTATGATTCATGACATGAATGACGAGCAGAGTCTCATCGCTTTTAGACAAAACAACAGAGCGCGCGATAGATTTCGGAACAACTTCGAAAGCGACAGGTATGATTCCCGCTTGGCGCAAGAATGATACCATCTTTTCAACATACGCTCTGGAAACAACTGACACGGTTGCTTTGAGTGAATCGCCCGTGACGGACGCCGGTAAAATATCAAAGTAGAATATGCCGTCCCCGGTCGGAAGCGGAACATTTTCTTCGAGCTTGAATTCAACGTTCTGAGTTATTTCTGCCACATTCCTACTCGGTATATCCGTTTGGAACAGGTATGATTTTTCTTCGGATATGGAAACTTTGGCGTACGTTATCTGATTCTTCTTGGTGAAATCGGACAACATTTCGGAAAATTTCTTTTCATCTTTTATTTCTCCTCCATCCATAAGGCCGAGGGGAAATTCGGAACAATCATGCTTGGCGATAGATAGTCCTTCGCGGTCGGTTTTATATTCAATCACGCGCATCGCGTCATCGGATATTTCCAGTCCGGAGTGAGGCATGAGCAAGAATTTTGGCGGGGGAAATAATTTGAAAAAGAGTGAAGAATGCATGCGACTATTTTATCATATTATTCGCATATCGGTATTTCTTGTAAATCTCTCGAAGTACCGGCGAGGCGGAAATAAGGACAATGATCAAAACAATGGGAATGACATATTTATCGGGATTCGGAATAAGCGCCCCCAAACCGTATCCGAGCCAAAGCATTGTCCAAGTCCACGCGAATCCGCCAATAATGTTAAATGCGATGAATTTGCCGTATTTCATTATGCCCACTCCCGCGACAATCGGCGCGAAAGTTCGAACTATTGGAATAAAACGCGCCAAAATAATAGTCTTACCACCGTATTTCTCATAAAAATGTTGAGCGCGAGCTATATGTTGCTTGTTGAAGAATAAAGAATTTTCTTTCGTGAATATTGCCGGACCGACTTTTCTGCCGAACGCGTAACCGACGCTGTCGCCGATAATAGCGGCGAGAAATGTTCCGACGAGAAGCCATGAGAAAGAAACATAACCTTGGGAAGCCAAAAACCCGGCGGTAAAGAGTAATGAATCTCCCGGAAAGAAGAAACCGAAGAATACTCCCGTTTCCATAAAGACGATCGCAATCACTCCAAAAGTCCCCAATGTCATTATCAGGTTTTCCGGATTCAAAATAAAATTCAACGATTCAAAATTCATAATTTTTAATTCATTATTCTTTTTTCACAATTCCCGACGAATATCTTCACTGCTCACCCTTCACTTTATCAAGATACGATTGCAGTATCAAAGCCGCCGCCGACGCGTCCAGCATACCATGTTTGCCTTGGAATCGTTTTGCCTGAACGCTTGTCATGAATTCCGGTTCCAAATATACTTTGTAACCTTTCAGCTCCAGCTCCTTCTTGAATATTTCCACGTCGTTGAATATCGGATTCGGCTCGCCCTTGTAATTGCGCGATTCGCCGATAACTATTTCCTCCACTTCATTGTCTACAGCAATCTTCAATATCTCCGCGAGCAAAGTCGGCGTGTTCGCAATAACGGAAAGCGGTAATGCAAATCCTCTACTTTCATCAGACACAGCAATGCCGACACGCTTCATACCAAAATCGACACCCATTATTTTTTTGTTATTTTTCATAGTATATCGAGCAATATTCCGGGATTATTCAACAAATCAATAAATGAATATCCAAGAATACTATTCATGAGGGCTCCACCGAATACGATAATAGCAAAGAAAATAATAATTACGCCGGATATTTTATTGATTACTTCAATTGAAATATTTCTCGTCCTTGATTTAAGCACACCTGTTCCGAAGCTTAATATGAACCACCACAGTGATGAACCGAGGAATACGCCAATGACTAATATTGTCGCCGAATAATGGCAACCATTGGAAAAACCGAAGATAGAACTCACGAAAAGGGCGGTAAAAACGATTATTGTTATCGGATTGCACGCTGTCAGAAAGAAAGTTGATGAATAATCCGCCAGAATACTCGGACACGTTGTTTTGATATTGACCTTTTGCGGCGTCAAATACAGAGATCTGATTCCTATTATCAGCAAGAATATTCCTCCGAACAATCGAAAGATGATTTGGTATTCAATAATGAAATTTGAAATTATAATTAGACCGAAAGCGGTCACTGCCGCGTAGAACGCGTCAACCGTCGCCGCGCCGAGACCGGATATGAATCCGGATAGCCTGCCGTAATCGAGTGTTCTCTGCACGCAAAGGACGCCGACGGGACCTATGGGTATGGCAACAAGGAGACCTATCGCCAAACCTTTCAACAATGTTGTTAATTCAGGCATGTACGGGGTATATCATATCATGACGGGTTAATACATAGAAAATACCATTTTGCAAAGGTCATGATACACTATGTCACATGATTAAAATTAAAGGTGTAGTGTTAACGGAAAAGGAACTATTAAATATGAACGATTTACTCTGGAAGCATTGGACACAATCGGATAGGACAGTTCTAACATTATGAAAAAAACAACTCATATTGGAAATATTACTCTCGTCATCAACAATTCACTTGATCGGAAGAATCCATGTATTCTCTTGGGTCGTAAGAAACTGAAGAGAAAAAGTGACGACAAACGAAAACGGAAAAGGATCGGAATGGGTCGTTGGGTACCACCGGGTGGCGCGACAGAAAAAAGCGATAAGAGCCAGAAACATGCCGCTCAAAGAGAGCTCTATGAAGAAACGGGACTACTTTTTCCGATAAGAGCTTTCAGAAAAGTCGGTATCTTGAAGGGGTACCTTGACTCCACGACTGTGCCGACTTGGTTGGTTCATATTTATATCGTTAATACCGACAGTTCAAATCAGACATTTGTAGTTAATGAAGAATACGAGGAAATGCGTTGGTTATCTTTGGCAAAACTGCCGTTTGAAAATATGTTGCAGGGCGATGTGGAATGGTTACCGAGAATAGCAGGGGGTGAAATGTTGTCTATCAAACTGGTTGCCACTGAAAATGCCGATAAGGCATTCTCGGTAAAGATTGTCCCGATCAAATCATTCAATTGATTCAAGACGACTTCAAATGATTTACAATTGACTCCTCGTCAGCTTTTTTATGCGTGTCTACATTATGGGGTACGGATCAAAGGCGG
>CAZIUH010000013.1:0-11393 GCA_964542675.1 uncultured Candidatus Saccharibacteria bacterium | reverse complement strand
AGTCGGAAAAACTTAAGATTAAGGCTGATCAAGTTAAATTCAAGTATTGGGGTAAAACCAATATAGTTTTTCACTCCAGGGAAATAGGTCGACGGGAAAATGACTTTTCAATATTGAAGGATCCAAGTGCTGAACAGAATTTTCATAAAGATTTGTCGATGTTTCTCACATCTGGTGGTGGACGATGTGTAATTGTAGTTGTAAACAAGAAAAAGGCACATAATCTGAAATGGACCGTGGCTGATGTTTATCGGAATGCTTCGAATGAGATGCTGAGAATCTTTATTGAATATCTAGATACCAAGAATGATCAAGGGCAAATTATCATTGAATCAGCTGGTGCTAAAAAAGACATTCTGTTTTACAAGGAGTACATATATTTTTTAGCAAACGGGATATTATCTCTAGGGCTGGATCATAAAAAGATTAAGCAGATCCTTACTTCAATCAGTTTTGTGAGCAAAAATAATCAAGATATTGAAGCTCAAATTGCTGACCTACTAGCATATCCGGCAGGGCATAATTGTTTGACATCTGACGGCCTTAAAAAAGTTGTGCCAAATAGTTATGAAGATAACATGTGTAAGATTTTGAACACCAAGATGTTGAGATTTGTAAACAAGAAAAATAAAATTTCTCGAGAAGGATTCATCAGTTTACCCTTATAATAGCGAAAAACGGGACTTGCCCGTTTTTCTAGATTGGGTCGTGGCATCTCGCTCACTCACCAAACTGTTGGTTTATCCTACCACCGCTTGTATTGAAAAGTCAAGGACCATATGGGGATAGAAACGCATCTTTAACTAAGTAACTGATGGTATATCATTTACAGCTCATTTCCATCATTTAAGCCACAGGAGTTTTTTGATTGCTTTTCTGATTACCACCGAACTCCGCCGAGAAGCGGCCGACTTTCGCTTCTTCTCACTAAATGTCATTCGCGTACGGCGGAAGTCGGTTCGGCGATAGCCGTACGGACTGACGACGGGCGCGCCACAGAACTCTCTAGAGGCGGAAGTGGGCCGCTTCGAATGTTGCGATTCTTGTTCTTTATATTTCACGTTCCTTTGTTTCCGCCCCTGCCCGCAAAAATAGCGGAGGACGGCACGGCATTCCTCCCCTCAAACCCCTCCTGCCATGCCGTCCGACTCCTTTTTTGAGATTGCGACCAAAAAGAAAACAGCCGAGCGAAGCGAGTCCGCATTTCATTTAAGAAAAAATCATTTAGGATTTTCAGCAAAAAATGTTCGAACTTCAAGTAAAAACTGCCGCATGTGATCCGTACCCCGTAAAGTGGACACTGAATGCAGAGTTGCATGGAGAGTTATGTTCGCCAGATGACTAATATTTAACTCCGGTTTTGCTATACTTGGATCATGATATTTAATAACCGAAAAGCCGCTGGAAAACTGCTGGCGGAAAGACTTATGAAATATCGTCGAAAAGACGCGGTGGTTTTGGCATTACCGCGTGGTGGAGTTGTTGTCGGCTATGAAGTCGCAAAGGTCCTAAATCTTCCGTTTGACATAATAGTTGCTTGCAAAATAGGTCATCCCAATAATCCTGAATTCGCGGTCGGCGCCGTCGATGAAAAAGGAATGTTCGTGTACGATGAATCAGAATATAGTTTAATTGACAAGACTTGGCTCGCGAAAGAACTTGAACATCAGAAACAAAATGCGGCGCGCCGTATTGTCGCATACAGAGGAAAAAATAAAATGCCGGAGATCAAAGAGAAAGTCGCTATTATTGTTGATGATGGTGTGGCAACCGGTCTCACTATGCGACTTGCGATCGCGAAGGTAAAGGAGCAAAAACCAGCGCGTATAATTGTCGCCGTGCCGGTTGCGCCCTTAAGTGTTGTGAATGAGTTTAAACGGGAAATATATGAGTTTATCGTGCTTACATTGCCGGAAGAATTCGCCGGGGCAGTTGGCGCGCATTATCGGGAATTCAATCAGGTGGATGATGATGAGGTTATTCGACTTTTGAAATAGTCTTGTAATATCCTTTTACGCTATAATATATTCATATTTACCGATAATAATATTCAAAAATCATGATGAATTCATTTTTGTTAGAACATTCGTGGAGCGCGGGGCCGTGGTGGATGGCGAATATCAGGGGACTGGGTATAGTCCTTGCTCTTATATTTATTCTAATAATCATTGCCCTAAAAGGGTATTCGCTCTGGATTGCCGCCAAGAGTGATCATAAGTGGTGGTTCATAATTCTCCTATTCGTCAATACTCTCGGAATTCTTGAACTTATTTACCTATTTTTTGTCGCGAAAAAATGGCATAAGGATGATACAATACCATCATCAACAAATACACCCACAAGCCAACCTACGCGATAGTAATAATGAGTCCATATATTCATGTCAACAATCACCGATAAAGAGAAAATAGAAGAAATGTTCGCTCGCGGTACGGTCACGGAAATTTTACCGAACAAGAAAGAATTCTTGGAGAAACTGCTTTCGGGTGAACGGCTGAAAATGTATATCGGCTTTGATCCGACATTCACGGCTTTGCATCTGGGACATGCGAAAAACATCATGTTCATGGAAGAACTTCGCGCGCTCGGGCATGAAATCATTATTTTATTCGGAGATTTTACGGCCGAGATAGGGGATCCGAGCGACAAAACCGCGACGCGCAAACAGCTCACGTCCGATCAGGTCAAGAAGAACGTGACTGGTTGGATGGAACAAGTCAAGCCGCTTATTGATATCAATAATTCCGAAAATCCCGCCAAAGTTTTATATAATTCCGAATGGCTTTCCAAGTTAACATTTTCCGACGTTGTAAATCTTGCTTCCAATTTTACGGTTCAGCAAATGCTTGAGCGCGACATGTTCTCCAGACGTCTCAAAGATAATTCACCGATACATCTGCACGAATTCATGTATCCACTCATGCAAGGTTATGATAGTGTTGCCATGAATGTGGACGCGGAAGTTTGCGGCACTGATCAAACATTCAACGCACTTGCCGGACGCACGCTCATGAAACGGCTCAAGAATAAAGACAAGTTTGTCATTGTCTTGAATTTGATCGCCAATCCGAAGACTGGTGAGCTCATGTCAAAATCAAATGGTACAGGAGTTTTCATCGACCAATCGCCGAACGACCTTTTTGGTTCTATCATGTCTTTACCTGATCCGATGATTGAACCTCTATTTTTGCATTGTACGCGTATACCGATGATTGAAAAAGATTCAGTTATGATTTTGGGTCCGAGGGAAGCAAAATCGCGCGTGGCGTTCGATATCGTGAAAAGATTCCACGGCGACGACGCGGCGAAATCAGCCGAAGAATCGTTTAACTCGACTTTTTCGAAAGGTGGCGTGCCGGAAGATATTCTAGAAATTCAATATTCAAAAACCGGCGAGGAATCTTTAGCGGAATTGCTCATAAAAGCGGGCATTATTCCTTCCAAAACGGAGTGGCGAAGGCTCGTAACGGATGGCGCGGTCAGAAATGAAAAAGATAAAAAAATTACCGATGTGAATTTCTCACCGACGGAAACGATTGTCCTGAAAATAGGGAAAAGGAGGTTTGTGAAAGTCATTGTATAATTCCTCGTTTGTCCGCAAACAAAAAGTCATATATCATTTCTTCGAAGTTGCGGAACTGTTCCTACGGATTATTTTTATTCAACCGTTTTTTTGTTGTATATCATTCTGAGACAGCGTGACAATCGCAGTCCTCACCTCGAAGAAATGATATATGACTTTTTGTTTGCGAAAATAGCGAATTAATGCGCCAATGACAAACCGAATACATTTTTGAATCCGGCATTTTGAAGTGTTTCCATCGCTTCTTTCATGGTGCTTCCGGTGGTAATAACATCGTCGATCACGATTATAATCGTATTATCAATGTTATTTTCGCTGTTGATTATTTCCAATTCATTTCCGATTTGATTATCTTCATTCATAATTCTTTTTCTTGTTTCCTCATTCACCGTGAATATACCCTTAGCGCTTTCCAATCGATCCTCGCGATTTTTCAACGTTTGCCGCGACAAATGATGGACACGCCCAAGCAAATCTTTGCAAATTATGAATTTCTTATCAATATCTAGCCGTTCTATCTCATTCACCAATAATTCACATTGATTGTAACCGCGCTCATTTTTTCTTCTTTTCGTTATTGGAATCGGAATGATCACAAAATTTTGAAAAATTGAAGTCACGTGTTTTTTGATGAGTTCAACAAGTCGCAAGCGCAACGCGTATCCGCCGATCGCGATCGCCTTGGCCGATTTCTTGTATTTAATATTCCAGACAAGCTTCGCGACTTTCTCGTCTTTATAGGCGAATATTGAATCGGTTCTCGGGAGCGGTGGCCGTGGCGCGTGCGGAAGTTTCTGCCATGCTTGTTCCGGAGAATATGAAAGTGATTCCAATTCCGAAGTGGTGCGCGGGAATAGGGCATCGAGAATCGTGTTGAATATTGTTTTAAGTATTGTCATTCGTTTGTTGATTCCGGCATTGCCGAAATTATCCGTTATTCTATTCCGATTGGTGCTTTATTCAATAGTGACTTATAATACTAGCATGTCGTTCTGGTCATCATTCTTCAAAAAAGAAAAAAGCGTTCTTGGTGTGGATATCGGTTCTTCTGCCATTAAAATCGTCCAAATCAAGAAAAAACGCGGGCGAGCTGTACTCGAAACATACGGCGAACTGGCGCTTGGCCCTTATGCCGGAATAGAAATCGGCCGATCAACAAATTTACCGACGGAAAAAATCGTGGAAGCCACGAAGGATATCATGCGTGAAGCCAAAACTTCCACGGTATTTTGCGGCACGGCCCTGCCTCTATCTTCCAGTTTGATCTCGTTTATCACTATCCCGCCTATAGATGAAAAAAAAATATCCGAAGTCGTGGCGCTCGAGGCCAGGAAATATATTCCCGTACCTCTCGATGAAGTCATGCTTGATTATTCCATAATTCCGCGAGAAGAAACTTATGTGACGGATGATGAAGCGACGAAAACGGAAAAACAAGGTAAAGACGTGCTCGTCGTCGCGATCCACAATGAATATATCAATCAATATCAGAATATCATGGTAGGAACTGGACTTACGCCGAGCTTTTATGAAATAGAGATATTCAGTGCCATACGTGCCGTTATTGATCAGGGCGTCGGTACGAACATGATTATTGATTTTGGCGCGCGCGCCACAAAACTCTATATAGTTGAAAGGGGAGTGTTGCGTTCATCTCATATTATCAACAAAGGCAGTCAAGATATCACTCTAGCGCTTTCGAAGACGCTATCTGTTCCGGTGAGCGAAGCCGAGAACATGAAACGCGTCTACGGCTTGAAAGGCGGTCCGGAATACAAGGAATTGACGGAAATCATCACGGTGAACCTTGATTATATTTTTTATGAAGCCAATGCTGCGTTGCTCAATTATCAGAAAAAATCCGCTAAGAATGTCAGCAAAGTTATTCTGACCGGCGGCGGCGCCCAGCTCAAAGGCTTCACGGATCTGGCGAAAATCAGTTTTCAAACCGATGTTACATACGCCGATCCGTTCGGTAAACTCGAAACTCCCGCGTTTCTGGCCGAAGAATTCGCGCAAGCCGGTCCGGAGTTTGCCGTCGCGATCGGCGCGGCGCTTCGAGCGCTTTCGGAGATGGAATGATCGCGTTTTATATTCATACAGAACCGCAAGGCATACTTAATTTTTCCAAGACCGCGGAACTGCTCCTGTATGTGTTTTAGTTATTCGGTTATACACAGCCACAATTACTCATGTTTCTGCTATAATTCAGTTAATCACTCATCATGGAAACTAAATTTCAAACTTCTTTCATTCCGAAAAAACCTATAACCACCATAGGTGGAGCTGGGACGAATTTCTCGCCGCAAACGCGTTCACGGAAATCTCACAGCGTATTTTTCAGCATTGCCCTTTTGATTTTTATCATATCGCTTGGGATTGCCGGTGGCGCGTTTGCGTGGGAAAGCATAACGATTTCCAATCAAGATGCTCTGAAACAACAATTAAGGAAAAAGCAAGAGCAATTCAATACCAGTCTTATCGCGGATTTGAAGCGTGAAAATGTGAAAATCGATATGGCCAAGAAACTTATGGAAAACCATTTGGCGTTATCGAATATTTTTGCCATAATTTCCAGTCTCACAACCGAAAGAGTGCGTTTCAACTCTTTGGAGCTTACGGCTCCTAACGCGCAATCGAAAGACATTACAATCTCCATGAAAGGAGTTGGCGCGGATCTGAGCGCTGTAGCATTCCAAAGCGATGTGTTGAGTAAACTCGATCAATTCGGTTTGCGTAAAATCGTGAAAAATCCGATTTTATCCGATCCGACGTTGGATACAAGCAGTATGGTTTCGTTCGGATTCTCTGCGGCGGTGGATCCGGCGACTTTGTTATACGCGAACGGTATTCAGGGTACAATTGGAACTCAGGCAAAAACATCAGAAGCGTCATCCGTGATTCCTCCCGCCACCGTACAAACCCAATTGGATTCTGAATAATATTATGAACAAAAATATTACAGCGACAATTCTCATAGTTTTAGCGATCGGCGTATACGTGACTTTCACGCAAAAAAAGATTGCGGAGGTCAATGCCGTGCGTGAAGTCAATAATGAATATAGCCAAGCTATAGCGAACGCGGACAATCTGATCAAGGTGCGTGATCAGGTTCTCAAGGATTTCAATTCGCTTTCGGTCGAAGATCGCAGTCGTCTGGACAAGATGGTACCGAACACAACCGATAATATCCGATTAATTATTGACTTGAATAGTATAGCCAGACGCCGTGGAATGTCGTTAAAGAATATCAAAGCGGTTGCCGCGGACAAAACGGGAAGTTCACAGAAACCCGCAATAATTGCGGTGCCGACGGGTGTGACGTCAATGAACATGGAAGCGAACAGTATCGGTAATATATCAACTCCGACCCTTGATACGGTGAATATTTCATTTACCGTTAGCGCGCCGTATCAGCAATTCATAGAGTTTATGCGTGATATCGAATCAAATCTGCGCATAATGGACTTATCCAAGCTCACTGTTACGGCTAGCGATACCGGTATTTATGATTTCGGCGTGCAGATCTCAACATATTGGATGCGCCAACAATAATAATATGAACACGCAACTTTCTTCATCAAAAAATACTATGTACTGGATTATCGGCATTATCGTCGTCTCTCTAGTCGTGTACTTCATGTTTTTCACTTCGCCAGCCGACACGGGATCAGGATCGATGCTTGAATTTGAAGGCGGCAAAGAGTCTATCGGCGCAGACGTCTTGGGCTTGTTGAATCAGATTCAATCGTTGAAAATAGATTCATCAATCTTCCGGAGCGCAGTTTACAAATCACTTCAAGATTTTAGCGTGGAAGTACCGCCGGAAGGTGTCGGTCGCGACAATCCGTTCGCGCCGTTTCCCGGATATATTGGCTCACAATCAGCCGTGACGAGCGGGAGATAAAGTCGTATAATTCAATAATATGAGCATTATCGACATTCTTCTCGATAAGAAATTAATATCGAAAGGGGATTTGAGCGACGTTAGCAAGCAAACATCCAGGGGTATTCCTTTGGATGACGTTCTTATGGCGCGAGGAGTGAAACCGGAAGATATACTCGTGGCGCGCGGTGAATTCATGAATATGCCGACCAGGATGATCAATGAATCCTCTATACCTTTCGATGTCTTGGACTATATTCCTGAAGAATCGGCCTTACATTATCAATTCGTCCCAATCGGCATGGCGGATGGCGTGCTCGAAGTCGGTATTGTCGATCCCGATAATATGGAAGCTCGCGACGCTCTGAGTTTTCTCACGTCCAAGAATAATATTCCATACAAAATATTTCTTATTACATCCGATGATTATAAGAAAGCGCTTGAAGCGTACAAAGGTATCACGGGGGAAGTATCGAAAGCGCTTTCGGAATTGGATTCTGAATTGTCCGAAGAAGCCGAAAAAGTGGAAAAACCGAAAAGAGGCGAAAAACCGCCGACCGGCGAAGGCGAAGCGCTCATTATTGAGGACGCTCCCGTCATCAAGATTGTGGCGACTATTGTTCGATACGCCGTTGAAGGTGAAGCGTCTGACGTGCATATAGAACATATGCGCGAAAAAGTTCGCGTTCGTTTTCGTGTCGATGGTATCTTGAATACAAGCCTAGTTTTGCCGGCGCAGGTGCATTCGGCCGTGGTCGCGCGCATCAAAGTTTTATCAAACATGCGTCTTGATGAGAAGAGAAAACCGCAGGACGGGCGTTTCTCGGCAAGAATAGACGGCAGGAAAATCGATTTTCGCGTCTCAACTTTTCCCGCGTATTACGGCGAAAAAGTCGTGATGCGTATTCTAGATCAGGCGAAAGGGATTCGTTCGCTCGACGATCTCGGTATGACAAGAATGAATCTAGCGCTTTTCCGCGAAGCCATGGCAAAGCCGTTCGGTTTGGTTCTCATCACTGGTCCGACGGGTTCCGGCAAATCAACGACACTTTACTCTGTTTTGAATGAAATAGACAAAGAAAGTTACAATGTTCTGTCTTTGGAAGACCCAGTTGAATATCAGGTCGAAGGCGTTAGTCAATCACAAGTTCGTCCCGAGATCGGCTATGATTTTAGCACCGGTTTGCGCACGACATTGCGCCAAGATCCCGATATTATCATGGTCGGTGAGATTCGCGACAAAGAGACGGCTCAGCTTGCCATTCAAGCCGCTTTGACCGGACATATGGTTTTCTCGACTTTGCACACCAATACCGCGGCGGGCGCGATACCTCGTCTCATTGACATGGGCGTTGACCCGTATTTGATAGCGCCGACCTTGATACTTTCGGTGGCGCAACGTCTCGTCAGTACTATCGTCGGTGGAGAGGAAATACCGGTTGAAGGAAGTATAAAGGCAATTATTGATCATCAATTCACCGATCTGCCGGAAAAATTCAAGAAGGAAATTCCTTTCGCGAATTCGGTTCTGAAGATCAAACCGACTCCTGAATGTCCGAAAGGCACGCGCGGACGCATGGCGGTTTTCGAAATGTTTGCCATGGACAAAGACATTGAACAAGTTATTTTGAAAAACGCCAATGAATCGGATATTTGGAAACTTCTGCGCTCCAAAGGCGCTCTCTCCATGAAGGAGGATGCGATCGTGAAAGCGTTCGAGAAAAAGATTTCATTCGAGGAGGTGAATAAATTATAGTTTTTGTCATTTGAATATGGGACAAGGAGAAACGATAAATAATACAAAGTGATGTATGATAAGATTCGTCCTATGAAGCTGTATTTCATCACGCCGATAATATTACAGAAATTAATTTGGTGGCCGACTCGGCTTCTCTTAGAATTCTTCGGTCGAATACGGATTCAAGGCCTGGAAAATTTACGGGAAATAAGAGGACCGATAATATTCGCCTGTAACCATTCAAGCGAAACTGACGTCTTTTTCATTCCGGCGACTTTGCCCTTTTTCTCAAGATTTTCGCCGATCTTTTTCGTTTCGCGAGAAAAATCCTTTTACAAAAATTCCGGCTGGAGACGAATGTTTTACGGCGGAATTTTCTTCAAGGCCTGGGCATCATACCCGGTATATGTCGGACTTCATGATTACGCGAAATCGCTCAAGAATCATATAGAAATCGTGAAGGACGGCGGTAGTGTCTGTATTTTTCCCGAAGGAAAGTGTAGTTCGGATGGGCAGATCAATGAAGCGCGTGGCGGCGTCGCGTATCTCTCGTACGCCACGCGCGCGGCTATTGTTCCGACGCGTTTCGGCGGCAATTTTAATCTGAATTTTTGGGATCTTTTTTTGCGTCGAAGACACCTTTCCATATCGTTCGGTAAGCCGCTTTACGCTATGAATGAAATGAATACTTCTTTGGTTGATGACGATTTCAAGATGTACGCGAATTTTGTCATGGAGAAAGTGAAGGGGTTGTGAAAATATAATCAGATATAATTTTCATGTCAATATAGTGTATGTTTGTCTTTGATGATAGACTTGTTGTATGTCACTAGTAACTATTCCAGAAGCATCAGAGTGGGCGTCCAGTTATCTCGAAAAAGAGGTTACGCCGACAAATATTTCCTATCTTGTTCAATATGGCAAGGTAAAAAAACACGGTGAGAATGGCTCCACTATGGTTGATTTGAATGATTTAAAGGGGTATTACAAGTCATGGCATGGAAAACGTGAGACAGATTGGAAAAAACAATTAGGTGATGATTTGAATTGGGCGCTTTCTTTTGACAATTTGAATGAAAAAGATACGACGAAGCATGTGCATAGACTGCACCCGTACAAAGGTAAATATATTCCTCAATTAGTGCAGTACTTTATTGATGAACATACTGACAATTTCAAAAAGCAAGTCTATTTCAAGCCGGGAGATATAATTCTTGATCCATTTCTTGGCTCTGGAACAACGATTATTCAGTCTATTGAAGACGGTATTCACTCAATAGGTATAGATGTATCTGAATTCAATTGTATGATTTCAGGATGTAAAGCTACTCATTATGACCAAGAGTACCTAAAAAAAGCGGTAAATAGATTACTTGTTGCATTAGAATCTTTTGAGCATGACAATAAAATCCATGAATTTGAACAGGAATTACTTATTGAACTTTCAAAATTTAATAATAAATTCTTTCCAGGTTCTGATTTTAGATATCAAATGAATCAAAATATTGTTAATGAAGACACTGTTGCATATAAAAAAGAAAGCGAGTTTCTTCCAATATATCAAAAACTTTTAAAGAAATATTCCGTAAAACTAAATCAAAATAAACTGGAGTCATTTCTTGATAGGTGGTTTATCGACAATGTTCGTAGCGAAATAGACCATATATTCAAAGCAGTAAAGGAGGAGAAAGATTTAAGAACAAGAAAACTATTAGCCTTGATCCTGAGTCGGACAATTCGTTCATGTCGTGCCACAACACATAGTGATCTGGCTACGCTCAAAGAACCTCAGCTTACGACTTATTATTGCTTCAAGCATAATAAAATATGTAAACCACTATTCTCAATAAAAGCAATGCTTAACCGCTATGTTTTCGATACATTACATAGAGTGAGGGAATTTGATGAATTACGTAAACCAGTATACCATTCAATTATTGCCAGTGATTCAAGAGTTGTAAATATCTTTGATAAAGTAGAAAAGAAGAATCTTGAATTTGCGAACCTACTAAAAAAGCAGAAAATTGCCGGGATATTTTGTTCGCCGCCGTATGTTGGCCAGATTGATTATCATGAACAACATGCGTATGCGTATGATTTACTGGGTTTTAAACGTAAAGATGATCTTGAGATTTGTACTGGACCCCTTTCTTAGTACACCAATCTTAACTTGTATTCTAAGCTTT
>CAZIUH010000012.1:0-14514 GCA_964542675.1 uncultured Candidatus Saccharibacteria bacterium | reverse complement strand
CTTTGTGGAGGTACCGTATGTTTTCTTTTGTTACAATTATTAGTAATTAACAAAAGAATATAAGAACTGTCGCGCCGGGAACAATGTATCTGTGGATAACTACAATATCTTATTTTGAACACTGAATCCGTCTCGATTTCTCCTTGCTATTCTGGTATATTTAAGTTACCAGTTTGGTAAAGAATAATTTGTGATATATTATAACCCATGCTACTATGAAGATCACCTTCGATAATCCAAAGCACGAATTATTGGTCAATGATTATGACGCTTTGTGTCGTCGATATAATAAGAAAGGAGGTGATTGTGCCAAGGAAATCATATATACCATAAATGCTTTATACGCCGCGAATTCCTCTTTTGATCTATCGCATACATATCATCCACATCCACTTCAACGAGAATATAAAGGATGTTTTGCGGTAAACGTCACTAAGACGCATCGAATCATTTTTAAGCCAAACCATGCAGGAGATCCGAATTTCAGGATAGATAATCCAAAGAGTATAAAAGAAATAATTATATTAGAAATATTCACAGATTATCATTAAATATATGAGTTACGAACCTAACATATCATTACATCCCGGACATACCCTCGCGAGAGAGTTGGATGGTGAAGGTATGTCCCAAAAGAGTCTGAGTGAGAGAACCGGCCTCACGGAAAAGCATATAAGCCAGATTGTGAATGGTAAAGCCTCGATCACAGTTCCGACTGCCTTGCTTTTGGAAAATGCCTTGAGCGGCTCGGTCTCATTTTGGATCAATTTGGAGAAATATTATCAAGAGACGAAAGCGCGTTTGGAGCGGAGGTCTTTAATTGTAAAAGAAATTGTTATGGTTTCAAAGTTTCCTTATAAGGAACTGGTAAAAAGGGGTTATGTTGAACAAACCAGTAATAAAGAGAGGAAAGTTGAAAACCTGTGGAAGTTTTTCGGCGCGAACTCCCTAGCATTTGCGGAGGATACGAGTCCTATCGCATATAGAAAAAGAAGCGGTTTTAAAATAAAGAGCGAATACATAGTCTCGTGGCTTCGATGTGGAGAGTTAGAAGCCAAGAAGAATACTTTACCAGAATACTCGGAAGCCAAACTAAAGGAATTGTTGCCACAGATCAAGACATTATCGATTAAGTCACCGAAGGAATTTTTGGTTGCAATAACTGATATGTTGAGTACTGCCGGTGTTGGTTTGGTCTATATTCCTCATTTTCCGGGAACAGGAGTAAGTGGAGCCGTCAGGTGGGTCGGGAATAACCCACTCATTCAATTGAGTATATATTATCCATGGGTTGATATTTTCTGGTTCAATCTATATCACGAGATCGGTCATTTGATGCTACACGGAAAGAAAGACAGATTTATAGAATTTGATGACAAAGAATTGTCGGTTGTTCAGAACAAAGAAAAGCAAGCCGATAATTTTGCCGGAGGAGAATTGATACCATCAAAAAGTTATTCCGAGTTTACAAAAAATCTCTTAACAAAACAGGGGGTGATTGAATTCGCAAAGACCCTGAATATTCATCCTGGAATTGTGGCTGGTAGGCTGTGTCATGATAAAAAGGTCAATTGGAAAAGTGTGTCTAGTTTGAGACCGAGATTGAAGTTCGTGTGATAGATATTTTTATGGACGATCAAATACTCCAAGTGAATCAGTCGTAGAAGCGACAGTCCAGGCTCCAGAACCTGTCCCAGTCTCTGTTGAGCAGGAATCTAGCCAGCCAAATGGCTCTATGTTTAGCAGTTTGCCCCCTGAAGCCCTAGAATCGCCCACAAACGATTCAGCCCCTATTCCTGTAGAAAGTCAAATGGAGGGATAAATGAGCCAGAAAGCAAGCCAGCAGAGCCATCAAAAGAGTCTCAAACTGAGGCAGTTTTTACATCTCCTGTGCAACCTGTGTCTGTGCCAGCGCTATCGACCTCGGTTTTTTCACAATCTCAACCGCAACCGCTGACGCAACAAGATCAAGTCGGATTTATTCGCAGTCTGCTCATCAAAGCTCAAACTAAAATCCAATTTAACAAACAGAAAAAGTTTGACAAGATTATTACGTATACTCAAAAAAAGTTCAGATTTTAACCAAAAGGCACTGTCCATGATCCAACAAAAAGCCGAGATTTCTTTCGGCTTTTTCATTTGCTAAATTGTAATTTCAATTCTACGAATTTTTTTTACGCTTTTCATGCCTGCTTAATAACCCCACTCATTATTTCCACGCTCCGATGATCGCTCCGCCAATCACAAGCGTAAGTAGAACTGACAATGTGTCTATAAGCATGAGTTTGAATGGATATTTTTCCCACATAAATCCGGTTACCGCGCCCGTGGCCACGAAGCCGAGCCAGACGAGAAATCCCATGAAGGCGCCGTTACCGCCGCCTGTCGCGTTTGTGGAAGTAATGATAAATGCTAAAACGCAGAAGCCGATCGTTATCATGACAAATTGAATGATATACAATTTCCAAATACCTTTTGATTTGGCGTCACCAATGTCAGTATCTGTCAAGTTCACCAGTGACATCCATTGTTTGCCAAAGAAAACCGGTGAATACCACAAAGCGCTAATACCGAAACCGACTATTGACGCGACGAGAATAGGCCAGAAATTGATTGTTTGCATGGTAAATAATTAATTTGGCTAATATGATAAAATGCTAGCATATATCGGTTAAAATGCCACTGGCGAATTTTGCGATGAAATCTTCCAAATCTAATATCAGCCGAGTAATCATATTTACGGTTGGCGCCGTCGGTGTCGTTTTTCTCATTGGAAATATTATTAGCTCGGAATCTTTTCCGTCTCTCGGCGAATTTATGGCAAGTTCAACTCCCGCGAGCATTAATATTCTGGAGGAATTCGCGTCAACTACCGTTGAAAATGAATTGACATACGCTATGAGCGTTATTCACGCGCCGAACGGCAATATTCAGGTTGAAATCTCCAATAATCCGACAAAAAGAGATCGCGGTTTAAGTAATCGCATATCACTTGATCCCAATTCTGGCATGCTCTTCATATTTCCAACCGTTGGTTCATACAGTTTCTGGATGAAAGACATGAATTTTCCGATCGATATTGTTTGGATAAACATTGACAGGAAAGTTGTCGGTATTGATGCGGACGCATCGCCCCTTTCGTATCCGAAATTATTCTCACCGCCGGACGAAATCCAATTTGTTCTAGAATTGAATGCCGGCGCCGCTGACCGTTTTGGCATCGTCACCGGCACAATATTACCGTTCTAATTTTTAGCAAAAAATGAAAGTGGCGGCATACATGTTTCTTTTATTGCTCATTCTAAAATTTTATGATATAAGGCGTTATCCACATTTATATTTTCAATGTCAGAGTATAATAAATCTCAATAGCACAAATAGTTAGAAATTATTAATAAAAATCATTAAGCATCCGTGGCGCATCCGCCTGCGCAAAACATATGCCGAAAAAAAAGAGAACCGCTTCTGGGAAAGCGGCCAAGGCTCCTTCTATCCCGACGATTATAAAGAGAGATGGTCGAATAGTGCCCTTTGATGTTGAAAAAATCGTCAATGCCGTTTGGAAAGGCATGAACACAACCAAGGAAGGCTCCATGGAAGAAGCTCGTCATGTCGCCAATTTGGTCTATGTCGAACTCATCCGCATAAAACGGAAATTTTCCAATTTTATTCCGCAAGTTGAAGGCATTCAAGACATTGTTGAACAGGAACTGATGCGTTCCGATTATGTCAAGACGGCCAAACATTATGTTTTGTATCGCGATGAGCGCGCGCAGTTGCGTGCCAAGGGTCTGGAGGTTCCCGAACATGTGCGGAAGCTGGCGACTGATTCGCAAAAATATTTCAAAAACGCGCTAGGTGAATTCGTTTATTATCGAACATATTCCAGATGGATAGACACCGAGGGTAGAAGAGAGACATGGATAGAAACAGTTGATCGATATATGACATTCATGCGCGAGAATGTCGGTGGCAAACTCAAGGACGCCGAATACGACGAGATACGCGAATATATTTTGCATCAACGGGCGATACCTTCCATGCGTCTTTTGCAATTCGCCGGTAATCCGGCGCGCCGATCAAATGTTTGCGCGTATAATTGTTCCTATATTGCCCCAGAATCATTCCGGGATATGTCGGAGATCATGTATATTTCCATGAATGGTACCGGCGCCGGTTTCTCCGCCGAAAGCGCCAATGTACAGAAATTTCCGCAGATAATGATGCAAACGGGAGAGAAAGTGAAAACCCTTATTATCGACGATTCCAAAGAAGGATGGTGTGAAGCGTTTGTCGCTGGAGCCACGGCATGGGCTTCTGGCAATGATATTGATTTTGATTATTCCCTTATTCGCCCTCTGGGCGCGCGACTCAAAGTTATGGGCGGCAAGGCGTCCGGACCCGAACCTTTGAAGAGACTTCTCGGATTTACTAGACAGGTGATACTCGATAGACAAGGCAGGCGTCTCCGCAATATAGATGTGCACGATATTATTTGCATGATGGGGGAATGCATTGTTTCCGGGGGCGTTCGAAGAAGCGCTCTTATATCTCTATCGGATCTTGATGACGATGATATTCGCGATTCCAAGAAAGGGGCTTTTTACGTGACACATCCGCATCGCATGCTGGCGAATAATTCCGCGGTCTACACGAACAAGCCGACGAATGAAGAATTCTTGAAGGAATGGATGGCTCTTATAGAGAGCCGTTCGGGCGAGCGAGGCATATTCAACCGTGGTTCACTGGCCAAGACCTTGCCCGAACGCCGTCTCAAGGTCTTGCGTGAATACAAAGGTTATTTTGATCCGTCGGGACAGCATATTGTCGGTCCGATAGGCGTCAATCCTTGCGGGGAAATCATTTTGCAATCAAAGCAGTTTTGTAATCTCTCGGAAATCATCGCTCGCGCGGATGACACGGAGAAAACTCTCCTGAAGAAAATTCGCGTCGCGACAATTTTGGGAACATACCAATCCATGCTCACGAATTTCCAATATCTTTCCAGGGAATGGAAGGAACATTGCGAGAAAGAAAGATTACTTGGTGTTTCTATCACAGGTCAATGGGATTGTCCGGCGGTGCGCAAACCGGAGGTGATGAGAAAACTTCGCGACGAGGCGATAAAAGTAAATAAAGAATTTGCCAAGCGCTTTGGCGTCAACGAGTCAACGGCCGTCACATGCACGAAACCGTCGGGTAATGGCTCGCAAACTTTTGATTGTTCATCGGGCATGCACGCGCGTCATTCAAAATACTATGTCCGCCGCGTGCGCATCGCTTCAACTGACGCCTTATTCAAAATGCTCAAGGACCAAGGCGTTCCATATTATCCGGAAGTTGGTCAAACCGTAGAGAATGCCACGACATATGTCCTAGAGTTTCCCGTCAAGGCGCCGCCGGGGACTACCACATTCAAAAATGATCTGACAGCCATAGAACAGCTTGAATATTGGAAGATGGTCAAACTGAACTATACCGAACACAATCCTTCAGTTACTATTTCCATCGGCAATGATGAATGGGTGACAGTCGCGAACTGGCTTTATGAAAATTGGGACATTATCGGCGGACTTTCATTCTTGCCGAGGGAAGATCATATCTATCAATTGGCTCCATATGAGGCGATTGATGAGAAGAAGTACAAGGAGCTCGCGAAAAAGTTGGAACACATTGACTATTCCAAAATCCTCACATACGAAAAACAGAACGAGACTGATATGAAAAAAGAACTCGCATGCGTTTCCGGGGTTTGCGAGATTGCGTAGTTTCGGGAGGTGACACCTCCCGAACAACCTTGTAATGTTGACTATTCCGTGGTATGCTTCTTTTTAGTCGCACAAGGCAATCGCTCCGATATCCATCGGAGAGGAAAGTCCGAACACTGTCCCGATAATTGTCGTGAGACGATTCGTCGGGAAAAAGAGTAGCGGGTAACGCCCGTCGGGTAATGCCCCGAGATGCGAACAGAGACGTCTCGAGCGAAAGCGAGAGACATCCCAATAATCGTCTTTCGACGATTATTGGGATGAGCTTCATGGTGACATGAAGGTGCAACGGCTAAACTCTTACTTCAGTGCAAGGTCGTATCCCGATGAATCGTCTTTCGACGATTATCGAGATGAACCGCTCGACTCCGTGAGTAATTACGGAGCTAGGTATATGATTGCCGGATTCATCTCCGCTTCATCAGACGAAAGTCTTATAAGGCAATGATGTGATCTCACAAAATTCGGCTTATTTGCGGCTCAAATGAAAAAGCTCTCCTAAGCAGGGAGCTTTTTCACATTATTAGGGCGGTATTTAATAAACTTAACTCCCATATAATCCACAGAAATGTCAGGAATCATGTCTGTTGCGTTTCGCGTAATAATGTATAATAGGAACATTATCAGTGTCAAAATATAAGCATAGGAGATACAAAACTCCAAACAAAACAATGAATGAAGATTTTTCCAATGAATCATATGGGAATCAACCAGTTCCCTTGAATAGACAGCCGCAATCACAGCCGTCTATGAATAGAACAAATGATGTTTTTTCGCAGCAATCAAATCGCCCGGCGCAAAACATGCCGCCGCGTTATCCGAATCATCCGGCGCAGAATTTTCAGAGTAATCGCCAGACAAGTGAAACTCGCCAATCCCAAACCTCGACAGATGTTAAGAAAAACAGATTAGAATCAGCGGGATATTATATATTTTTGGCGACAGTTCTGCTTACGCCCTTAATATTCCTGCCAAGTCCTTATTTTTCACTGGGTCTGGTGAAAACACTTATTATTTCCGTCGGAATATTGGCATCAGCCGTATGCTATGGAATTCTAGCGCTCAAGGAAAAGTCATTATTTTTACCAACAAAAACGATGTTTTGGACAAGTATTTTCGTGATTGCCTCGCTTTTCGCGTCTGCGCTTATGAGCAATCACGTGAACAAGGCAATATTTGGACAAGGATTTGAAATCGGTACTGCCGGTTTTATGACTATTCTCTTCATTGCCGCCTGGGTTTCGTATGAGATTATTCGACGCGATCAGAACAAAGTATTTACACTGTTTGGCGTATTGGGATTCTCGTATATTGTATTGGCATTGTTTGAAATCATACGTATGATATTTGGTCCTACGGTGCTATCAATGTCGGTTCTAACGGCTATAACATCGACGCCTCTAGGTGGTTGGTATGATTTCGGAATCATATCTCTTTTCATGGCCGTTATCATAATTTCCGCGCTTCTCACATTACCGCTCAATCGTCGGACAAAAATCATTTACTGGGTCATTGCTCTACTTGCTCTATTCATGGCCTTTATCGTCAATCAAACCACCGCCTGGATCGGAGTTGCGTGTGTTTTCGCGATAATGTCCATATCTTTGTATCGCGATAAGAGCAAAAAAATGCTCTGGCTACCGGTTGCATTATTTGTTCTCACGCTTGTAATGGTCTGGAAAGGGGCTGTGATAGCGAAACCTGTTATTGAAAACACAAATACTGCGTATTCCGAGCTTTCATTACCGTGGCAGATTACAACCGATATAATAAACGGCACCATAAAAAATTATCCTCTGTTCGGTGTTGGTCCGAATCACTTCACGCAAGCCTACAATGTATTCAAACCAATCGTGATAAATCAAAGCAACGCGTGGAATATTGAATTCAACTCCGGTTTTGGACTTATTCCGACATTTATGGTTACGCAAGGAAGTGTTGGGGCGATTCTTTGGATCCTTCTTGTTATTTTCCTCGGTGTTCTCACGACTAGGGCTTTGAAGATTTTGCCGACCGATCCGCAAGCCAAATTTATGACGCTCGCATTATCCGCGGCGATGATTCTACTTGTTATAAACATGGTATTGTACACACCTTCGCATGCTATTGTGCTTCTGACATTTGTCATACTCGGTGCATTCCTGGCGGTGATAGCCCATTCAAAATCTGCCACGCCCATCAATCTAAATCCGGTATCCATGATATGGCAAAGAATATTATCTGTTATTCTTATTATCCTAGTCGCGCTTGGAATTATTTGTGGTCTTTGGTACGTGAAGAAATTCATGGCATTTTCTTATTTTGCCAAAGGAGTGAAAGATATTAACACCAATCAAGATTTTATGTCTGCCGATATCGCGCTTAAACAAGCGATATCACTCGACAATTCTGATGTGTATCTCCAGGCGCTGTCTGAAAGTGAACGTCTCCATGCCGGAATGCTTATATCTGAAGCCACGAGTACTCCATCAGCGAAAGCCACGGCGGCTATAGGAAATCTCATTGACGATGGTATCAAAACGGCGCGTCAAGCGATCGTGTATGATCCGAACAATTATTACAATTATCTTTCATTAGCCCGTATTTCTGATCTAGCCGCCAGCGTCAAAATGGCGAACGCCTATGAAACGGCGGTTGAAGCGTATACCAATGCCATTAATTTGAACCCATTAAATCCGTCGTTATATGTCAGTCTGGCGCAGAGTCAGGCGTCAAATGGTAAATATGATGACGCCCTAAGAACTATTGGTTCCGCGCTTCAGGTCAAGAATAATTATCTCGATGCCGTCTATCTTCTGTCGCAAGTACAAGTCGCTCAAGGAAATCTGAAGGACGCGATCACATCCACGCAAGTCGCGACGCAAATGAATCCGCAGAGCTCGCTTTTATTCTTCCAGCTCGGATTATTGCAGTACAATGACAAGAATTATTCCGAAGCGATCAAAGCTTTGGAGCAGGCGACCAAACTTACGCCCGATTATGCCAACGCGAAATATTTTCTCGGCCTCTCCTATATCCGCCTGAATCGCAATACGGAAGCAATCACATTATTTACCGATCTCGCGGAAACTAACCCCGATAATGAAGAAGTATCATTCATTCTGACGAATATACAAGCCGGCAAATCGCCGTTCGCGGATGCGCAACCGCCAGTGACATCGACTCCGGAGAAACGCCCAACCCTACCGGTTAAGGAAAAGAAATAATCCTATTGATTACCGTCTATTTGTGATATGATAGTTCTGACACGCAATAATATCCAATGGTAAGACGATGGTTCTCATTTATAGGTAAAGAGATACGCGGTCTTCATGAGGCCGCGTATCTCTTGGCGTTCTTCGCCCTTTCATCCCAACTTCTGGCGCTTATACGCGACAAACTTTTTGCTTTCACATTCGGAGCAAGTCATTCCTTGGACGTGTACTATTCCGCCTTCCGCGTTCCCGATATCATCTTCGCTTCCATCGGTTCCCTTGTTTCCGCGTCTATCCTTCTGCCTTACTTTATAGAGCGTTTCGGCAAAAGCAATGAGGAAGGGAAGTTATTCTCGAATGAAATATTCACGGTTTTCTTCGCCTTGATCGTGTTCGTAAGTGCGATTGTGTATTTCATGGCTCCCTGGCTTATACCAAAACTCATTCCGGGTTTTGCCAATGATCCATTGTTGCCCGAGCTCGTTATTTCCATGAGAATAATGCTCCTGTCGCCAATATTTCTCGGCCTTTCCAATCTATTTTCCAGTCTGACGCAGATGCGTCATCGTTTTCTCGTCTATGCCGCCAGTCCGGTTGTATACAATCTCGGAATAATTCTCGGTATACTTCTTGTCTATCCAGTTCTTGGCATTAGCGGTCTTGCCATAGGCGTCGCGATTGGCGCGTTTCTACATATGGCCATACAACTTCCGTTTATGTCGAATGAAAATATGATGCCGAAATTGGTGAGGATTGTTGAATGGTCAAAAATTAAGAAAATTATCTTAACGTCTCTGCCGCGCACGCTCACATTATCAGCCAATCAAATTGCCTCATTTGTTTTGATTGCTATCGCCTCTCTCATGGTTCCGGGTTCCATCTCTATTTTCAATTTCGCTTTTAATATCCAAGCAGTGCCTCTAACCATTATCGGTGCTAGTTATTCGTCGGCGGTATTTCCCACACTTTCGAAGTTGTATTTCAATGGCAATACCGCTGAATTTCTGGAGAAAATGATCATGTCCGCCAAACATATTATTTTCTGGTCAATGCCGATAATGGTTCTTTTCATTGTCTTGCGCGCGCAAATTGTCCGCGTTATTCTGGGCGCCGGAAAATTTGATTGGGCGGATACCAGACTTACCGCCGCCATGCTCGCGGTTTTCATCATTTCAACTATCGGACAAAGTCTCGTGATTTTATTTGTCCGGGCATTTTACGCCGAAGGTAAGACGGCGCGTCCGCTCATCATCAATGCCGTTTCGGCGATTGTAATCATTTTGTCAGCGTATATTTTGACGAAGGCCTTTTACGCGTTTCCCATTTTTGCTTATTTCATTGAAGACTTACTCAAGGTAAGCGGTCAGGTTGGAACGAGCGTTCTCATTTTGGGTATAGCGTTCTCCATAGGCGTTATTCTGAATACAATCCTTCACTGGTGGATTTTCGGGCGTTCATACCCCGGATTCACGAAACCCGTGCTATCAACATTCTTCCATAGTTTCTCGGCGTCCGTGATTATGGGTTATTCCGCTTTCTTGAGTTTGCGTTTCTTCAATATTATTTTTCCCTTGACCAAGGTCTGGGGGGTCTTTATGCAAGGATTTTCAGCCGGAATTTTCGGCATTGCGGTCGGTGTCATCGTTCTCATTCTTCTCAAAAATGCCGAATTACGGGAAGTTTGGAGCACATTACATCATAAGATTTGGAAAGCGGTTGTTCCGCCGGCGGAAATGGAACACATGTAAAATTGTTTTTCATTATGCCGATTCGTCGTTTTCTGTTATATTCAATGAATGAATCCTGAGTTCATTAGAAATTTTTCAATAATAGCGCATATCGATCACGGCAAGTCCACGCTTGCCGATAGAATGCTGGAAATAACCGGTACTATCGAAAAACGCAAAATGCAGGAGCAAGTTCTCGATTCCATGGAATTGGAGCGTGAAAGGGGAATCACCATAAAAATGCAACCAGTCCGAATGAAATGGCGATGCGTGTCGGAAATCCCGAATATATCCAATAATTCAAGCCAGAAATATATTTTGAATCTAATTGACACCCCCGGGCATATTGATTTTTCCTATGAAGTTTCTCGTGCCCTGAAAGCCGTTGAAGGGTCTATTTTACTTGTTGATGCCACCCAAGGCGTGCAAGCGCAGACCTTGACGACTCTGAATATGGCCAAGGAAGCCGGTCTTACTATCATCCCCGTTGTGAGTAAAATAGATTCACCACTTGCCGATGTCGCGGAAACGGTAAAAGAAATAGGTCAGTTGCTTGGTTGTCCCGAAAATGAAGTCATCAAAGTTTCCGGCAAAACAGGCGAGGGCGTCGAGGATCTATTAAATGAAGTCATCAAACGCGTACCGCCACCATCGTCTCTTCAAGAACAGTCTCGAAACGAAGCCGACACTTTCCGACGAGACTTAGCAGCGCGGGGCGATTTGTCTCGTCGGAAAGTTGTCAGCGAAGTAAGCGAGACTGTTCTTGATGGGAATGTGTCGACGATTGACGATTCGAACACAATTAAAAATGATCATTTTCGCTCCCTTGTCTTCGATTTCCAATACTCCAATCATACTGGTGTCATTGTCTACATTCGCATTATGAGTGGAAGCGTACGAAGACATGATAGACTCGTATTCAAGGTCGCTGATAGGGAATTTGAGGCCATTGACGTAGGTATATTTGCACCTGAGGAAACGCCAGTCGAAATACTCAGTGCAGGGGAAATCGGCTATATTGTCACAGGTATCAAGGAGCCCGGCATTGCTTCTGTCGGAGACACAGTTGTCTCGATCAATGACACAATGCCGCCGTTACGCGGCTATTTTAGTCCCAAACCGGTAGTTTGGGCATCTATTTATCCCGAAAGTCAGGATAATTTGCCTCTACTTCGTCAAGCCCTCGGTCGTTTGCGTCTATCCGATTCGTCGTTCACATACGAAGAAGAGGCATCTGGAACCCTTGGTAAGGGTTATAGATGCGGATTTCTAGGCATGTTACATCTTGAAATAATCACCGAACGTTTGCGCCGAGAGTTCAATCTGCAATTAGTTGTTACGATGCCGACTATCACATATACCGTGAAGTGCAAGAATGGAAAAAGCGTCACGATATATTCGCCGTCGCTTTTTCCCGAAGACCATGACATTTCGGAAGTCAGTGAGCCGATTGCCACAATGAAAATAATCACGCCACCCAAGTATATTGGCAGTTTGATAAAATCTATTTATGATCATGAAGGCGATATTGTTTCTACCGATAATTTCGGCGATAATCGAGCTATTTTGACCATGAATATACCTCTCCGTGAACTTATGAGGAATTTTTTTGATGAGGTCAAAAGCGTATCATCCGGCTATGCGTCTATTTCATATGATATCACCGATAATAAGGTTGCTGATGTTGTGCGATTGGATATTCTGATTGCCGATGAAATTGTCCCGGCTTTCGCTAGGATAGTATCTCGCCGCCGAATCCAGGAGGAAGCCGAGGCATCCGTTGAGAGACTTTATAAACTCCTGCCAAGGGAACTTTTCACCTTCAAGGTTCAAGCCAAAGCATTTGGCCGAATCATCGCTTCGCGGTCTATCTCAGGCAAAAAGAAAGATGCCGCGGCCACGCTTTCCGGTGGAGATATTACCAGGAAAATGAAATTGCGCGAAAAACAGAAAGAAGGCAGGAAGCGTCTGAAGGAGCATGGCAGGGTCAATATACCTCAAGAAGTATTCGTGAAAATGATGCGTAATGATTAGCGCAATCCTCTCTTTACGGACTCGTGCTTATTGCCAGATCGGGAAATATAGTAGCACCATACTAATGATCACGAGGATACTGACAATCATAAACCCGACGCCAGCCGCTCTACGTGTTTTTTCGTGAAATAACATGATGTTTTGTAGTATACTGTGAAGTATGAAATACGGCAACAAATCCATGTGGAAAAAAATTACGCGCTCGCCGGTGACTTTGATTGTGCTTCTTATTGTCTTCGTATTCATGGCGCGGGCGTCCACGCGTATGTATTTGAAATCATCTTTGAGTAATGATCGTCTAATTCAAGCTAAAAAAACAATTGCGGATCTCGAAGCGCATAAAACTGTCCTTTCAAAAAAAGTTGATTATCTTTCCACTATGCGAGGTATAGAATCCGAAATTCGCACGAAGTTTCGCGCGGCCATGGAAGGGGAATCTGTGGCAGTTATTGTCGGTGATGCGCCACCCACGAATATTTCGGAGAAGAATAGTAAAAATTCAGCCTCCAGTACCATAAGTCAAATCGAATTGTCGTGGCGGAGATTGTTGCAATTAGTAGGTTTATAGAGTCAATATTTCAAGAGTGTGAATCTGAATATGAATATTGATAAGTAGAATCTGTCGTTGAGGCAAATTGTTGATAGAAATAAACGCGGGTATGGTTTAGTGGTAGAATGCGACCTTCCCAAGGTTGAGACGCGAGTTCGATTCTCGCTACCCGCACCAAAATTGAGACACAAAAATATAGTTTATGCTAGTGCTTTTTTGTGTAGGTTTGCTAGACTGTGCTTACCATCGCCGTAAGGCGTCAACAGGCCTCGCAAGAGGTCTGTAAATTTATAAAGTATGTACACCAAAGATTTTGATAGCTGGAATGAGATGCAAAAAAATCTCAATTCTGATGATAAACATGTCAATATCCGTTCCGGAGAGATCCGCTGGGTTGTCTTTGGTGTAAATGTCGGAAGCGAAATTGACGGAAAGGCTAAGTCATTTACTCGTCCAGCTTAAATTATCCATGTCATTGGATCAAACCTTGCCCTGGTTGTTCCACTGTCAACAAAAGTTAAGGAAATTGCAGGTTATATTCCTTTTGAATTTCAAGGGAGAACTGTCTCGCTGTGTATACATCAATTCAAAACAATTTCTCAAAAGAGAATACTTTCTCGCAAAGGGTGTATTTCGGAAAAGAAGCTCGATGAAATTAAGGAGCAACTTAAGAAGTTTTTTGCATTATAGTTAGTTTGAACACGGCGCGTACCGCTCGATAGAACTCTTGTTTGTCGTAAACGAGTGCGACACCCGAACCCTGGCTACCGCTGTTCGGTTTGACTATTACGGGAAAACCAAGATTTTGGGCATGATAATAAGCATCATTGATGGATCGATTCAATGAACCGATCGCATCAGCCCATTCGTCACTAAAAAATGTTCTACTGCTGGGAATTATCGGATACCCCATTCTTCCCATTAAGTAGCTCGAATAGTCCTTATCTTTTGCGATATCCGAACTTCCGACGGGATTGAGATCAAGAGTGTTATACCGAAAGTATCGGTGTTTACCGCTCTTGAATGTGATCTGACCGACGATGCCCCATTCAGGCTCGGTCGCGACGCGTGCCCCTATTCTAGGAGCGATTTTTCGCAACATTTGTCCGAGAAGCAATGATTCTTTGTTTTTCATATATCCTCAAGTTGTTTGTTTAAAGACCTGTAGACTCCATGAACTGATTATCTAATATTGAAGTTAGAATATATATAACACTTTGTCAACAGATTATCAATGTGTT
>CAZIUH010000011.1:10983-20283 GCA_964542675.1 uncultured Candidatus Saccharibacteria bacterium | reverse complement strand
AACACAGATCTCTCTGGAAAGGAGATCTTTTTACTTTTATCAGTGGCATATTCACCAGATTTTATTTGATGTCATTTGGCAGTATAATGGTATCATGGTCGACAAAATTTTTATAGAAGTATTAAAGCTTGCGACAGATGATGCGAATATGTTTACCACGCTCAATAGTCAACATATTCTTCGACCACCTTCATACGATCCGAATAGATATATTGATGATTTGGTCAACAATAAATATTTTTTTGCGCTTACAATTTTGAGACACCACATTAAGCGTGTGAGTGACGAATATTGGTCAGGTATCGGGGCAAAAAATATTGATTTGTTCATGATGACATCCAGCGCATCTTCCCCTATGGGGCCAGGGTCTAATTCTGAGATCATAACTATTCAATTTGGAGATTATAAGACCAATCTTACCGACTCATCTCAATTCGGATTTGAGCCACTTATGTTTTATTTCGATAAGGTATATTGCTACCTTCCATCAATGCGTGGAGAAAATCCGGATGCAAGACATCTCAATCAATTTTTTCATTGCGAAGCAGAAATTGTTGGTACTTTAGAAGTTTTATTACCAATCGTTGAGGGTTATGTACGCGCCCTTTCTCAAATACTGATTGCCCTCACACCAATAGTTAAGCTTATGAGTATTGACTTTGATAAGACAAATTCTGCATTACAATCTATTACTTCTTCAAATTTTTTTCAGAGAAAAACTTTTGATGATGTATATCCGTGGTTGCAACAAAATCCATCTTTCTACATGAAGAATGATTTTGGTAGAAATATCACAAATTCTGGAGAGATAGCACTCGTGGAACGTGAGGGAGACAGTCTACCTATATGGCTATGTTCTTATGATAGAGATGTTGTTCCGTTTTATCAGAAACCAAATCCCGCTAATCCTAGCACAGTCATCAATGCGGACTTACTGTTTGCACCAATAGTCGACGGAGGTTTTGGTGGGGAAATTGTCGGCTCTGGACAGCGTCAGGACATACCTAAAGAAATAATAGAATCCTTGAATAGACAACAAGTTGGAACTGAACTATATGAGTGGTACATAAACTTGCGCAAGTATCCAAATTACAAAATTACGTCAGGATTCGGACTTGGTATCGAGCGTTTTATAGCCTGGGCACTTGGGTATCCCGATATTAAGGATGTAATTCATTACCCACGACTTAAAAATATAAAAACATTGCCTTAATATGAAAAAAGAAATATTTGACTCATTTTTTAATCCTTACTCAAAAACAGTTGACGATGTTGCTACTGTAAGTATGTTTTGGAGACTATCTGACGAGATTATAACAAGAATAGTACAACGGGAAATTGCACCGTACTGCACGAATGAATCGTTGGTAATGGATGCTGGCGGAGGAACTGGTCGTTGGGCAGTAAAGTTGAGTAAATTTTTGAAAGGTAAAATTGTGGTCTTTGATCGTTCGGAGGATATGCTCGCCAAAGCACGAGAAAATATTGAACATGATGGTGATTTTGGTCGAATTGATATTATTGAGGGAGATTTGACAAATATAGAGTGTTTCAAGGATAAAAGTATCGATCATATTGTAAGTATTTACAGTCCTTTAAGTTTCGTTTATGAACAAACTAAGGCTACTCAAGAATTACTTCGTATTTTGAAGCCGGGCGGTCGAATACTTATTATGAGTCACGGATATTTCAATGCGGTGGCTTCAAAAATAAACAATTACAAGGCTGGCCCAGATGAACTAAAGGAGCTTGCAAGAACGCAAATGGTAAAATGGGCGCAACATGTTCCAGAACTAGTAACACATTCTAAAGAGTCGATCGAGACACTTTTTTCAAATGTTGGTTTCAACATTCTCAAAACATACAGCGTTCCCGTATTTGTTCAACCCGGAAATGAGGATTTTGATCCGAACAATAAACAGAAAAGCGACATAAGTAAATATTTAGAAAATCCTGACTCCTTCGCAACCGTGCTCGAGCTTGAGATGAAATACAACTCTCTTAACACAGTGGCTAATCGCGGAATGAATATATTTATGCTGGCAGAAAAGAAATAAACCCATGGGAATATCACCACTTATACAAAAATATCCGTGGCTAAGACATACAAATTCGGTAGAAAAGTATCTGCGGCCAGAATATTACAAACAACTGCTTCGTTCCTATACCTTCAATGGAACTTCTGATATTCAATTACTCGAAAATTTTCTGAAGGATAAACATGCGTCAAGTATTTTAGAACTTGGTTGTGGGAGCGGACGGGCTTCGGATGTCGCAGTTCGCATTAACCCAGAGGCTAAATTTACTTTTTCTGATCTGAGCGAGCGTATGCTCGGTACAGCGAAGGAACATCTGCCAAGTCGCTCAGCTTTTGTGATATCAGACGCGATTGAGTTTATGGAAAAAACAAGTGAGCAATATGACCTTATTTATACACTTTGGAGCTTCTCACATTCTACTCATCAACATATTCATCGCCTGGGGATAGAAAAAGCGAGACATTACATTTCTTCAGTCATTAAGAAATTCATCAAAGAAAATATGAGACCTAGTGGTTCATTCTTCTTGATTCATTTTGATTCACTTTCTGATGAGCAACGTATTCTTATGTCCCAGTGGAAACGTATATTTCTCGCATTTGCAAACACCGAACAGCAGAGTCTTTCAAAACAAATTATCGACCATGTCCTGTTAGATTTTGATAACGAAGATATAATAACTTTGTCAATTGACCATATGCGTGGTGATCCTATTGTCTATGCAACGGAAAATGATATGCTGGAAACATTCATGAATTTTCATTTAGAGACTTACTTTAATACCTCGCCTATTGTTGCTGATATTGTAGAGGATATTAAATCTCAAGCTGAGAGATATCGGAATATGGATGGTTTGTATGCAATCACTCCTGGATGCTATATGTATTCGTTTATTAAAAGTTAACAGACAAAGTTATGAAAAATATGGAGAAACTAAAAAAATTACAAAAAGGCGATAAAGTCGCGGTACTCTCACCGTCATTTGCAGCACCCGGACGATTTTCTCATATATTTGAGCTTGGCTTGGATCGTATACGCAGAGTGTTTGAATTGGATCCGATGGAATATCCCACAACGAGAAAATTAGGCGCCAGTGCTGAGGAGCGAACACGTGACCTTATAGCCGCCTTTGAGGATTCGGGAATAAAAGCAGTTATTGCTAGTATTGGTGGAGATGACCAAGTTACATACATATACAAAATGTCTCCAGGTCCGTTTGTAAATAATCCGAAACCATTCTTTGGATATAGTGATAATTCGCATTTCTGCAATTTTCTATTTCAACATAACATCCCATCATATTACGGAGCATGTGTAATGACGCAGTTTGCAATGCAAAAAGAAATGGATAAATATACAGCGGATCATATCCGTCATGCGCTATTTGATACAGGTGAATATGAAATTTCACCATCATTAGAATACAATGAGATAGGTCTAGACTGGAGTGATCCATCACTTCTTGTTACTCGGCGCGTCTATGAACCAAATACTGGATGGGTATGGGATACACCATCTGACGGAGAAGGCATCCTATGGGGAGGCTGTCTGGAATCTATTGATGATATGCTTTGTAATAATGTCTCGATTCCAGGTCTCAATGAATTTGAGAACATTATCATGTTACTCGAAACATCAGAGGGAATACCATCGCATGGATATGTACAACGAGTCATTCGGGCTCTGGGTGAGCGAGGAATTTTGCAAAAGATCCGAGGTGTTCTTGTTGGTCGACCGAAATCCTGGGAGTTTGACAAACCGTTCACCAAAGAAGAACGAACTACATATACGAAAGTTCAACAAGAAACTATTTTTGAAATAATACGGTTATATAACAAAGAAATACCAATTGTACAAAATGTGAATTTTGGTCATACCGACCCACAGATACCAATGCCTTATGGAGGAAGAGCGAGAATCGATTCAGATAAACAGAAAATATTTGTCTGTTTTTAGAAAAAGGCCGGAGAATGTAAAAATTCTCCGGCCTCAGCAATCATTGTTCAGGAATAGTTTTTGCATTAGTTCTGAACCTATTCCAGAGGTAACCATCGCTTCACGCCTGTTGCCGAGCAGTTTTGCGGCCCAATCGACAGCACCACCATCCGCGACCTGAATCACGTCACCTTTTTGATTTGTGGCAAAGATGTGGAAGCATAGGTGTGGATAATAACCCAGGCCCGCCTTTCTATTGAAGTCAAAGCGGAATCGGACTTCCGGGTTAGTTGCGCGAAGTGGCTCTATGATTCCTCGTTCAATGTGCGAAAAGTACTTGACTCGATTAACGAGACTGTTATTCTCGAACATTGCTTGATTAAGCTCACATGCACCCTCAATCTCTTTTGGAAACTGAACTTGGTACTCAGCGAACAGGTCGAAGTCGTCGTTGAGCGAATTTCGCAAGATATTTTCACGAGAGAGTTTAATCGCGTCTATCAACTGATCAAGGAACTGCATATCGGAAATCTTGACAGTTATATTGGACGATCTGTACCCCTCCTTTTGCAGAATGAAGATCGTGTTTAACAACATTGCAATGTGTTTCTGTAACGTGGGAATCGCAAACCCACCATCGGAAGATATGTTTGGTCCGCCAGAGCAAAGTGCGAAGAGGTTAAAATGTTGCATATACCCCTTGCTCTTATTAAACGGTTGTAATCGCAGAACACGACCTGATGTGCAGATATGTACGGCACTGTTATCCTTCAGAGCAATATTCTGTTTTCTCTTCAGCGCACATTCGAGCGCGAGCTGGCTTGTTAAATCACTTACAACCTCCAATCCTCGTATCGAGGAAAGAGTGTTATTTTGACTAATCATGCTCAATATCGCATTGAGTCCAAAAGGCGCGACAGGAGAAGTTTGGACGGCTTCAAATGTCGAACTCACGACCTCGTGGCATTTGAGAGCAAACCTATAGAGATTAGCTTGGGTAATCTGGCTGATTCCAAGGAACTCTTGTTTTCTTTCATACTCCTGCAGTAACTCCGCGGGTTTTCTAGCTTTTGCTCGATTATTAAACGCATGCACCAAAACAGGTTGCAGGCGACGCATGGGTGCTGTTGACAGAATCTCAAGGAGGTTGGGGACACCAAGCTCCTCGGAGATGCTTCGTAGCATTTTTTCTTCCGAACCCTCGGGTTTCATTTTGACCTCCTATTTGTTTTGTTAATGAACTGCTTCAAGACCATCTTGAAACTGTGTATATCTATAGCACAAATGTATCTTTTGTACAGAGTTAGATAGGAAACAATCAAACCGAGACTATTCCAGAAATGGAGTCGAGCCCAAAATGGCACCAAGACAAATATTCGTGGCACCGGACTCGGACTCTATGTGGCCAAGCAAATAGTTGACGCGCATCACGGAACGATTCGAGTCGAATCCGAAGGGGAAGGCAAGGGGTCGTCGTTCATCGTGGAGTTGGAGCCGTTTGCGAAGGCGTAGGGGAGAAAAGCGTTCATTTATATAATATTAAAATTCCTCAAGATCTCCTTTATTCAAGTATTCATGAATTTTTTGCCACTCACTCATGACTTTCTCTTTTCCTTCCTTGTAATCATACCAATTATATTTTGTAAGTCCATCCACTACATAGGTAACCGGAAATATATTAATTGTTTTAGGAAAGTGTTTTTTTATAGTCATCAAAGCTCTTCTAGAATGGTAATTTTTAACAATGAGCAGAATCGACTTGATCTTTTCAAAATCAACAGTATTCTCTAAAACATTTCTTGAAAAAAAGACATTTTCAAGTGTATTGGTTGATCTATCTTCAATAATTATATCTTTTTTATTGACCCCTAAATCTATTAAACCCGCCATCATTTTTTCTGCCTCATTCTCTTTGGTAATGGCATTTATACCTCCACTAACTAAAACAAGGGGTACTAGTTTTGTATTGTAGATCTCTATAGTTTTTCGTGTCGCCTCAACATGACGAGTCCCGAAGACAAAGGCGAGATCTGCTTTTTGAGGTCTTGATTCAAGGAATATATACTTGGTAATTTGCTTTATTTCATCTTTATTCATATTGGTATTATATAGTATTGATAAGAAAGCCGCTAAATAAATAGCGGCAATTGTCTAATCGTCATTCCAGCGGTATCGTTCCGAAAATGGAAAAATGATAATATACCCACCTCAATCAATATTAATTATTCACACCCGTTGTATTCCGCGTATGTTACAATACAGGTATGTCAGACCCATCTTCAAAGAAGAAAATATTCCTGATTGACGATGACAAATTCCTCCTTGACATGTATGCCTTGAAATTCACCAATGCCGGCTATGAAGTCGAAACATCCGAATCAACCGATGGCGCTCTGAAGAAAATTCAAGGAGGCTATATTCCCGATGTCATGCTAGTTGATATTGTTATGCCGGGCATGGATGGTTTGGAATTCGTTATGGCGATGCGCAAGGAGAAATTGGCGCCGAAAACGGTGGTAATCATGCTCACGAATCAAGGTGCTTCTGATGATATTGGTCGTTCGCAAAAACTCGGCGTTGACGGTTATATCGTGAAAGCCACGACTATACCGTCGGAGGTTTTGGAACAAGTCAAGAAAATTTGCGAGACTAAAAAGACGTGAAGAGACACGAAGTAGCAAATTATTAATTGAATTATGAATAAAACACAATTAATAATATAAAAAGATGCATAATCCTTAATCCTTAATCCTTAATTCTTAATTCAAACTAATATCATGGACTATAAAAAAGAAATCGAAGAACTCACTAGTTTAATCATGAAGGAAAGTGCCTCCGACTTGCATTTGTCGGAAGGTCGCACGCCTATCATACGCGTAATGGGAAATCTTATTCCTTTGGCGAAAAAACCGATTTTGACCAAAGTTGATATGAATGGTTTTCTGAAAGAATTTTTGACGGACGCCAACAAACAATTGTTCGAAAAAGACATGGATGTTGATTTCTCATATAATCTGGACAACGCGCGATTTCGCGGTAACGCCTATCTGCAACAAGGACATATTTCCATAGCTCTCAGACTCATACCGAAAGTTGTTCGCACGCTTGCCGAATTGAATTTGCCTTCAATACTGGAAACTTTCACGCGCAAACAACAGGGATTTTTTCTCGTCGTAGGGCCGATCGGACAAGGCAAGACAACAACGCTCGCGACTATGATTGAGCTCATAAATCAAACAAGGACCGAACATATTCTCACTATTGAAGATCCGATCGAATACCAATTTGAATCAAAAAAGTCAATTATTGATCAGAGAGAAATACGCATAGACACGCCGGATTTCGCCGATGCCCTTATTGCCATGTTCCGCGAAGATATGGACGTATGCATGGTCGGTGAAATGCGCGATACGGAAACTATGGCTACGGCCGTGACTGCCGCCGAAACTGGTCATCTCATCTTCTCAACCTTACACACAAATAATGCCGCGCAGACTATTAACCGTATTATTGATTCATTCCCGTCCGGACAACAAGATCAGATACGCATACAGCTTGCCAGTTCACTTACGGGTATTTTCTCGCAACGTCTCATCCCTCGTATTTCCGGCGGACTTATTCCGGCTTATGAGCTTCTCATCAGCAATAACGCGGTGATGAATCTAATCAGCGAAAAGCGCGTGCATGAAGTTCAAACGGTTATTGAAACCAGTTCGCAGGAAGGTATGATAGACATGAATAGATCTCTGGCGGAATTGGTGCGCTCGGGTGAAATCACCGTGGAAAATGCGTATCTCAATTCTTTGGCACCGAAGACATTAGAGAGAATGATATAGTTTCGCTATCATTAAATCCCAAGCATAAAAACATGTTATTCAACTATGAAGCCGTAGATCAAACTGGAGCCAAGAAGCTGGGTTCCATTGATGCCGTGAATGTGGAAGTGGCGATATCCTCTCTGCAAAGACGCGGTATGGTTGTCACGAGCGTCAAAGAAGCCGACGCGGAATCTTCAATCTTCGGCAAAAACATCTCTTTTTTTGACAGAGTTTCCACGAAGGATATCGTTATTTTGTCCAGGCAAATGTCAACGCTATTCGAAGCGCAAGTTTCCGCTCTTCGGGTTTTCCGACTTTTGGCGGCGGAAACGGAAAATATCACATTAGCGAAGAAATTGACGGAGATTTCAGACGATTTGCAATCTGGTACTGCTATTTCCGGTGCTTTGGCGAAGCATCCGAAAGTATTCTCGGAATTCTACGTGAGTATGGTGAAAGCCGGCGAAGAATCCGGAAAACTTGATGAAACTTTCCTCTATTTGGCTGATTACCTTGATCGTACATATGAACTTTCATCGAAGGTAAAAGGGGCTCTTATTTACCCGGCGTTTGTGATTATGACATTTATCACGGTTATGATTCTCATGTTCACTATGGTTATTCCGAAAATTAGCGGTATTTTGACGGAATCTGGCGTGGATATACCTTCATATACGAAGGTTGTTCTCGGTATGAGTAATTTTCTAGTCAGTTACGGCTTCATCCTGCTCGCAGGTCTCATAATTGCCGGTTTTTTCCTAATCCGTTTTATTCATACATCTGCGGGACGTATGGCGTATGATAGATTCAAACTCAATATCCCGTATATAAGTACATTATTCAAGAAATTATACCTGGCCCGCTTGTCCGATAACATGTCAACGATGCTGGCCTCAGGTATTACCATGGTTCGATCTTTGGAATTGACTTCCAATGTCATAGACAATTCTGTTTATCACGACATTCTGAATAAAGCCGTTGAATCGGTGAAAGGCGGCCAAACCCTTTCTGATTCTCTTTCTGGCGACCCGCAGGCTATTCCGGGTATTATGACCCAAATGATAAAAGTCGGCGAAGAGTCCGGTGAACTCGGCAAAATCTTGAAAACCGTCGCGAAATTCTACAATCGTGAAGTTACCACGGCTATAGATTCTCTCGTCTCACTTATTGAACCGGCCATGATTGTTCTCTTGGGCGGCGGCGTGGCCGTGCTTCTGGCTTCCGTACTCGTGCCCATCTACAATATCGCGAATGCCCAATAAAGTTTTCATTTTCTTGCGTTCATTGGAAAATACGCCTAGTTATGTGGAGTTTGAAATGATTATTGTATTGATTTTGTTATCCACATGCCTATATTGCGTAAAATATTTCTTGTAATGCTATAATTACCCCAACAACCTTATTCGTCATAAAGGTTTATTATTAACATTAATAGTTTATTAACTTCATAAAATGAAAAAGTACACAAAAGGTTTCACTCTTATTGAATTACTTGTAGTTATCGCGAT
>CAZIUH010000011.1:0-10883 GCA_964542675.1 uncultured Candidatus Saccharibacteria bacterium | reverse complement strand
TGAAAAAGTACACAAAAGGTTTCACTCTTATTGAATTACTTGTAGTTATCGCGATCATCGGTATCTTGTCGAGTGTTGTGTTGGTGAGTTTGAATAGCGCCAGGAATAAAGGGAATGACGCGAAGGTACAGTCAAATGTATCTGGCGCACGAGCGGCGGCGGAATTGCTATATTCAACTACTGGAATGGCATATGGGACTGCCGATCCTGCCGATGTAAATTGTCCGAATACTTCAGGTTCATTATCGGGGGACGCGACTTTCAGGGCGTATATAACAGGTATGCCTTCAGGCACGACTGTAAAATGTGGTGTTTCGGCATCGCGTAATGCTTACGCGTTTGCCGCTTCACTTACATCCGTGACAATAGCTAATTATACAGATTTCTGGTGTGCGGATAGTTCAGGAGTGTCAAAAAAAGTTTCCTGGCAAACAAATTTGCTTGGAAGTATCACTAAAAATGATTCCACTTGCGCTCTAATGGAGAGTCACGCTTTACCTTAGTAATTATAGCTGACGAGACCTACCCTTGTTTTCCGGGTGTTATGGTATAATAAACCCATGAAAAGACCCAACTCCCATTCCCGCGCTTTCACTTTGATAGAACTTCTCGTTGTGATCGCTATTATCGGAATCCTGACGGGTATTGTTGTTACCAACATGGCCCAAGCGCGTGGTAGAGCGCGCGATGCAAAACGCGTTTCGGATATTGGACAAATTCAACTGGCGCTGGAGCTGTATTATGATAGGTGTAAGCAGTATCCAGCAACGTTGAACATAACCGCGAATAATTGTGCGGTATCCGGAATCACTGGAATCACTTTAGAAACGTATATTTCTAAAATTCCCACTCCTCCCGTCAGTTCATTGAATCAAACAAGTTATACATACGCTTCACTTTCCGCAAACTCTGAATACACACTTTCCATAATTCTTGAAAATTATAATGAAGTTCTGAAAGACGGATGCAGTGTTGAGGCGACAAAATCATACTGCGTTAAACCGCGATAGCGATTTACAGTAAATGGACACATTTTCACTTATCCTCTCATTTGTATTCGGCGCCATAGTCGGTAGCTTTTTGAATGTTATTTCTCTGCGATTCAAGACAGGAATGGGAATAGGGGGCAGGTCAAAATGCATGTCATGCGGTAAAGAACTTTCATGGATAGAGCTTATTCCGCTTGTCAGTTTTTTCATGCAAAAAGGCGTGTGCGGGAAATGTAAAAGTAAGATTTCATGGCAGTATCCGCTTGTTGAATTTCTGGCCGGCGCGTTATTCACGCTCATTTTCTTCACATTCCCGCCATTCACGTATCTGACCGCTTTTACAACTTTTATTCATATCGCGACGGCATGTCTTTTGGTCGTGATTGTTATTCATGACATAAAACATAAAATAATTCCCGATCCTTTCGTTTACACTTTCGCGACGCTGGCGCTTGTAAATCTATTTGTTGGCGGAAGCTCGTGGTGGCATATTCCAAGCTTTGAAGCTTTGATCGCCGGACCTTTGCTCGCCGTGCCGTTCGCTTTACTTTGGGTCGTTTCCCGTGGGACATGGATGGGACTTGGCGACGCCAAATTGGTTGTCGGCATCGGTTGTTTACTTGGCGTAAATGGAGGGATAAACGCGATAATCTTGGCATTTTGGATTGGTGCGATTGTTTCAGTTGTTTGGCTATTTTCTACGTACAAACAATTCAAGCCGAAAATGGAAATACCATTTGGCCCGTATCTTATTTTTGGGATGTATCTCGTACTCATATTCGGCATGCAAGTGATAGATATTGGTATGGCGAGGGAATTATTGTTTGATTTTCTTCGAGGTTTTCTTTGAAATTCGGCCCTGTTGCAATGTTGAATCTCGAACAATACACTGGATCCTTGCTTTCGTGGTAATGGTAAGTCGGTTATAATATAGGCATGTTCTTTCACTCTAAAAAAAGAAAAGGTTTTACCCTGATTGAACTTATGGTTTCCGTCTCTATTTTTGCCATGATGACCGCGCTCTTGGTCACGAAATACGGCAATTTCAACCAGAGCGTGCTTCTGACGAATTTGGCTTATGATATCGCGCTGACGATTAGGACGGCGCAGACATATGGATTGAGCGTGCAGGGGAATAAAGTGACGGGATCGCCGATTACATTCCAAAACGCCTATGGTGTCTATTTTACGACTGATAGTGGACAGGATCAAAAGGTAATTTTCTTTGCCGATAGAAATAATGATGGAAAATATAGTAGCGATGAGTCAATATCAACCTATTATATAAAACGCGGCGCGAAAATATCTAATATCTGCGCCGATACACAGTGTGGCGCTCTTTATGCCTCCGTGACTTTCCTGCGACCCAGTCCTGACGCGAAGATTTGTATACTAACATCTTGTGATCTTCCGTATTTGAAAATCGTTGTTCAGGCCACGGACGGTGGCACGCGGAATATTATAATTCGCAAAACGGGGCAAGTGTCAGTTGAGGAATAATATCATGATTTCATTCAAGAATTTGAAGAAGGGTTTCACTTTGATAGAGATGATAGTGTCTTTGGCGATCTTTTCAGTTGTGGCCGTGGTCGCGCTCGGCGCGATGATGCGAATAATGTCAGCCAATCAGAAAGCGCAAGCCATACAATCGGCAGTTACGAATCTAGGTTTCGCTTTGGAGGCGATGTCTCGTGAAATGCGCGTGGGAAATTCAATTCATCCTTTAATATCCGGAAACACAAATGAAGTATCGTTTCTTTCAACGAAAAGCACTGCAGATTGTCCTTTACGTTATTATTCATATAGATTCCATAATGACAATGTCGTAATTCATTTACAAAAAGCGGAAAATTGCGGCAGTCAAACTTTTAATGATGATGATTTCATTGATATAACTTCACCGAATATTGTCATCACAAGTGGAAATTTCAATGTGTCAGATGGTGATTATAAACTGATATATATCACCCTGGCCGGATACGCCGGCGCGAAAGAGAAGAATAGGACATATTTCAATATAAGAACAGCAGTGTCCGTGCGCGCGGGAGAATAAGGAGATCGGGCGAGAATTGAGAATCACGTATAAAAAATTATGAATAAAATCACGTCAAAAAATAATGAAAATATCAAGGGGTTTACTTTGATAGAAACTCTCGTGGCTATTTCAATACTTATGATCGCTATCGCGGGACCTTTAGTTGTGGCGAATAAAAGTTTGACGGCGGCATTGTACGCGAAAGATCAGATGGTGGCGTCGTATCTGGCTCAGGAGGGGATGGAGAGGATTAGGAATATGAAGGATAATAATATTGCGTTAGGGAAAGATTGGCTATTAGGTTTTGAAAATAATAATCAGGGCATAGGGGGTGGTCATGCGTATAGAAATAATTGTTATTTAAACGGCCAGGGTCAAAGCGGGCAATGTTCATTGGCCGCAATGTCCGATATCGATCCTCAATATACCGTAACCTATTATCTAAAAAAAATTAGCGACAACGAAGTCGCGTTGACCGTGTCTGCCGTTTGGAATGAAGGTACTATACCGAATGAAACTAGCATTACGAACGAACTTACCAATTCCGCATTATAATTTTTCAATCCATGAAATCCTCCAATTCAAAACGCGGTTACACCCTACTTTTCGCGGTTTTGACGGCTTCACTTGTCTTGGGTGTGGCGGCTTTCACCGTTGGGGTTGCCAGGAAACAATACATTCTGGCTTCAACCGCCAGAGATTCTATATTTTCATTCTATAATGCCGACAGCGCGATAAGTTGCATTACAAATACATGGAGTCAGTCAACATCTTCCGGCGCGGTCGTGAATTGTAATAATAACGGCAATATTTCACTTGGATTTAGCCCCGATGACAATGGATTGCCTTGGCCATCGCCAACAACATTCAACGGCTATGATCCTGTGTACAAATCCGTAACTGGAAGTTTCGAGTTTGGGTCTAATGGCGGATGCGCCGTATTTACCATTTGGGTAGGCGCAAAAAATAACGGTGAAGAGAAAAGTGTTATGGAAGCTCGCGGATATAACGTATGTTCAAGCAATGGCGGTAATATCGGTCCCTTGGATAGTTCGCGTACCGTCGAGCGCGCGATACGGATAACTTCGGAATAGGCGAAAATATACCCATTTTGCTATACTAGAGGCATGAACACAGTCGTGCCAAAAGGTGAAATAGAGCGTTATAAAAGTCTTAAAAATGCCATAAACAAGCATCGTCGCCTTTATCATACTCTCAATAAGCCGGAAATCAGCGATGAAGCATATGATTCCTTGATACGTGAATTGGAAGCTCTAGAGAGCGAATATCCTGAACTGAAAACCGCTCAAAGTCCGAGCGCGAAAGTCGGCGGAAAACCGCTCAAGGAATTCGTCAAAGTAAAGCATGAAGTAAAACAATGGTCGTTTGACGATGTGTTCGATCGTGAAGAATTGAAGAGATGGGACAAGAAGATTCGGAACTTTATGGAGAAAGGCGGTATTGCGAATGAAAAACTAGAATATTGCTGTGAATTGAAAATCGATGGACTCAAGATTGTCCTCACGTATGAAAATGGTGTTTTGAAACAAGCGGCCACGCGCGGTGACGGTGTTTTTGGCGAGAATGTCACGGAAAACGCGAAAACCATTAAATCTATTCCATTACAACTTGAATCAAATTCAACGCCAGTCGGTCCAAAACAAAGCTCTAATATCATCGTTGAAGGTGAAGTGTGGATGGGGAAAGAAAATTTGGAAAAAATCAATAAAGAAAGAGAGAAATCGGGTGAAATGCCATACGCCAACACTCGCAATTTAGCGGCTGGTTCCTTGCGCCAATTGGATTCGAGGATTACGGCGATGAGGCGCCTTGATACATTTGTTTATGATCTCGCGAAGATGGATAAAGAGATTCCTCAGACGCAAAATGAGGAATTGGAGATGCTCAAATCTCTCGGCTTTAATGTGAATCCATTCTTCAAAGTATGTAAAAATATTGAAGAAGTGCAGGAATTTTATGAAGAATGGACGAAAAAGAAAAATACGCAAGAATATAGTTTGGACGGCTTAGTCATCAAGGTCAATTCGAGGGAAATTCAAGAAATTCTCGGCTATACGGGCAAATCGCCACGTTTCGGTGTCGCGTACAAATTTCCAGCGGAACAAGTAACGACAATTCTGGATGACATAGTTTTCCAAATCGGACGCACGGGGGTCATTACGCCTGTTGCCGTTTTGAGACCTGTTCTTGTCGCTGGTTCCATGGTTTCTCGCGCGACTTTGCATAATGAAGATGAAATAAAACGATTGGATTTACGGATTGGCGATACGGTGATTTTGCAAAAAGCCGGAGACGTTATCCCCGATATCGTGTCCGTAGTCAAGGAATTGCGCCTGAAAAATAGCAAGCCGTTTTTGTGGCCGGAAAAAATCTTGGCATGCGGGGATGACGGCAGAATAGAGCGCGTGCCGGGAGAAGCCGCTTGGCGATGCGCGGCAAAAGATTCATTCGCGCAGCAAAAAAGAAAATTCCACTATTTCACGTCAAAGAAATGTTTTGATATTGACGGTTTGGGACCGAAAATTCTTGACTTATTATTGGAAAATGGTTTGATCGCGACCTTTGACGATATTTTCACCTTGAAAAAGGGCGATCTTCTTTCTTTGCCGAGATTCGCGGAAAAATCGGTTGACAATTTGCTCTCCGCAATTGATAAAGCGCGAAATATCACCCCGTCTAGATTCTTGGCTTCTTTGTCAATACCGCAAGTCGGCGAAGAGACGGCTTATGATATTGTGGAGCATTTCAAGAATTTGGATCGGGTCTCCGAGGCGAAAAAAGAGGAGATTGAATCAATTTACGGTGTTGGTCCAATTGTGGCGCAAGCGATATTTGATTGGTTCCGAATCGCGGGAAACAGGAAACTTATGAGGAATCTTTTTAAGCGCGTCCGAATAATTCAAGAAGAAAAAAGCGCGAAAACCCTGGCGGGGAAATCTTTTGTCTTTACCGGTACTTTGCCGAATCTGGAAAGAGAAGATGCACGAGGACTGGTGAGACAATTCGGAGGTGATGTCATGAATTCCGTGTCAAAAAAGACTTCATTCGTCGTTGCCGGCGAGGAAGCTGGGTCAAAACTTAATAAAGCCAGGGAATTTGGCGTGAAAATTATCGGAGAAAAAGAATTTTTGCGGATGATTGGTAGATGATGGAAATTGTGGTAAAATCGTAAATATGATAACGGCGAAAGAATTGGAACATCTAGCGAAATTATCGCGAATAAAACTCACGGAAAATGATAGAGAATCATTGGTCAAGGAATTTGATTCAATTCTTGGTTATATTGATAAACTAAAAAAAGTCAATGTGTTACTGGATACTTCTCTGCGCGTTGGCGCTCTCCGAAACGTGGTTAAACCGGACATCGTTTCAGGCACGAACTCGGAGGATAGGGAACGATTGCTTCGCGAAGTACCCGATAGGGAAGGCGACTTTATCGCGGTGAAGAAAATGATCGCGCAGGAGGGGATCGATTTTAAGATATGAATTATAAATTTAGAATGATGAATGAAAAACATTAAACCAAGATTCGTAGTTTATAATTCCTTGTTCCTATTTTGAATAAAAAATGGATATTTCAAAACTAACAATACAAAAAGCGCATGATGATATGGCAAACGGTAAATACACTTCCGTGGAACTAACACAGTCTTATTTGGATGAAATTGCGAAGAAGAATGGAAATGTCAACGCATATTTGGAAATCTTCGATGACGCGCTCGAATCGGCGAAAGTGGCGGACGAGAAAATAAAGGACGGTAAGGCGTCGCTTCTCACGGGTATTCCGTGCGGAATAAAAGATAATATTCTGATTCAAGATAGGATCGCGAGCGCCGGCTCCAAGATTCTGGAAAATTATCATGCGGCATATGACGCGACTGTTATTACAAAGCTCAAGGATGAGGGCGTTGTATTTCTGGGACGAACGAATATGGACGAATTTGCCATGGGATGTTCAACCGAAACTTCGGCCTATGGCGTGACGAGAAATCCGCATGACTTGGAAAGAGTGCCCGGCGGATCATCAGGGGGTTCCGCGGCGGCTGTGGCGATGAATGGAGCGCTTTTCGCGCTTGGTTCTGATACTGGCGGCTCTGTTCGTCAGCCGTCCAGTTTATGCGGAGTCGTCGGACTAAAACCAACGTATGGAGCAGTTTCAAGGTATGGACTTATAGCTATGGGTTCCTCCTTGGATCAGATCGGACCGATCGGGAAAAACATCAGCGATTGCGAAATTGTTTTCAACGCGATTCGCGGCAAAGATTCGAAAGATGGAACTACTATTGGTGACGACGCATACGCGAAGAAGAGAGTTGGAAAGGAAAAACCCGCGATCGGCGTGCCGCGGCATTTCTTGAATGGTGATGGAATCGATAAAAATATTCTTGAATCATTCGAAAAAGCCCTGGAATCATTCAAGGTAAAAGGGTACGAAATAAAAGAAATAAAATTGCCGAATATTTCACGCGCGATTATGGTTTATTACATTATTATGCCAGCGGAAGTATCGTCCAATATGGCTAGATTCGACGGCGTCAAATACGGGCTTCACAAAGACGGCAAGGATGTGATCGATGATTATTTCGAAACTCGTCGAGCCGGATTCGGACGTGAAGTTACGAGAAGAATCTTGCTCGGCACGTATGTTCTTTCATCGGGTTACTATGACGCGTACTACAATCGCGCCAATGTCGTGAGGAAAATGATTATTGATGATTATGCCGCGGTCTTTGATCCCTCCGTCGGAGGAGTTGATATCGTGGCCACGCCGACCACGGCATCTTTGGCGTTCAAGATTGGCGAAAAGATCAATGATCCCGTCGCTATGTATCTGGAAGATATATTCACTGTTACCGCGAATTTGACGGGTCTTCCGGCGATTTCAATACCTTGCGGTTTTTCCGATAAAGAAGGAACGAATTTACCATTGGGATTGCAGCTCACGGCGAGGCATGGCGATGAAGCGACATTGTTCGAAGTCGGCAAGGATTTTTTGGGGGAAAAATAGAAAAATGGTCATATTATCGCAAACAAAGTCATGACTTTGTTTGCCGGAATAATATTACGGTATTATAATACACACAATGAATCCCCAGACATTACCAGGTTCATCGATTGATTCAACCTCTATTTTCAACCAAACAGTTGATAATATCATCGCTCTTTTTCCAATTCTTGTCACCTGGATGAAAAATACGATCAACTTTCTAGTCGGTTTCTCGATACCGCTTATTATTTTCTTTCTCATCGGTATTGTTTATTGTGTTGAACAGTTGAAATATATTCGCCGAAGAGAAAAGGAGATAATGGACTTAAAAGTAGTGCCGGCTTTTGAAGATGTCCCAGCCGGCGAACAAATTATGTCCAAACGTTGGGAAAGCGTCAAAACTCATATCGCGACGGATAATCCGAACGATTGGCGACAAGCGATAATTGACGCGGATATAATTCTGGACGATATTCTGAACAAGATGGGCTATAAGGGCGAAAGCGTTGGTGAAAAACTGAAGAAAGTAGCCAAGGGCGATTTCGCCACGCTTGACGATGCCTGGGAAGCTCATAAAGTCAGAAATCAGATCGCGCATGAAGGCGGATTTACACTTGATCATCATGAGGCAAAAGCGGCGGTTGATAAGTATAAGAAAGTGTTTGAGGAGTTTTATTATGTTTAAATAAGGTACTTAACTATAATTAGTTGTACTCTATTCGGCGTCCACTTTATGGGGTACGGATCAAATGTTGCGGGGGCCGGAATCGAACCGGCAATCTTCAGGTTATGAGCCTGACGAGCTACCGTTGCTCTACCCCGCGATAGTTTTCCCATTTTGCCATATTAGCCAAAGTTGCGCAAGTGCGTATTTTTGTATATTGTTATATTGACATGTCCATGAATGATTGAACATGATATTTTGTTCAGTGGTATCGATAATGTCGGCGTAGCTCAGGTAGTTAGAGCATTTCACTCATAAAGAAAAGGTCGCAGGTGCAAGTCCTGCCGCCGACACAATTTTCTGACATATGTTGAATGTTGGATAAGTTCCTTCTTGTTTTTTCATGTTATTTTGATATGCTAATCACATTGCGCCCGTAGTTCAGCTGGCTAGAACGCTCCCCTGTCACGGGAGAGGTCGTGGGTTCAAGTCCCATCGGGCGCGCAAAAAGATTGAAAATATTAGGCAAATAGTCTATTCTTAAATGGCTGTCTAGGCATTGAACCTCGACATGCCGATGTAGCTCAGTCGGTAGAGCACGCCATTGGTAATGGCGAGGTCCCCGGTTCAATCCCGGGCGTCGGCTCCATGCGAGTTATACGCCAAAGTAGCTCAGTCGGTAGAGCATCGCTTTCGTAAAGCGAGGGTCCCCGGTTCAATCCCGGGCTTTGGCTCCTTAATCCGAGATTCCGATTCAGAAGGGACAGCGGAGTGGGCGGCGCAAAGCGCCGCCCACGCATTTTCCGAAGATTTGGCAAGAGAATTCAGAAAAGTCGGGGCGCTCACGCACACAGTTTTGTTTTGGAGGAGGAGGTTCGAGCCAAAGACTTTTTTGGCAGCAACCTTTTTAGCAAAAAAGTTGTAATCCAGGGCAATTTTTTCCATATCCTGAGCCTCTTTTATCCAGTTTTGCATCGGTTCGAGCCACTTTTTTTGCTTTTGTTGAAGGTTAGATATTTCCTCCTCGAGAGACTTTTTCTCGGAAAATAATTTGGCTTTTTCCGACCGATAAATTTCTTTGTCCACATCCTGATCTAGAAAGCCATTTAAAAGTCGCTCAAGCCTCACTGTAATATCTTTTAATCTTTTTTCATTCTTTTCAACAAAAGCAGAAACAGATTGGGCAGATTCCACTCTATCTTTTTCTAGTCTTCCGTTTAAGTATTCCGCCCAATCTTTCGGCATAGAAACTTTTTTGAGAAGTGATGAAATTTGTTCGTCCAGCGACTCTTGGCGAATACAGGGTTCGGAACATTTCATAACTTTGGATTTTTTTGAACAGTGATAGTAAGTGTAAAAATGTTGCGTGCCGTTCTTTTGCGTTTTCACCCTGTATTCGCCCGTCACCATCATTCCGCAGGTAGCACAAGAAATTATTCCACAGTAGGCTTGCTGTTCGTCTTTTGTCTTATGTCGCGGACGGCTTTTTCTTTTCATCACTTCCTGCACAATATCCCAAAGTTTCTTTGACACTATTGGCTCATGCTTGCCTTCGTAAATTTCTCCCATATAGCGAAAATGTCCGTAATAAAAAGGATTGGATAAAATGAAAGTGGCTCGCGAGATATGAATTCTCTGTCCAATTCTTGAAACGAGGCGATTTTGTTCTAAAAAAATTCCAATCTTTTCAAGCGTTTGATCACCTTGTGAATATAGTTCAAATGCATGGCGAATAACTGGAGCTTGCTTTTGGTCTATGACAACTGTTTTAGTCCGCGAATCATTTATATAACCAATCGGCGCAAGCGACGGATATTCGTCACGGCGAACTTTTTGTCTTAAACCTCGCTTCGTATTTTCTGACAGAGAATCAACATAATATTTACTTTGCCCAAATGCCATATTGAGCATGAATTTTCCCTGTGGCGTTGGTTCGCACCAAAAAGTCGGAAATTTCAAGCTCGCAAGTTTTTCTGTGTCGAGGAGATAAATTATTTTTCCACCATCCACGGAATTACGAGCGAGACGATCAGGATGCCAAGCAAGGATGGAATCGGCATCGCCCTTTTCTAAACAAGCAAGCATATTGTTAAATATTGAACGACCTGGAATTTTTGCCGATTGTTTTTCCACAAATTCTCTGGCGATGTCCAAATTTTCTTGCTTGGCATAGTCTCGCAATTCTTG
>CAZIUH010000010.1:0-22346 GCA_964542675.1 uncultured Candidatus Saccharibacteria bacterium | reverse complement strand
TATGTGTACCCCATCTCGTTATCATACCACGCCAGCACTTTCACCAGATTTCCACCGACAACACGAGTAAAAGCTAGGTCAGCGATCGACGCATGGCGATTGCCGACAATATCATGAGAAACCAGCGGTTCCTCGGTAACGGTGAAAATATTGCGCCAGCGATCTTCATTGACCGCTTTTTTGAGAATAGAATTAACCTCCTCCACCGTAGTATTCTTCTTGGCTATGAATGTAATGTCCACGATTGAACCCGTAACAACCGGCACTCGAATGGAAATCCCATCAAACAAACCTTCCAATTTCGGCATGACTTGAGTAACGGCGATCGCGGCGCCAGTTGATGATGGCACGAGATTTTGCGCGGCGGCGCGGCCTTCGCGCAAATCCTTTTTGGAAGGACCGTCAACTAGAGCCTGCGAGGCGGTATAAGCGTGAATAGTATTTAATAATGCTTTTTCAATGCCGATAGTTTCATCAAGAATCGCGATCAAAGGACTAGCGGCATTCGTCGTACATGAGGCGTTTGAAGTAATTTCGCAACCTTCAAATTTATCCTCATTCAAAGCAAGAAGAACCGTCGAGCTTTTTATGTTTGAATCGGACGCGCCTTTGATCGGTGCCGTAATAACTACTCTCTTCGCTCCAGCGGTAATATGCGTCTGCGCCTTGTCTATTGATGTGAATAATCCCGTTGATTCAACAACTACGTCAATATCCAGTTTTTTCCACGGTAACCGTGTCGGATCCTTTTCGTTCAGAAATAGTATTGGCATACCGTCAATTATTAATGAGTTAGCCTTCTCATCAATGGAAACATCAAAAGAACTAACACCATACGCCGTATCATATTTCAAGAGATAAGCGAAATTCTTGATATCACCCAGGTCATTGATCGCGACAATTTCCAATTCCTGTCTTTCTCGCGCAATCTTGAGAAACGCGCGACCGATCCTGCCGAAACCATTTATGGCTATTCTTATTTTTTTCATGTAAGTATTATTAACGGGTAATTGGGTAATGGTAACATTGTAACATATCGGATATCCACAAACACACGGTTTTACATATTATAAATATTATGTATACTAGTCTCGAATGAACCTTAATAGTGACTGCAAGGGCATTGCCAGTGAGGCAATGGTTGAACAAGCGCTAGTAACCATACAAAACACAAGGAGGAACCATGATGTAGGTATCGCAAGTTACGTTCATGCGTCGAGACATTCTGATCTCGATCGAAATCATATTGATTTTCAGGTTAATCTCTTGAGCGGAGAAAGAGTGCCGATTCAAGTGAAAAGTTCTGATAGAGGAAAACGGAGGTTTGAGAGAAAACTGCGAAAATCTGGTATGTTCATCCCTGTCGTGGTTGTCCATGCGGGCGATAGTCTTCAGTTAATCGTGCGCCAAGTGATTGAATGCATCAGGCTGGCAATCAATTATTTGAAACGCAAAATCAATTGGCATACGCATATTCGGCGCAGTCGTCAGATGCGTCGCAATAAACACTTTTATCGGCCTAATCCCGCTATATGCCACTGACGGGATGAGATCATGCGTATATTTTAGGTTATAGTTATAGTTCTGAATAACACGCGGTCGACTCGTTCGGCCGCATTTTTTTACTTCAAGAGTTTTATTTCAATACTATTTTATCAATCAATTCTATCTCTCCAATGATTTCGCGATTTTCTTTATAAGTCCCGGTCCTTCATATATCATCCCTGAAATAAGTTGCACGAGATCGGCGCCGGCTTCAAATTTTTCTTTGGCATCATTCGGACTCATGATTCCACCAACTCCGATAATAGTAAATCTTCGGCCGAATACCTCTCTGGTTTTCTTTATGAGTTCGGTAGAAAGACGATTGCAAGGTTTTCCGGATAAACCACCACTATATCTTTTTGGCGTATCATTTCTGAATTCAAGTGAATTATAATCTTTATTAATATTACCGATAACCACGCCATGTAAACCATGAATATCAATGATTTCCAGAAGTGAATGAAATCGCGACCATGGTACATTTATTGGCATTTTCACGTAAATAGGCTTGTTACAAGGTATTTTCTTCATTTCCTGAAGAAGCCGTGTCAGTGATTCGGGAGTAGTGAATGCTTCCCCGCCAAATGTATTCGGGCATGAAATATTAATAGTATAGAAATCACCAATTTCCTCCTCATTCAAACGCTTTAATGCGTTAACATAATCAGTTATTCCTTGTTCAACCGTAACTGATTTTGCATCATTCGTATAAGCGATTGATATTCCAATAACAAAATTCCTCTCACGCGGTGTCTTCCTCAACCTGTTTATAACAGTTTCAACACCATCATTTTTCAGTCCTTTATTCACTATTATGCTTTTCGATCTCGGCAATCTAGTAAGTCGCGGCTTCGGATTACCTTCGCATGGTCTGGCAGTAATGGAACCGATTTCCTCCCCGCCAAAACCGATACGCGGAAGTATCCGCGTCAAACGGCCGTTATAATCAAAACCCGTGGCAAGCAGAATCGGTGCTTGATATTCGATACCATCGACGATCTTTGCGATATCCGGATTATGATAGCTGTACATGAATCCAATAATCATTCTGGTAATACGATTACGTCCAAGAAATTCTCCTATTGAAATAAACCAGTCATGAATGAATTCCGGGTCAAAGAGAAACAATATTGGCCTTAATATTGATTTATATATCATTTTTGGAAGTGCCCGCCTATTTTATAATCAATCCAATCTTTTCACAAGCAAGATATTTGAAGATAATAATTTATTATTTTTTCCTCGATAACTTCATTTCTCATACCGTCATTTCTCCGCAAAATACCCGAAAAGCGCTTTTATACCGGCCAGGTTCTTATCCCATTCGATAGTATCATGAGTTTTAAGCTCCACGGTTATCGCTGGTATACCGATGGATGCCAGCCAATCATCAACGGCACCCGTAGTCGCATAAGCATCAAATGTCTTGACGGCGGGATACCCTGCTGCCTTGGAATATACATTCATAATATCTAAAGTTTTCGGAAGAATTCCGTCTTCGCACTGCGAGGCGTAGACCGCATTTGACTGACTGTGCCAGAATATAGCCGCGCTAATTTTATTTTTTGAAACATAATCGCGTATCGCCCTCGCTTCCGGCTCGGAGAAGGCCTCGGAACCGGCACTTACAGTCTTCGACCTCCATATGCTTTTCGCCTGCCATTTGCAATCAAAATTACGATTGATATCAACATCACGCGCGTTGAAACGACCTGATTCCAGAACTTTTGTACTAGTCGATACCTCGGCAACCATAAAACGACCTTGTTTGCCGACAACAGCGAATATTCCATCGGGATTCGCCGACGGAATAATCGTGATAGTCACATTAGCTGGAATGGCATCCGGATTCAATTCAAGATAATCCATGAACATATAGGCCAGAAGCACGCTGTTCCATTCATAACCACCATGTATGCCTCCAACGAATAGCAAATGTGTCGGGCCGTTTCCATAAGTATACGCATCAATATTACGCATCTGAACCGATTGCCCGATCACTTCATGTACCAAACCTATATCCTGAAGTGATGCGGTCGGAGCTATAATCGGAATTCTGTACGCATTCCAATAGACAAAAAATCGGACGCCAAGTAATGCAAAAATAATGATTATTACGGCGATGAGCTTCTTCAGGTTTTTTTGCATTTACTATAATTTGTAATAGTTAAGTAGAGCTTGAATTCCGGCTAGATTTTTCGTCCATTCGGTATCATTGTGATTCGTGAGAAGCACGCTAAAGGCGGGAATATTTATCTTGGCTAACCAATTGGTCATATCACCGGTAGTCGAGTAGAAATCGAAACTCTCAGAATATGGATAACCTGACTGATCGGCAAAGAGCTTACCAATTTTACTAGTTTCCGGCAGAACGCCGTTGTGGCAGTTTGAAGCATAGACACCACCGGCGGCACTATACCATACCAATACCGCGACAGGTTTATTTGTTTCGACATAACTCTTTATCGCCTGACTTTCCGGCTCTGAAAATGCGATACTACCTCCGCTAACTGAAGTATTCTGCCATTTGCCGATGGCTTGCCAATCGCAATCAAAGTTTCGGTTAAGATCAACATTATTTCCGTTGAATCGGCCGGAGACGACCTTGGCTTCCTTCGTTGATACATTCGCGATAGTAAAATTGCCAGTGGTCGTACCAACAACTTTATTCAAGCCGTCAGGATTCATTATCGGAATAATAGTCACTCGCACGCTCGCGGGAATCACAATCGGGTTTTCTTTCAAATAATTCATGAGTTTCACTGCGACAAGAGCCGTATTCCATTCATAACCGCCATGAATACCGCCGATGAAGAGAACTTCCTTCTCGCCCATGCCGTAATGATACGCCATGATGTCACTGCCTTCGACGGATTTGCCGATGGTTGACCCGGCGCCATTAGTTAATAATTGATTTTGCGTCGAGCTTGCCTGCGACCCATTCGTATCGGTCGCGGTCATATTTGTACCTTCAACTACTGGTTCGGTCGAGGACGGACTTCTAGTCAAGAATAATACGCTAACACCAACTATAGCAATAACTAATAAAGTGATGATTATATTTTTTTGCATAATGTTTAGTATAACACAATTGATAAGGAATTACCCCTTGGAGAAATAATAATCTGATCTGGTGAGCTGACCCGTCATTAAAGAGCCAAAATTATTCGTTAATAATTATAAAACTTTGAGACAAACATACTTTTTGGCTGACCGGATGGGACGCTGTTTGAACCGCCTTATTTAACCAAAGGTCTTTTTAGTGCCGAATTATGCAGTTGAACCATTAGCTTTAATTGACCCCTAGGATCAGACAGATAATAACCACCATATTCTAATTTATCCAACTCTCCATGAGCTAAATAATTACGTAATTTCTTAACTTCCCGAAGTACCTGTACATAGGTGTCTCGTTCCTTATCACTAATATAATTATCTTCAATAAACTTTATTTTTTTACCAAAATCCATATCGTCTAATTTCCTATCAATATCAATTGGAACCTTGCCAAGTTTAGTTTCTACATAAAAAATGTCATCTCGAATTTCTCTCTCAACAAAGTATGTAAACCAGAAGACAAAATCCACAGCTTCCTCATTATTTTGTTTTACTAATTCAGGAAATCTCTGCTTTACAAATAATTTACCGAGTTTTAGCTTTCCTAAACCATCAAGATCTCCTCCGTTCTTTTGAATCATCCCGAAAAGTTGATCAGGATCAGTAAAAAATAATTTTGTAATTTCTTCTTCGTCCATGTTTAACTTTTGGTCACCACTAAGAGATCTTATTTGACCACGATACAAAATCATTTTCCAAATCTGAAATATGTCTTCCAAATATCTGAAGCACAGACTCTTCGAAATGTGGCGCATAATAGTTTTTTTCAGTCTTTGCAATCAGTTCCAAAATTTTATTTAGTGTAAATTTTTCTATTAAATAAGCTGTAAAAAGGCATGCTATTTTATAAGCACCAAAATCTACTCGCTCATTCCAATCTTGCTTAGTAGCCAAATGACTGGTAAATCTTCCCTCAATGAACATTGAATCGCTACTGGTCTTATATCTATCGACTTGACAGGCAATATTCATAGCCAATCCCTCATTTAGCCAAAATGGAACCTGGTTACCAGATGCCAATCTATTGATAAAAATGTGTGCAATCTCATGCGCCAAGATCTGATCAAACTCTGAATCAGCATGACTTGATACTTTTGCAAAAAAATCAGGATGGATTACATCAATCTTATTATCTCTCGATGTATTCCCAACTTCCCATACTTGAGTCTTTCTACCCAGACTTTTATCAAAACTTAATCGTGATGTATGGAATGATATGTTTATATTGGGCAGACTTGAGAGATTAAATGAGTCTGCCACACGCGTAAAAACAATCTCGGTTTTTTGCTCCAGATTATCTTTACCCTTTATCGTATCGTTTAAAATAGTGATATTTTTCATATATTCATAGTACATCATAATAAAAAACAGTAAAGGAAATCGTCGGATCTCCCTCACTGTTTGTGATTGACACTGCGGTCACAGCTAACGGTTGCAACTGTTGTCGCACGACCTGCAATTGACACAGTTATCGCAGCTCGCCGAAAGGCTCGTCTGCTGAATGACTGGATCCGTTTTCGAAAACGCGCGTTTAGTGACTTCGCGACGGTCAAGAAAGAATCTGCTCATCAAACTCTTTTTCATGTTCTAATTTCTCCTTTCTTTTTGATTTCAGAAGGATGCCTGATATTAACAACCGTTCGAACACCTGCAGAACCTCGGCCACATCACAGTCAATTGTTTCTGCAATTTCTTTCGCAGTGAAATCATGTTTTCCCTGTAGAAGCTCGACAAACTTGAAACCCTCCAGAGACATGCGCTCAAAACGATTGCTCGAACATATCAAGACTGAGTCGACCTCCCGTCTAACAACGCAACGACTACTTACACTGAGAGTGTCATTAATCGTCAACGGTTCTTGGCTAACCCTCTCGTGAGACTCTAACACACAAGCCCTATCATGGTCAATGATTGGATCGGTCATGTACATATCTTGTCCATTATACTGACCCGATGTAACTTTGGCTGACATCCGACAACCGCCTTCGCAAATGTTTACCGCCAGACAACCTCTGCATTTATCTGGCAATATTCCCACATCAGCCCAGCTAGACATTTTCTTCCATATCTCACCGAAGTCTTCTCGTAGAAGATTGCCGTACTCCACATCAGAATGAACACATGGACGAGCGTTTCCTGAAGACGATATCACGCATGTCGACACACCTGCCGAACATGCACGATTACCAAAGAACCTGGCAAAACTGGAGTCTTCTTCTTTACAGAACATACACCGTGGCAATGGCTCCAGTATATCAATGTTCAATCACAGATCCTTCTCAATTCTTATCAAACAGCTCAGACACCGTTTGACTTCTTCACCACTCAAGCACATGGCGATGTTATCGTAACAAGAAGAGACCATCGGACCAGCACAGAAAGTCTGAATACCTGAAGACTTAAGCAATTGAGCCGTTTCGAACATGGCATCGAGGTTTAGCTTTGAAACCACCATATTTGTAGATACCGGAATGCCGTGTTGCATCAGGTAACCAATACCATTCATGGTCTTATCGAAGCTCGCCGCACCACCACCAAGCATGTTATGAATAGCCGGTGGACCAAGAACTGAGATTAGCGCGTGTTGCAATCCAGATGAACTCAGCTCACGCGCGATCTCCTCGGTTATCAAGGTAGCGTTACTGTTCATACCAAAGCCCATGCCTAGTTTGTGAGCTTCAAACATCGACGACATCAATATGTCTGGACGCAGTAGAGGCTCTCCACCAGTAAATGTCAGTTGAACGACCTTGGCTTCTGCCAATTTCCTAAGAATGCATACAAGATCTTCCGAAGACAATTCAATAGGCCGGGGTGAATCTGAATGACGCCAATAGTTGTAACAATGGCGACATTTTTGATTGCATAGTGCAGTAATTTCTAGCTGCACATCAATCGGGGACATCAATCTTTTCATATGATCCGCCTTTCTAAATCCGGTTTATTGTTTATTTCAAGGAGTCAAAATTCTATCTGGATACTACTAGTATTTCTAATTTATGTCAATAGTGATACTATTTCAGCCCAACTCTCAACTCTTGTGACTTTCGGCAAAAACTGCCTATACTCATCAATTTCCGCTTGGTCCGGCTGATATAGAAACAAATTTGCTGCTGTTTCAACCATGTGGCTTAACACCTCGAGACGATCATCGATAAAATAAGTGATGTTATTATCCTTGCAAATCTTGTCCTTCTCATGCCTTTCACGACAGAAGGAGACGTTTTCTGGTTTGACACCGGTCTTTGTGTAGAAATCATTATCCTTTAACCACGCAAGTATCTTTTCTTGAGCCCATGGAGTACATTTTGAAATCAAAAATATATTCCCATGAAACTTTTCATCATTCAATTTCTTAACCGCATCAAATACTCCCTCTGCGGCTGGGATAGTTGAGTAGCGCTCCTCATGCAAAGTTTTATCGTTTTTATCTGTTAGACGATGGTTGATAATCACGTTCCCGATATCTATACCTAGAGATTCATTTGTTTTAGTCATGATAAATAAATCTAACTTGATCAGAAACCATTTCACCTTTCTTAAAATCTTCCCCCAACTTTTTTGGAAGAATTGAAATAGTATCAGTCGGCTTTGCCCATATAATTTCAGCGACCTCATGAGCATGCGTCCAGCTAATATTACTAATATCAACAAACGTATTTGCATTAGTAATCTCAAAAAAGAATTCGATAGATTGAATAGAATCACCATCAATAAAATTATTTACATAAAACAATCTGCCGATCTCCGGCTTGATTCCGAGCTCTTCAATAATTTCTCTAACTAAACATTCTCGTATATCTTCTCCCCATTCAAGATGTCCACCAGGTAAAACGCCAAAACTTGTATCGTTTGGATGTTTAACAACCAGCAGTTTATCTTCGAAGAGAATAATGCCTCTCACACGAATAACTATTTTCTTGTCATTTTTCATATAATTGAAGGTATTATACTTTATTAGTCTTCATAAATTTACCCGATCTTTCGCATAATAAAAAGGTACTTGAACCCACGCAGGTAGAAATTATATTGCCTAGCCCTACTATGTCAGATATCAGTATTTGATGTCTGATTGTGCCGTGTCAAACAGATAATATCAATAGGCTCAAAATGTTTCTCAAGCCTCTGCCACATCAAGAACCCTGTAGCCGTGAATTTCTTTTTTATCCATTGATCGGCAATAACCCAACCCATCACTTTTCCGGGCTTTAGAATTCGCTTGATTTCAGCAGCAGTCTTATCTAACTCATCATAGAATTCTGTCTTTTCGCAGGATATTTTTCCGATACATTGTTTATCGTCAGAGTATTTTATATTGTCAGAATATGGCGAATCGATGAAGACAAAATCTGCACTATTCTCCTGTAGAGGAATTTTCCTAGAATCGTTCTTAATGATATCAGGTCTAACTATATTCAAATCGTAGCCAATCACTTTTCGCTTCAATTCCTTGGCAACATCGATTGTTGTACCACTACCACACATTGGATCTACAACCAGGTCACCCTCTTTAGTGTACCGCTGTAACAAATTCCATATGACAAAAGCCGGCGTGACTCCGTTATATTTGTTATTTCCGTGGGGTGTATCTCCATAATTTTGTTTTGGAAAATCCCACAGTGTTGTGGATTCTATCTGTGATAACATAATTTATTTTAGTAATTTCTTTAGATCGTCAATGAACTTATCGAACATTTTTACCTTATCACTTTCCTCAATATTAGTTTCGCTCAAAACATAACTGCCATCTGTATCAACTTCAACAATAGCTCTGCCCTTCTTTGTTGGCTTCTTCGTTGTAAGTGTTCCGTCTTCATCAGGTGTTACGAAATAAACTTTGATATGCTTTGTTGCTTTATCAGACGCTAATTTCATTTTCCAATAACCTGTCTGGGCAATCCTCTCTCTCAAAGTAACTTTGCTAGATAAAACCGCGACAACTTTACTCGTCTTTGGATCAAATATAATCAAATCAACATCGGGTAGATGTAAGCCAAATTCACCGTAATCAACAGTAAGATTTCTCTTAAGTTCGCTTAATTCTTTGGACAAATTTGAGCCATTCGTTCGTTCAAGAGTATTTCCATTTTCGACTTGTAACCCTAGAGCTGTAACCTCATCTTTGATAATATATTCAATCAACTTTTCTAGATTTTTACCCTTGAATGCACGCCACGATTGCTCATGGTCATCACCTGTGAAATCTTTCCCGTGTTGCTCTTTAGCCTCGCTCAAGACATTTGATATATGTCTATAAGCCTCTACTCCGTATTTGCTCTTCTTTGTATCATAAATTTTAATTAGGTTTTTGATTGTCATAGTTTTATTTTTCCATTATTAGTATATATTCGGTTGGATATGCCGAGACTTTATTCTTATCAGTTATGCTTGCAAACTTACCAGTCTTTTTATCTCTAACGGATGGTAAATTTTTTGACGGTATTTCTCTTTTTATTATATCGGTAACTTTTAGCCCTAGATTTTGTAATTGTTCAACAAAAACTTCTGCATTAAGTATTTTAACGCCCTGCAAACTGGTATTCCCGACAACAATACAGGTTTTCCCCCCTTTTTTCAACATTCGTTTCATTTCGGTAAATACCTGATTCATCTCACTGAAATATGTTGACACTTCCTCCGCCGTCTTTTGATCTATTTCCATCAATTCCTTTCGAATATTTTCTGCAATTGAGCTATTTAATATCAAATTTTTCTTGCTGTGGTATGAAGTGCCAATAAATCGCTTTCGAAAATCACCTATATCTTTCGTATATTCTAGCCACAAAGCAGTCAGCTGGTGTAAATCGGCATATTCATACGAAGTCACATATGGTGGTGAAGTGACAATCAAATTTACACTGTTATCCTTTGTTGGAATTGTCCTTGCATCAGTACAGACGACCTTACTTGGTACCTTCAAGTATTTTCTTTCAGATAACATTTCAAACAATCTTTCATTACCGCGCAACATCATCTTTATCTGTTTCAAAAATGTCTTAACAGGCTCAGATGGCTTTTTTTCAAAATCCCTAGTCGGCTTATTACTCTTTTGCAGCCATATCGAACAGTTTTTCAATATATTAGAAAAACCGCAGAAGAAAAAATCTTGAACATCTTGATCATCAATTCTTGAAATTTCAGCAAATATAAACGCCAACTTCCTCTTTTCTTCAGGCTTAAACCAGTAGTCAATTCGCTCGTGTTCCGGAGCTTTCACTTTTGTCTTCTCACTATAAGCCTCTAATCTCTTTTTGATATCTTCGAATTCTTTCTCAATTTTTACTGGATTGATCGGAGTAATCTTGGCTTTTGTTATTAAAACTGCAACAGGGTTGATATCAACTGCAACTGATGACCTTCCCATAACCTTAGATTCGACGAGGGTCGTGCCACATCCCCCGAAAGGATCAACGATCAAATCTCCCAATTTTGTATATCTTTCTACCAAGCGGGAGACAACCTGTGGAATAAATTTCGCGGGATAACGGTGGTAGCCATGTGTAATATACGCAGTGTCTTTGCGTGTCTTATCAGAGAATGACCATGATGGATCAATCTTAGTTCTATCGAAATGTGAAGCAATGTTATTGGTCATGTGTTTCGATTATATCATTTCTTTAACAAACAAGGGTAATTCCAGTTTCGATAAGGCATGTTAATGCTAACAAAAGAAACCAGCTAACACGGACTTCTGTGTCTACTTTATGGGGTACAGATCAATTGCTGGGGGGGAAGGAATCGGACCTTCATTCACGGCTTCAAAGGCCGCTGTACTACCATTATACGACCCCCCAATAATTTGTGATACCACTGATCCAGCCTGCTATTTTACGATTGAAATCTGAACTTACCTTTATATTAACCCGTAAAAGCTCAATATACAACTCTAATAAAAATAGCTGATCCGAAGATCAGCCATTTGATACCGCACAAATTACATCACCAATACCTCTTTATCTGCCTTGAAGTTTGCGTGACATTCAGGATGTTGAATCTACATGAAGATCCTTAAGTTCTAGTCTGAATCACTACAAACCCTTATCACCGCCAACTCGATGGGCAATGTCTCTATTTTCGCCCTTCCCACGCCTTCGGCCGCTTCCAGAAGTGAATTGAGCATAGACGGAGTCAGCAGTTTCTTATTCGCCTGCGACAGAATGAAATCCCAATCATCGGCTGACACGCGATCTTTGACCATTGAATGTGAAGCTGGTGAATATTGAACAAGCAGAATAAAACGAATTTTTTCCAGAATTATAGTAATAAACACGCTCATTGAAATACCGGATTTCTCCGCGTCGCCTAGAACCTTGAAAGCGAGATCTTCATTCCTTCCTATTAGATTTTCAATGAATTGATTCACTAGTCCCGCTCTCGGCGCGCCCGTGATGGCTTCAACTTCTTCGCGAGTAATTTTCTTATCCTTTGACGATGACATGACTTTTTCAAGCATGCCGAGAGCGTCGCGGAATGAGCCGTCGCCGAGAAGAGCAATCAAATCGGCGGCGCCAGCATCAAGTTCAATACCCTCTTTTTTACCAATACTCACGACTTGCTTTCGGATAATTTCTCTTGACGGCTTTCTGAAACTAAAAGTTTGACAGCGTGATACTATCGTCTCCGGTACTTTATCAAGCTCGGTAGTCGCCAGAATGAAAATCACATGTTTCGGCGGCTCTTCAAGAGTTTTGAGAAGCGCGTTCCAGGCATCTTTAGAAAGCATATGTACTTCATCAATAATATAAATCTTGAATGGTGAGCTAAATGGCAGAACGGAAACATGTTCACGAAGTTGTCGTATATCATCAATACCTCGATTGGATGCCGCGTCTATTTCATAAACATCCTCATCTTTCGTCTCCACCGCTTTCGCCAAAATTCTCGCCACTGAAGTCTTCCCCGTCCCCCGCGAACCGGAAAAAAGGAATGCATGAGCCACACGCTTGTTTATGATCGTATCTTTTAACGCCTCCACGATATGATCCTGTCCCATAACTTCGGACCATTTCTGCGGACGGTATGTTCGATATAGTACGGGCATGTGTATTAGTTTACAGTGAAAAGTAGATTCCGCCAAATTATATGGTTAAATATTTCATTTTTTATAAGCTTTCAGATATTTTTCTACCACCATTAAAACTCCCTTATAATTATCCACCTTCATGAGTTGTTTTCGCAGTTCCTTCGCACCATCCCAGCCGGAAACATATGCTTTGAAGTGTTTTCTCATCACCGCAAACCGCTTTATGCCCTTGAATGTTTTTTCGAACAGTTTTGCGTGCTCGAGCATGATTTTTAGTTCCTTTTCAATTACCTTTGACTCCAATTTTTTAGATTTATGTTTTAGAATTTTTGATTTTCCGAACAGCCACGGCTTGCCGAATATTCCACGGCCAATCATCAAACCATCACAACCGTATTCTTTTGCTTTTTTCAAACCACCTTCCACTGATTCAACATCACCATTACCAATAATTAATGTCCCGGGACTTATCTCATTCCGCATTTTAATAATCTCCGGCATCACTTCCCAATGCGCCGGCACATCAGACATTTCTTTACGCGTGCGTAGATGAACCGCAAGTGCCGGAAGTTTTTGTTCCAATAATAGTTGAACCCAATCCAAATCGATTTTACCGTAACCAATTCTGGTCTTTATCGACACAGGAATCAAATTCCCGACACCTTCTCGCGCCGCCTGCAAAACCCGAATCGCTAAATTTTGATTTTTCATCAATGCCGCGCCACCGCCATTCTTTTCCACCGCGCGATCCGGACAACCCATATTTATATCCAAACCGTCGAATCCCAAATCAGTAATTATCTCCGCCGCTCTCCGCATGGCCTCAGAACTACCGGTAAAAACCTGTGCCACAATCGGCCGCTCATTTTCAGAAAACGCCAAATCCACCAAAAGTTTTTTTTGCCCTGCCGAAATCAAGCCGTCAGCCGATACAAATTCCGTCCACATCACATCGGGTTTGCCATACTTAGCAATAATCCGGCGAAATACCAAATCTGTCACATCCGCCATCGGCGCCAGCACGAAAAACGGTCTTGGCAAATAGTGCCAGAAGTTACTACCCTTTATTTGCTTCATTTTCTTCACAATTCAATAACTCTACTGTTTTTCCGATGAAAATGAAAGTTGTTTACTGATTTCTGACGCCGTTATTCCCTCACTTTCGCGAGCAATTTCACCACATCCGCGTCCCGCGCCTTGCTTCCGAGAACAACCACGGCATAAACATTTTTCCTTGGCCCAACCGTGAACAGAGCCGCCCCTGTCAAACCCGCTTCCGGAATATAACCATTCTTGCCACCAATATAGTTTGACCAGTTCAGAAAATGCGTTGGATTTACCCATGTATGCGTTTTCACCGTAATTGTTTGAAGCTCGGTAATAGCCAGAATATCCGGATCATTATTTCTAATCCAATTCAAGATAATAGTCAGATCATTGGCGGTTGACACATTATCGGGAGAAAGTCCCGATGGATCGGCAAAATACGTGCGATACGCGCCAATTGATTGAACGAAATCATTCATTGCTTGAATGAATGCCTTGCGACCATAACTCTGCGCAAAAGCTTCCGCCGCGTCATTGGAAGAAACCATAAGAAGCGGATAGTAGAGATCACTGGCGCGATATGATTCGCCGATTCGAAATTGCGCCGTATTGCCATATGTGCCCGTACTCTCTTTCGTCAAAGTAATCTTCGTATTCGGATCAATAAGTTTTCTCGCAACCGCAGCCGTAATCAGTTTTGAAAGTGATGCTATCGGCATACTAACATCTGACTTCAGTTCCGTCACAACCGATCCACCGACAGTGAGGTTTTTGAGAACATACCCGATGGCTGTTATGCGACCATCCGAAGAATATGGCAGAGCCAAGGCGGCGGAATTAATGAGATCTTCCTCCTGATCGGCAGTATATCTGATCACGCGCTTGAAACCGGAAATAACAGTGCCGTCAACTGGCTTCATTATGGCCGATTCCGCCGAAGCAACAAACGATGAATTTCTGACGCTCGAAATGAACGGACTAGCCGAACGCCACAAATAACCCGAACCGTATACAACGCCAAAACCCACGACGACCGCCGTAAGCCCGCCGAAGACTATTTGGAAGAATTGTTTCATTGATTCAATATTAGCGCATTCTCAAAATTATTTCACGATTCTATAAAATACATTCGAGCCGTAACGCAAATCAATGGAATCGAGCTTCAGTTTATTACCTTCATTTCGCGCTTTTTGCGTCAAATCGTTCCAAAATGAGATTAGAGCGGTAAATTCATTTTCGAAACCATTTATCTCGTTGAAATACACGACGATTACGCCGGATTCCGTCGCGGCATAGAGTTCATATTCGCCGCCATCCTTCACAAGCAAGGCTTTAATGTCTATATTGTACGATTTCGCACCATTATAAAATGACTGCAATGTTCGAAACATTGTCGTTGAAGCGATTTTCGTTCCAATTATCGAGGTTGACGTGGATACAATCGCGATATTCGGCAAATAGTAGCGATTTATTTCAGCGTTTGAACTTGAAGCATTCATGAACACATAACCCGTGTCATCAACAAGATAACAGGACTCGAATGAATCAAGAATAAGATCCGATTCATCCCAATCCGGCAAATTCGTGCAGACAACAGCAGCGGGAATTTTTTCTCTAACCGTAATATTCAATGACTGAATTCCGCTCCTCTCCACGGTCACGTCATTCACGCGCGCGTCGGTATTCATGATCGCCGTCATGATCGCTTCCTTTGGGTATGCCAGAAGATTTGATCTTGAAAACAACCCAAAATACTCACCTTGAATTGAATTAAGCGCCGTGGCTTTCAATGTATTACTAATGTCTTTATCCGCGCCGCTGATATTAATAGTTTTTATATTGAAGATTTCTAAATGAGACAAACTGGAAAAGGCGTATAACCATGTGATTATCGAAATTAGGGCAAGAATAAGCGTCCAAATATTCTTTTTTCGGCGACTGTATATGAATTGATGCGATTGCCCACTCGTATGCTTCAGATTAAATTGATTTCTGGCGGGAATATTCATCTTTCTATTGTAAATTATTGTCCAAGGTTCAAACTCAAGACATGAAGTTGAACCCTAATGATTATGAAATACAATCCTTACCGAAATATTTCATCAAGGCTTCCGGTACACGAATACTGCCGTCCGCTTGCTGGAAATTCTCGACTAGCGAAACTAGAATGCGCGGCGTCGGTATCGCTGTGGAATTTAGGGAATGAGCATATTTCAATTTGCCGTCTTTGTCCTTGTAGCGGATATTCAAACGACGCGTTTGGAAATCATGGAAATACGATGCCGAACCGATCTCGCGATATTTGTTCTCTTTGGGCACCCATAGTTCCACATCGTATTTTTTCACCTGACCGATTCCCAGATCACCGCCACAATTGATAACCGTGTGATATGGAATACCGAGAGTTTCTATGAATTCTTCGATATTACGGTTGATTTCTTCATGATATTTGACTGACATTTCATGTTCCGCCTCGCATATCACGACTTGCTCAAGTTTATAAAATTCATTGACGCGAATGAGACCTCGTACATCTTTACCATGCGCGCCGGCTTCTCTACGATAGCAAGGAGAAAAGCCGAGATATTTTTTCGGCATTTCATTCATGTCAAGAACTTCATCGGCATGCATACCCATAAGCGGCACTTCAGCCGTGCCGGCAAGATAATCGCCGTCTTGAGTTTTGTACAAATCTTCTTCACCTTGCGGCAAATATCCCGTGCCATACAGATTGAGCTTGCGCGTGACAACCGGCGGTATGATCGGCACAAATTCCTTCTTCGAAAAAAAATCTAGCGCGTAATTCCATATCGCGAAGCATAGAGTTACTCCGTCACCCACCAGAAAATATCCTCGAAAACCGTGTACTTTCGCTCCGCGTTCAAAATCAACCATTTTCAATTTTGTCATCAGTTCCACGTGATCCTTGGCTTCAAATTTAAATTTCGGCTTTTCACCCCAGACCTTTATCTCCACATTCTCGGCGTCAGACTCGCCTTCTGGAACAGACATGTCGGGAATATTAGGTGTGCCGAGCATTAGTCTTTGCCAATCATTCGTCACTTGTTTCAATCTCTCTTCATCATTCTCCAAATCAGCTTTAACTATTTTCATTTCACTAATATACTTTGACTTTTCTTCCGGCGTCTTCGCTTGTGCGATTCTCTCATTGGCGCTGTTTTGCATCGCGCGCTTCCTCTCGGCGCTTTGAAGCAAAGATTTTCTTTCATCATCTTTCATGATAAGTTCATCGACGCTGAAATTGATACGCTTCTTTTTCGCGGCCATCGCTATCACCTCCTTGTTTTCACGAATAAATTTAATGTCTAGCATAGATACAGTTTAACACACTATTCATTATTTTGAACAATAATTGTTGACAATTAATCATCGCCCACTATAATGCTTTTATATTTTGGGATTACCCAGCAAGCCTCGCCGAATTGGCGGGGTAATATTGTATTCATAAAATATAATGCGAATTAACAAACTCACTAAAAATCAATACCCTTTTCTTTTGCGTCAAATAACGCAATTGCCGGAAACCATGGATATGGTCGGACAATTACCGTCCGATGATAATAAGTTCTTATGTGTCATCGGATCACGTCAAAACAGCAATTATGGTGAAGATGTTTGTAACAAGATCATTGGAGGATTAAGAGATTATCCGATTGTAATAGTATCGGGTTTAGCTATTGGTATTGACTCATTATCACATAAAATGGCACTCAGAGTCGGACTCAAGGCAGTTGCTTTTCCGGGTTCAGGATTATCCGAACACGCTTTATATCCTCAATGCCGGCGATATCTCGCGCGTAAAATATTCGAATGTGGCGGAGCGATCGTTTCACCATTTCCACGCGATCAGCCCGGCGCTATATGGACTTTTCCTGTCCGTAACCGCCTCATGGCCGGTATGTCGCACGCAACATTAATTATCGAGGCCGCTCAAGGGTCAGGCACATTGATCACCGCCGATTACGCCCTCGGATTCAATCGTGATGTATTGACCGTACCCGGTTCCATATTCTCCGAACTTTCATACGGCCCTCATATGCTCATTCGCCGTGGCGCCACACCGGTAACATGCGCCGAAGACGTACTGGAAGCTCTCGGATTCAATATCAATCGCACCGACAATATGACAGAAGCACTGCCGAACTTCGCGGAAATGTCCCTATCAAACGATCAAATGACAATTGTTGAGATATTGAAACGTCAATCATTAGGATCAAGTGACCTTATAGAAAAAACTTTATTTTCCTCTCCGAAATTCAGCGCTATTATTTCCGAGCTTGAAATCCGAGGTATTGTGAAAGAAAAGGAGGGCCAGTATTCCTTGAAATAGACAATTATTAGTCGCGGAATCATTCGCATATCCTCACTTATTAAATCGAGACGCAAAACTGCGCGTATCATGTCTTTTAATTCAAATCTGCGGAACTGTTCCTATAGGTGTTTAAGTATTCAACTGTTATTTATCGCGTATCATCCTGAGACAGAATGATAATCGCAGTCCTCAATTTGAATTAAAAGACATGATACGCGCAGTTTTGCGGTGGAAAAAGTTCTTATTACTCCTCTGCTTCAATTGCCTGCTCTATAAGTGGCACTTTTATTCCCGGCGTCTCTCCGGTAATTCGTAAAATATCCTTATCCACTTTTTTGAGCTCCTTCCCGGAATTATTGTAATGATTCACCGCCGTCTTCAATGACGATCCCAATTTCGAATGATAATCGTCATATCGTTTCAAATGCGTACCCAATTCTCCAACTCTTTTGATAATATCTTTCGCCGTTTCCTCTATCTGCAATGCTTTTAATCCCTGCAAAACTGTTTGCAAGTACGCCAGGAATGATGTTGGTGAGACAATAATGACCTTGAATTTGCTCGCCGCGCGCTGAATCAGATTATCTGTGTCTTCCGCGATGGCGCCTATCTTATTCACGAGCAAATCATAGTAAATTGCTTCGTGAGGAATAAACATGAAAGCGAATTCCATGGTATTCTCCTCCGGCCGAACATATTTCGCGGTTTCTTGAATGCGTATTTTCAAATCCCCCACAAATGCTTTTTCCAATTTTTCGCGCTCCACGGGATTTTTCTCTTCCGAGAGTTTATTATAATTCTCCAACGAAAACTTAGAATCAATTGGAATTATTTTATCCTTCACGAAAACAACCGCGTCAACGATTTCCCCATTCTTGAACGCGTATTGCATCTGGAATTGCCCCGGCGCGAGTACATTCTTGAGTAGAGTCTCCAGATAATATTCACCTAGAATCCCGCGATGCTTCGGGTTCTTCAATATGTCCTGTAAATTCTGTAACTGATCAGCGAATGAAACGACTTGTTTATTCGTCTCGTCGAGTTTTGTCAAACCTTCCGTAACTTCTTTAATAAGTCTAGACGATTCCGACAATTGGGTGCGCATAGAATCCTGCATCGATCGTGATGTGTCTTGCATCTTCATGTCAACTGTTTTCGTCAAGTCTCCGACTTTCCTATCTACCGTTCTCGCCAATTCGTTCATATTCGTGTTCATTTGATCCAAAAGCGGTTTCAGAGCATTATTCCGCGTTTCATCCTCTTCTTCTTCATGAAGCGATGCTTTCTTGCGATTGGAAATATTGATTATCAAAAAAATATTGATAATCACGGCGACAATGATAAGCACGGTTAGCGTTGTTTGCATATTGCATATATTAACATGCCCTCACTTTTTTTTCGATTCATCCGGATTATTACAAGCAGTAAATATATTACATCTTTCATTCCCGCAGATTTTGTGGTATGGTATAAGTTCAATATGCCGAATAAAGACACAAAAAACCGCGTAAAACGCGCTCCTATCGTTGTGGTCATGGGTCATATCGATCATGGCAAATCGACCCTGCTTGACTACATCAGAAAATCAAACATTGTTGCCGATGAAGCTGGTGGCATAACCCAACATGTTGGAGCCTATCAAGTCGAACATATTTCATCGGACAATGTGAAGCACGCCATAACATTCCTTGACACGCCAGGTCATGAAGCCTTCTGTGGTATCCGAGAACGCGGCGTCAAGGCCGCTGACGTGGCTATTTTAGTTGTATCCGCCGAAGACGGTGTCAAACCACAAACTGTGGAAGCATTGAGAGTCATTCAGGCGGAAAGGATTCCCTATGTTGTCGCTATTAATAAGATCGACAAACCAAATGCCGATATTGATCGCACGAAAACAAATCTCGGAGAAAATGAGATCTATGTTGAAGGCTGGGGAGGCGATATTCCCTGCGTCGCGATTTCTTCCTTGAATGGTACCGGCGTTTCTGAACTTCTTGATATGGTCATTCTCGTTTCTGAGATGGCCGATCTTACTTACGATCCGAATAAATCGGCCCAAGGCATAGTCGTCGAGTCAGAACGCGACAGTCGCAAAGGTATTTCCGCCACATTACTTATAAGGGACGGCACATTAAAAATCGGATCGTTCATCGTCGCGGGAAATGCGTTCACTCCTGTCCGCTATATTGATGATTTTTTGGGAAAAAAGATCGGCACTGCCATCGCTTCTATGCCCGTTCGCATAGTCGGCTGGAACGAAATACCCGCGTGCGGAAATACATTTAGCATTGTCGCAACGAAGAAGGAGGCGGAGCGTCTCGTCAACTCAAATATTGCGGAAATGAAATCGTCGGTGATATCGTTAGACACTCCCGAATTGATGCTTCCTTTAGCGAGCCTTGGTAGAGGGAACGATGAAGGGACTCGCGGAGGAAATACGTCGGTGATGGAGGCGGCGACTGATGAATCAAATATCGTTTCCCTGCCAATCATCATAAAAGCCGACGCTATCGGCAGTCTCGAGGGCGTTAAACATGAACTTCAAAAGATCAAACACGATCGCGTTAGGATAAAGATTGTTTCCGAAGGCATCGGCTCAATAAGTGAAGATGATGTCAAAACGGCAATGAGCAACCCTGAGATTATTCTCCTTGGTTTTAATGCCAATCCCGACAAGAAGGCCGCCGCAATTATCGAGCGTGCACCAGTTCCGATTAAAATCATGAACTTCTCGATTATCTATGAACTTGCCAAACATATCGAAGAAACTTTACTTGCCTGCGTTCCAAAAGAATTTGTTGAGGAATCAACTGGTCGGGCCAAAGTTCTGGCAATATTCTCGAAGGAAAAAGACAGACAGGTGATTGGAGGAAAAGTGGAATCCGGAACATTATCATCCGGCAATGAAGTTAAAATAACGCGCCGCAATGCTGAGATTGGTCGCGGTAAAATCCGTGAATTACAGGAGAAAAAGATGCGTACGGGAGAGATTGCCGAGGGTCATGAATTTGGAGTTCTTATTGATGCGAAGACTGAGATCGCGATTGGTGATAGGATAGAAGCCGTGAGAATGATTGAGAAAACAGGCTAGTGCTATTCCCACGAAAAGTTCGTCCTTGACGCGATCGGAAACGATAATCCAGAAAATGAATACTATTAAAGAATCAAAAATTAAAGAAGTGATAAAAGCCCTGGCCGCTGATTTTTTCTCCAAGGAGTCAAACCGGAAATCGCTTATAACTATTACCGATGTTGAAATCAAAAGTCGCGGATCACGCGCCATTATTATGTTTACCGTTTTGCCTGAAGACCAGGAAAAAGCCGCATTGGATTTTATGCATAGACAACTTTCCGATTTTCGCGGTTATGTTACCGAGAACGCCAGAATGATGCGAGTTCCCTATTTTGAGGTGAAAGTTGATCATGGCGAAAAAAATCGTCAGAATATAGATAAGATTTCCAACGCAATCGTTAATTAAGGTTAAAAATGACTCAATCAAATAATACTCCGAAAATTTGTGGCCCCTTCCGCTATCCTTAAAATTTTCGTGGAGAAGTGCTATTATTGTTCAAGATTGATATATTGAATCATTATCCGTGGCCACGTAGACAAGTGGTAAGTCGACAGTCTGCAAAACTGTTATGCGCGGGTTCGATTCCCGCCGTGGCCTCAAAGCAAATTGAAAACTTAGGTCTTAAATCTCAAAATCAATTGTTGATTTTGTTCTGAAGTTTAATTTTAGATTTAAGATTAATATATGCCCGGGTGGCGAAATTGGTATACGCGCAAGACTTAAAATTTTGTGGCCGCAAGGCTTTGTGGGTTCGATTCCCACCCCGGGCACAGCGAAAAATCCGCGAAAGCGGATTTTGAGTTTGTGCCGGGGAGAGGACTCGAGTCTTACAGACTCCGTATAGGTCTCGTATTTTCTCGTCCCGAAAAACATCGGGACTCGAAAATATACTCGACCTTTTCGAGTCCTCTCACGCAAGTCGCTTCCGCGACTTGCTCCCAGCACAAAATTCGCTTTGCTCGTTTGTGCCGGGGAGAGGACTCGAACCTCCATAGATTGCTCCACATGGTCCTAAGCCATGCGCGTCTACCAATTTCGCCACCCCGGCAGGGATAACGTCTTGAATCTCAAAAATCAAATCTCAAATATAAACTAGTATCATTTTTATATTCGAGATTTCAAATCTGAGATTACATGTCCGCCCAGTAGGGCTCGAACCTACGACCTTATCCTTAAGAGGGATCTGCTCTACCAGCTGAGCTATGGG
>CAZIUH010000009.1:0-25838 GCA_964542675.1 uncultured Candidatus Saccharibacteria bacterium | reverse complement strand
CGGAGCTCTTGACTTTTAGATATGTTAATTGCTTGATATATGTATCTGTTGAGCACAATAGAACAAGACCGAGCAAAAAATAAAAAGCGGCTTTGGGCGGCAATAACAGGATTTGTTATCGCCGTTTTAGCTGTGTTTATATATCTCATATTTTTCCAGTCGGCAGGACCGGAAACAACACTGGAAAGATTTGTTGTTCCTATAAACTCGGACCAATCGATTGCTTCCACACTTGAAGGACAAGACTTTATAAAAATCTCTATTGGTTTTAGTATCGCCAACCTGCTTAGAGAAGCTGGAACAGTTAAGCTGGGAGGATATAAAATTTCAAAATCAATGACAGCTTGGCAGATCGCCGGAGTGCTTTCTAAGGATCCATATATGAAATGGGTTGTCATTCCAGAAGGTTTAAGGAAAGAAGAAATTGCTGGCTTGCTTACTCAAACTCTCGGCTGGTCCGATGAAGAAAAAAACAAATGGATCAATATTTATACTGTTATGGACTTTGATCACGCCGAGGGCGTGTATTTCCCCGATACATATCTCATTCCTGTCGACGAAGCGCCTTTGGATGTTGCTAAAAGACTACGTGCTAAATTTGAAGAGAAGTTTGCGCCATATGCCAAAGAGACCGTAACAGAAAATATCAAATGGACCACACTTTTGAAAGTTGCTTCTATTGTCCAAAGGGAAGCAAATGGAAAAGAAGATATGCCTTTGGTATCGGGAATTATCTGGAACAGACTGCTTAAAAACATGAAATTGGAAGTTGATGCGACACTCCAATATGTCCGGGGAGATCTGGGAAATGGCTGGTGGGCTCCAATTACGGTAGCCGAAAAACAAATCAATTCGCCTTACAACACTTACAAATACACTGGTCTGCCTCCACATCCCATTTCAAACCCCGGTCTTTCTGCCATAGAAGCCACTTTGCACCCGACAGAAACGACCTGTTTGTACTATCTACACGACAGTTCAGGCGAAATACATTGTTCCGATACTTTTGATGGACACGAGCAGAATATAGAAAAATACTTAAAATAAGTCTTCCGCTAAAACATTATCCACTCTGGCTTGAATAGAAGTGCGGCACCAATAAAGAGCATTATGGTTCCGCCTACAAATCTGGAATATCTGGCATATTTGGTCGTTACACCAGTCATTTCAAAGGTAATCATGGCGGCAAAAAATACCAGCAAATCATCCAACATGAAGAAGAAAATATAAAGCAGAATGTAAAAATAATATTGCCAAGTTGCCAAATTGTTCATAGCTAAGACTTGTGTAAATACAGCAGGCAATCCGGCTGAGCAGACAAGCTCAACAAGATTAACCATAAAAGCCAAGGCTACAATTCCGCCAAGAGCTAAAACAAAACTTCTCTGGTTAATTGCAAGTTTTAATTTTTCAAAAACTATATGGCGTTTTTCGCCTCCCGTAATCTTACAGCCACTTTCTTTGTTGAAAATACATTCTTTGATGCTATAAGCCCCTCCGGCGATAGCCAAAAGTCCTATCAATATCCTCACCCAGATTACAAAACCGATAAATAAAATCAAATTGAGCCAAGCGGACATGAAAATAAAATAAACCGAAGCGGAAGCGATAATGAAAGCCGAACCTAAAATCCACATTCTCTTTTTGTTTTGTATACCCAAAAGCAGGCTGATGAGAAACAGAAGCACCCACATAGCACAAGGATTAAAGCCATCCAAAACACCCATGACTATTGCCAAAACCGGCAAAGAAAAGCTTGAGATATTAACTTCTCCCAAAAGAGGTAAGTTCATCATTTTTTCCATCTGACTGCTTGTGGCCCGTCTGGTTTCTGTCTGTTCCGTTTCAATTGGCTGGTCTAATACATTTTCATCTACTTTTACTCCGACTATTTTGGTTACCAAATCTGGACAATTATTTTGCAGACATTCGTCTATTCTATTTTCAATTTCTCTATCGGTTATACCGAGGCCGAACCCGATGAAGGACTTATCGCCGATTATGAGAAATGGCACGCCACCAGCATCAACTTTTAAGGTTTCGGCGACTTTTTGCATGAGTAAAGCATTGTCTCGGTTGTGATATATTTCAAATTCATAAAGGGAAAACCTTTTGTCTGGCGATTTTTCTTCATTCAAAAACTGCCTTTTCATCTGGTTTAAGAATTGTTTCTCGGCGGCACAATGAGGACAACCATCGCCATAAAAAAGATAGGCGTTGACGGCGGAAGAAGCGTACGCTGATCCGGATCCTAATCCTATAAATAACGAAAACAAAACAACAAAAAGGAAAGAAAACTTTTTCATATCATTTATCCTTGTTTTGATTAACAATTTCCACAAGCTTTTCTTTTTCAATTTCACCGTTCAACCTCGTAAATTCGTTATTATCTTTATCTAAAAAAACAAAGATGGGTAAGTTTTTATCTATTTTATATTTTTCTACTATTTCTTTGTTTGTATCGTAATCATAATATTCATTTTTAAGCCAAGGATTTTCTGTCTCAATCTCTTTCCATCTCGGCTTCATTACTAAACATCCCGAACACCAAACCGCGCCAAATTTTAATACTTTCATAATATTTTGTTATCTGATAATTTTAATTGCTTATTTATTTCTTTTGTCTTAATACGACAATAAAAATGAGCAGCCAAAAATGTTGTTATGGGCACAGCTAGTGCCAATCCTATACTGCCAACCAGGGTCCTGACTATTTCCGTAGCGATTATTTCATGATTGATGACTTGTTCAAAAGTCAAAAATGGCTCTTGCTTAAAGGTAAAAAGCAAGAGAAGTGGCAACGAAACCCCGGCATAAGCTAAAAATAAAGTGTTAACCATTGAAGAAACATGATCTATCCCGACCCGCATAGCTTTTTTATACATCTCCCATTTTGAAAGTTCGGGATTTAATTTATGAAGTTCCTGAATTGTAGAAACTTGACTGATTGTAAGGTCATCCAAAACACCAAGAGAACCAATAATAAATCCGGCTAAAAGCAATCCCTGCAAATTTATTGCTCCCTGAGTCAAATTCATAATATACATTGTTTCTTCTTGCGCAAAACCTGTCAGATGGCAAAGTTTGGTGAAAATAATCGCCAATACTCCAGTTATAATCAAACTTGCGGACATTCCGAGAATTGAAATGGAGGATTTTTTATTAAGACCATAGACAAGATAAGTTGCTACCAGTATTATCAAAAAGGAATATATTAGACTAGTGGTCAATGGATCGCCTCCACTCAGTATTTTTGGAATAATAAATTTTATGATAACAAAAAAACTGAAGGCAAGACCCAAAATTGCTCGAACTCCTTGCCACCGACCAATCAGCAAAATAACTATCAAAAAAATAGCTACCAGAAAATACAATTGTCCTTGGCGAACATAGTCGTTTATATAGAAAATTTCATTACCGTCAGTATCTTTGCTGTAAGAAACTGAAACTTTGTCTCCCTCTTCATATACGCTTTTCGTGTCAGCGTCTCTTCCAATGCCATCAAAAATAATTTCTTTTCCTTTCCAGTTTCCACTCGTTCCTTCAAGTCTTAATTTCTGAAGAGTAGATTTTGACCCATCTTCTCTGATAATTTGTTTCTCATCCAAGACATTCGAAATTTTAGCTTCAAAGGTTTCCTCAGTAAATGCAGGAGTGCTAGCTTGAGCATAAACGACAAGGGTTCCAAAAATAAAGATCAATAAAAATATAGGGAAAAATATTTTCTTTTTCATATTTTAGTGATTTTAATAGCTTTGCCGTTTACCAAAGCGTCGGCAATTTTGGTATAAGCCACATTAAGTATTCTTTGATAAGTGCTGGTAGAGGTATGCATCTTTTTGGCTGCCTCCTGTTGTTCCAAATCATTTATGTGACGCAAGCGATAGGCTTCCATTTCTTCAGTAGTAAGTTCTACGACCTCAAGTTCCCTCATTGGCACACCTCGAGGCTTGAAGTATGTGATATTGGGATCAAATTCTATTTTTCTACAAAGTCTTGGTCTTGGCATAAATTTATTATCGTTATTCTTTAAATTTTAAAATCGCATCTCCAATATTAACTTTGGTTCCAGTTTTAATCAATATTTCAAATGAACGATCGGGAAAACACAAAAGCATGCTAGATCCTATACTAAAATATCCTCCAATATCACCCTTTTTATATTTTCCTTCAAAATCATTAACAACATGAATCCCATTTACATTCAGCGACCCGACTGGAATCATGGCAAATGGAAATAATTCTGTCTTAAAAACGAGGCCAATGCTTGCATTTTTCTGTATTGCTTTTGCGAAATAATCATTCCCTCCAAATAAATTGTCCAGTCCGATAAAAACAGGAAATGCAGTCTTGCCGTTATTGATTTTGATTGAAATAAGCTGACAGTCATATGGAATTCTCCAATAGTGTTTATTTTTAGGACTTAAATAAAAATTAAAATAAATTCCTTTCAGAAATAAATTTGCAAATTCCCCGATTACTTCATTGAGTTTGATTTCCTTTTTAGATTTTGAGATTATTTTTCCGTTATCTTCTATTTTGCCAAAGCCAACTAATGTTGCTTCAACTGGACTTACCACCATATCAGAATTGTAATTTATATCATCTTCTTGATATTTGTGAAATTTATTATTTAAGCCAAAATAATCAGCAATTCTACCGGTCAGTGTATTTTTTGTTGAATAGTTCATTTATTTTGGGATAAATTTTTTAATCATCCGCTTTTGGAGGTAAAACATCATAAAGTTCTTTTGCCATATCTGTAAAAAGTATTCCTTCCAGATGATCGGTTTCGTGCTGAAAAATTTGGGCTAACAAGCCGCTTGCTCCTCTAGTAATTTTTTCTCCTTTTTCATTATAAGCCTCAATGGTCGCTTTGGTCGCCCGTAGCACTTTGCCGAAAATCGGGCGGATGGAGAGACATCCTTCGTCCGTAAGCTTTTTATCTTTGGAAATCTTCTTCAGTGTCGGATTGATAAAAACAAGGTCTGGATGATAAGGCCCTTTGTATGAATCATTCTTGGCCAAGTTGCCGTTTTGAATAAAATCCTCATCAAAAATTCTTCCGGAAACCATAAATATTCGTAAGGATTTCCCAATTTGCGGAGCGGCAATTGCTACCCCATCATCTTGCGAATGAAGGGCTTCTGACATATCTTTTAGAAGTTTTTGAATTTTTGGTTTTGTGATGTCAGAGATATCCACTTCCTTTGAAATTTTACGCAAAACCGGATTTTCCTTTTGAACAATTTTAACCATAATAATTTTGTAATTTATGCTTTGAAAAGTGTGGTTAATTTGATATTCTAGGTATGTAAGAGAAGGCGACCCGGCCTCCGTAAAGGAGGCCGACCCGCGCCTTCTTTTACTTTGACTGGTTTTCCAAAGCGGCTTTTTCTTCACGAACCGCGGCTAATTCTTCCTCAAGAGTTTTTTCCTCTTCTTCCAAAGCAGTCATCTCGTTTTTAGGAGAAATAAATCTCCTAAATCCGAAACCTCTGCCAAAACCGCGACCATATCCCATGCCACGTCCGCAAAGTCCCATTCCTCGACCAGTTCCCGCACCTTGTCCCATTGGACCAGTTCCATCTCTTCTTGGCATATTTTTATATTAGAAATTTTTATAAGAAACAGCTCGACTATTTCTGTTTGTTATGAGTATATACCCATAACTATTTTAAGTCAAGTGAAAAAGTTACTAATTTTAAAAAATTTGATAAAATAAAACCAAGATTAGAGCAAAATATGAATTGCATTAAAAAATACATTGAATATTTGAAGGATAATCCCAAAGGATATTGGTTCAAGAGAAGGCTCTACGGCTGGGGCTGGGTACCTGTAAAATGGCAGGGCTGGCTTGTGGTGGCTATCGGCGTAGTTATTGTTATCACCAGTGTTTACATTGGAGATACTGATGATGCGCCTGGCGCGGCACTCTTGGGCTTTCTGTTGATGATCACGCTTATATTTACTTTCGGTTATTGGAAAGGAGAAAAACCTCGCTGGCAGTGGGGACCAGATAAAAAATAATATGGAAAATATGAGGTTTCTTCTTGACAGCCAGTGTATAATGGAAGACAGATCAAGAAAGGAGCAATCATCATGAAGCATTGGATGCTTCGGGCCGTGGCTCATTGCAAAGAAGGTTGCTGTACGGTGGGGTGGGGCTTCGGCTTCACCCCCTTTTGTTTATTTTAATTTCAATTAAAATCTGCAATAATATATTCGGAGTAGCGAGAGTTGGTATTTTCAAGCTTTGCTTGGAACGGGGGTTGTAATAAGACCGTCATCCGCCTTGTGCGGTGGATTTGTCAAAGACAAAAGGTGCGGTAAAAAACAACGTACTGGTTTACGGATATGCCAAGAGCTCGGCTGAGCATAACAGGAGCATAATTGAGAGTCGGGAAGCGAACGAAGTGTGAGACAAGCTATAAATCTTTTCTCCCTTCAAAGTAGCTTGCTATTCCCGCAAAGAACTTCCAGAGATGGGAGTTTTTTGCTATCCGTTATTGTATAATTGTTTACATTATTAGAATTTAGAAGTGACGAGCTTCTCTTCAAGACGCTTTCTGCGCTCGAGAATTTCCTCAATAATGGCAGTTCGCACACTTTCCATCCAGCGGAGCCAGTGATCCGTACCCCATTAAATATGTGGCTATTTTTGTGCCTGAAATAGTACTCAAACTTGAGTTTGTTAAATTAACATTATCAGTTAGAGGGTGCCATATGTGTGTGCACATTATCACAGTTTATTTACAAAAGTTTTTTTAGTGCTATTGTAAATGCAGATTTTCACGCCGAAATATAGTTCATTATAAAATTTCATCAAAGGAACAGTCATGCAAAATACAACAATCCATGGTATATGGAAATTTATGATCTATATACCAGTTTTCATTGTCGGTTTACTGATCGGCATCTATCTTTTGATCTCGAGAGCACTCGGTATCACAACAGTGTATGGCCTGGAAAATTTTCCGACGTTGAAACAGATAGAAGAAAATGGTCTCGAAGTCGTGTCGAATCATCTTTCTCTTTTGGAACCTCTTCTTCTTATCGGCTTATTTTTCCAATGGTATATTTTTCGTCCGAAATACGGACCGTGGAATATCGCCGAAATATCAAATTACAGGCGAAAAGCGTTCCGTCTCATGGAACCGAGGCTTATTCTTGTCAATCGACATGACCCTAGATCAACAAGTCGTGCCCTTCTGCGCGCTTGCAATATTCTCAAATCAGGATCTATTGTCATAGTGTTTCCCGAAGGCGGGAGAACTTTCAAATTTTCCCCTGACAATGTTCTTGTCGGCAGAGATGGAAAAAAGATTGGCCGATTCAAAAACGGCGCCGCGTTTCTGGCCACGCATACGCAAGCCCTAGTCATGCCCATATGGGTTAACGGTACGGACAAAGTTGCACCAAATAAAGAGGTCGCCAGATATCCTTTTCTCCGCCTTTGGAGACGAGTTAACATCACGATAGGTCCATCAATGAGATTTAAGAAAGATATGTCCGCCGAGGAAGTGACCTTAGTGCTTGAAAAAGTAGTTCTTGATCTCGCGTAAATCATCGCCGTTATTTTGTTTAGCCCAATGTGGGAAGAACAAGATAACGGCTTTCATTTATCCAGATTATTTCAATATTCCTCATAAATATCCATATGTCACTCTGCTCGACTATTCAAAGGTTTTAAAATTTTCATTTCATTTTACATAATATATACTCTCTCGTGTTATACTTAAAAGGAATAATTATTGACAATTAATAGATATTTTCATGCAAACAACAATGATCATCGCGCGGGTATCCGCTATTTATTTGATAGTGAGCAAACTGTTCTTAATAATAAAAAGAAAGACATTGCCTTTTATATTGAAATATAATATTTGGGCTATGTCTAATAATTCGCGTAAAATAGAGTCATGATCGATCATTATGGAGAAAAAGAACTGAGAGATTTACCGGAACCTCCAAATTGGCGCAAAGCTCTCGGCGTCGGTATTGTGATAACCGGTCTCGCCATAGGTACCGGTGAACTTATCATGTGGCCACATCTAGTTACACGACACGGATTAGGCATTCTCTGGATGGCGATAGTAGGCATAACATTCCAACTATTCATCAACCATGAAGTCGCGAGACATACATTGGCAACTGGTGAAAGTTTTTTCACTTCTTCTTCTAGAATTTTCAAATGGTTTGCACCGTTTTGGTTACTCTCAGCCGTTTTACTTTATGTCTGGCCAGGCTGGGCGGCGGCAATCGGTACAACACTTCGTGAGCTTTTCGGTTTCGGAGATTATCTCTGGTGGGCAGTCATGAGTTTACTTCTGGTCATCGTTCTCACATTCACGGGTAAAACAGCATACGCGGTCCTAGAAAAATCGTTGAAAATCATAGTGCCAACATTTTTCATTCTACTAGTAATATCAAGCGTACTCACTATTTCCGTAGCCGATTTCAAAGCATTTACTCTGGACATTATTGACGTGAGAAGCATACCATCTGATGCGAACTTACCGATATTTTTGGCCGCCATCGTCTTTGCTGGCGCCGGTGGTCTTCTCAATCTCTGCGTCTCACTCTGGTACAGAGACAAGGAAGTCGGCATGGGCAAATATGTCGGTCGAATTATGAACCCTATAACCGGAAAAATTGAAGCCGTCTCATTCAAGAGCTATTCATTCGACCCCAATAACAAAAATATGGTTCATTGGAGAGCATGGATGAGATTTGTCAGAATTGACCAGGTCTTCATTTTCTGGTTACTCGGAGTCATTACACTCGTGCTCTTGAGTGTGAATGCGTACGCGGTGCTCACCCCAAAAGGACTTATACCGGAAGGCTTGAATGTCGCTGTCGTTCAAGCGCATATTTTCGCTGAGAATTGGGGTACATTCGGTTTCAATCTTTTCCTGGTCATGTCATTTCTCATGTTATTTTCGGTTATGTGGACCGTTATCGATGCTTTTACCAGAATTGTTTCTGATATTTTGTATGTTAATGCCAGAGTTGGACCATTTCAAAAACACCTAATAAAATTAAAAAATGTTTCGCTCAGCCATCTTTACTATGGACTTATTCTAGGTATAGTAACGTTAAGCGCATTACTTTTACCGTTGGAACAACCGCTAATCTTCCTCACGATTAGCGCGGTACTGGGTGGTATTACAATGGCAATATATATACCGGTTCTCATATACATGAACAATTTCCGCCTTCAACCACAACTTCGTCCCGGCTTATTCGTTAATATTATAATGTTAATTGCCACGATATTCTACGCCTATTTTTCCATACGGATAATAATAGCCTATCTATTCTAGCAATCCGATTATATTCTACGTGAAATCATTTATGATCCCCACGCACAGTCTATTGACAATATAACTTCGTTGTGCTATACTGTTACTTAGTTCCTTGAAATGAGGGCTCCCTTCGCCACACGGCGGTGGATAGGCATATGCTAGTGGAAATCAAAAACAATCCACTACCTTCTCCTTCCATGAAGGAAAATAGAGGATACGAAAGGAAATATGACAAAATATTTTCCTACCAATAACTTAGTTTTCGCCACCGTTGCGACAATACCATCCAACAGGTATTTCTTTGTCAGGAATGGAGATCCTGGAGATATCTTCTGCCACGACGGTCAAGGTGGCGTACTGGAGGTTGGAAGACTTGGTCAAATCATTTTGAACCAGGATCAGCCTATGCTCCCCCCGGTAATCGGCGACAAAATCGTGTTAGTTCGGGAGTCCAACAATCGGGCTGCTTGGAATTTTACCCGGGCCTTTCGGTGGGCCAAAGAAGAGGACTGGGAGGAAGTGAAATGGGCAGTGAATGCCCATACTGTCTTTCGCGCGATTGCCTTCGGACATCGGCACAACGGACAGTTTCAGAAAAACACGGGTACCGAAGTTGAGTTGATCAGAGAGGAATTGATCAATATCATCAATCAAAACTCTCACCAAAGCAACGATCCTCTCGGGAAACATTATTCGGTCAGACTCGGAAGGACCTTATTGTCCTACGAAGTTCGTTGGGAACGCCAGGACCCCGACGGTACCTGGACAGAGTGTGATGATCCTCGACCGATTCGTTTCGAACCGGTTTACTGATAGTTTTAATAAGCCCCGCATATCACATTGTGATGGCGGGGCTTAATTATTTCTCAAACAAAAATATTTATGAAGATTTTTTAACGACAAAATCATGACTTGAAATTGATTACACCGCTATTTTTAAAGATTCATTTTCGTTTTTGTACAATCTCTCTTTGATTCTCTCTATCACTTGACCGCAAAAGCTCGTATTTTCATATTCTTCCCAAAAATTTGGATCTGCATTTTATACCCGTATTTCGCCAATGTTTCCATTCAATGAAAAATACCGCGGGAATGAGAGAATCGCGGTATTGAACTGAATATGGTAAAGAGTGAGCTAGATATTGCAGGAACATTGAAGATCAAAAGGATAATTGTAACCCCAATCGGCGGATATACCGATAAACCCATCTCCGTTACAAGATTCAATACTTTGTTGCGAAGCCTGAAATAGTTCATTGAAAGCTCGGAGAATCGCTTGTTGCCCACGACCAGAATTATGTTTCGGCACGCCGTTTTTTTGCTCCGCATAAACCACGCCTTTTTTCATGATTATTACGGCTTGTTCACGCAAATCAAAAATGAAGTCAAATTGCCCGCTAAACTTATGTTCAACGCATCTTACCGAAAATACGCCCCGCGGTTGATCCGGACAATCAAATGAAAGATTATCCATCGCTAATTGCACAATAGCCATAATTTCTCCTTTTTTATTTTATTGTTATCGTCCGACAACGATATTATCAGGAAAATTACTTTTGTCAAAACATTTTTTATTTATATGATGTATAATTGAGAGATAATGATTGAAAAAATTATCAGCAAAATTAATTACACAATCTAAATGATGAAATATGATTTTCTTGTGATTGGCTCAAGCGGCATGCAAGGAAAGATAGTTACGCGTGATCTACTCGAATCGGGATATAAAGTTTTTTGCGCGGACTTATACCGTGACGGTTCCGAATCCAATCTTTCGGAATATCCCGGCACGCCCTTTGAATTCATTGACCTCAGAAAATATGATGAGGTTAAATCGCTTGTTAATAAGACTTTGTCAAAAATCGTCGTTAATTGCGCCGAAGGTGATTGGAATCATGATGTTTATAGAGTTTGTATAGAAGAAAAACGCCATGTTATAGATCTCGGTTCCGATGTTCCCATGACGAAAGCACAGATCTCCATGCATCCGAATTTCAAGGACGCTGATTTGACCGCGATCACCGGCTGTGGTTCAACGCCGGGTATTAATAATATCATGTTAAAATACGCATCTGAATCATTCAATGAAATCGACACGATCGAACTCGGCTTCGCTTGGGATTCTAATGTGAAAAAATTCGTCGTGCCGTTTTCCATTGAAAGCATTATCGAAGAATTAACCGACGCCGCGCCTCTCGTGGAAAACGAACAGTGGTTGGAAAAGATTCCGTCTAACACGGAAGTGATCAGAGAGTTCCGAGAAATTGGATCTCAGAAATGTTACTTGGTCCGCCATCCCGAGACATATACCTTCATGCAGGATTATAAGGAATACAAGCCGAAGAATATCAGATTCTATGCTGGTTTTCCGGATCATTCTCTGGAAGTCCTTCGAAAAATAATAGAACTTGGTCTTGGTCAAAAAGACTTGCTGACTTTTGAAAAGACCGAGATCAGACCAGTTGACGCTCTTTCGAGGATTTTGACCAAATTGCCTAGACCGGAAAACTATACCGAAAAAGAAAACTTATGGGTTGAAGTCTCAGGAAAAGACAAAGAGGGATCCATCAAAATCACTCGCATGGAATGTATAGTTTCAACATTACCTGGCTGGTCCGATGCGGGATGTAATGTTGATACTGGATTTCCGGCGTCAATTATCGCGCAAATGATCCTCGACGGTAGAATTAACGCGAGAGGCAGTTTCGCGCCGGATATCGCCGTACCAACAAATGAATTCTTCAAGGAGTTGAAGAAAAAAGGTATGATTGTGTTTCAAGATGGAAACGCTATTAATTAATCCCTATTCGCGGGATATATCCATCATTGAAAGATCCCTTTGATTGATTGGGCAGATTACGATATCATTCATATTGCGATCTTTTTTTTGCTTATTCCATGAGCCTTTTCAAAAAAATATTGATAGATATAGCCATTACGATCGTCGTTATCGCGATTATCTTCGGATATTTACAATATCAGGATCAGATAACGACTTATGTCAATAATATTGCTGACGGGGTGGTCGCGTATTTCACGCCGGCACCGTGTTCAAAACCGATATTATATTCCTTGGGAACAGTAGACGATCATTTCGGCATGACCAAAGAACAATTTACCGTCTTTATCAAACAGGCTATCACTGCCTGGGAACTCGCGTCTGATAGGATACTTTTCCAGAAGATAACTTCCGTCAACGATAACAGCCAGGATATATTAAGAATAAATCTAATATATGACTATCGCCAGCAAGCGACGGAAGAAATGGCAAGCTTGGGAATAGTCATAAAAGATGATAAGAACACATATGATACTTTGAAAGCGAAGTACGATTCCCTATTCGTTACATATCAAAGAGAAAAAGCTGAGGTCCAGGTGGATCTGGACGCTTTTACATCAAGAAAAAAAGCATATGATGATCAGGTAAAATACTGGAATTCTCAAGGCGGCGCGCCTGCGACCGAATTTTCACAATTGGAACAAGAGAGAACACGGTTGAATGCCATTGCGACCGCGCTTAATAATAGACAGAAAATATTCAATAGTTTGGTTGACACGTTGAATTCCGTCGTAACTATCATGAATAGGTTGGCGAATGAGCTCAAATTAAACGTAAAAACATACAATACCATCGGTTCATCCACCGGCGAAGAGTTCAGCGAAGGTGAATATGTAAGCGATTCCGCGGGCAGACGTGTCAATATCTATCAATTCAGTGATACAGATCAGCTTGTGCGAGTCCTGGAACATGAACTTGGTCACGCCCTTGGACTTGGACATGTGAAAAGTCCGGGATCTATCATGTATCGCCTGAATGATGGGACAGGAAAAGAATTGTCCGCGGATGATATCGCTGAACTCAAATTCATATGCAAAATCAAATAAACGATAACGACTGCAAAATACCCGATGAGATTCTTATCGAGGCGATCAAAGGCAAAGATAATAACGCCTTCCAGAAAATAATGCGCCGATACGTGAATATCATTTTCAATTTTGTAAAACAATACACGGATAATAAAGAGGATGCCGAGGATATCACTCAAGATTCATTTCTCAAAGTGTGGAAAAATGTGAAGCGTTTCAGAAAGGGTATGACATTCAAGCCCTGGCTTTTCGCCGTCGCGAGAAACACGGCGCTTGACCAAGTAAAGAAGAGACGAATATTGTCGTTTTCCGATCTTGATAATTATGTTGACGAAATACCATTTTCAGATTCCATCGAGGATACAGAGCCACTGCCAGATCAGGTTTTCGAACACATGGAGACCGTTCAAGTAATATCGCGTATACAAAAAGATTTGCATCCGGATTATCGAAATATCCTCTATATGCATTACTATGAAAACATGACATTCAATGAGATCGCCGTAGCAATGGGTAGATCGATAAACACCGTAAAAAGTTGGCATCGCCGCGCGCTTTCGCAATTGAAGAAAATACTTCTGCACCAATATGAGGCTTAGGATCGTACTACTTGGTAATGGGATCATTATTCGAACAATATCGTTCAATACTCGCCGCCTGTTATCGAGACAAAGCGCCGGAATGTATTGCGAATAGAGTCATTTCGCGAATTCAAAACATTGAATTGAGACGAATCAGAATTCGTCTCATCGGTTATTTTGTTGTTTGCGCTTCCGCTTTTGTTGCCATAATTCCAGGGACAATATGGCTTATAAACGCGATACAATATTCGGGATTCAACAAATATATTTCACTTTTCTTTTCAGAAGGTATATCAATATTTTCGAACTGGAAGGCTTTGATCCTTTCAATGCTCGAATCGTTGCCAATTTTTGAGACTGCGTGCGTGTTGGGGATTCTCTTACTTATGGCGAATATGTTGAGAATGATTTCAAGGACAGTATCTGATCGGGAGTCGTTATTATTATCGAGATTATTATAAATTATTAATTAATAACAAACATGAAAGATCTCATTCAATCAAAACAATTCAGGAGCATTATTATTATTTTAGGAGTTATTCTAGCGCTTCTATGCGTTTTCGCCGGCGGCATGGAACTTGGCCAGAGACGCGCGCAATTCTCATACCGTTTTGACAAGAATTACAATCAGAATTTCGCGGGACCGCATTCGGCATTCTCACCCATGAGAAACAATCGCGACGATATGTTCAATACACATGGCGCCGTCGGAGAAATAATCTCATTGCAATTGCCGAATATTGTCATCAAAGGCACGGCAGAAGTCGAGAAATCGGTCATCATTGACGATAAGACGAATATTAGACAAATGAGCGGTGCCGCTACAACTTCAGATCTTGAAGTCGGTAAATCCGTCGTCGTAATAGGTGATCCCGATGATTCGGGTATTATCCACGCTTCGCTTATTAGGATAACGCCTCCCCAGCCGACAGTGCTGCCTGGCCAAAATATTTCTTCATCAACAAATATAAGGATGAGAATGAAATAAATAACCTTAATATGAAGAAAAATTTTTATTCGAATATACGCGCGTATATTACGAAACATAAAGTTCGGAGTACCATTGTCGGGATTATCGCGATTATTGTCGGCTATTATATTTACAATTCCTTAACGGCTACCGGCACGACACCGCAATATGTCTTGTCTCGCGCGACAACCGGCAGTATCACGCAAACAGTCACTGGAACTGGACAAGTGTCCGCGGTCAATCAGCTAGATATCACAGGTCAGGCGTCCGGAATGATACAGTCCATAAAGGTTTCCGTGGGCCAGCATGTGAATGCCGGGGATCTTATCGCGAGTATCGATCCGACACAAGCGATAGCTGATCTGGAAAGCGCGAGAATTTCGATGGCGAAATTAACCGCCGCGCCGAAAGCGACCGATCTTACGAGCGCGCAAAACACTTTGACAAAATCATATAGTGACGCTTTCAATTCCGTGGCGAATGTTTTTCTTGATCTGCCGACAGTGATTGCAGGAATGAAGGATATGTTATACGGACAAAGCGGATTTCTGAGTGATCAGGCCTCATCCAACCTTATCCCCACCGCGCGGACGTATCGCGACACAGCTGGCATTAGTTTTGATAAGGCCCATAATAAATACTCGATCGTTCTTGAAGAATATAGAGAACTTAGTAGATCAAGCGCGACATCAAGCATATCACAATTGATCGCCGACACATATTCACTCACGAAAGAAGTGTCGCAGGCTCTTCAAAATATGCAGAATACAATCACGTATATCACGACTTCACAGCCAGAATATCTATCAACTTCCGCTTCTACCGCCAAGACGAATATCAATACTTGGTCAAGTCAAATAAATAGTGATCTCGCGAGTGTCCTTTCTGCGCAGAATGCCATTCAAAGCGGCACAAATGCTTTGACGACGCTCGTAAATGGCGCGGATGTTCTGGACATTGAATCCGCGCAACTATCCTTGCAACAAAAAGAAAGAGCTTATGCCAATTATTTTATTCGTGCGCCATTCGACGGTATAATCGGCAGAATACCGGTAAGCGTGTATTCCCAGGCGGGAAGTGGGACAACTATAGCGACCTTGATCGGAGACAGCAAGACGGCGATTATTTCCTTGAATGAAATAGACGCCGCAAAAGTCAAAGTCGGACAACCGGTGATTATCACTTTCGATGCCATTGATGACTTCGACGCTAATGGCACGGTCAGCGTAGTTGACCTAGTCGGCACTGTGACTCAAGGCGTTGTTACGTATAATGTGAAAATTTCCATAGACACGAAAGATGATCGCGTAAGACCGGGAATGAGCGTCAACACCACAATAGTTACAAATAAATTGGAAAATGTGCTTGTCGTGCCGACAAGTGCCGTGAAAACGCTTGGCAATATGAATTATGTTCAAATATTCGATACTCTTCCGAATTCAACCACAACTGCATCATCATCTCTTCCACGAACACAAAATCGTACCCTGACAATTTCATCTGCCGTGGCGCCGCGACAACAAATCGTCGCTATCGGCCAAAGTGATGACACGAATACCGAGATATTATCCGGACTTTCCGACAAAGAGTGGGTGGTAACACGCACAACATCAACTGCCACAACTCAAACGACTACGACCGCGGCGCCGAGTATCTTGAATAGTTTTGGCGGAGCACGCACGGGAGCAAGCGCGACCGGCGGCGCATTCCGAACAACTGTCGGAAGATAACACGATTATTCGACAGTATACGCAAACAGCGAAGAATCACGCGCATAACGAAATGATAGAAATAAAAAATATTACAAAAACGTATGAAAATAGCGGTAACAAAACGCATGCCTTGCGCGGTCTGTCGTTTACGATAAATGATGGCGAATTTGTGGCAATTATGGGACCATCAGGATCAGGAAAATCCACGCTTATGCATATATTGGGAGCGCTTGACACGCCAACTTCTGGAATATATAAACTTGACGGTCAGGATGTGTCGAAATTATCCGATGATGATTTAGCGATAATTCGGAGGGATAAGATCGGTTTTGTATTCCAAGCTTTCAATCTTCTTCCTCGCGCTACCGTTCTGCGAAATGTCATGTTGCCACTTATCTACGCGAATGTGCCACATGAAAAAAGATTGAAATTGACGGAGAAAGCCTTGGCGGGTGCCGGACTCGATGAGGACCGATTCAACTATAAATCAAATCAATTATCAGGTGGTCAGATTCAGCGTGTTGCCATTGCCCGAGCTTTGGTAAACAATCCCTCTCTTATTCTCGCTGACGAGCCGACCGGCAATCTTGACACGCAAACCGGTGATATTGTCCTGGGAACATTTCAAAGATTAAACAAGGATCTGAATCGCACCATAATTTTAATCACTCATGAAAGAGAGATCGCGGAACATGCGGATCGAATCATTCATATTAGGGATGGAAAAATCGTAGAAGACGGGAACAATCATGAAAAACGCGTTATTAAACATTAATTTAAAAATACGGGAAACAAATTTTATCATCTATGACTACTCAAGACATACTTCATGAAACACTATCCGCATTAACCGCCAACAAGGTGCGTACGGCTCTTACCATGCTGGGTATTATTATCGGTATTAGTTCGGTTATCATTCTGGTATCGATCGGACAAGGCGCGCAAAGCACGATTCAAAACAGTATAGAATCCATCGGCTCCAATTTGATTGTTATCAACCCCGGCGCGCAACGCGGCGTCGGTTATCAAGTATCGACGGGTCGGGGCACCTCGCGTACGCTTACCTTGACGGATGCCACGGCAATCGCGGACGAGATAGCAAATATTAGCGCGATATCCCCGGAAATTTCAGGACGATATCAGATTACCGCGAAGGGAACGAACACAAACACTTCGGTGACTGGTGTGACTTCCGGTTATTCAATCGTCCACAACGTTTTCATTGATGAAGGATCATTCATATCAGATCGTGACGTGAGTAATCGCGCGAAGGTCGCGGTGATAGGCCCAACAGCCCGCGATGATTTATTCGGTGCGGACTCCAACCCTATTGGACAAATCATACGTATCAATGGCCTTCAATTTCGAATTATTGGAATGACGAAATCAAAAGGCGGCAGTGGATTCGGCAATCAGGATGACGCCATATATGTCCCACTTTCCAGCGCGCAGGCCTTTCTTCTCGGAGATTCTTCATATGTTACGAATATCAGCGTATCGGCGTCAGATTCAACTGTCATGACTCAAGTCCAGAATGATATTACCAATCTTCTGCTTTCACGGCATCATATTTCTGATATCACGTCTGCCGATTTCAATGTCATGAATCAGGCGGATATCGTATCGGCGGCTTCAAGCGTTACAAATACATTTACTATACTGCTCGGTTCCGTTGCCGGAATTTCCCTTCTTGTTGGCGGCATCGGCATCATGAATATGATGCTCACTACTGTTACCGAACGAACAAAAGAGATTGGACTTCGTAAAGCGATTGGCGCCAGAAGACGTGATATCAATATTCAATTCCTGATTGAGGCAGTTACTTTGACTGTGATCGGCGGTGCGATCGGAATCGCGATTGGATGGCTCGCCGCGTATACGGTAACATCGTTGGGTGTTCTGGAGACATCCATATCCATGCCGGCAATTCTTTTGGCATTCGGCGTTTCCGCGGCTATCGGTATCGTTTTTGGCTATTACCCCGCCAGGCAAGCGTCTAGATTGAATCCGATTGAAGCTCTGCGATATGAGTGAATTATGTTAGAATGTCTTTATGAAAAATGTATTGATTACGGGTATATCCAAGGGTATAGGATACGCACTTATGGAGAGATTTCTCACCGAAGGTTACAAAGTTATCGGCACATATTTGAATACTCCGATTTCCTATTCGCATGAAAATTTGACCATGTTCAAATTGGATTTATTGGAATCGCAATCAATCGAAAAATGCGTGAACGATATCGCGGCACTAGAAGTTAAGATTGATATTGTCGTGAATAATGCCGGGGCGCTCTTGGATGAAGACGAGACGCGCGTGAATATTGAAAAACTCCGTGAGACTCTTGAAATCAATCTCATCGGAACTATCGATTGGACTGAACGTAATATTTTGATCTTGAGCGATTCGGCACATATCGTGAATATTTCATCATCAGCGGGTTCGCTCGGCGGAAAAAAAGAAACTGAGATTGAATTCGCCAATTCATCGCATTTCCCTTTTCACTATCCCGCTTATAAGATATCGAAAACCGCCTTGAATATGTACACACGCACTCTGGCGGCTCGTTTCATTCATGAGAAGAAAGACATTATCGTATCATCTATTCATCCTGGCTGGGTCAAAACCGATATGGGCGGACCAGAGGCGGATATCGAACCAAGTGAGGCGGCAGAACATATTTACCGGCTCGCGATCTCCAGACCAGAGACGGGGCAATTCTGGTTCGAAGGAAAAAAGTACCCCTGGTAAAAAGTATAAATGACCGCGCGTGAATTATTGAAATTTACCATCGCTAAACACCCGCGAGATATATCGCCGAATACAGGACTATCGCGCCAAGCAAGGTCATGATTGTCGTCAGAAATTTCGGATGAGCGTGATGACTTTCGGGAATAAGATCGCTCGCACCGATATAGAGGAAAAATCCGGCAAATAAGGCGAGAATAATAGACAGTCCTCGCTCGGAAACGGTAAAAAGTAAGGTGGATATGATACCAATAACGGGAGCAATAGCGTCGGCGATTAGCCAGTTCATGGCTTTTTTTATATCATTTGTACCGCGAAGAATCATGCTTACGGTATTAATACCATCGGAAAAATCATGGGTTAAAACCGCAATAGCCACTATGAATCCGACCACTGACGAAACCTGGAATGCAAGACCAATTGCCATACCATCGAGAAAACTATGCGTGCATAGACTACTTGCGCGGAAAATTCCTAACTTTTCCCTTTTTGAATCCATCGCGGAATGTTCAGTTGCATATTCCCCGAATTCACAACTTGGATAATTATGAGAATGAAGAAAGATAATACGATCAAGAATTAAATATAAAAGAAAACCTATGGCCGTAATGGTCAGTATTGTTACATTATCATAATATTTTCCGCCCAATTCCAACGATTCGGGTATCAAATCGAAAAACGCTACAGCGATAACGGCACCCGCGGAGAAGCCGAGAATCAAGTGCAATTTGTCTTTTAACTTAAGGGCAAAAAGACCTCCTAATAATGTTGCAATAAATGTGGCGATCGCGATTAAAAATATAATTGCCATGTTTTAGTGTACTTTGTGTCCACCGAACTGCTTCCGTAAGAGCGCGACGATTTTATTTGAGAACTTCTTTTGATTCTTCGGATTTCTGGATTCCAATCTCACCTTGAAAGCGTCTTCAATAACTCTGACATCCACGCCCAATTCCTTGCCCGTTTTGATTGTCCATTCACCCTCACCGGTCGCGTCGATTAGTCCTGAAGTCTTTGCGATATTTTCATGCTCGAAAATATTCCTGCATAGATCAATAAGCCAGCTTCGCACGACCGAGCCCTGTTGATAAATCTTCGTGACAAGCGCCAGGTCGGGTTTGAATATGCTTGCGTTCAAAACCGCGTAACCTTCGGCAATCGCTTCCATCATGCCATATTCGATACCATTATGTATCATTTTCGTAAAATGGCCCGCACCGGCCCTACCGACATATCCGTAATTATCACCGCTTGAAAGCGTTTTAATTATCGGTTCAATATATTTCCATTTTTCTTTCGGACCGCCAACCATTATGGCAAAACCATTTTTCTCGCCCCATACCCCGCCGGAAGTTCCGGAATCGAAGAAGTGAATACCTTTCTTTTTTAGCTTAATCGCTCGACACATACTGTCCTTATAGAAGGAATTACCGCCATCAATAATAATATCCCCTTTTCTTAAATATGGAGCGAGATGATCTTTACCGAAAAGAAAATCGTCAACAATCCCGTGAGGCAACATTATCCAGAAAATTCTCGGATTTTTCGCTTGTGTACTCGCGCCTTGCGCCTTGCGCACTTTCACACTTGCGCCTTGCAAACTTGCATACTTGTCTAGCTTTTTCACTACTTCCCCGATATCGCTCGAAGCAAACCCGCCGGATATCTTGAATTCGGCAACCGGTTTTGGCGAACGATTCCACGCGAAAACTTTGAACTTTTTCTCGCGCAATCTGCGCGCGATTTGTCCGCCCATGCGTCCCAGACCGAATAGTGCTAATGTGGGTGTATAATTCATATACGACAATATATCATGAAAATCAACACGTATTCCAGTAAAAAACTGATTCATGAGACTGTAAAGGCCTTGAATAGAAAGCTTGGTACATTAAAAAATGCACCCTATCTTCTCATGCTTTCCGGCGGTTCTTCATTGGCTTTACTTAATTTCATAGACACGACAATAATTCATGAGAACGCGACAATAACAGTTCTGGACGAGCGGCATTCAAAAGATGAAAATGAATGTAATTTTTCTCAGATAATGGCGACAGGATTTTACGGGAAGGCGCGTGGAAGTGGCGCGAAGTTCATCGACATTCGCATGAAAAATAATGAATCACTAGAAGATCATGGCGAGAGATTCGATAGAGAACTCAAGAACTGGCGCGTTCACAATCCGAGCGCGCCTATTATCGCGACAATAGGCATAGGATCAGATGGTCATGTGGCGGGAATGATGCCATATCCTCATGACAAATCGTTGTTTTTCAAGCATTTTCAGGGTCATAGATGGGCAGTTGGATACAATGCCGGCGCAAAGAATTTATTACCATTGCGTGTCACGGTTACTATTCCGTTTCTGCGCGATCAAGTTTTTTTTGCGGTTTCATTCGTCAGTGGTGCCGAAAAAAAAGACACGCTTAAAAGAGCGTCGGCAAATGAGGGAATACTAGCGGACACGCCAGCGAGAATTCTTTGCGAAATGAAAGACGTGAATATTTTTACCAATATTAAATTGTAGTTTATTCGCCCAGCGACATATCATCTTTCATTATGTTCAAATGACCTTTCCTAAAAAAGGTATCCCAATCCTCCTCCTCGCCGTCTCGCCCTGAAATAGATTCATTCGCCTCTCTGAACTTTCTCCTCTTTCGCCAGTATGCGCTGGGTTTTGCATAGCGCGGAGACTAGAACCCAAGAAAACCGCATGCTTGCCATACTTTTCCGATACACTATCTATAGCATCGAATATCTTCGTGGCACCTTCAATACGCGAAGAATTACCGAAAAGATCGATAGTTTTCGGATTGTCGTGAACTAGGTTCATGAGCACTATTCCAGTCGCGCGATATTGAATATTCGGTTTGATAAGCTCATCGAATTTACCTCTTATAACATGAAGGATTTCCTGTGGTACACTGACAGGACTTGTGAGAACAATTTCTGTGCCATGATATTGGAAATCTTGAGTCTTCAAGAAAAACGCACATTGCTTGGCAAATAGGTTGTGACGGCGAAGTTTGATACAAGCGTTTTCCACATTCTTCGAAAGTTGAGAAAATATGAATGATTTGTCCGTCGATGGTGGCGTGAATGTTTTCGTTTTGCTTATGGAAGCATAATCGCTTTTTTGTCCAAGTGTCAATTCATACACAAAATTCCCGTTAAGTTCACCGTGTATTTCCTGAAATGGTTTTGAAAGATGTGATTTGACCCAGTCCATATCTTTCACAGCGAAATCATATGCCGTATGAATACCGAGCTTCGAGAGATATTCGGTAGTATTCGGACCTATACCCCATATTTTTCCCGCAAACAATTTCGCCAAATATAAATGAATATTGTAACCAGGAATGATGGTGAGCCCCGATGGTTTCCTCCATTTGGACCCGACTTTCGCCATGACTTTATTGAGAGAAAGTCCGATAGAAAATGTCATGCCGAGCTCCGTATCGAGCTCATTTTTTATCCGTATGGCCATATCCTCATAGGACATTTTATTCGGCCGTCTCATTCCAGTCAGATCGGCAAAACATTCATCGATACTGTATTCTTCTATATCGGGAGTGTATCTTCGGACTATTTCATACATCCTTTTGGAATACAAGCTGTATGTCTCATAATCTGACGGCAATATGATAGCATCGGGACAAATCCTCTTTATCTCACAAAGTCGCATCGCCCTTGTCACACCGCGTGCCTTGGCTTCATAGCTCATAGAAGATGCTATCCCGCGTTCCTTACCCGTCACAACAGGCTTACCACGCAAAGCAGGATTCTTGGCGACTTCACATGAAGCGAAAAATGAATCTCCGTCGACATGCAAGATCGCATGCGGGAAAGATCGTATGGTAAGTGGTTTTATCATCCTTCCTAATTGATTAGTCTCTATGAAAATCTACCTGATATTTCGGTATTCCAAGTGAAATTCCATATTCTTTAGCCTCTTTAAGTACGGATTTGTCATCTAATGATTCTTCAATAATAGTTCCATTGTAATTATTCATGATATTAAAATTATTTTAATTGTTTTAGGTCTCCACCTTTCAAATAATTATTCCGCGTACTGACTTTCCTGCCAATTTCCTTCTCTGTTTCTATGCGAGCGTTGCCTGCAACCCTACCACCTCTTTGTGCTACTATTTTATTTTCCGGTAATGTATTCGGCTTTTCATTTGCAGATATCTCCGTTGTAACTTTTTCACCGAGCATGGTAAAAATGAGTTCAAGTTCATCCATATGATCTCTTAAATTTTGATTCTTCTTTTGCAAGCCTTTATATTCTTTGTAAACTGACGGCGTCATACCGAATGTAGCTTTCGAAATTTCCGCGGTTAATATGGCAAAATCGCTTTCTTTTTGTACACCCCTTTCCTGCCATTCATCAGTCAAATTCTCTCTGATAGCAATGCTACGCAACCTTTTATCAATCCAGCCCTTTGAAAAACCCTTGTGTTCATATATCCGTTTCATCCTGTCTTGAGCAAGTTCAGGGTTTTCTATCTCTTGAATCCTTTCATATCCAACTCTAGCTAACCACAATTTAAACGGTTCTGCATTTGGAGATGGTATAGATTGAATAAGACGAAATAACACCTCAGTATCAGCGGTGTCAGTAAGATAATATTTACCATCTGAAGCCATCATTTTCAGTTGGTGACATTTTGTCACCGACTGATTTCCCTCCAATCTAAGCCTTTCTTTTAATTTATTCCAGTACTTTCTTGCAGTCTGAAAATCACTTTGTATAGTTAACGACTGGACAACATCAACGATTGAAAAATACCATTTTTCTTTTCCAATATCCCAATGTCTCCTTATTTTTTTACCTTCAAAAACAGCTAAATGTTTTTCTATATTTTCCATATATTATAAATGTAATTATTTCTTATAACATTCGACCCGACCATTCTAGCATCATACAATCCTAAATGTACGATTTCCTCGTACACTCCTAATACTTCCTAATCACCCCCTTCACCACCGCGGCAATCTTCAATTCCCCTTCAGGAAAAATCGGCTTGTATTTTGCATTCGCAGGTTCCAAATAGACTTGATCCCCTTTTTTGCGAAAATATTTCATAGTCCAACCACCGTCTACTTCGGCAATAACAATATCTCCAACTTTGGGATTATTCCTGCGCTCGGCAATAACCAGGTCACCCTCTTGTATCCCGGCGTCGATCATAGAGTTGCCTTTGACCTCGAGCATATAAGTCGCCTCTTTATTCTCTATCAAATAATCATCCAAGCTCATAGTATCTAGAAGCTCTTCTTCAGCCGCCGACGGAAATCCGGCTTCGACGAGGCCAAGGACTGGAATCTCACCAAAAAGTTTATTGGGTATCAAATGACCGCTATCGTCTTTACTGACCACGCCTTCTTCGACAAGTTTCGCCACAAGTTTATAAACGGCGTTTTTGGACTTGAATCCGACTAAGCTCATAATCTCGGTATAAGTCGGCATGCGTTTATTGTCTTTATAAAAACCCAGAATCTTTTGTTTGTATGAATTGAGCATGGGTATATTAGAACATGAATGCGGACAAATAGCTTAGCGGACGAACGAACCATGATGTGCGCGGTCGGAGTTGCGAAAGTTGGGACTTTAGGAATTTATGACGTCTGGATTCGCGGATATACGAAAGACCTTTGATGATTTTGAGATCAATGTCTCTATTCAATCGACTAAGTTCTACTTGTATGGCTTTTATTGTTTGATATCTACTCATGGTATTTATGTATTTATATTAGTTATTGCTTATAATTTCGGTCTTTTTAGTATATGGATAGTATAGGTGAACGGTCGTTCACTAGTCAATAGCAAACTGTGGATAACTTCAAGATTTTGGAAAATAAAAAAAACGAATTCCAAAATTATAAGACTTCGTTCAAATACGCATCTGTTTGGAGATATTCTCTCTTTTTTTATGATTGAAAAACGTATAAATTATTTTTTTGCGCTTTTCTTCTTTGTCTTTTTCGGCTTGACTATCATTTTTTTTGTTCTTGTTTCCACATTCATATGACCTATGGAAGCATGCCCTTTCGTAATCATCTCAATGAGTTTATCAACTTTCGCATTGAGAGCATCCAATTGTCTTTTCATCTCACTCAATTGACTATTACTCATTGCCTGTACCGAAACTAGGGGTGATGATAGATCTCTTGTCGGAGCATTATTGCCTGAATTATCTCTTCTATTTGAACCATTTCGCTTCAAAAAATCGCTTGAACTACCGATTTTATTCTTGCCAAAGCAGTAATTGCAGTACACCGGTCTATCACCGCTCGGGCGAAAAGGTACTTCACAGGGTTTGTGACATTTAGCGCATGTCGCGTTAAACATTTGAGTCTGTTTCGAACTCTTATTACTCGATCTATTAAATCTCAATCTATCACCAGAACCGCCATTTTGACTTCCATACCCGTCACGAAGACTTCTGTCGCCCTGATTCCGACCATTTCCACCACTTTTTGAAGATTCGTCAGTGTTTGAGGAATTATTTCCTCCGAAATTATCATTTTTTTTGAAATCATCCATAGTATTATTATATATTATATAAAGAATCGATAACTTCTAGAGATCGGATTACTCCGATTACCGAAATTACAGTATAGCATGGGAATAGCGATATTAGTAACGAA
>CAZIUH010000008.1:11619-29688 GCA_964542675.1 uncultured Candidatus Saccharibacteria bacterium | reverse complement strand
GCATATTGACTTTTTCAAAAGGTGGATTCACACTGTAGCTAGGTCGCAACACATATCAGGAAGGCTTCCCTAAATAAAATATATCGGGTCCAATTATATCCATGCTTAATGCTGGATCAGGACACCACCTAAAACATTTGGAAGTACTTTCCTCCTCGGTTTGTGGCCAATATGCACAAAAACCTGCCTCGGCAGGTTTTTGTGCATATAACATTTATTTTGTTATATAATTTACAATTAAGATTTGAGCCTATGACTTTTTTATTATATGAAGGAAATACCCCTATAATTAGGGGCATTTCATCATCAAACTACGCTTGTGGAGCTGGAGTTGTCGGCTCTGGTGGTACTGGAGGAGCCGGCGGAACCGGTGTTTGTGTTGGTTCTGACATGACATTAAGCGCGAGTTGATTAGCTCTCGCATCGCTCAGTATACACTATATTTGATTTTATGCAAAAGAAATGCCCGAGGAGGGCATTCTTCCGTCTAACTACACCTGCGGGGGCGTAGTTGGCTGTGGTGGAACCGGTGGAACCGGCTTCTTAACTGGTTCTGCCATCTTATTATCGCGAGTTGATTAACTCTCGCTCGTATTATTATATCGCTCCGTCAATCCAAAATATTTTACTATAATCCAATTGACATCAAGTCAAATGAATATATGTAATTTTGGCTTAAATTCGAACTCGTAGGGTATGATGTAATTTGTTATAAAATTACATCACATTTTTTCGACTAGTGGAATAAAATCACCTTGCTTTTCCCTGATTCGCGATCATATCAATCGCCTGCTTCAATTCTTCCGGTTGCGCGAGATAGTATTTCTTAATTGGAATTATATTATCATCGAGCTCATAAACAAGCGGAATTCCAGTGGGTATATTTAGCTCAATAATATCATCGTCTGAAATATTATCGAGATGTTTAACCATACCACGCAAACTAGTACCCGAAGCCACTATGATAATCTTCCTGCCTTTCTTTATTTCCGGCACTATTTCTTCGTTCCAGTACGGCAGAACTCTTTCAATGGCGTGTTTTAATGTTTCAAATAAAGGTATTTCATTTTCATTCAGAGATTGATAAAGAGGATTCTTACCTGGATACATATCACTATCCTTTGATAAAGGTGGAAGAGGTATATCATATCCGCGACGCCACAGCTTTACCTGATCTTCCCCGTATTTCGTTGCCATATCAGATTTATTAAGTCCTTGAAGTGCGCCATAGTGACGTTCATTCAATTTCCATGATTTTCTTATTTCAATATTTTCTTCCTTCATTTCCTCAAGCACTATTTTAAGCGTTTTAACCACTCTTTTTAAAACTGACGCAAATGCTAGATCAAATGAAAAACCCGATTCATTCAGTTTTTTGCCGGCATCATACGCCTCTTTCATTCCTCTTTCCGATAGATCGACGTCTACCCAGCCCGTGAATCTATTCTCGGCGTTCCATATACTTTGTCCGTGTCGCAGTAATACCAATTTATACATGTTGATTTGAATTAACTCCGTTTAATTACTATCTCGAATAATCATGGTACCTATATATTTAACAAGAAGTATCACCGCCGTCGCGCAGAATACGCCGAGTGACCAGCCGGCAACAACATCGGAAACCCAGTGCACATTAAGAACAATTCGACTTAGACCTATCGTGATAACCGCTAATACGCAGATCGTAATAAACAATTCCCTTTTTATCCCTGAGCTTTTCTTGGGAGTAAATAGATAAATGAGAACAATAAAGAATACCGCTGCCAACGCCGCGTGGCCACTCGGAAAACTATAATCATTCAAAACCAGTAGCGCATTCTCCGGCCTTGTACGCATAAAAAAAGTCTTCATCAGTTCAACCATGATCCCCGTTGAACAAATCGAAGCTATTATTATAGCCGCAGATCGCCACCTTTTTTTGAAAATGAAGAGAACACCGATCAGGATGCCAATTCCAATAATCACTTCGGTACTGCCGACCAAACTAATGAATTTCGCAATACCAACTAATGCCGATGTGATTTGATGCGTCAGATTATTCATGAAAAGATTGACCCAAATATCGAATTGCGCCATAAACGACCGCATTGCCCAAGCATCTTCAACAGTTTTTGCCAATGCCCAAAGTGAGACGATATTTAAAATAAGAGCGAATAATTCATATTTTTTGAAAATATTGAATCGGGCATTAATGAATTTATATCCCCATATTATTATAATCGATACTAATACTGCGATCATAACGCCCTTACCAATATATTGCGCGAAAATATAATATCCCAGTCCGAAAACATATCCGATCATAACGGATGCCGTTGCCCATAAAATTCCACCGATAACATTGTATACCCAGAACATAATAGATCGAACATGGCTGACCCCGACAATAAAAGGCATAAGCGAACGCGTGAACGGATTGAGTCGACCAATTATAAGAGCCATGCCTGTATGTCGATTGATCAGATCCCGTGCTTTTATTATATGCCGGTCGCTTATAAATAATCGAAGTTTGAAGCGATCCATAAACGGCATGCCGTATTTTTTCCCCAAATAAAAACCCGCCATATCTCCAATAATCACGCCGAATGACGCGAGTGCTATTACGATCCAAACATTGAAAACACCGATCTTTGCCAGAAAGCCGGAAATAATTATGGCCGTATGTCCCGGAATCGCGATACCAATAAAGGGAATAGATTCAGCTATTGATATGAGAAATAGGAATATATAACCGCCATGCGTGGCACCAGTTTCTATCACATTGATAATATTCGCGAATAAATTTTGAAAAGGCATAATAATAATACTATTTGGCGACTCTGACCGCCTCATCGAACACGATGGATATCAATCTCGATGCTCCGTCAGCTCCCATAGTTATACCATAAAGCACGCCGGCACGGGACATTGTTTCGCGATTGTGTGTTATGAGAATTAGTTGGGAATATTTGGAAAGATCTTCTATCATATCACCGTATTTCCTTGAATTGGCCTCGTCGAGCGCGGCATCAGTTTCATCCAAAATAATAAATGGGGGTGGATTGACCTGGGAAATTGCAAAAAGTAGAGCGATAGATGTCAGCGAACGTTCACCTCCGGATAACATCATTAATCCTTTGACTTTCTTCCTCGGCAGGCTGACATTGACTTCCAAACCTTCCGGACCGTCTTCTTCATCATTATTCATACCGATTTCTCCATTACCAAATTTCATATTTGCTTCATAGTTATCTCCATCGCTATTTCCAACCAGTGACTCTCCAAGTCCTTCAATCTCATTCCTTTTGTGTCTTCTCTTCTCCCTAATTACCGACAATTCGGCTTTACCGCCGCCAAACATAAGTGAGAAATATTTCTGAAATTCGCTATTAATTTTCAAAATGCCGTTTTTGAATTCAATATCGATTCGCATATCGAGATTAGTTATGAGTTTAAGTAATTCATCCTTGGCTTTTTCCAAATCATTCAATTCTCGCTCGAGGAATGTATCACGCTCCTCCGTTTCTTTGTATTCTTTCATTACCTCCATGCCTCCACTTCCTCCGGCATCCTCTAGACGAATTTTGATTTTCTCAATATGTTTCAAACATTCTTCTTGAGATTTTCTATCGAAGATTTCGTTTATTTCGCTGGCGAAATCCCAGACAGTTGCTTCCCGTCCGACAATAATACCAGCTTCGCCAATTTCTCTTTTCAGAGCTTGTTCGGCATTCAGGACAGTATTCAGTTGATTTGAAATGACTAAAATGACGCCACGCAATTCATTTTGCCGAGCGATAATTTTGAACACATCTTTTTCCGCGTCGCGATCCGTATCCTTCATTTTCTCGATTAATTGATTCAATTCATTATGTTCGCAATTTAATCTGATTTCATCATTGATAACAGATCTTATCCTATTCTCATGTTTTTCCTTATTTTCCTTCAACCTTGTCAATTCAACATTAATTTCAAAAACGTAATCAGAATTGATCTGCGCGCGATGTTTCGCGATGAAATCCCTGAGCATTCGAATAACCTCAGTGAAAAGACTCTTTACATCCTGAATTGTATTCAATGATTCTACGGAACTAACAACCTCCTCGACATCTTTCAGGCGCACAGTTCTGGTATGTTCATTTTTTATCTTATGTTCCTCCTTTTCCACCGCTCTTTGATTGGCATTAATTTCTCCTTCAATTCTCCCAAGTTCACGGATAATAGAGTCTTTTTCGCTCCGAACTAACGCGAGTTTATTTTCTAACGCGATGATAATATCACTTTTACGGTCACTATTCTTCGATACCGTGAGAATATTTCGAGCTTTTTCTAGGGAATGATCCAATTTTACCAATTCGCTCTTGGGGCCGGATAATTCCATTTCCAGTCGCTCTTTCTCAGTTCTCATATAATACTCCTCACGCGCAAAATATTCTTTATACAAACGAATTAATTCCCGATGCATTTCTTCAGCCTTCTCGACTTTTTCAACCTGTTTCTTCAAAAATTTCAAATGCGGAGCGATTTCTCGGCGCAATGATTCGACCTGCCTCATATTCTCATCTGTTTTCTCAAGTTTTCGGAGGCTTTCTATTTTCTTCCATTGGTAAATCTTCAAACCGAGCGCGTCCTCGATTATTTCTCTACGCTCATGAATCGACGCGGTCAGAATTCGATCGGCTTCACCTTGGGAAATTATATGGTGTCCAGTCGCGCCGATATGCGCCAATGCCAATATCTCGACAATATCTTTCAATCTGACCTGACTGCCATTCAAGAGATATTCGTTGACATTATCTCTGTGGACAACTCGCTCTACTGTCACCTCATCGAAATCTATGCCAGAAAAAATTCTTCTTGAATTATCAAAAATTAGTTTTACCGACGCGCGATTTGCTCTACCGGCATCGCCGCCGCCATTCCATATCATATCTTCTCCCCTTTTGCCACGCATAGATTTGATGCTCTGTTCACCGAGAACGAACTGGAAAGCTTCGGCGGTATTGGACTTGCCTGAACCATTGGGACCAACAATTGCCGTAATCGGTGATGTAAAATTAAGAGTCGCCTTTTTGGCGAATGATTTGAATCCAGAAAGCTCCAAACTTTTGAGATACATGAATACATTGTACCATTGCGTTTCAGTTTCGGAAATCGCATGAATTCACCCATCACATACTAGGATTCATTAAATTAAAAATTTTATATGTGTTTGAATTTATTCATTTTGTTCACTGTTAATAATTGAAAACCTCCACCTTGTCGGTGGAGGGCGTAAATTACTTCTCTCCATGACTAACCGTGTCCGGAAAGCGGTTTATTAAGACAACTATTTTGTCTCGCCCGTTTCCTCATTTCGTTTGTATGAGTACACTCATCACAGTTATCTCCATAGCGTTCGATAATAAAACACATCCCACCGGTATGTAGACATGTTCTGATACCGCGTCTCTCACGTTCCTCCGGCGTGAAGGATGATCTCTCCGGCAATGTTTCCGTCATTTTTCTAGCAAACATAACTGAATATAACTCTTGGTTAATGTTGTATTTCGAAAATCAAATCTGAATAAACATTAGCATTTTGTGAAATATATCACCAGCCCTTCATTTTCAAAGCTTTATCCGCCGCTAGTTGTTCAGCCTCTTGTTTTGACGATCCCGTCCCCGTGGCGATTTGCACGTCGCCGATGAATACGCCCAGTGTAAACTTTTTGTCATGATCAGGACCAATTTCTTTCAATGTTTTATAACTCGGCGTCAAACCTGTCTTCTCTTGTGACCTCTCCTGAAAGCGGCTTTTGGCGTCTATCCATGTCTTATTTTTTACGATTTCCTCGATGTCAATTGTATTCAAAAGATGATTAGAAATAAAATTCGCCGCGGCATTGTAACCTCGGTCAAGATAAATAGCGCCGATTATTGCTTCAACGGCATTGGCCAAAATTACGGAGCGAGCTCGTCCATTATCCTTCGCTTCCCCGCGAGACAACATTATATAATCGTTCAAGTTGATTGACTGTGCAACTTTAGTCAGACTAACGGTATTAACAAGGGCTGAACGGAATGATGTCAGTTCTCCTTCGGCTTTTTTGGGATACTTTCTGAAAAGATAAAATGTAACCACTAATTCCAGTACCGCGTCACCCAGAAATTCCATTCTTTCGTTGTGTTCAGGTTTTGATCCTTTGTTTTCATTCAGATACGAACGATGCGTGCACGCCGTGCGTAATAGCGAAATGTCGTCAAATTCAACATTGATTTGCTTCGCGAATTTTTCTATATCTATGTTCATTATTTTCAGATAACAATAAACTATTAAACGGCATTGCCAAGCGATGTTACCGCTTTCGTAACAATAGGCAAAATATCATCGTAGAAATTCAGGTCCAAAATATCGGCAAGTTTGAACCATCTAGCATCGTCAAGTCCGGGCTTTTTTACCAAGGTTAATTTATGAAAATCCGATTCAGTGAGATAATAATGCACCTGTTTTCGTATTTTACCAATTTCCGGATCATTGGCAATATATTCATTGGATCCGAGATCAGAAATTATTTTTACATCAAGGCCAATTTCCTCTTTCACTTTAGAAATAGTTCCATCTTTCGGATCCACGCCATCCGCGATTTTCCCTTTTGCTAAGGTCCAGTGACCGAATATGTCATGAACAAATGCCATGTATATCTCCTTACCATCCCTGCCGTAGACGACAGCACCGCCGAGATGTTGTATCGGCATTTGGTCATATGGTACATTCACTTTCTTTTGTTTCACTGACGCGGCATCTTTACCTGGTTCACCCAATTCCTTGTAGACCGCGCCCATAACACCGTTCACAAATCTGCCACTCGTTTCGCCGCCAAAAGTCTTCGCAAGTTCAATGGCCTCATTTATCGCTACCTTGGCCGGTACTTCATCACGATCGGAAAAGAGTAATTCAAAAAGTCCGACACGAAGCACGTTTCTATCAACAGGAGAAATCTTATCTATCGGCCAATCCGGCGCCGCTTTCATGATAATATCATCGATATCCTCTCTCTTTGCGACTATTCCCTTCATTAAAACTTTAATGAATGACGCATCCGTCATTCCAGGTGCGAATTCTTTCACATTCCTCTCAACAATACTCTTTATGTTTATATCACGCATACCACACACATCCCACTCAAAGAGTGATTGCAGAACTATTGAACGGGATAGATGGCGATTGGCCATTGTGGTAAAAAGAACTAATTACTCGAAACTCCGATAAATGTTATAACTCAAATCTTAAAATTTGAAACGTTTCTGATCCATGTTCTGTTTTGATATTTATGTTTCAAACATTCATATGACACACGTTTTACAACTATCTCTTCGCCTCCGCCGCTTTTTTCTTCGCTTTTCTGGCGGCTTTCGCGACTAGATCAAGAATCTTTCTTCCATTATACCACCCGCAACTCACGCACACACTATGACTCTTATGCTTGGCTTTGCAATTTTTGCACACCGAAAACCGCGCTGCCTCAAGAGCGTGATGTGACCTTCTATTATCGCGATGCGCCCGCGTTGCTCGCATTCGGACTACCATAAATAGAGTATTGCACATTATCAGCAATTGCGCAATTTATTTAGTCTCATATATATCCGCACATATTCGGTAAAACAATTTATGCGATTCAACGATAAATCCAAAAAAATATTCAAGAAATAAATGACTTGTGCGAAACCAATATTCATAATACAATAGCGCCATGAATCCCGATGAGAGCGTACAAAAACAATCTAGTTGGCATATCGCGCGCGAATGGACACAGACAATAATTATCGCCCTCATTATCGCCCTCCCTATACGATACTTTGTTGCCGAGCCGTTTATCGTAAGTGGCGCTTCCATGGATCCGACATTTGCTTCAGGACAATTTCTCGTTGTTGATCGGCTTTCATATAGGATTGGAGAACCAAAAAGAAACGATGTTATTGTTTTTAAATATCCCAATAATCCGAGCATATATTATATCAAACGTATTATCGGTTTGCCTGATGACATAATAAGCGTCATAGACGGGATAATCACAATCACAAATGAAGAAAATCCCGATGGATTTGTGTTGAATCAATCGTACCTAGCGTCCGGACATATTGCTCATGACACATTTACAATCAGACTCAAGCCTTCAGAATATTTCGTTATGGGTGACAATCGCACTCAAAGTTCCGACTCGCGAGTTTGGGGCACATTGGATCGTAATCTGATAGTTGGCCGACCTTTCCTGCGATTACTGCCGATAACCACGATTTCGTTTTGGCCGGGAGAGTATTCGAATGATCACTAACCGCCATTTACATGAGTAAAAATAAAAAGATAAAACAGGCCGATGGTAAATTCATCCAGTACGAGAATCTGGATAAGATCGGTGAGATACCCGTTTATTTCGGTTTTTTTCCGATGAAGAGCATCAGAATTACAAAGATCGATATTGATGGCGCTAAGGACCTGAAAAATGGCGATTCGATAGATGATGAAACGGACAAACACGGTCGTCTACCGCTTCATGCCGAAGAGAAAATCGCCCTTATGCGCACATATCAGGAAGAAAATATGCAAAACTTACCTCAACCGGTTATGCTCTATTTCAAAGATCCGTGCAAAGGCGGATGTAAAAAAGAAGGCTATCATCGTTATGCCGATCTGGAAATTATCGGCAGTGCAGGATGTATTGCTGAGGCCACTCTTATCGAGACGGCTCGGGTCATGCTTGCCGAGGAAGGGTATGTTGATACGGCCGTTGAAGTGAATAGTCTCGGTGATCATGATTCCATGCAAAGATTCGTGCGTGAGCTCACGGCATATTATAGAAAGCATATTAACGATATGAGCGCCGATTGCAGACAACTCCTGAAGAATGATCCACTCGAACTTCTTTCCTCATGCGATGAATCATGCGCGAAGTTGAACGAGCTCGCGCCGAAATCAATGGACTTCCTATGCGAAAATAGCCGCCGGCATTTGGAAGAATTGCTTGAATACTTCGAGACTATGAATATTCCTTATTCGGTTAACAATTCCCTCATCGCAAATCGCAAATATTGTACCGAAACGATTTTCGCTATTGTGAACACGGACCCCGACGCGCTGAAAAAGAGTAAACGCATACTGGCGATCGGTGTTCGTTACAATGGACTTTCGCGAAAATTGAATTTGAAACGCGATATTACCGGCGTTGGTATTTCCCTCCTAATAAAAGGCAATCGTGCTGATCTTCGCAAGTCGCTGAAAAAGACGAAAAGACCAATTGCTTCATTCATGCAACTCGGACTGGAGTCAAAACTTCTTTCACTTGAAATCATCGAAAAACTCCGACAAGTGAAAGTTCCTCTATATCTTTCACTCGCCAAGGATCGCCTGGGTGCTCAGGTCTCTTCCATTGAAAAATATCATACCCCCTATATCCTAGTCATGGGCAAAAAAGAAGCAATCGATCGAACTATTATCGTTCGGAAAGCCGATACGCACGCGCAAGAGCTAGTCTCGATCGATGATTTGCCGAAATATATGAAGAAAGTGGAGCGGGAATATTGGGGGAAATAATTTGATACCTTGCCTAACATTTATCAATATGTTATCCTACCCTCGCTATGATCAATGTGGAAATAAGCCGTAATCCGAACGAGAATAGTCTCGGTGTTTTGAGACGTTTCAGCAGAAAAATACAAAGTTTTGGCATGATTCCCAGAATGCGTTCCATTCGTTTCAGCGGAAGAGTTCAGTCGCATTATAAGGTCAAACAGAAGGCGCTCAAATCCATCGCTCGTAGAGCCGAAATATCCGAACTCATAAAGCAGGGCAAAGTAACCATAAAACCTGTAAGAAGATAAGTTTTTTATATAACGAAGCAAACCGCCCGGACATAATTCGAGACTAAATGAAAATTTCAATAGCAAATAATACTAAAGCCAAGATTCCGGCTATTTTTTTTAATAAAATAAAAAATGTCATGCTTGGCGTTGACTACAATCTAACTCTTATTATCACGGATTCGGCGACTATTCGGAAATACAATGCCACATACCGCGGTGTTAATAAGGCAACTGATATTCTAAGCTTTCCATATTCCAAAAACGACGGCGAGATATATGTTTGCCCAAGCCAAACAAAGAAGGAGGCAATCAAATTTAAGCGAACATACGAAAATTTTTTTGCTTTTCTATTTATCCACGGTTGTACACATTTGAGAGGATACGATCATAGCGCTATAATGGAGCAGGTGGAGGCGAAATTCCGAAAGAAATTCGGCATTTAGATGGCAACGTGAATTTTGCTCGAACATAAAAGGACACACATGTCTAGAAATATTATCACTGGCATAGATATCGGCACCTATCACGTGAAGGTGGTCGTTACGGATGCAAGAGAAAAAAATGAAAAGGGTTTTCCGAAAATTCTTGGCGTCGGTATTGCCGAGTCACACGGTCTTCGCCACGGCTATGTCACAAATGTCCGCGATGTGGCGACGAGCGTGCGTCGAGCGGTGCAACAAGTCGAAACGAAAACCAGTATCAAAGTAAAAAAAGCTTTTATCGGCGTTGGAGGTATCGGTTTGGGCAGTACAACTGTAACAAGTTCGCTCATCACTTCAAGGGCCGATGCTGAGATCACTTCTTTGGATCTGGAAAAACTTCATGCCCAATGTGAAAAAGATATTCCCAACGCGTCTATAGCAAATCGTCGCATCATATATGCCATTCCGCTTCAATACAAAATAGATAACGCCGTTGCCCTGGGAAAACCGGAAGGCATGAAAGGTAATAGAATCGAGCTCAAAATGCTTTTTATTACATGTCTCGATCATCATGTTGCCGATCTGGTTCAGGCTGTGAATGAAGCGGATATAGAAGTTGAGGATATTATGGCGGCGCCCGTCGCTGCTGGTTTCGTAACTCTGGCCAAGACGCAGAAGATCGCCGGTTGCGTGCTCGCCAATATCGGCGCGGAAACCGTTTCCATTGCTGTATTCGAGAACAGTATTCCAACTTCCCTGGAGGTTTTTCCCATAGGTTCTACCGATATCACGAATGATATCGCGCTCGGTCTAAAAGTTCCGCTCGAGGAGGCGGAGCAAATCAAGGTTGGCACTATTACTGGTAGTTCATATCCCAGAAAAAAATTGGAGGAAATTATCACGGCGCGTTTATCGGACATTTTCGAACTTATCGAAGCTCATTTGAAGAAGATAGGCAGGAATGGTCTCTTGCCGGCAGGAATTGTGATCACTGGCGGCGGTTCCGCGTTAAATTCAATAGATATTGTCGCGCGCGCTTCCCTTCGTCTTCCCTCTCGGGTCGGAACTCTCGGACTCATTGACGGAAAATCATCATTCAAAGACGCGACATGGGCGGTTGCATACGGACTTTGTATTTGGGGACTGCATAGTGACGATGATTCTGGACACATTGAAACAACCATTAATTCGCTGGTAAGACGTCTGTGGCAACGTTCTTCCGAATGGGTCAAGCAATTTTTGCCTTGATTATGTTATGCGCAGATTGAGTGAAATTACCTTATGTGCGCGCATTTCCGTGGTATATTGACACAAGACATATACTCTGATAGCATTTCTATGAATTGAACATGTTGTCAATATAGACAATAATCAAAAAACAATAGGAGAAAAATTGAATGAATAATGATAAGGCTGATAGGGTGGCCGCGCTTTTGGGTGTTAGTTTGGACAGGGTCAGAGATGTTCTGAAGATTACACCTCCAGCACCGGATATTAAGAACATAACCACTGTTCAGCAAGCTAAGGAGACATACAGCAATACTCCGTATGGAAGCGGAGTCAAAAGATTTGCCTTTGAGAAATGGATCAGTCTTTGCACCACCATCGCACAAATCAAGGGGGCATACGATAATGCTTCGGATGGAAGCGAAGTTGAGAGACTCGCTATCCAGAAGGTCGCAGAACTCCTATAACATGACCTCAATTAGTTGCCCGCACACTAATTGAGGTTATTTTTATTCATTTCCCATTTTGTAATATTGACTGATTTTACAATGTTTTTTGCATGGCGCGTATGTATAAATTACACGGATGAAAAACCACACTTGCTTACATAATTTCATATGTTAAGATGCATGCATATTATCCATCGCGCGTAACTTTGCGTTTATTACCGAAATATATAAACTATCCATATGCCCAATATAACTCCCGAAATTGAAGCTTTTGCCAGAATAAAAGTACTAGGCGTTGGCGGCTCCGGAATGAATGCGGTTAATCACATGATTATTTGCAAAGTTCGAGGCGTTGATTTTATGGCTATAAATACGGACTCCCAGGATTTACACCGCGCGCTCGCGAAGAAGCGTATTCATATAGGCAAGAATCTGACTAGGGGGCTTGGCACGGGCATGAATCCGGATCTCGGTCGTAGAGCCGTGGAAGAAAGCAAAGACGAAATTCAAGAGGCAGTCAAGGGCGCGGATATGGTCTTTGTAACATGCGGTCTCGGCGGCGGCACGGGAAGTGGCGCCAGCCCCATAGTCGCGAGGACCGCAAAGGAACTCGGATGTCTCACGGTCGCCGTTATTACAAAACCATTCTATTTCGAAGGACGTCAGCGCTCGCGAATCGCCGACGCCGCTCTCGATGAATTACGCAAAGAAGTGGATGCTATTATTGTTATTCCGAATGATAAGTTACTTTCCTCGATTGATAAAACCACAACGGTAAAGAATGCTTTTTCAACATGCGATGAAATATTACGCCACGCGGTTGAGGGTATTTCTGACCTTATTACCACACCTGGACTCATTAATATAGATTTTGCCGATATTCGTACGGTCATGGAAAATGCCGGCTCAGCGCTTATGGGCATTGGCACGGCGTCTGGAGAAAACAGGGCTATTGAGGCCGCGAAATCGGCGATCAATTCACCACTTCTTGATGTTTCCATCGCTGGCGCCAAAGGCGTGCTTTTCTCAATTGCCGGAGGAGAGGATCTGACGATGTTTGAGATCCAAGACGCCGCGAAGGTCATTACGGAGTCTATAGACCCTGAAGCAAAAATCATATTTGGCACAGTTCGAGACGATAAGTTGAAGAAGAATGAAATTAAGATAACTGTCATAGCCACCGGTTTCCCGGAAGGTAGTGCCTCCGCCCAGAGAGAGGTTTCTGCCGCTAATGCCAGTGCGGCGCAATCGAGAACCAATGACTCATCCGTAGCATCTATTATGAAAATTGGCGAGAAGGAGCGCGGAAAAATATTCAATTCCGTTACCGATTCCAATCAGAAAAAGGCCGACACGAACGGCGAAAAAGATAGGATTGCAGATGTTAAAAAGGACATGAAATCCGATGAAGACGATGACTGGGGCGCCATACCGGCGTTTCTTAGGAGGTCAAGGTTGAAGTAGTTCACGTTTTTAAATAAGAGATTCCGTAACATTACAAGGGGTTTTATTAACTTCCGAATATTCTATGTATTTGCTATCATATCCCCATGAACCCTGCGGACGAAAAACTGAATAATAAGAGGCATACTCTCGCGCATCTCCTCGCCGCCGCCGTTACGGATTTGTATCCTAACGCCAAAGCGACGATTGGACCGGTTATAGATAACGGTTTTTATTATGATTTTGAATTTGACAAGCCCATAATCGAAGAAGATTTGAAGGAAATAGAAAAGAGAATGCGCAAAATACTTCCTTCATGGACTGAGATCGTCGGCAAGGAGATCAAGGTTGCGGAAGCTTGCGAACTATTCAAGGATAACAAATATAAATTGGAGCTTGTGAATGAGATTGCCGCGACAAATGAGCCTATTTCAATTTACATATCTGGCGCATTCGTTGACCTCTGCCGCGGCGGCCACGCGGGAAACCCAGCCAATGAAATACAGGGAGACTCATTCAGACTTTCGCGTATCGCCGGCGCGTATTGGCGGGGGGATGAGAAAAATATAATGCTCACCAGGATTTATGGCCTGGCTTTCAATTCTAGAAAAGAACTCGATGAATATGAAAAGTTCTTGGAAGAAGCGTCAAAAAGAGATCATAAAAAATTAGGCAAAGAATTGGACATATTCACTTTTTCTGATTTGGTCGGATCCGGTCTGCCATTATGGACGCCGAGGGGCACCATGATAAGGGAAATCTTGAATGATTTCGTATGGGAATTGCGCCGAAAGTACGGATACGAAAAAGTTGAAATTCCGCATATTTCAAAAAAGGATTTATACGAAAGAAGCGGTCATTGGGACAAATTCAAAGACGAACTTTTCAAGATCACTACGAGGGAAGGACATGTTTTTGCCATGAAGCCGATGAATTGCCCTTTCCATACGCAGATTTATGCCCGCAAATTGCACAGCTACAAGGAACTTCCGCAAAGATACGCCAATACGACTATGGTCTATCGCGACGAGCAGAGCGGAGAACTGGCTGGATTATCACGCGTAAGATGTATTACGCAAGATGATGCCCATGTCTTCTGCCGACATTCCCAAGTGGAAGAGGAAGTTTTGAAAATTTGGGATATTGTGAATACTTTCTATGGCGCGGTTGGTTTTCAATTAATTCCACGTCTATCCTTGCACGATCCCAGGCATATGGATAAATATCTTGGAACTGAAGATATCTGGCGTCAATCGGAAGATATATTGAGAAAACTAATATTGGGCAAAGGGATCAATGTGTCTGAAGCCATAGGTGAAGCGGCATTTTACGGTCCGAAAATTGATTTTATGGCAAAGGATTCCCTCGGCCGTGAATGGCAAGTTGCGACTATTCAACTTGATATGAATTTGCCCGAACGATTCAATCTTGATTGTAACAATGAAAAAGGAGTTCGCGAGCGCATCGTCATGATTCACGCGGCTATCATGGGTTCGATTGAACGGTATATGTCAATCTTGATCGAGCATTATAGCGGCAATTTCCCTCTTTGGCTCTCTCCCATTCAAGTCAAAATCATTCCAGTGGCCGAAACACATCATGAAATCGCCGGAAAAGTTCATGAATTATTACGCGGCTCGTCTATCCGCTCCGAGCTTGATATTTCTGCAGATAATTTTGGCAAAAAAGTCAGAAACGCGAAAACGGCGCGAATCCCGTATTTCATAATTATCGGAGATAAGGATGTTGAGGTCGATAAAGTCACGCTCGAAAGTAGAGACAAAGGGCAGATTGGACAACTTACGGATGCAGACGTGTTAAAGAGATTGAATAAGGAAATTCAAAACAAACTTTGATTTTTTGAGTGAAATATAAATAATATAGATTACTTCTTAACTTTTTCCGGCAAATTGTGGCCGGATATGAACCAGTTACCAGGAGTGTTTATTCTGTTGCCATTTTCGTCGATTATCGGCGTCTCAAGAATATTACGGCTTGACTCGGATAAGGATGTTTGAAAACCATCAGTACTCATAAAACCCTTGAATATTAAATATCTCGGAGGATCGGATTCGTCCTCAGAAACGGAATCAAATGTGGCGAAATGGTCAAATCTGGACAATTTGTCACGTAGCACGCGGTATAAAGTATTATGATCAGTTCTTCCTTATATGCGGCAAAATATACAAGCTAAACAGAAAACCGACTCGTATTCGGGTCGGTTTTCTTTCCAATAGTAGAAATGAATCGTTTCCAATCCTCTTTTTATATCTTCGGCCTATTGAATAATAGATACATGACCGTGGCGAAAAGAACGAGAATAACGAGTATTCCGACCCAACCCCAAGGTATATTGGAAAGCGAGAATAGAGACATCGCCGATGTCGGAACATTCGCGGTCTGACTATTGTTAGAATCCTGTGTTTGTGCCTTTACCATCGATGATTGCGTTGACTGCTGATTTGATTGCGTTTGCTGTACAACTGACTGCGTTGAATCAATAACTGGTTGTGTTTTCGTTACCGGCTGTGTATTGATTATCGGGTTTGAATAACCAATATTGGTACTAGGAGCACGAACTGTTACAGTATTACTGCAAGCTTTCACGCCAGTTTTGCCATCCGCAGAAGTGACTGTGACAATAGCACTCTTTACACCACTTGTGCCGTAATATTTGATTATTGAACTGATAGTTCCGACAAGACTATCAGAACCGGTCCAGGAATATGTATACGGAGCTCGCCCACCAGTAACTTCTACCGACCAAGTGACAGGTTGATTTATAGAAGCAGTTGTTGGATCCACAAAGCAACCAATATCAAGGCCAGTGTTTAAATTCATCTGATAGGCGGGATATTGAATTGTCGGTACCTGTACCTGAATTGGAACTGGAACAGAAACGGGAATGATTTGAGGTTGAGGATAAACGATTTCATAAACATTGACCAAATTCCCGCAATTCACGGTTGTGACTTGATTTCCGGATGTCACGCTCAAAACTGCTGATTTTGTTCCTATATTGTAATAAGACTTATAAATAGCTGACGCATAACCATAAAGGTTATCCGTTCCTGACCATGAATATGAATATGATCCCGTACCACCCGATACGTAGGCATACCATGTTACGGTATCACCTGTAAGGACGGATAAATTGGAATTATTGTATGCGTTGTTCGAAGTCCTGGCAAAACATGAAGCTTGAAGTGTTGGATACGCGACAGTATAGACCGGAGTGTAAACAGGATAATAAACAGGAACGGAGATTGGAGTGGAATATGACACAGAAGTTGTTCTGCCATAACTGTATTGATTTCCAATAAGAGAGTTCACATTATAATTGTAACCGTATGAACCACATGAGCGATAACTGTAACCGTCATAATAATTACAATCGGCATTAGCCGTGATGGGAATAGCCGTAAAACAGACTATTAGAAATAATATAACCGTAGAGACAAGAAAACTTATGTTTTTGGCCGTATTTTTCATGGTGTATGTATTATATATTATAGCGTTAAAAAAGTCAATAGCGATTTTTATTGTCCCATAACCTCATATTAGTCACAAATGATCTGCGATGCAAGGATAAAAAACCATATTTTTTGATCGCCGCATAATGCCGTTTTGTTCCATAGCCCTTATGTTTTTCAAATCTATATTTAGGAAATTTCTTCGCAAATCTATTCATATATCTATCCCGCGCCACCTTCGCGCAAATCGATGCCAGGGCAATAATTGATTTTTTCTCATCGCCTTTTATTATTGTTTTCTGATTCGTATAACACGCCGGGGCATTGAGTCCACCATCGAGCAACACACGAATATTTGAAAGATTAATATTCGCTCTAGAATTGGAATTCAAATCGGAATCCATATTTGAACCTGAATTATTCTTCCAATGTATACTCAAACCATCTAATGTTTGTTCTAGCGCCTTGCGAATCGCGTACGAAATCCCTTTTTTGTCTATCACTTTTTGACCTTGAAATGATGCGTGAAAATCGATATATCCATCATCTTTCGCCTGTTCAATAATACCGAACCATTCTTCCCTTCTTTTTTCACTCAATTGTTTCGATTCCTTCACGCCGCGAAAAATTCTCTTCGCCTTCTCATTCAAAAAAACAAAAGCACCTACCACTACCGGCCCGGCGATCGGACCACGACCTGCTTCGTCGATACCAACGATTAACATATCTTCTCTAATCTTTTGACACGTATATCAAGCTTCCCAAATTCATCGCGTCTAGTGTAATTGAGTAGAACATAATCTATTCTATTCGAAAGACCAGTAAAATTACGATCAACTTTTTGTTCGAGACTTTCGAATCGTTTATCGACACCTTCAAAACCTTTCGCAACCATTCGCGCTAAATCATCAAAACTACTTTCGATGGCGATATTCATTTCTTCCTTGGTGACTAAATTCTTCAAATCGTCTTTTGTTGCCATCTTCCTAGACAATTCCGCAACCGACTTTGATACTAAATTCAATTCAACCTTAGTTGCTATTTTTGAAGTCAGGTTTTTCAATTCGTTTTTGGTAACCATCATTGAGGACAGGTTTTTCAATTCGTTTTTGGTAACCATCTTTGAGGACAGGTTTTTCAATTCATCCTTGGTTGCCATTTTTGAAGACAAGTCCTTAAACTCATCCTTGGTTGCCATTTTTGAAGACAAGTCCTTAAACTCATCCTTGGTTGCCA
>CAZIUH010000008.1:0-11519 GCA_964542675.1 uncultured Candidatus Saccharibacteria bacterium | reverse complement strand
TTTTTGTGGACAAAATGGCAATCGAATCCACAATCGAATCCAATCTGATATTAATTTTTGAAAATTCCTTTTCCATGCAGAGAATTATATGCCTGTCAAATTCTCCGTCAAGTCTTTTCAAGAAATAGATATCGTGTTTATATCACTCATTTGCGCAAAAAACATTTCAAATATAAAAAACGTGAATGGGGACCTGTCAATTATCAATCTTTTCATGTTTGAATTATACTATCATTATGAGTCACTTTACCCATCTCCACACGCATTCTCACTATTCTCTGCTCGCGGCATTACCGAAAATTGACGATCTCGTTTCAGCCGCGAAGTTACACGGCATGACCGCCATCGCGCTCACTGACAACGGAAATATGTACGGCACAATCGAATTTTACAAAGCCTGCAAGAAGAAAGATATCAAGCCGATTATCGGCGTCGATTTCTATCTCGCCCAAAGAACCAGACACGATAAGGAAGTCGGTATAGATAACCGTCGGAGCCGTCTCGTACTTCTGGCCCTGAACGAAAGCGGTTACAGAAATCTCATGAATTTGGTAACCGCGTCACATCTCGAGGGCTTCTATTATAAGCCCAGAATCGATCGTGAACTCATGGAGAAATATAATGAAGGATTGATCGCGATTTCGCCGGCATTTTCTGGAGATATCTCACTATCGCTAAAAAGCCGCACAAAAGATAAGGCCAAAGAATTCGCGTCTTATTATAAGAAAGTGTTTAGTAATCGCCTATATATTGAAATAACGAAACATCCGGAGATTGAGGGCCATGATCTAAACATGAAGGTTTTGGCTGACTTCGCGCGCGGTGAAAATATTCCAATTATCGCCGCGCATGATATTTTCTATATGAATCCAGATGATCGTGACGCGCGCGATACCATACTCCTGGTGAATTCACATACCGACACTTCCGATCGAGGGTCGGATGATAATGAGGAAGACTTTTCTTTTATTTCGCCCGAACGGGCCGAAGAACTATTCAGAGATATGCCTGAGGCACTGGAAAATACGAAAAAAGTCGCTAATATCTGTAACCTTGAACTTATTCTGGGAAAATGGGTATTCCCGGATTTTATTATTGAAAGCGGAAGAAGTTGCGATGATGAATTGCGTCATTTGGTGTTTGATGGATTTAGTAAACGCGATATACCGAAAAGTAAAGAAATGCTCGAGCGCGCGGAATATGAGCTTGGTGTGATTATAAAAAAGGGGTATTCGCCGTATTTCCTCGTAGTCGCGGATTTGCTCAAATTTTCGAGAGATAACGGCATTTTAAGTAATATTAGAGGTTCGGTTTCAGGTTCTTTGGTGACATACCTAGCCGGTATTACAAACATCAATCCGATTGACTATGAAATACCTTTTGAACGATTCTTGAATCCCGATAGACCGTCGCCGCCTGATATTGACATGGACTACGCCGACAATAGACGCGATGAAGTCATAGAATACGCGCGCAGGAAATATGGCGCGAATAGAGTCGCGCAGATAGGAACATTCGGAACGATGATGGCGCGCGGCTCCGTGCGCGATACGGCGCGCGCTCTCGGTTTTCCATTTGAGATCGGAGACAGGATTTCTAAATTGATACCCATGGGTTCGCAGGGTTTTCCCATGACACTTGATCGCGCGCTGGAAGAAGTTCCGGAATTATCGGCGTTTTACAATGAGAACGCGGACACGAAGAAAATAATTGATTTAGCGAGGAAAGTAGAAGGTTGCGCTCGCCACATTGGCGTTCATGCCGCCGGCGTCGTTATCGCGCCGGAGGATATTGCCAATCACACTCCACTGCAATATGATCCTAAAGGCGAAGGCAAGATTATTACGCAATATGATATGTATTCCATAGAAGAAGCCGGACTTTTGAAATTTGATTTTTTGGGATTGAAAAATCTGACGATTATCTCCGACGCGATTGAGAGAGTAAAAAAAATCGAGCATGTCACAATTGAAATAGATAAGATTCCGGTGAATGATAAGAAAGTATTCGAGATGTTGGCTCGAGGCGAAACGGCAGATTTATTTCAGTTAAACGGCGACGGCATGACAAAATTCCTGAAGGACTTGCGCCCGACAACAATTCATGACATCAATGCCATGGTTGCCTTGTATCGCCCCGGCCCGATACAATTCATACCCGATTATATAGCGCGCAAACATGATTCAAAACGCATAAAATATTTGGATCCTTCACTGGAGAAAATTCTAAAGAAAACATATGGCATTCTGGTATATCAAGACGACTTGCTTATAATGGCGCACGATCTGGCCGGCTACACTTGGTCAGAGGTTGATAAGTTCAGAAAGGCGGTCGGCAAGAAGATTCCCGAAGAAATGGCGAGGCAAAAAGATCGTTTTATAAAAGGATGCATGGAACACAGCAAGTGGAGTGAGAAAAAAGCAAAGGAAGTCTGGAAATGGATAGAACCTTTCGCGGCTTACGCTTTTAACAAGGCGCACAGCGTATCATATGGTTGGGTGGCGTATTTAACCGCGTATTTGAAAGCCCATTATCCTGAAATCTACCTCTCGGCGGTTTTGACCTCGGAGCAAGGTGAAACTGAGAAAGTCGCCGAGACCATCGCGGAATGTAAGCGTATGAATATTCCGGTTTTGCCGCCGGATGTGAATGAGAGTTTCAGTCAGTTTACCGTAATAAAAAATACAGACACGGATTTATTATCCCGCGACGAGGTTAGCGCATGCCCCCCACGAGTTTTTAATCGCTCCGCCTTGCTATGGCCCGTGGGAGGAAGTGCTGACTCCGTCGCGGCCAACGAGTGTCAATACCACATCAGATTCGGACTAGTGACAATCAAGAATTTCGGACAAGGTATTTCAACGGCCATAATTGAGGAGAGAAAACGCGGAGGTAAATTCAAGTCATTGGCTGATTTTCTTGACCGAGTGAAAGATAAGAATCTGAATAAGAAATCTCTGGAGTCACTGGTAAAGGCCGGCGCAATGGATTGTTTCGGCGAGGATCGCGGTGTTATGCTTGGAAACATTGAACTTATGCTCGCGTACAATAAAGAAATTGAGAACAGAAATACCAGTCAAAATTCCCTTTTCGGCATGATGGTGGATGTTTCTAGCGTGCCGAAGCTTCGTTTGAATGAAGTGCCGGTGGTGGAATTGAAGGATAAATTGGGTTGGGAAAAGGAACTGTTGGGGCTTTACATTTCAGGGCATCCTTTGGAAAAATATCGCGCTGTTATTGAAAAAAAAGATATTGATATTAAGAAGGCGTTGGAGCGCGTGAAAGAAGGAGAATCCGTTATTCTCGGCGTGATTATAAACGAGGTTAGAACTATTCAGACGAAAAATAATGAGACTATGGCGTTCGTAACGATTTCCGATTTCTCTGGTTCATCCGAGGCTGTCGTCTTTCCGCGTGTGTACCAAGAATTCCGAGAGCTTATCTCCTCCGACAAATGTTTGGCGATAAAAGCGACGATAAATAATAGAAATGGTGAAAAGGGGTTTTTGATAGAGAGATTGAAGGCGTTGTAATAGGCCACACTCAAAATCACGCAATTTTGTGTCCTGCGGGACTCATGTCCTCGGCATGGTTTTGAGTGCGGTTGATGATTCAGTATGTTAGAATGCCTTATATGATTTATGACCTCGCGATTATAGGCGGCGGTCCAGCTGGTGTTGCGGCCGGCGTTTACGCGGCGCGCAAACAGCTTTCAACGATTTTTATCACAAAGGACTGGAATTGTCAGAGCGCGGTTTCGGAAGGTATAGAAAATTGGATTGGCACAGTGAACATCACGGGGCAAGAATTGGCAAAAAAATTGGAAAAACACCTGAAGGCTTATTCCGGCGAATTTGTGGAAATTCATGAAGGAGAGATTTGCGAGAGCGTTTCGCAAAATGTGGGAGTACCAGGGGATAAAAGTTCTGGAACATTTCATATTAAAACCAATAGGGGAGATTATGAGGTGGGAACTGTTTTAATATCAACAGGTAGTCATAGGAGGAAACTCGATGTACCCGGCGCGAATAGATTGGAACACAAGGGTCTGACATACTGTGCCTCATGCGACGGACCGATGTTTAGCGGTCAAGACGTCGCGGTAATCGGCGGAGGTAACGCGGCTTTTGATAGCGCGGCGCAGCTTCTGGCGTATTGTAAAAGCGTGACTTTGCTAAATAGGAGTGAGAAATTCCGCGCTGATCCCGGAACTATTGAAAAAGTATCCACGAACTCACATTTCAAAATATTGCGTAATGCTGTTCCTAAAGAAGTTTTAGGAGACAAATTCGTCAATGGACTGGTTTACACTAACATTATTTCCGGAAAAGAAGTGAAAATCGATGTCTCAGGAATTTTCATTGAAATTGGTTCTACTCCCATAACGGATTTTGCTAAAAATTTGGTGAATCTGAATAAAAGCGGTTATATCATTACCGATCCGGCGAATCAGAAGACATCAACTGTCGGTATTTGGGCCGCCGGCGATTGTACCGATGGTTTGTATCATCAAAATAATATCGCCGCCGGCGATGCAGTCAAAGCGCTTGAAGATATTTATTTGTTTTTGAAGGCGAAGTAATAAATTCGTAAAATAATTTGATAGACTTATCCGTTATCTGTGAGCATGATAAATATATACATAACCAGGGACTCCGCTTTTAATAGGTTTCTCAATACTCACAAGGATCACTCGAGATCAACAGTATCATAGTGGTGAATGGAACTATTTTGGTTTTGTGGTTTCGCATTTTGACCACAATCCTTTTCCGCCTTCTTTTGCCTCATTTTGTGCTTCCTTAAACTCTGCCTGATATTGATACGGACTACCGACCGTGTATTCGCGCGCAAAGCCATTTTTTATGAGCGATTCATTGATAAATAATCCGTCATCGCGATAGGCAAAGGCCAATAAGCGGCCATAAATATCCGTTTTTTCGCGATTGGAATTCAGGACGAGCTTGACTTCCCTATTATTTAACAAGAATTTTGTTTCAGCCGAGGACTCCGGACCATAACACTCCGGCGCCTTGCGCGGATCCACGATTTCCGGAGTATTTATCCCGAGCATGCGCACGGTTATTTCTCTTCCGTCAATCATTACCTTGAATGTATCGCCATCAATTACATCCGTAACTTCATAGAGTTTATTCGGATCAACATCGGCAGCCATGGCGAGGGAAACAGTCGCCGTTTGTTTCTTCACAACCACTGCACTCGCAGGAAAACTGAAATCGCGACCGAAGTAGCCAACAAAAAAGCCGGCCAATACAAGCACGAACAAAACTCCCGCATGCTTGAAGAAAATTCGATTCATTTGAATTGCAGTCTATCAAACATAAAAGTAAAATCAATATTGAAGCATTCTGTATTCGTGATGAAAAACATTCATTACCACCGAGAAATGAACGTGTCTAAATTGATTATTTCCCGTGATTTCTCTTTCTTTGACCAAATTCCTCCAAAATTGCTTCAAATTCACTCTTGGCAAAATCTGGCCACAAAGTTTTCGTGAAAAATAATTCACTATAAACCGATTGATATGGCAGAAAATTGGACATACGCATTTCACCGCCAGTCCGAATTATCAAATCAGGATCGGGCATATCCTTCGTCCAAAAGTATTTCATCAGAGTCTCCTCATTTATTTTTTTTACGCATTCACTGGAAAGTTTTGAAATTTCCTTGACGGCATTCAATATCTCCGCGCGACCGCCGTATGAAAGGGCGATATACAACGTCATGGGATTTTTCTCTGTTTGTTTTTCCGCCCTATCCATTAATTTACGGAATGACTCATTGTATCTCGATAGATCACCGACAAATTTCAATTTCACACCTTGATTATCAAGCTCATTTATTCTTTTTGTTAGAGTGAACTTGAGGAGCAACATAAGTGCCTTGATTTCATTCCTACCACGATTCCAATTCTCGGTAGAGAAGGCAAAGACAATCGCATGGTCAATTTCCACCTCCTTGACCCAATTCAGGACTTCTTCAAATTTGTTATAGCCGGCTCTATGCCCCGCAATACTTCCCTTACCGTGTTTTTTGGCATAACGACGATTACCGTCCATTATGAAACCTATGCATTTTATTTTTTTATTCATTGTGTTCATATTTAGTATTTGATTAGGAAATTAGAATATGAACCGTTTGCCTCATTCCATTCAACATTTACTTTTTCAACACGCGCTAATATTGGACCCTTCTTCAATAATTTAATGTATTGCTTGAGTTTTGTTTCATCACCCTCGGCAATGACAAAAACTGAACCGTCCGGCATATTCTTTACCACGCCCGTAATACCGAGAGCTTGCGCTTTCCTCTCGGCAAAATCACGATACATGACTAATTGAACCCGACCGATTATTTTGGCTTGAATTTGTTTTCGCATGAATTAGCATTCTAATATACAATATAGTAACAATCAAATAGGCTACAATTATTAGAATTAACGTCAATTCTTACCTAGGTTATTGCTTAGGCGAGACAAATACAAATATGAAAGGATTCAATACGAATATTGAGAAAGCTACTTTGGAAAATGAAAATTTTCGCAAGGTACTTTATACAAGTAAGCATAGTCAACTCGTACTCATGTCTTTAAAAACGAGGGAAGAAATCGGCGCGGAAGTTCACCCGGATAATGATCAGTTCTTTCGTTTTGAAAAGGGTCAAGGCAAATGCATTATTGACGGTAATGAATACTTAATTACCGACGGTTCTGTCATAATCGTTCCTGCAGGCGCGCGGCATAATGTAATAAACACCTCGGAAACTGATTCACTCCAAATGTACACTCTATATTCCCCAGCACATCATAAAGATGGAACCATTCATGCCACAAAAGAGATCGCGGAGACGGATAGCGAGGAATTTGATGGAATAACGACGGAATAGATTTTCGGTGGACACCACAATTGGAATCCACTTTATGGGGTACGGTTCAGTTTTGAGAGGGGTGGCAGATTAGATGTAAACAACATGGTGTACGCTTCGCATGTTTCAATTGCCACAGTAATTTCTTAATTTCAATGGTTCGAAGTGGCCCACTTCCGCTTCCATAGAGTTCTGTGACGCATTCGTCGTCAGTCCGTACGGCTAATCGCCGAACCGACTTCCTCCGAACGCGAACAATATTTTGTGAAAAGAAGCGGAAGTCGACCACTTCTCGATGGCATCTTACTATTCGAATCATGAAGTCAAACCATATGTTTTGTTATTATATCAAGTACGAATTGTTTTCGCAGGACGAAGCCATTACTGGACAAACTTAACCTAGTATCCATTGGATACTAGTTACCTCAAATGCATCGCCTTTGATTTCACCTGTCATTTGAAATGTGCTCGATTGGTATTGACTGCTGGTCACTGCTTTCACAAAGTCTGCAAAAGTACCGTTCGCATAATTTGTATTCTGGACAACGGACGGCATTTTAATTTTCATATTTTCTTCCCCAATCATTAACATAAATGTGCGATTTGATGCATCAATATTTTTGATATTTTTAACTACGACATCCACTTTCTGAACTCCCGTTTTATCACCACACCAGACATACGAAAGATCGGATTGTGATGATCCTGAACCGAGTCCGACAATCATGCAAAGAACATGCCAATTTTCATACGCATGTTCTACACGATCACCGAAATTATAGGGATTCGTGACTTCCTGGATTTTCATTGCCAAAATACTATGAGCAAAGTCTTTTTGTGTAGGAGTAACAGAAAGCTTATATCCTGAAATATTATTATAACCAGTCCATGCCTCAACTCTACTATTAGGACCTAGATTATTTCGAATATTTTCCAACATTGACTTCGCCTGTGAACCTGTCTGGGTAGTAGCGATTGTAAAATAATTATCACTTGTATCTGCGACACCTCGACCGTCAGCATATTTTTCTACGATAACCTGCGCCTTATATTGACCGCCATTTTTCAAATTCGGTACACTTCCAGGAATATCACCCTTACAGACGACTTGGCTAGGGGTAAAATTATAGCTACCACGAGAGACTTCGACTGTTCCAATCCAGCACGGTGATTCACTCGTTGATCTGAGAGCTATGGTAATTAAATCACCCTTACTTAGTCCAGTATAACTCCATGAAATCGAATAAGCTAAATTTTGTTCGAGGGTTTCACCACCATTCGGACTTAAAATAGTTATAGATGGTGAAACGGGAGCGGCTGGAATTATAGTATTGGATGGGTTGGTGGGAATTGCTTGAGAACTGCTATCTTGTGTAGGAATAGTAGTCGAAGTTCTAGGATCATTAGATACATAATAGTAAGCACCACCACCAATAATCACTATCGCAATTATGGCGATAATTAACGAAACCGTAAACCCTTTTTGATATTTTTTCATATATTATTTTAAAAATTATTAAATATTTTTTCAATTCCACCGATGACATTAGCGACCCAGTAACCAGGATCAGGGAACATCATAATCCTACCGCTATAATCCGATGATGATGTGGTCAAAGGAGGTACAACAATGGGGAGATTCTTACTTGTAGATTGTCCTGCGTCATTCATACAAGTAAGTGTGTAGGTGCCATTTGTGTTTAAGGTACCTGTACTTACTGCGCCAGTTGCACCGACCGATAGATTAGAAAAATTGGGGCCACTTATTACGCACCGAGCGACATTCGATGTGTTCCATACAAGTGTCGTGGAACGCATTAAAGCTGTCACCGGCTGGGAAATTCTGAATTCTGAAATAATAGGTAGTGGAGCTGTGGAGTACGGAAATGGCGACGGTGTAGGTGTTGGTGTTGGATCAGAGACAGGAGAGTAAACCGGTTGGGAACCCGGCATAGTCACTGTTACACTCCTTGACGCTGGTTGTCCAGAATCGTTATGACATGTAAGAGAGTATGTACTATTTGAACTAATATTACCTGTACTGATCGCTTCCGACGGAGTTTTTCTTACATTAGCAAACCCTGGACCATTAAGTATGCAATAAGAGGCGTTATCAACTACCCATGTCAATGTGGTCGAGCGGATAGTGTCAGTAAGAGGTTGCGTACTTCTGAAATAGTAAAAGGATGGAGGAGTCGAAGTCGGGGAAATAGGAGGAGTTAGAGCTTGTGGGTTTACGGTGATTTCCGATGAGACTCCTTGCCCATAAACCGGCTTATCAGGAAAATATGCATAGAAAACAAGAATTGATTTTAGAGATTCTCGAGAATTATTAATCATTTGGATCGTCGTGCTTGATATGGCGGGAGAATCAAAAGTTATCATCTTGTTACAAAGATTTGTTCCATCTGTCTTTTGAGCGACTAAGCCGGATGGACAAGTCACATACATTGATGTTTTTGGAGTGTTATTCGGCACTGAGAATGTAAATTTTACTGACTTTCCAGAATCAACTGTGATTTTTTGTGGACTTATAGATAAAGGGGGTTGATAGTCTTGGGGCATTCCTAATCGGAGAAACGGATCTCCGATTACGACAAGCCCGTTCATTCGTGCAATATCACCGATTAGCATTCCAGAAGAAAGGTTTTTTAAGGCTTGTTTTGCAATCTGTCCGTTGTTATCCCAAAGAAGGGTTTCTGAACCAAGTCCTGCAAGGGAGTTACCAGAAAGTATATAAGCAACCATGGGTGAATCGAGAGTCATAAAATTTCCTATATTGCAGGAGATTCCTATAATAAACAGAGAATTGGGATTCGTTTGGCGGATGATTGGAGAAGAGATACATGCCTCATCATTATTGTTTAAATTAAGGTTGCAAGGAAAATGAAAGGTTGGGCTACCGTGTGCGTTGACAAGGGTGATTTCATGACTTCTGGATAAAAAAGTACGGAATGAGCTTTGCCATGTAGGAATGATTTGCGTCACCCGATCATAATAATCGGTTATACCGGTGACATAATCCACAGAATCTGAAGTATAACGTGAGGGGGTATCAGTCAATCCAATTGTTGCTTCACTGGGGATCATTCCATCAGCAATGAAAAGTCTTTTATCGTAGCTAATTTTTCCAGTATAAAACTGATATAAGCGATTGAAGTAATTTTGTAAATCCTGCTCATTCTCAGCATGTATGGCGGCTATAGTGACCTCGCTATTTAAGGTGTAATAAAAATCTCGCTCCATTATTGAGCTGTCCACAGAAAGATGCCTGTATGGATCTGCGAAGAATTGTCTATCTAAAGTCTGTGGAATTGGTAAATCAAAACCGACAAGAGTGACATACTTGAGATTTTTACTTGCATATACCTCTTTTAGCTTAGCCAATAGTTCGTCACTAGTTATTTTTTGTGTTGGAGCAAATTCGACAATATTAAGATCTGTATTGACGTGCTTAATAGTGTCTTCGTATCTCTTCACTAGCACTTTCGTCTCAGCAGAAACATCATAGTTTAGAAATATAAGAGCTACTGGCGCTTTTCTTGGCGTAGTTGTTATTGTGGCACATTCAAAATAACCCGTGGATTGTCCATTAATTCTGATACCAATTAAGCAAAATTCGTATGTGCTATTTGGATTTAAATTTGAAACAACTGTGGTGTAGATTCGATCCTGCAGGTTTTTAATAGTGTTTCCACAAGTGGGTGAAATATTTTGTAATGGAAAGTCTGAGTTACCATTTTCTTTTGTACATTTGATTCCTAGACTTCCATAATCTGAATAATGTAACTTGGTCATGTCTATCGTGATCTTGACACTACTATCCTCATGATTAGGTAAAAGTAATAATTGAACTGCGCCAGCTGGGGTCGAGATTTCTGCAGCATTTGTCTTTTCTACACCAATTAGAAATATTGAGATTAGAATTAGGAGAGGCGCATAAATATAGAATTTTTTCATGGCATTATTATACAACGAATAACATATTTACTGAATACCCCCTCAAAACCAGCAGGGCGGCATGGCAAAAAACAAATAGTGAGAGCGGGCGGAGTCCTTCCCCCACACCCCCAGTCCTCCGCCCGCTCTCTCCTCATTGTTCTGGATTTTCAGCAAAAAAGGTTCGAACTTCAAGTAAAAACTGCCGCAATTTCGCAAGAAACGTAACATCGTCCGAAAAAGGCGAAAGTTGTCGCACAGGTGGAGGGCAGGGCGACATTCCTCCCCTGACCTCTCCTGCCGTGTCGCCCTCCATCTGTGGTTTGCGATGATGCGATTTGCGGCGATTCTGATTTTTTTGCGAAATTGCGGAGAGGGAGGGATTTGAACCCTCGAGACCCTTGCGAGCCTACCGCTTTTCGAGAGCGGCGCCTTCAACCACTCAGCCACCTCTCCGTGAACGGCCACACACAATACAGTAACATTTTTTGCGAAAATATCAAAAATACGATATTATAGCGTAGTCCGTATTATGCAGAGTTTGTAATTATTTGAGTGCGGCCCTATCGTCTAACGGCTAGGACATCGCCTTTTCAAGGCGGTAATCAGGGTTCGATTCCCTGTAGGGTCACAGTTGAAGTTGTGACTAACCTCAGATACATATTGCACTCATTAATTTTGTGGGCGCAAAATGAAAA
>CAZIUH010000007.1:29047-30981 GCA_964542675.1 uncultured Candidatus Saccharibacteria bacterium | reverse complement strand
GCCCCTTGCGTACTTGCGTACTTCTATGATACGATTACTCGGTAATGCCCCGAGCGGGGTTTTTTAATAAAAGAACAAAAATACCATGAGCAGAATAACAAATTACGTGAAAGATACCCAAGCGGAAATGAAACATGTCAACTGGCCGACCAGACAACAAACTATTCGGTTTACCGTCATGGTTATTGCGGTGTCGCTAGTGACGGCGATCATTCTCGGTATCGCGGACTTCGTCTTTTCCAAACTTCTAACTTTGCTTTTCTAATTGTATCTAGTCATATTTAATTTCATTTATTACCTATCATGTCAAAACAAGAATCAACAGGAGAACGAGCTTGGTACGCGATCCACACTTATGCAGGTTATGAAAACGCCGTGGCTCGTAATCTGAAACAGCGCATAGAGTCTCTCGGCATGGAAGACAAGATTTTCAACGTAATAGTGCCGACGGAAAAGAAAATCAAGATCAAGGGTGGTAAGCGCGCCCCGGAAGAAGAGAAGATTTATCCCGGTTATGTTCTGGTGGAAATGATAGTAACCGATGTCTCGTGGTACGTTGTCAGAAACACGCCGCGCGTGACGGGCTTCGTCGGTTCCGGAGTTTTCCCAGTACCGCTAGAGAAAAAGGAAGTCGATGCGTTGTTCGAGAGAATGTCAAAAGGGAATACCGAGCATACTATTGATGTTGCGGTTGGAGATCTTATCAAAGTTACGGACGGGCCGTTCAAGGATTTTGAAGGCAAAGTTTCCGAGGTTGATACGCAAAGAGGTAAAATAAAGGTTTTAGTCTCAATGTTCGGAAGAGAAACACCTGTCGAATTGGATTTCTTGCAAGTTAGGAAAGTATAAGATAGCATCCAAATACAATGGCAAAAAAAATAATCAAACAAGTGAAAGTTATAGCGCCAGCGGGTAAAGCGACTCCGGCGCCGCCACTCGGTCCGACTTTGGGTCAGGCAGGCGTGAATATTGGTGATTTCACCAAGAAGTTCAATGAAGCGACCAAAGATATGACGGGTGATATGATCCCTGTTCTTATAACGGTTTATGAGGATCGAACATATAGTTTTGTCCTGAAAACGCCTCCGACTTCAAGTCTTATTCTAAAAGCTTTGAAAAAAGAAAAAGGTTCTGGCAAGCCGAATACGGAAAAAGTCGGTACTTTGAACAAGACGCAACTCAAAGAAATTGCCGAGAAGAAGATGCCGGATTTGAACGCAAATGATGTTGAAGCGGCCATGAAAGTGGTTGCCGGAACGGCGAGATCTATGGGGGTGGATGTAAAATAAGTGCGCAAGTACGCAAGTACGCAAGTGCGCAAGTACGCAAGGAGAAAAAATGTATGAAGATAGAGAAGATTGAGGATATTCAAGCGTGGCAGAAGGCAAGAACTGCTTGTGTTTTGATTTATAAAATATTTGATCAGAGTAAGGATTTCAAATTTAGAGATCAAATTCAATCAGCGTCAGTGTCAGTTATGAATAATATTGCTGAAGGATATGAACGAAAAGGCTGTAAAGAATTGGGTAAATTTTTATATATTGCAAAAGGATCTGCAGGAGAAGTTAGATCAATGCTGTATTTAGCTCTTGACTTGAAATATATCTCTAAGGAATCTTTTGAAAACCTTCTTAATCTATATATAGAAATATCTCGAATGCTCGCTGGTTTTATTAGAAGTCTGTGATTTACTTGCGTACTTGCGTACTTGTACCTTGCGTACTACTCTCAACTTTGTATTCTAGAAGTAATGCGCCACTTTCAGTCTGTATCAAACTTAGTAATTTCAATTTGAAATCAATCTCTTCCTTGAAAAGTTTGATGCCGTTGCCGAACAGGATCGGTTCAATAGTTAGGTAAAGAGTGTCAACAAGTCCGGATTTCATAAACATTGTGTATATTTGTGAACCGCCGCAGATGGCGACTTCATTGAA
>CAZIUH010000007.1:0-28947 GCA_964542675.1 uncultured Candidatus Saccharibacteria bacterium | reverse complement strand
TCGGCCGTCAAAGCGGCGCTCAGAAAACATTTCATAACACATATTGTAGCATTTCAATATCATTTGTCATTCTGGAAAAGATGAAAAACATCGGTAACACTCCTCATATGATTGAATTCATTAAAAGTCAAGGTGTTACTAATCTGGTACACATTCTTGCTTTTGAAACTGTGTGGATTATACTTTATGCATGTCCATAAAAAAGAAATTTTCAGTGTTGCGAAAGAAGGGAAATTCCAGAAGTGATGGAAATAGTAATGGTGATGGTAATGGAACAAAGACAACTATCAAACATATCCTCTCGCCGGGAACGAATATAAATCAGCGTTATGTTCCGAATTACAAAGATTTGGATAAAATCGTCCGAACATTCAAGCAAATGGGATATAGAGTGGTCTTGACTCAAGGCGTCTATGATCTCATTCACGAAGGACACGCGGCATACCTTGAAACGGCAAAATCGCGGGGAGACGTGCTCATTGTTGGGGTTGATTCCGATGAGCTCACACGCATACGTAAGGGACCAGAACGACCGATAGTTCCTCAGGAAGAAAGGCTCAAAATGCTGGTTCATTTGCGGCATGTTGATATAGTGACCCTTCGTGAAGCCCGCCATGACATTGGGTATCTGATAAGACTCGTTCGTCCGGATGTATTAGTCGTGTCAAAATCGACGACTGATTTTACGCATGAAATGGCGAAAGAATATACGCCTTTTTGCGGCACTATCGTGTCATTGCCGCCTCAAGCCATTACATCAACATCCGCGCGCATTCGCAATTTGACCATTGGCAGTGCGGAAAAACTGGCTAGAGAAGTATCTTTGCTCACCCAGAAATTTTTGAATAAGATTCGTCAAAAAAGATGATGAAAAAAGTCGGAATAAAAACAGCGATATTGGCTTTTGTGCCGGTAATACATAGAGGGTATATAGATTTTTTTGCGAAAAATTCTGGGGATATTTTTGTGTTGGGAAATGACATTGTTAAAAGTTATGTACATCTCACTCGTGATTTGAGAATGATTGACCCGAAAGAGGCTGTTACCGCCTTGCGATCGATATTTCCGAGTAGAAGAGTGGAAATATTGAACCAAAAAACAATCAATAATTGGAATTATAAAAAGATCATCACGCCAGACGACGAAGTTTGTAGAGATTTGACAGCTAAATATTTCAATAAAAGCGTGGTTGAATTCGTGAGTGTTTTCTTGCGTTGGAATAGAATCATTACGTTCAAGGAATATGAGATCCCGCCTCAGAGGAAAATTACTCGGGAGAAATTTCATAGGGAAATGATGAGTATCGCGAATAAAGAAGCCATGAAAAGCGATGATTGGTGGCGCCAGGTTGCCGTTGTGATCGTTAAGGAAGGAAAAATAATATTCAAAGCGCATAATCATCATTTACCCACAAGTTTTCATTTATCGGTGAATGGCGATCCGCGGAGTAACTTCAACCCGGGAGAACATCAGGATATTTACACATCTATACATTCGGAGGCGGAGGCGATCGCGAAAGCCGCCAAATCAGGTATATCTCTCGACGGTGCGATCGCGTATATAACGACGTTTCCATGCCCAAATTGCGCGCGTCTCTTGGTGACGGCCGGCATAAAGAGAGTTTATTATTCAAAAGGGTATTCACTGCTCGATGCGGAAAAAATCCTCAACCATTTTGGGGTTGAGGTTGTTTTGATTGAATAAATCGGCTGAATTGTCTGTTCTAACCAATCCGAATGGCTAATCCTTTTTCCGAATCGTATGACGGATCATCAGGATTTGATTGAACAAGATGCGCGTGAAGATGCGATACTGAAGCACCGGTAAAACAGGTTTCTCCGAAACGGAGCATCAGGGTTCCACCAGCGATTTTTCTCACCTGTGTTTCCTGTTTCAATATTTCATTCAGCTCAGACCAAGCTTCCGAGGATAACTCATCTATGTGTGTAATGTGCTCTTTGTGAATTATGAGACAATGGTGATGAACGGGTGAATATGGATACCGACTGTCGGTAACCCACCAAAATCTTTTTTCGGCAAGCGGTTTATTGTGGTATTTTGACAGACTTTCAGAACAAAATGGGCACACACCATCTTTGGCAATATCTCTTATAACATCACCGTATACACCGGTCGGTCTTGATACCGCGTTATTCTGATCAACAAATAACTTTTTCATACAGGTGTGGGTATTTTCATACTCGGATAAGGTTCATAATCGGAAAGAGTAAAATGTTCTGGTCTGAAGTCAAGGATGTTATTGATCGTTGGATTCAGGGTAACAGTTGGCAATCGTTTCGGATCGCGTCGGAGAAGTTCTTCAACAAACGGATATTGACTTTCATAGATATGAGCGTCAGATATCGTGTGAACATATTCGAGCGGGGTGTAATCCATGATCTGCGCGATCATAAGAGTAAACGCGGCATACTGAATAATGTTGAACGGAACGCCAACGGGCATGTCTCCGCTTCTCTGAAAATGATGCACGGAAAGTTCCTTTGTTTCTGGATACGCGAGAACATGAATATAGCCGTGACAGGGAGCTACCACAACTTTACGAATAAGTCCCGTATGTTGGATGGCGTATTGGGGTATCCATGGGGTGATAATATGAGTTCGTAAGTACGGTCTCTCCTTAAGCTGTCGAATAACCTCAGTAATCTGATTAAACGGTTTGCCCTCGGCGGTCGGGAAGGCTGTCCAGGCCGGTCCGTATGAACCAGGTCCAAGATCACCGGGCTGCAAACCGAATACGGCGCATTTTTCCGGTGTAACCCAACGTTCCCACCATTTGCATCCCCATTCTTCCATTTCTCTCTGAGTATGCGCGCCGTGCAAGAAAGCGAAATGCTCGGACAAAGCACCCTTCATCAACTTGGAAAGATCTCGGTCGGGAATGAGAGGAAAGCCGTTTTCAAGAGGATATCGTAACTGTAAACCAGTTATCATTCGAGCCTTTTCTCCATGAATCGGTTTGACTTCACGACCTTCTCTCATAATACGAGCGAGTAAATCGTGGTACTGCGTATCTATTGTTCTATCACTGTGTTTTTTCATAATTTCAATTATACATAATTCTGGTTATTATTTATACTCTTTTCGTTGAAAAAGTCTAGGAAGTAATAATATTTTGTCTATTGATTTAATGATTTCAAACATGTCAAATTGATGATACTGTGGATAACTGTCTTACAAGCTGTTGACAATTTAACTACACGGGTATAATCTGAATACTGGTAGGGGTTGTTGGTGATAGTGACCCGCCATGAGTGTGGCGGGTCTTTTTACTTTGTATTGACAGCATTTTTGCGCTAGCGTATATTAATAATGTCAGTAGTTCATTACATTCGAGTCGGTCGGGGGCCCGTTGAGTGACGGTGCCCCCATTTTTTTGTGTGTGTACGCTAGCAAAACTGCTATTGCTTTTTTGTTTAGAATGTGCGACTCTTCATCCAGAGACTTCAACCTGGGACAACAGGGATAGGGAAGTTGGTTAAGCGCCACAAGAGGGGGGTTACGTCGATTCGCAGCGATGAACCCCCCTTTTTTCATTTATCAAATACTCGAACTTTTGCATATTTTCCTCGTAGTCGCTACAATAGCCGAATGAAAGATATTCAAGTAAAAAGGTTAATAGAAACAGAAAGAAAGAGACAAAAGAAAATCATAAACCTAATTGCTTCGGAAAACTACGTTTCGAAAGATGTTTTGGAAGCGCTCGGTTCTGAATTGACCAATAAATACGCGGAAGGATATCCGGGCAAGAGATATTATGGAGGCAATGAGGTTATTGATAGGATCGAAAGATTATGCGTTGAACGCGCCCTCCGTTTATTCAAACTTAGTCCAAGTGAATGGCATGTGAATGTTCAGCCACTTTCGGGTTCACCAGCAAATATGGCGGCATACATGGCGCTGGTGCCGCAAGGGGGGAAAATAATGGGTATGTCTCTCGATCATGGCGGTCATTTGACTCACGGACACAAAGTTTCGGCTACGGGAAAAATATGGCGGCAGGTTCCATATGGTTTGGACGCGACGACGGAAACCCTGAATTATGATCAATTGAAAGAACTTGCCATGAGGGAGAAGCCGGCAATAGTTGTTTCCGGATACACGGCATACTCCCGAATTATCGACTGGTCGAAAATGAAGGAAGTGGCGGACGCGGGCGGAGCATTACTCATGGTTGATATGTCGCATATTGCCGGCCTGATCGCGGGTGGAGTGTACCCATCGCCTTTTTCATGTGCCGATGTCGTAACCACCACAACGCATAAAACATTGCGTGGACCGAGAGCGGCTCTGATATTTGTCCGGAAAGACACTCGGGAATTGGATAGAAAAATTGATCGAGCGGTATTTCCCGGACTTCAAGGCGGTCCGCATGTAAATCAAATTGCCGCTGTTGCCGTGGCGCTCAAGGAGGCGGCCGGTTCATCATTCAAGAAATACGCGATGCAAGTGAGGAAAAATGCGGCGGTCCTGGCTGGTGAATTGCGTAAATTGGGTTGGAGACTTATTTCCGGCGGTACTGATTCGCATCTCATTCTGGTTGATACTTGGAACGGCGGGAAAATGAATGAAAAAGGAGTTGGCGGTATTTCCGGCAAGGAAGCGAGCGAAAGATTGGAAAAAGCCGGTATCATCGTAAACAAAAACGCGATTCCATTTGATACTCGTCCGCCGGCTGATCCTTCCGGCATTCGACTTGGAACGGCGGCGGAGACGACAAGAGGAAAAAAAGAAAAAGACTTCATGAAGATTGCAAGAGATATTGACAAAATCCTGAAGAGGAATTAAACTAGTCTCTGATAGTTGGCAATGGGACAGACAATAAGCATGTCCGCGTGAAGGTATTCTCCATCCTCTGGAGGAGCTTCGTAAATCATCTCCATCTCCTGGAGATAACACGGGCAAGACAAGTCGGTTAGATTGACCTGATCCGGGCGCGATGCCTTCGCCGCGGGTCAGGTCGCTTTTTTTTATCTCACATTCTGATACAATAACGAAATGAAAGAGGGTATCTTGGAATCAATCAAGAACATTGCTTCAAAACTCGGTATCAATATCGATTCAATAAGACTTGATTTTTCGGACAATTTGGAGCACGGCGATTATTCATGCAATATTGCCATGCTTTGCGCGAAGGATTTGAAAATGGATCCCAAAGAACTGGCGGAAAAAATCGTGAACGGATTGAAAGATAAAATGCCGAATTTTGTGGAATCCGTTTCGGTGGCTGGTCCAGGATTTATAAATTTTAAATTGAAAAGTGAAGTAATTGCGCGTGGAATCGTTAAAATATCTGAAAATGGGGTGGAATATGGTAGGGTGGAAACAGATAAGGGTAAAGAAATATTAATAGAATACACAGACCCGAATACGTTCAAAGCTTTTCATATCGGACATTTGATGACGAATGCCATCGGGGAATCGTTATCGCGTCTCATTGAATATTGTGGTGCCAAAACAGTTCGAATCTGCTACGCGTCAGATATCGGTTTGCATATTGCGAAATCTATTTGGGCAATGCAAAAACATATAAGCGAAATACCGGCTGATAGCGCGCCAATAGTGGAAAAAACGGCGTTTCTCGGGAAGATGTATGTTGAAGGAACAACCGCGTATGACGCGAATTCCGCGACGAAAGATGATATTGACGCCTTAAATCAAGTTATTTATGAGGGAAAAAGTCCGGAGATAATTGCGCTATATAAAAAAGGCCGGAAATGGAGTCTTGACCATTTCGAAATGCTTTATGAAGTCTTGGGTACCAGATTTGATGAGACTATTTATGAAAGTGAAATGGCACCCGTCGGTCTTGGAATCGTTCGGGCATATCTCGAGAAGAATATATTCGAGAAAAGCGAAGGTGCTGTTATTTTCAAGGGTGAAAAATACGGATTACATACGCGCGTGTTTATTAATTCCGCCGGTTTACCGACATATGAAACGAAGGATATGGGACTCAATGCGACGAAATTCAAGAGACATCCGAACGCGAACCAGTCGATAATCGTGACGGCAAACGAGCAGAATGATTATTTTAAAGTTATTGAGAAAGCGCTATCTATCATTGATCCAAATATTGGTTCCAAACTCATACATATTGGCCACGGCATGATGCGTTTTGTTTCTGGAAAAATGTCTTCGAGAAAAGGAAATGTTGTGGCCGCGGAAGCGTTAATCGCCGATATAAAGGAAATAGTCGCGGAGAAAATAGTCGGACGAGAGTTTTCAAGGGAAAAAGCGGATAAAATTTGCGAAATAGTCGCGGTCGCGGCTATTAAATATTCAATTCTTCGTTCATCTATCGGCAGTGATATTGTTTTTGATTCGGCAAAATCCATTTCATTTGAAGGTGATTCCGGTCCATATCTACAATATTCGGCGGTGCGCGCGGCGGCGGTTTTGGAAAGGGCGAAGCAAGAAGGGATTTCCGGGGCCATTCTTACGGATTTGCGGACTTTGATTTCTTCACCCACGATCGGCATCTCGGGCACAACAAAAGAGTCCTCGGGGCCGTCTTTTCTCGGCGATGAGTCAGAGGTAGGCGGGGTTGGTTCTCATGTCGCCTCCGAAAAGGGTTCAGAAATCAAAGTCCGCAAATCTGACAGCGTGAATTATGAAATTCTCGGAAGACTCGTGATTCGTTTTCCGGAAATCATTGAGCGTGCCCGAAATGAATACACGCCGCAACATGTCGCCAATTATTTGACCAATCTCGCTGGAGCATTCAATAGTTTCTATGCTTCGCAAACAATTGTGGACAAAAATGACAGAATGTCGCCGTATTATGTGGCGCTGACGCGAGCGTTCCTCGCGACTATGACGAATGGTTTATGGGTACTTGGCATCAAAATTCCTGAGAGAATGTAAGATTTTATTGACGTATTGCAATATCTATTATAATCTTGGAATAAACAGTTCCCAAAAAGATTGGGACAAAAAGGAGGTTCTTCAAATGAAGACATTGAAAAATATTATGTATTTTATTATCGGGGCATACCTGCTTTTTGTTCCGGTAATGATCTTTACTTGTTTGAGTCGTCAAACTGAACCGAAGTTTGCGGTCCTGGTGGAAACAATCGGATATACTCTCGGATTTGCTTTGTATTTTGTTTACCACTACCAGGCGTATGTTCGCGACAAATTTTCGGAGAGATAATAAAGACTCGTGTTTCGGCACGAGTTTTTTCTATTGAAAATCGCGAGAAATTAGCGTAAGCTGTAGGGAATGTCGGATAATCATAATGACAAAATTCAAAAAAGTACGCATGCTTTGCGTGAGGAGAATATATTAACTTTCTGGAAGGAAAAAAGGATTTTCGAGAAGTCTTTGAATAAGGACGCGCCGAAAGGCAACTATATGTTCTATGATGGACCTCCTTTCGCGACCGGCACTCCCCATTATGGCCATTTATTGGCAGGTACAATCAAAGATGTTATTCCAAGATTCAAGACAATGCGGGGCTATCATGTTGAGAGAAGATGGGGCTGGGATTGTCACGGATTACCCGTTGAAAATTTGGTTGAAAAAGAATTAGGACTGAAAAATAAGAAAGATATTATTGATTACGGAATCGGAAGATTTAACCAGGTCGCGCGCGAAAGTGTTATGCGCTATGCGGACGAATGGCGTAAAATCGTGCCGCGTTTGGGGCGATGGGTTGATATGGATCATGATTACCGCACGATGGACGCAACCTATACTGAAAGTGTTTGGTGGATTTTCAAACGACTTTACGATAAGGGTTTGATTTATGAAGGATTCAAGTCAATGAATCTATGTCCGCATTGTGAGACTACGCTATCAAATTTCGAAGTCGCACAAGGTTACGAAGACATTACGGATATTTCAGTGACGGTAAAATTTGAAGTTAAAGAGAAACCGAATACGTTTTTTCTTGCGTGGACAACCACACCATGGACATTGCCGGGGAATGTGGCACTGGCCGTCAATCCGGAAATTTCTTATGTTGAAATCGCAAAGAAAGATATGGGTAATGGTGAATTAGTTAAGTTTATATTAGCAAAAAGTAAATTGGAGAAAGTATTCAAGGATGATGAATTTTCTATAGTCAGAGAAATGAAGGGTTCTGATCTCGTTGGTTTATCATATAAACCAGTATTCGATTATTATTCAAGAAATTCGAAACTTAAGAACAGTGAGAATGGTTGGAAAGTATACAGCGCTGATTTCGTGACAACGGAAGACGGTACAGGCATAGTGCATATTGCACCAGCGTTTGGTTCGGACGATTATGAATTGTCGCTCATGTACGATTTACCCTTTATTCAACATGTTGCCCTTGACGGAACATTCAAAAAAGAAGTAACGGATTTCGTGGGAATGAAAGTGAAACCAATTGACACAAAAGAAGATAAAACCGCGCATCAAAAAGCCGATATTGAAATAATAAGATGGTTGGCCAACGAGGATAAATTATTTGAAAAAGAAAAAATTATTCATTCATACCCACATTGCTGGCGTTGCCATACCCCGCTTTTGAATTATGCCGCTTCCTCATGGTTCGTGAAGGTTTCTTCTTTCAGAGATAAACTTGCCAAAGTTAATAATAAGATAAACTGGGTGCCAGAAGAGGTGGGAAAATATCGCTTCGGTAATTGGATCGCTGAAGCGAGAGATTGGGCAATTTCTCGCACTCGTTTTTGGGGAGCTCCGATACCGGTTTGGAGAGAAGAAAAACAAAAAGGTCATGAAAGACGATATGTAGTCGGTTCCATAGAGGAATTGAAAAAATATAGCAAAGCCAAGAACACATATTATGTTATGCGTCATGGTGAGGCGGAGAATAATACTCTAGGGGTTTTGAGTGGAATTCAAAATACACCGCATCATTTGACGCAACGCGGAAGAAAACAAGTCGCTGAAACGGCAGAAAGCTTGAAAAATGCAAAATTTGATATGGTATTTGTGTCGCCATTTGTACGAACAATAGATACTGTCTGTATTTTGAAAGAAAAGTTGGGTTGGAATGATAATTTGGTCCATATCGACGATCGTATACGAGAACTGGAAACGGGAAACTGGAACGGTAAAAATATCACTGAATTCACAAAGGAATTTAAAATAAGTGATAGATTTAGCCGATGTCCGGAAGGAGGTGAAAATTATGCTCAAATTAAAAAACGCATGGGTGATTTCCTTTATGATCTTGAAAGCAAGTATGAAGGTAAAACAATCCTTATAATTACTCACGAGACTCCGCTTTTCTTGTTGGTTGTGGCGACACTAGGATTGAGTGATAAAGAAGCAGTTGTTCTCCGCGGCGAAAATGATTTTATCGCCAACGCCGAGGTGCGCAAATTAAATTTTTCTCCGATACCGCATAATTCCAAATATGAATTGGATTTACATCGTCCATTCATTGACGAGATTGAACTAAGTACGGAAGAAGGTAATAGGCTTATTCGAGTTCCGGATGTTTTCGATTGTTGGTTTGAATCCGGTTCGATGCCCTTTGGGGAGTTTCATTATCCGTTTGAAAATCTAGACGAGTTTAATCCGCGCCCAGGTTTATTGAAAAAATCGAAGAGATATCCCGCGGATTTTATCGCTGAAGGACTCGATCAAACACGAGGTTGGTTCTACAGTATGCTCGTTTTGGGAATGGCTCTGTTTGGAACGTCTCCTTACAAGAAAGTCATAGTGAATGGGCTTGTCTTGGCTGAAGATGGTCAAAAAATGTCAAAATCAAAACAAAATTTTCCGGACCCGATGCTTATCGTTGATGAATATTGCGCGGATTCCCTTCGCTTTTACCTCATGTCTTCGCCTGTAGTGCGTGCGCAAGATTTGTGTTTCAATGAAAAAGGTGTTGATGAAGTTACTAGAAAGATAATAAATAGATTGCTCAATGTCGTTGCTTTTTATGAGATGTATACTGGAATTACGTCAGTTATATCGCTAGAAAAGACGTCATCCAACATTCTGGATCAATGGATTATTTCAAGAATTAATGAAACTGTAAAAGTAGTAACTGATGGGCTTGAAGCGGGTGAACTTGATAAGGCATCTCGACCAATTGTTGATTTTATTGACGATTTGTCCACATGGTATCTCCGTCGTTCACGAGACCGATTCAAGGAAGAAGGAAAAGATAGAGAGGGGGCGCTCACGACGACACAATATGTTTTGATCACGCTGGCGAAAATTATGGCACCGTTTACACCGTTTTTCGCGGAATATATATATCAAGAAGTAATTACGCAAGCACGCAAGTGCGCTAATGCGCGAGAAGAGGTGAAAGAAAGCGTACATTTGGAAGATTGGCCGGTTGGAGGAAAAATTGATTCGGAATTATTGAAAATGATGGATACGGTTCGAAATATTTCTTCCAAAGGACTTGAGGCACGCATGACGTCTAAAGTGAATGTCAGACAGCCACTCAAAGAATTAAGAATTAAGAATTACGAATTCGAAGTTGAGAATAACATTCAATTAGCCGAACTCATAAAAGATGAAGTAAACGTGAAAGAAGTTATATTTGATTCAACGATTGAAAAAGATGTTGAACTTGATCTCACAATAACGGCCGAGCTCAAAGAAGAAGGGGAATTGCGTGAACTTATGAGAAAGATTCAAGATATGCGGAAGGAGAAAAAACTTTCTGTTGGAGATTCGGCGGTTTTAGTTGTTACGGAGATTGAGCGGATTTTAGTTTCCAAGAACGAACCGGCGATCAAAAAATTAACAAGTTTAAAAGATATTGAATTTGGCGATAAATTAGAATTGAAAGTATTGTAAAAATACGCCGGTATGAAGAATGAGTCTTGTTCGTGATTTCGCGAAAACATGTATTCAATAACGACTACTTTCGGTTTCATTATAGAGTCGCAACCGTACAGCGAAGCGGGACGCGTGTTTTCTATTTTTACCCGCGATCTCGGGCTTGTTAAGGCAACGGCGCAGGGAATACGACTGGAAAAATCAAAGTTACGATATTCGACGCAATTATATTCGTTCGGAATTTTCTCTTTTGTCAAGGGAAAGGAGTTTTGGCGATTGACGAGCGCGGGTGAGCGATTAACCGCTCATGACGATAATACGATAAAAGAATTGATCGCGCGACTGGCAATACTTCTTTGTAGATTACTTCATGGTGAAGAGGCGCATCCGGAATTATTCGATTGTATTTTGAAATGCGTGGAATTTTTTGATTCGAAACAAAAAAATATTGATTCAGCGTGTCGGGGTGAAAATACTTTGAATTTGTCAGATGACCAAATGCAAACATTGGAATCACTCACTGTGGCGAGAATACTTTATAGACTCGGCTATATCGGTGACGATGCTCTGCTTAATGGATACTTGCAATCGAGCGAAGTTTCTGTTGAATTATTGGAGAAATTGAAATCAAAAAGGATTTTAATCAACCAACATGTGAATAAGGCACTCAAGGAGTCGCATTTGTGATAAAATAAACATGTGCAAAATGAAGATAACAGTCGGATCGATGAATTGAACGAATCGCTTTATTCGCGATCGGCACCTGATGTGCGCACGCGGCGCAAGTTGCGATTCGAGGATACCGTGACCGACGTCAAATCAAATTGGGAAATCCCAGGGGAAAAGCCAGAGAATCCGATATTAAATAAATTATACGAAGATCATTCTATGTCATTTTTCACGAAATTGCTTATCTTTTCAGGATTATTCTGTGTTGCCGCCGTGGGCATCGGCGCGTATATTTTCTTTAACGGCGCGAACTTGATTTCCGCGAACAATATCGATATTTCCATAAATGGTCCAGTATCCGTGCCGGGTGGCACTCCCGTATCATTCGATATCATAGTAAAGAATAATAATAACGTCGATCTGCAATTGGTTGATTTGTCCGTGGATTTTCCGGCCGGGGCGACGAATCCGGATAGCCCTTCGCAAGAACTTACGACATACCGCGAGCTCCTCGGAGATATTGCCGTCGGTCAAAGTGCTCATAAGATTGTTCGGGCTATAATTTTCGGGGAGGAGAATTTGCAAAAACAGATCACTGTTGACGTAACATACAATGTGAAAGGTTCATCGTCATCGTTCACGAAAAAGAAGATCTATGATATTCTCATAAATTCATCGCCGATAGTTTTGACAGTTTCCTCATTCACGGAAATAACTTCTGGACAGGAATTTGACCTGAAGATAGATGTTAAATCGAATTCGTTGGAAGTATTGAAAAATGTTTTAGTTTCCGGTTCATATCCATTCGGATTCACATTCTTGTCATCAGATTTGAAAACTCTCGCGGGTAACGCCACATGGCGAATCGGTGACATACCGCCAGGTGGGCACAAGATCATAACTGTTCACGGTAAACTTATAGGTGAAGATACTGATACGCGAGTGTTTCGTTTTGCGGTTGGCGCACAAAGTTCTAAGAATCTAAACACGATAGGCACGGAATATATGGCCGCGACACAGGAGATCGCGATTCAGAAACCATTTGTAACCGTGGGTATCGCTATTGATGGCGATTCAACAATGAATGACGCGATGGGAAAATTCAATCAACCTGCCCAGATGGAAATTTCTTGGTTCAATAATTTGTCTCAAGCCATATCGGACGCGGAAATCACTGTGAAGTTATCTGGCACGGCATATGATAAGACTTTGATTCAGCCAGGTACAGGATATTTCCGCTCCGGTACTGATGATTTGATCTGGAATCAACAGACAACACCGGGATTGGCATCTCTTGGGGCGGGAGAAAACGGCATGGTGCGATTCACGATTACGCCAAGAAATTTGAGCGTACCAGGCAGACTTGTCATAAATCCGACGCTGACTTTTTCCGCTAGTGTCTCGGGTAAACGGACTCAAGAAACTGGCGTTGCCGGTACTCTTACGGCTATAGCGAATCGTAATTTTAAAGTCGGCACGAATGTTTCTTTATCAGGAAGAGTTCTGCGTACTATTGGTCCATTCACGAATACTGGTCCGATTCCTCCAAAAGCCGAGACGCCGACGACGTATACGATTAATTGGACTATTGATAATACGGCCAATATCGTGAATAACGCGCAAGTTACTGCCAAGATTCCGCCTTATGTCAAATGGACAGGGCAAACGAGTCCGGCAACAGAGGATATCAGCATCAACCGGGATTCTGGACTCATTACTTGGAATGCCGGGACTATTGATACATATACCGTATATTCAAGTCGGAAAAAAGAAGTATATTTCCAAGTTTCCATAGAACCGAGCGTGAATCAAATCGGCAGTGTGCCGACAATCATTGGCGACGCGGTTTTGACGGGAACGGACGGCTTTACGGGTGATACGGTGAATAGTTCTCAAGGATACATGATGACAAGATTCAGCACGGACCCGGCTTATAAAGATGGGCAGGATACGGTGCTGAAATGATTTGGTTGATTATCTCTTTTAATATAGAATACATTTATGAATAAAAAAATGGACGTTATGGAATCGATCATTTCACTATGTAAAAGACGGGGTTTTGTCTATCAAGGTTCAGAAATCTACGGTGGTTTGGCGGGAACATGGGATTATGGACCATATGGCGTTGAACTCAAAAATAATATCAAAGATATTTGGTGGAAAAGATTCGTGAAAGATCGTGCTGATATGTTCGGCGTGGATGCCGCGATTCTCATGAATCAGAACGTGTGGAAGGCAAGCGGGCACGCAAGTAGTTTCGCGGATCCATTGATTGAATGCGGTAAATGTAAGAACAGATTTAGGACGGATAATATTGGCGCGAAGATTTCAAAGGATCAATGGCAATTACCTAATCAATGTCCTGAATGCGGTGAGGAAGGGGATTTATGGAAATTGGCTAAAGATAACATGCGTCAATTCAATATGATGTTTCAAACGCGTGTCGGCGCAGTAGAAGACGAAACAGCCATCTCGTATCTGAGACCGGAAACGGCGCAGGGGATGTTTGTAAATTTCAAAAATATTCTAGATTCCAGGCATCCCGAGCTTCCGTTCGGCATGGCGCAGATCGGCAAGGCATTTCGGAATGAAATCGCGCCGCGTGATTTCCTTTTTCGCGCTCGCGAATTCGAGCAAATGGAAATAGAATATTTTGTCCGTCCCGGTGAATGGGAAAAAATATTTGAACATTTTCGGGACGAAATGAAAGCTTTCATGGATGATATAGGTCTTAATATGTCAAAAGTTTTTGAATTGGAAGTGCTGGATGACGAGCGTGCCCACTATTCCAAGCGCACAGTTGATTTCGAATTTGATTTTCCATTCGGTCGAAAAGAGTTGTGCGGTTTGGCATACAGAACCGATTTCGACTTAAAACAACATTCCGAATTGAGCAAGGTGGATTTGTCATATTATGACGAGGATTCGCCAACTGGCGAAAAGGGACGATTCATTCCTCATTGCGTGGAACCGTCATTCGGTTTGGATAGAACTATTCTGGCAGTACTTACTGACGCGTACGCGGAAGATGAGATGAACGGTGAAACGAGGATATATTTGAAATTTTCTCCGAACATCGCACCGGTCAAGATTGCGGTATTTCCGCTATTAAAAAATAAGCCAGTTCTGGTAGAAAAAGCCAAGGAGATATTCAAGACATTAAAAAAGGAATTCAATGCCGTTGAATTCGACGACAACGGCAATATCGGCAAGCGCTATCGCAGGCAGGACGAAATCGGCACGCCGTATTGCGTGACTATTGATTTTGAGACTATTGAAAAGAATAGTGGAGTGACTGTGAGAAATAGAGATGACGGAAAACAAGAACGTATTTCTGAAAATGAGCTGGTAAATTATTTGAAGGGAAAAATTCTCAAGTGATTGATTTATTATAAGTCATAAGGTACATTCGATATATGAAAATCAACAAAAAGACCCTTAAAAATGGTTTGCGCGTTATTACTGTCCCAATGGTCGATAATCCATCGGTGACAATTCTGGTGATGGTAGAAGCCGGGTCAAAATATGAGACAAAAAAGGAAAGTGGTTTGTCGCATTTCTTGGAGCATATGGTGTTCAAGGGCACGCCGAGACGGCCGAAGGCTATAGATATCTCCAAAGAATTAGATGGCATTGGCGCGCATTATAACGCATTCACGGGTCAAGAATATACCGGCTACTACGCCAAAGTGGACGCGAAACACACAGACGCAATCCTAGACATAGTTTCGGATATGTATCTGAATCCTTTATTTGATCCGAAAGAAATGGAGAAAGAAAAAGGAGTTATTATTGAGGAAATCCGCATGTATCAAGATTTGCCTCAACGTCATGTCCAAGATATATTCATGGAACTTGTTTATGGCGACCAGCCTGTCGGCTGGAATATTGCCGGAACCGAAAAGAATGTGAAGTCTTTCACGCACGGTGAACTTGTTTCATATAGAAAGAATCATTATGTGAGCGGCGCGACCACAGTTATCGTGGCTGGTTCATTCAACGAATCGGAAATGATAAAAAAGATTGAGAAGATCTTCAGTAATGTTTCAGCCGATGAGATGAAAGATAAACTCGCGGTCAAGGAATCGCAAAGAACTCCGCAGATAAGAACTCTATTCAAGGAAACGGATCAGACGCATCTTGTTATCGGCGTTAGGACTTTCCCAATAAGGGACAAGAGGATGCCCATTATGGATGTTTTATCGACAATACTTGGCCACGGCATGAGTTCGAGACTGTTTTCCAAAATGCGTGATCAGCTCGGCATTTGTTATTATATAAAAACCAATCACGATCCATACACAGATCATGGAATATTAATGATTTCCGCCGGTGTTGATAATTCTCGCGTGGAAGAAGCGATAAAAGGGATTCTTGGAGAGTGCAAGCGATTGAGAACTGAACTGGTTTCTCCCGCCGAAATGAAGAAGGCAAAAGATTATATTGCCGGTACGACTATGCTTGGGTTGGAGACTTCCGACGCTCGGGCCGAATATTGCGGCATTCAGGAAGTGCTGAAAAGGAAAGTGGAATTACCGGAAGATATTATCAATCGCGTTCGCAGAGTAAAAGCCGAAGATGTGCGAAAACTGGCAAATGGAATATTTGTGAATGAAGGTCTAAATATGGCGCTTATCGGGCGTGTCAAAGATGAATCGGTCATAGAACCGTATTTCAAGTTTTAGATTTTCTATCATGATTCAAGGTTCGACCTCCTTTAAGGAGGTCGAACCTTGTTGTGTGTTATGTTACAATAGTCACATGTTCAGCACCTCTCGTGAAATACACATAAATCTTAACACAGGCACGATAGTACGGTTCTTCCTGATCGCGGTTCTGCTTGTTGCTTTCTATTATATTTCCGATGTTTTGCTTGTTATCGTTGCCGCGATCGTGATCGCGTCTGCGATAGAGCCAGCCATCCGGCGATTGAAGCGCCGAAATATCCATCGCGTTATCAGCGTGGTAGTTATGTATATTGTCATGGCGGCGATTCTAGTCGGCATATTGATATTCTTCGTACCGATGGTGATAAACGATACTGTTGATTTTCTCGGAGGTTTGCCGCAAACGATTTCACTCGAGAGACTCTGGAGTCCGATACGAGACATTGGAGTTAGTTCAGATGTTATGTCCACGGCGGCGAATACCATATCCGTCTCCGACTTCGTGAATAGTTTGCGAACATTCATAGTTGGTACCAGTGCTGGGGTATTCCAAACAGCGAGCTTCATTTTCGGTGGCGTTCTGGGCTTCATACTTATAGTTGTCTTGTCATTCTATCTCGCGGTACAGGAAGACGGCGTGGGCGATTTCTTGCGTATAATTTCTCCAGTCAAACATCATGACTATATCATTGATCTCTGGGCTCGTTCTCAAAGAAAGATCGCGTTGTGGTTGCAAGGACAGGTCATTCTTGGAATTGTTGTCGGCGTCTTGGTCTATTTGGTGCTTATGATAGTTGGTATTCCGCACGCGCTTACTCTGGCTTTACTTGCCGCCATATTTGAGATTATTCCGGTTTTTGGTCCAATTATTTCATCCATTCCCGCTATCATGCTCGCTTTTTCCGAAAGGGGGCTCGGTACCGGGTTTCTGCTCATAGGCTTATATCTCATCATCTACCAATTTGAAAGCCAACTTTTCTATCCTCTAGTCGTGAAGAAAATTGTCGGTATTTCGCCGATTGTGGTTATTCTCGCTCTTGTAATTGGCGCCAAACTCGCCGGTGTTCTCGGGGCGCTTATCGCTGTGCCTCTTTCGGCGGCATTCATGGAATATATTCACGATATTGAAAAGTACAAAAAAGCGGAGATTGCGGAGAGAGAGACTGTGGGGAAGGCGGGGTGATGGTTTTGGAATATATTGTTGATAAGATAACTATTTGATTCTCTCGAATGGACAAAAATATGGCTCAACGGGGTGGTATTATCTGCTATTGACTTTGTATAGTGAGTGTGATAAACCATTGGGGTAGTGTTCTTTGAATAATTCGCTATTAGAATCTGATACATATCCTAGTTCTATGTGATAGACTGAGACTTGTATGCCTAAACCCTTCTATATCACAACAACCCTCCCTTATGTGAATGCCGAACCGCATATCGGTTTTGCCATGGAAATTATTCGTGCCGATATTATCGCGCGGGAGAAAAAGTTGAATGGATACGATGTTTTCTTCAATACCGGAACGGATGAGCACGGCATCAAAGTGTACAGAAAGACCATTGAGCAAGCCGTAAAACCACAAGAATATGTTGATAAGTTGGCGGAAAGATACAAGGAACTTATCACAATTCTTGGAATAAGTTCGGATGCGAATTTCATTCGCACAACCGACGTGCATCATGTCAAAGCCGCGCAGGAATTCTGGAAGATTGTGAAGGGGAACGGATACATTTATAAGAAAAATTACTCGGTCAAATATTGCGTCGGTTGTGAATTGGAAAAAACGGAATCAGAATTGGTAAACGACCGTTGTCCGCTACATCCATTACAGGATTTAGAAAATATTGAAGAGGAAAATTACTTTTTCAAATTTAGCGCGTTCCAGAAACAGTTGCTTGAATTGTACGAAAAGAATTCAACATTTGTCATTCCAGCTTCCAGACAAAATGAGATCAAATCTTTTGTGGGGCGCGGACTTGAGGATTTTAGTATTTCCAGATTGGCGAGTAAGATGCCGTGGGGAATTCCCGTGCCGGATGACACGGAACATGTGATGTATGTCTGGTTTGACGCGTTGGTGAACTATATTTCCGCGATCGGATGGCCAGATGACATTATTCAAGGTAAAAAAGTCGCGGGATCATTCAAAAAATGGTGGATGGAAACTGAAGGCGCCGTACAGTATTGTGGCAAGGATAATTTGAGGCAACAGTCAGCGATGTGGCAGGCGATGCTCATGGCGGCAGGTTTGACACCATCAAAGTCGATAATCATAGACGGTTTTATCACTGGTGAAGGGGGCTTGAAGATGTCCAAATCGCTCGGAAATACCGTAGATCCGTTAGATTTGGTCAAGGAATATGGAACTGATGCTTTGCGCTATTATGTTGTGAGAGAATTATCACCATTCGAAGACAGTCCGTTCACGCTGGAGAAATTCAAGAAGGCATACAACGCGCATCTGGCGAATGGTCTCGGCAATCTTGTCTCGCGTGTTATGAAAATGGCGACGACGAATAGTATTAGTTTCAATGAAAGGGATGCGGAAGATTTTGCGGATACGGAAGAAGCGAAAACTGCATGCAAATCGCAAATGGAAGGATTTGAAAAATACGATCTTCAATCGGCGGCGAACGCGATATGGGAACTTATTTCAAGTACTGATCTCATTGTTCAGGAACGCGAACCATTCAAGAAAATAAAGACAGATAGGATGGCGGCGGAAAAAGATATTGTGGAATTGCTAAATCGTCTTCATTTCATCGGGACTATGCTTTTACCTATAATGCCGAAAACAGCTGAGCGGATTATTGATTTGGTGATAAATAATAAGATGCCAGAGGCGCCGTTGTTTGTGAGAAAATAGTTTATCGTCATTTCCGTTTTCGCAGGAATGACACTGTAAAAGTTCATACTTTTTTGAGACTTTTTTTATGAAAAATTCATACTTTTTTTATTCTTTTTTCATACTTTTTTTATCATTCCTTCATAAGTCATTTGATAGAGTGGGGGAGTCTCGCGCCATTTATCAATAATTATCGACTCTTGCGCGAGGAGCCGCTTCGTGTTAGCTTGAAATCATTAATAGAATAATCGTGAATCAGTCCCCGAGCCGAAAGCAAGGGGTCTCGCGAGGAAACATTCCGAAGCGGGTCACTGGTCGCAAAATTCATGAATGATACAAAAGAAGATCGTCAATCGATCTACGAGATAGGGTATGAGATTGTGGCGTCTATTTCCGAGGAAAAAGTCGGAGATGAGGCCAAAATTATCCGTGATATTGTCACTGGCAATGGCGCTTCAGTGATCGCCGAAGAAGCTCCACATCGCCAACCTCTTGCCTATACTATGAGGAAAAAGACAGTATCTGGTTCCTATGACAAGTTTGATGAAGCATATTTCGGCTGGATAAAGTTTGAAATTGGATCAGACAAAGTTGAGATTATTACAAAGACTGTGGAGAAACACCCGTCTATTCTTCGCTCACTTGTTATTTCTACCGTCAGGGAAAATACCTATCTCGGCAAACGCGCTTCAGCTATCGCCGCTTCATTATCTCCCGTGAGACCGGAAAACGTGGAAGCGATGAGAAGCGAAAAACACGTAGAAGACAAAAAAGAAGCAACTCCAATGTCCGTCGAAGATGTTGATAAGAGTATTGATGAAATGGTTAAAGAGGCTTGAATTAGTAATTAGTAGCTAGTTGCCGGTAGCTCGTTATCAGCAATAAATAACCAAACAAATAAAATATATGTATCTAAATAAAGTATATATCATAGGTAATCTAACACGTGATCCGGAAATGAAGGCATTGCCCTCGGGCAGTAAATTGTGTCAATTTGGGATTGCCACAAATAGAACATTCAAAGATAAAGAAGGTGTCAAAAAAGAAATGACCGAATACCATAATATAGTGGCATTCAATAAATTAGGTGAACTTGCCGGACAATATCTAAAGAAGGGTCAGCAAGCGCTTGTCGAAGGTCGCATTCAAACACGCTCTTGGGACGCGCAAGATGGTCAAAAGAAATATCGCACGGAAATAATCGCCGATAATATTCAATTTGGCATGAGATCAAGTGGTGCAAATACGGCAAATGCTTCAAATACTAATGAAGTCTCTGCTACGGATTCAGCCAAGAATGGGGAAGCGCCGGCAGATGGTGAAAAGATAGAATATCCACAGGAAGAAATCAATCCGGATGATATTCCGTTTTAATTATAAAAGCGTGTAATTCGTTATCAGTCAATCATAAGCAGGTATAAGGATAAGTAATAAATTCGATATAATCAAATGAAAAAACAATGTTATTTCAACCAGCATAATATTAAGTATATTGACTATAAGGATACGGAACTCTTGAAAAGATTCATCAACCCGCATGGAAGGATGATCAGCCGCAAGCGTACGGGTATTACGGCGAAATATCAACGTCAGCTTTCAACGGCGGTAAAGCGTGCGAGATTCATGGGACTTCTTGCCTATGTCGTGAGGTAGGAGATGAGTGGAGACCACAGAACAGACAGATATTATTTATACAATCTGAATCTGTCTGTCCCGTGATCTTTGCGCTAAACACGCTCGCGGTATTGACCAGTTTCGGTATTGATCCTGATCACATCACCTTCATTCACGAAGAGAGGAACGTTAATGGTGGCACCGGTTTCGAGAGTAACAATCTTTTGACCACCCGTGACGGTATCGCCTTTGACTCCCGGGGGAGCGTCGGTAACCTTTAGTTCGGCAATGATGGGGAATTTGAATCCCATTGGAGTCTCTTTGAATAGCAATTGAGTGATTATTGAGTTTGGCTTCAAGAATTGTCCTTGAGGACCGACCTGATCTTCGGTAAATTTGTAACGCTTGGATGGATCCATCGGTTCGGCGAAACACCATTCTCCGCGATTGTTGAAAAGATATTTTAATTCTCGGGAATCAATTTCCGCTTCCTCGACTTTTTCCGATTGATGGAATGAATACTCGGTAACCTTACCGGTCATAAGATTTTTCAACTTAGTCGCGTTTACCGGTTTCCTTTGTTGTTTACGGAAAACATGGGAAGAAATGACTTCATAAGGCGCGCCATCCATGACTATGTATTTCTTTTCTGTTACTTCGCTGTACTCGAGTAGGGACATGTTAAGTGATGCATGAGTTACAATAAATCAAAAAGAAGATTTTGATTATTTTTCAATAATTAAGCGACTTCGCCATTCTATAGGGTTTCAGGGAAAAAAGCAAAAACTCCGCCAAATGCAGAGTTTTCGCGGGGTATATCGTGATAGAGTTATTGCTTATTCAATTCCGCGCGAATCTTGCGTAGAATTTCTTCACTGACTTCGGAATTTTCCTTCAAGAATTGTCTGGTGGCATCATAGCCGCGACCGAGTTTTTCCTCGCCGTGGGAATATGAGGCGCCGGTTTTCGAAATGATGCCAAACTTCTCGCCAAGGGCGATAATCTCACCTTCATGAGAGATACCCTCATTGTACATGAGGTCGAATTCTGTTTGCTTGAATGGCGCCGCGACTTTATTCTTGACGACTTTCACACGCACGCGGCCGCCCATAATCTCCTCCCCTTTCTTAATCTGCGCGATGCGGCGAATATCGAGACGAACTGAACAATAGAATTTGAGCGCCTTGCCGCCGGGGGTTGTTTCTGGATTGCCGAACATGACACCGATTTGCATACGAATCTGATTGATGAAGATAACGATTGTCTTTGATTTTGCGACTATAGCTGTGAGTTTTCGGAGCGCTTGTGACATGAGTCTGGCTTGGGTACCCACGTGATACGCGCCCATATCACCCTCGATCTCCGCCTTCGGGGTCAAAGCGGCGACAGAATCTATGACAACGATGTCGATTTTACCAGTTCTAACCAAACTGTCTACGATATCTAAAGCCTGTTCGCCTGTATCTGGTTGAGATATTAGTAAATCCTCAACTTTAACTCCAAGTCGTTTCGCGTAATCCGGATCCATGGCATGTTCAGCGTCAATATAGGCGCAAACACCCCCGCGTTTCTGCGCTTCGGCGACGGCGTGTAAAGCAAGCGTTGTTTTGCCGGATGATTCGGGGCCGAATATTTCCACAATACGACCGCGGGGAAAACCGCCGATACCGAGAGCCCAATCAAGACCGAGTGAACCTGTCGGTATGGCGTTCACGCCAACCTTCGGTCTGTCACCGAGCTTCATGATAGCTTCATCACCGAACTTTGTTCTGATGGCGTCTAACGCGTTCTCAATACTACTTGCTAATTTTGCCGGACCCCCCTTGGCAGTAGAAGAATCCATTTTTTCTTGTAATTCAATTACACTATCTGTTTTATTCTTGTTCTTTTTTATTGACATGATATTTCGTGTGATAACATAGATGCATACCGATTGTATATTAAAAGCCAACAATTTTCAATTGCTTGCTCGTTTCTCTTTCGAAACGGTCATGAGCGTCAAATGTGATTATGTTCACACCCGGGAAAACGATGATTTTTTCGTTAAAATTTCCTTGCTCGTTTACCGTAATGGCTTTACCATTCAAGTAAAGATCATTTACTCTTTGAACTCGGCCGAAGATTGAGATCGTTGAGGTCGTAGCGGTATGCCAATCTTGCGGGAAGAAAATATCAATCTCTGGTCCGCGGGCGTAATTGAGCGAACGCCATGTCGCGTATCCTATTACCACGAAGATCGCTAGAATAATGATCAACGCTTGAAGAAACCTAATTGTCATTCGGCGGGTCATGAATTTTTCTATGAGATTGATTCGTTCTCAGACTTTTCGGCGTTATCAGTCTCTTCAACCATCTCCGTTCCTCCACCTCCAATGATTTCTCTCGGCTTTGATCCATTGGCCGGACCTATAATTCCGCGTTCCTCGAGCATGTCCATGAGCTTCGCGGCGCGAGAGTAACCGACGCCAAGTTTGCGTTGTATGTATGAAGTAGATGCTTTACCCGCGGAAATAACCGTTTCGCGAGCTGACTCGTACATATCATCATCGTCATCTATGGAAGTGGAATCAAGCATGGCATCGAATGTGGCAGTTGACGCGGATTCTGGAGTGGTCAAATTTATTTCGCCCATGATCTCGTCTTTATATTGGTCAGCCAGAAATTTCACGACTCTTTTTACTTCAGATTCTGAAATGAAAGCTGATTGCAGACGAATTGGTTTTGACATTTCCCCGCCGAGATACAGCATATCACCGGCACCGAGAAGTTTTTCCGCGCCCATTTGGTCAAGAATTGTTCGAGAATCTATTTGTGAAGCAACTTGAAGGGCGATACGTGTTGGAATATTGGCTTTTATAAGTCCCGTAATGACATTCACGCTCGGGCGCTGGGTTGATAGAACCAAGTGTATGCCTACCGCGCGACTCATCTGCGCCAATCGCACAACGGCAGATTCCAACTCACGTGGATATGTTTGCATGATATCGGCAAGTTCATCGATGACAACCACGATAAACGGCATGGTTTCAGGAATTGTTGAAGAAGCTGACGATTCTTCAGAACCAAACTTACGCATTTTCTCAATCGCGGGCATCAGAATATTCCGATGATATGAATCAATGTCGCGCGCGGAATTCTTTTCGAGAATATCATAGCGGCGACTCATTTCTTTTGCGACCCATTTTAAGGCAAGTATGGCTTTTTTTGAATCAGTGATCACGGGGGTCAAAAGATGAGGGATCTTATTGTACATGGTCAGTTCAACACGTTTCGGATCTATCATGATGAACTTCAGACTTTCGGGAGAATTGCGATATAGGAGTGAAGTGATAAGGGCATGTATAGACACGGATTTACCTGAACCAGTGGCTCCGGCAATGAGTATATGAGGTGCTTTACCCAAATTGCAAAAATGAGCATGACCGGCAATATCTTTTCCGAGTGAAACGAGTAAAGCTTTTTCGGACTCCTGGAAATCCGGAGAAGCGAGAATAGTCGCAAGCCCGACAGTAGTCTTCGCGGTGTTCGGCACTTCAATGCCGACTAATGATTTGCCGGGTATCGGTGCTTCAATGCGGATAGGATGGGCGGCCAGAGCTAAAGCCAAATTATCATTAAGCGCGACGATCTTGGAGAGTTTTACTCCTTCAGCCGGCTTGAGAGCGTATCTGGTAACAGATGGTCCTATTGAAATTTCGTCCATTTCAACTGTGATACCGAAGTTCTGAAGCGTTCTCTTAATTATATTTGCATTGGCTTTAATATCACCAGTTTCAGGTTTTCCGCGATCTTTTTCTAAGAGGGTTAGAGGTGGGGGTGAGAATGGTCTTAGATCGGGAGTAACTACTGCGGAAGCGAAACCGACTTCTTCGTCATCTTCGATTTTTTGTTTCTTATTTTTCAGGTCGATGTCCTGCATTTTGCCTAATCCGAGATTTTTGCCTGTCTTATTCCCATTACCTGCTTCATCGACTGCTTTGTCGATCCGAGCTTCCTCGTCCTTATCTATCTCTCCATCTTTCTTTTCATCATTCTTTCCTTCTTTATTTTTTCTAAACCATTTCCAGAATGCCAATTGTTCAAGAGTGATCTTTGCTTCAAAAATAACAAATATAGAAATTATCGCCAACGCTATTAATAAAGTTGCCGACGCCCAGACATCTATTGACTTAATGAGTGGATAATCAATAACACGACCCGCGGCGCCACCGGCATCAGTCTTCGCGATATGTATGAGTCCTAAGCCCGATATAAAAAATACCAACGCGCCAATAGCTTTTGATATCTCAAATTTCTTTTTCAATCCTTTTAGGAATGTGAAAGTCAGCATAATGAATACGGCTGGAATAAGATAATATCCCACACCAAATAATCGGGTAAGCCATATAAAAGAATAATCTCCGACAATGCCAGCCTTCCCAAACGCGGCTAAAAGGGAAAGAACTACTATCAAAAAAGAAAGTATCGCGAATATCGCTTGCACAGTCTCAGTACGCATTTCGTCCCAAAATTTTATTTTTTGCTTTATTCCCAAATCTTTTGGTCTAGCCATGATGAAGTAATAATATCACAATATAAAGGTCAGTAAAAGAATGGGGACAACGGTGCTTGCATCTTTATTGTTTATAATTATAATGGACACATAAAAGACAAGCGCGAATAGTTTTTTATAAGAGACATTATAAAAGTCAGTATTAGATTATAAATTTGACTTTTACATTTTTACGAGATAATCATGTCTGATACAAATAATTATAATCCATCACCGTTGAATGACCCAATTAACTGGAAATCACTTGGGTTTTTTTCCATTGAGGATTATTTAGTCTATATATTCAAAAAGACAGAAAAAATTACTGCTGCTCTTTATTTGGTATCCGGTCTCCTAAAAGACGATGAACCAATGAAATGGGAATTGCGCGATCGAGGCATGGACATGTTGAATTCGTCTTTTAACGCGTCAAGTTCGGTACCTGGAGATAAAAATGTCATTGTTCAATCTATTTTTACGTCTGCTTTGGAAACAATTTCACTTTTAAATGTCGCGAAGATTTCCAATTTAATATCTGAAATGAATCATTCAATTTTGGTCAAGGAAATTGATCAAGTTGTCTCATTACTCCGTGATCGTCTTACGGAAAGCGCTCAAAGCGCGGGGCTTGTCTTGTCTGAAGCATTTTTCAAGACGCCAAGTATGTTTGCTAGTGGCTTCAAGTCCGATGTTCAAGGATCGGTTTATAATAGAACATCGGCTAACAAGGGCATATCGAATAAACATAGAATATCAGATGCTCGTTCAAGTGTTGAAGAAAAAAAATCTAACAGACAAGAAGGTATTATTAGAATTCTTAAGGGACAATCTAATTTAACTATAAAAGACTTTTCTAATACGATAAAGGACTGCAGTGAAAAGACTATTCAACGCGAACTTCTAGAAATGGTTGAAAAGGGAGTAATTAAGAAGGAAGGAGAGCGCAGATGGAGCCGGTATTCACTTAAATAGCGAATCATGTTAACCTTGCCCACTTGAAATGTTCTTTTTTCACAGCCGAGGACTTGTCTAAATGGAGTATGAATTGCTAGACATTTTGGCCTTGCATGTTATGCCCCGTGAGCCAAAATGTCTTGCAATTCAACGACATGAGTCCCGCAGGCTGTGAAAAAAGAACATTTCAAGTGGGCGGGGTAGAACAAAATATACGTAGCTCTTGACTTTTGGTGCCAATTGACCTAATCTGTGTTAGTTATCCACATTGACATGATTTGCAGCGTTTCTATTACGCGCTATAATGTTTTGCATCAAGCATGTAATGCGGTCGAATCGTGTTATCTGCTTGACCCAAAGCGTTTGCTTTCGGGGTTCCGCGAATTTGTCGAGTTGATAAAGATGTGGAACGAAAAAGGACTTTGACAAATTAATAGTAAATTAAATGTTAAAGTTATTTGGCTTGTTCGTTTTTCTGTTTACCACAAACTTTCATTATTCTCGTCTCGATAGCGAGAGTGATGAAATGTGGAACGCGCGCTAGTCGATCTGCTTAAATGCGGAACAAGCGTGCACTTAGAGATTATTATAAGATTACAAACTGCGTTAAACTCCACAATCATTATTAGTAAAAGTGGAAAACGCGTTAATTATTAAATTGATATGAAAAAAGTTTTACTCATGACTGGCGTTGCCGTCTTGGCTTTCGCCACACTCGCTTCGGCTTCATACGATGTCAACTTGACCGTTGGCTCAACAGGCGCTGATGTTGTTAATCTTCAGACAGCTCTCATGGCTGCTGGATATGACATTCCAGCCATCACTTCAGGTGCCGCCGCCAAAGGATACTTTGGCTCGCAAACGCTCGCGGCTGTGAAGTTGTACCAAGCTGCCCATGGTGTTATTAACACAGGCTTTGTTGGTCCTCTCACTCGCGGTGTGTTGAATGGTGGTACTTCAGCAGTGGTAGCTAATTGTCCAGTTGGATATACTTGTATAGCTAACACCGCTCCGGTAGTTAATTGCCCAGTAGGCTACACTTGTACGGCTAACCCAGGCACAGTTACGACTCCGGTTGTATCTACTCCGACTGCGTTTGTTGCAGATGGAAAAGATGGTTCAGTTACCGTTACAACATCTTCTTACGTCTCCTCAAGTCAGACATTGAAGAAAGGTGACATGAATAAGCCGATTATTTCTCTCACCGCACAAGCAACAGTTGGTAATGTTCAAGTTTCCCGCTTTGATGTTCACTTCAATACACGCCCATGGCTTGTATTCTCAAGTGTTACATTGAAGGACACAACAGGAAAGGTTCTTGCAACAAAAGCACTTTCAAGTGCTGCTGATGCGACTGAAGTTACTGTTGGATCTGATTATCTAGTAAGATTTGACAATGTTGGTACAGTTGTGACACCAGGTGTTGTTACAACATTTGTTGTTGAGGCTTCTGTTTTGACATCAAGTGATAAAATCACTGGTCAGACAGTTACCGTTACAACAGATGTTAATGCTATGAGAACAATCAATGGATTAGGTTATACCGATTCTGTTGGTGTTGCTCAGACAAGTTCTTTGGTTATGTCTTCGACTGGTTCAACAGGAGATTTATATTCTCGTCTCGGTGCTACACCAGATACTCGAACTGAAAACATATCTTCAACCAACACTACTGTAGATTCAACCCTTGGTGTATTCGATCTTAAACTTGAAAACCAAAATGGTAGAGTTAGTGCATTGAATTTTACTATTCAGAATACTGTGTCTTATTCTGCAACGACTTTGTTCCAGAATGTCAGATTGTATAGTGGAAGCACACTCCTTGGAGGAGCATATTCACTTGCAACAAATGGTACTGTAACGTTCACAAATTTGGACATTCCTTTCACAGCTGGCACATGGAAGCCGTTGACTCTCAAAGCTGATGTTCTTGCAACGTCAACAGCTTTTGTAGCATCGTCTACTATAGATGTCTCTACTGTTGTCGGAGTTGACTCAAATTACAATACTATTACTTTGACAAATGCAAGTGATAGGTCAAGTAATAATGTTACATATGTTCCAAATGCCGGAATCACGATTACTGATATTACTCCAGTAAAGGGAACAGTGACTACTCCAACTACAGGTGTTTGGTTGAATGCTTACCCAACTATTTCCTTCACAGTTAATAATACGGGTAATAATCCAATCTACATAAGTAAGACTGCAACAGTTGCTCTTGCAACATCAACATCAGTTGCTCCAAATGCATCAACGACAGTTACATCGATAAGTGCATCTGGTTCAACCTCTGGAGATACGACCTACGCTTATATTATCAATAATTCTAGAACATTCACCTATAACTTCTTTGTTGATAACACTAATGGTGCTGGTACTTCTAAGAAGATCAGTATCACTCAAATCAACTATGGAACAAGTGGTGCAAGTGATTCTGTCGACAACACATTGAATGTGGACTACGGTCTTGAGAATGCTTATGTTCAGATTCCATAAGCTTAAAGCTTATCTAGCGTAAAATGAACGCAACAAAAACCGTTCCGATGTATATCGGAACGGTTTTTGCGTATTTGGTTTAGGAACCTCACCAAGAACTCCCTGTGCTCTGCACAGGGATGAATTGGCGGAGTAATAGAGATATACTCTGTAAATGGGATTAGATATAGATCCGAAAGAAGGTATCTGGTACCACAATGTTTCTGAATGCTACTACCACATCCAGATTACAGTAAAGTATCGTAAGGCACTGCTTGCACCTGAAGTCGAGAAGATGATCAAGATGACGATAACAGGGTTCAAGGAGCGATTTGCGATTGATATTCATGAAATAGGGTTTGATCAGAACCACATCCTGTACTGGACCCCTTTCTTAGTACACCAATCTTAACTTGTATTCTAAGCTTT
>CAZIUH010000006.1:0-43749 GCA_964542675.1 uncultured Candidatus Saccharibacteria bacterium | reverse complement strand
TTCCTATCGCCCTCGCAGGTCATGTTCCCACGAAAGTAAATATGGAAGGAGGAGCGATAAATATTGGGGATAAGATAACACTTTCATCTGTGCCTGGAGTAGGAAAGAAAGCCACGACAGCTTCGCAGTCAGTTGGTATCGCACTTGAACCATATAATGGAACGAAAGAGGGATCAATATTAGTATTCATACAAAACGAACAATATGGCGGAACTGATTTATCCACCAAAACATCATCCGATAATTCATCGGTTAGCACGGTGGGCGTGAATAATACGCCGGCAACGGAAACTATGGTGACTTCTACGACGACATCATCCGCTTCCACGGCCGAGACGGAATTCATGAATACGGCAATGGGACGAATACAGAAGCTTTCCGATATAGTGGATGAACTCGGAGCCCAACTGGATCAATTGGCTTCATCCACACCACCGGGCGTCAATATGGCGGAACTCGCCTCATCAACAGCCAATACCCTGGCGCAGTCCGATTCATTTTTGGAAAGAGTTTGGAATTTGATCGTGGCGAAATTCGCGGAATTCGGCGTGACAATAGATAGAGCTTTCACACGGGTAACAAGCCTGTTTGTCGGAACCATCAAAATTGAAGACAAGCTCTGTGTTGATGATATTTGTCTGAGCAATGATCAATTGAAAGCTTTGCTCATACAAGCAGGAGGGACAAGCACGGCGACAACCACCGCGCCGGTTATTCCAACTGTGGTTCCTGAAGTAACACTAAGTACGCCTGTCACTAACGCGCCAATTGTTGAAACTCCGATCATCACACCAACGGAAACATCGGCGATAGTCCCGAAAGTTATAGCGACAACAACCGCAACATCATCCGCGACAACAACTATTCAAATAATTCCAAACGCGACTTCTACTCCAATTATAGTAGTTCCGAGTGAGACGCAAACGGTGAGTTCAACTCCAATAATAACAACCGAAACACCAGTAGTGGAACCAACGCCAGAAACCGCACCCGCGTCGGATTCTACATTAACTCTCGTGCCGGTGATTGGAGGCGAATCAATACCGTTGCCTGAGACATCGGCAGTAGTTGAAACACCGACGCCTGCGGAGTCAGCGCCGGCTCCAGTATCCGAGATTCCCTAAGTCTCCGTGTGCCCAGACATAGAGATCGGAAATATGGTACAATATAACTATGGAATTCAGGCAATCACTATTTTGGGACACTGATCCCAAGACAATAGACACAAAGAAAAACGCTCAATATATTATTGAACGCATTTTGGATTTTGGCAGAGATAGTGAAGTCAGATGGCTTAGGAATTACTATGACCCATCAACAATACAAAAAGTTGTTATTAAATCTAGGTCTCTTCGGTCAAGAACAAAAAAATTATGGACACTCCTTTTGCAAAACCAGTAATATTTCACACGGAATCACTGCCGATTAAGACATTGAAAGCACTCAATTTTCTTTCGAATAAGAAATGGCTAGATAAATCTACATGGTATCTTGCTGGCGGAACGGCTTTAGCTTTGCAGTCAGGTCATCGTAAGTCAGTTGATCTTGATTTTTTCACTACCGAAAAAGAGTTCAATGTAAAAACTTTTCTTACTAAATTTATTGATTATCAAGACTGGCAAGTGACTGTTGAAGAAAATAGTACCTTATATGGCGAACTCCTAGGTGCCAAAGTAAGTTTCATCGCATATCCATTCTTTGTTCCCAAACAGGAATTTATTAAATACGGTTCCATTCAAATCTTGCAGACTCTCGATATTGCAGTAATGAAAATAGTCGCAATTTCCCAAAGAGGAAGGAAACGTGACTTCTTCGATCTTTTTTGGTGCGCGAAGAACGTTGAACCACTCATAGATATAATAAGGAGATTACCAGAGCAATATCCGTCGGTTGCTCATGACTACCATCATATTTTGAAAAGTCTAGTATATTTTGATGATGCCGAAACTGATCCTGATCCGGTGATTAAGTTTGATGCCAGTTGGAAAATAGTCAAGGATTTCTTCGAAAAAGAGATACCGACGATCTTAAACAAACTTATATAACAAATACATAGATCAGGCCTATGTATTATCGCTTGCCCGATACTATTATATATGCTAGTCTATAATCGTGTAAGTTTCTCGTCACTTACGCTTTAGCAGTATGAACGAGAGTACCGCTTTCGCGTAAGCTTCTCCTCGAATTTATGTAACATTAGTTTCTAAGGTTCGTGAGGGTGATCGTAATGCGGGTAAATAAAATGTCGAAAAGACTTTTCGTGGGTTCGATCGCTTGGGGCACCACCAATGATGCCTTGAAGAAGCATTTCGAACAATGTGGCGCCGTTGAAGACGCCTCCGTCCTCATGGATAAGATGACCGGCCGCTCGCGCGGATTCGGATTCGTCACCATGACGGATGATGCCGAAGCCGATGCCGCTGTCACAAAATTGAACGGTAGTGAGCTTGACGGACGCAAGATCGTCGTTTCCGAGGCTCGCCCTCGTGAGGAACGAACAATGTAATATTGGGGCGTATGCCCGTGATATTCAAGAAAACATCCCGATACAGATCGGGATGTTTTCTTCATTCATCTGGCGCGTGCGTATGTAAAGAAACATGTGAATATGGAAAATGTGAAGTCAATAATCGCGGAATTAACCCACAAGCATAACTTCGGCCGATTACCCTCTTCAACGATAAATCATTATTGGTCTTTAATTAATATTTCTCCACCAATCCGAAAGCGGTGCTTTCTCAATAATTTCGAGCGCGCGATCCATAGAATCAGTGATTTCAAATATTTCCAAATCCTTGGGTTCAACAGTCTTGTATTTTTCGCACATGAACGCGGAGATGAATTGTCTGAAATTATTCCAATAATCCGAACCGAATAAAATCACGGGTACGCGAGGGATCTTACCAGTTTGGATCAATGTTATTATGCTGAATAACTCGTCAAATGTGCCGAAACCGCCGGGAAAGAAAACGAACGCCTCGGCGGCAAATGTCAGCATAGTTTTACGCGTGAAAAAATAACTGAATTTGATGGAATGTGTGACATATGGATTTGTGGCGCGCTCATGGGGCAAACTAATATTCAATCCGATGGAAATGCCTCTTGCTTCATAAGCGCCCTTATTAGCCGCCTCCATTGTGCCGGGTCCGCCACCTGTCACGACGGCGTATTTTAGTTGCGTCACAACGCGGCCGGCAAGTTCCATTGCTATTTTGTAATTTTCATTTTCAGGTCTGACTCTGGCTGAACCAAAAATAGTGACGGATTTCGGATAGTTCTTCAGGAATTCAAAACCATCGCGGAACTCGGTGCCGATATGTTCCACGTGCGCGGTGATATCGTTTTCATGAATATCACGACGTGTAAATTGATTTTCGTTGTTACTCATAGGCTTTTAGTATAACATAAGGAAGTTGAAAGTAAGTAAGTGCGTAAGACGCAAGAGCGCAAGTGCCCGAGGCGAGCTTAGTGTAAATACCCATGAAATTCACGATTCAAGCAAAATTAAAAGGCAATCTCGGTCGCGCTGGAACTATTGAGACGGCGCATGGCGCGATTGAAACGCCCGCGTTTATTCCCGTCGGGACGAAGGCGACAATCAAATCACTTTTGCCTGAAACGGTTAGGGATGCCGCAAACGCGCGAGCGGTTCTGGCCAATACATATCATCTGCACCTGCAACCGGGTGAGGAGATTGTACGTAAAGCCGGTGGCTTGGGAAAGTTCATGAATTGGACGGGACCGATATTTACCGATTCCGGCGGTTTCCAAGCGTTTTCTCTCGGCGTCGCGTGGGGGAAAAATATTGGTAAGTTATCTTCAGCAACTTTTTCCTCTGATGGACAAACAACCGAGCCGACGCTTCCCGGAGCGAGTCCAAGCAAAGCGGAGCGATTGATGGCTCGCGGAGGAGGGAATGCATTGGCACGGGAAGCTCGTTCGTCGGGAGAAAGTTCTGAAAAAATCCCATACGCGAAAGTTGACGACGACGGCGTCACATTCAAGTCAATAATAGACGGCTCAACTCATCGCTTCACGCCGGAAAAATCCATAGAGATACAGCATGCCCTCGGCGCCGATATTATTTTCGCGTTTGATGAATGCGCGGCGCCCGATGCTTCGCATGAATATCAAAAAATCGCCATGACGCGGACGCATACTTGGGCGAAAAGATGTTTGATTAAACATGATGAATTGAATATAGATAAGAAAGTTTCTCTTTTCGGAATTGTTCAAGGCGGTAGATATGAAGAATTGCGTCGAGAAAGCGCGAAATTCTTGGCGACTGAATGTTCTAAAATTGGCGGAACCGATAATGGTTTTGATGGCTTCGGTATCGGCGGTTCCTTTGACAAACGCGATATCGGCACGGCCGTCAAATGGGTTTGCGAGGAATTACCGGAGAATAAACCGCGACACTTATTGGGTATCGGCGAGCCAGAGGATATGGTTCTGGCGATTGAAAACGGCATAGACACATTTGATTGTGTGGCGCCGACTAGAATGGCCAGAAATGGCACGGCGTATCTAAGCGGCGGTCAAAGTAAAAGTCAGAATACTGATTGTGGGAATGGATTGAATATTGATTCCGATAGTAATAGCAATGGCAGATTGAATATAACAAACGCCCGGTTTGTTTCCGACTTTGGTTTGCTTGATCCAAAATGCTCATGTTATGTTTGCAAGAATTACACTCGCGCCTATATCGCCCATCTTTTTCGCGCCAAGGAAATGCTTGCCGCGACCCTACTTTCCATACACAATCTATTTTTCATAGTCAATCTCGTCAATCACGCCCGCCAGGCGATTATTCAAGGAAAATGGGATGAGTTCAAGAAGTCAATCTTGGATGTAAGAAACATGAAAAAGTTGAACATTTAGAAAGACAGCGAATAGTGCGAAATGCTATAATATATTCATGTTCTCAAGGCAAATCGATATAGTCGCAATCGGTGATATTACCACCGACGCGTTTATCCGTTTGAAGGACGCTCACATCCATTGCAAATTGAATAATAATGAATGCGAAATATGCCTACCATTCGGCGAGAAAATTCCATTTGAGTACGTGAAAGTCATAAAAGCCGTTGGTAACGCCGGTAATGCCGCGGTAGCCGCGTCTCGATTGGGCTTGCGCGCGGCCTTGGTTTCTAATATTGGAAACGATCAAAATGGTCGGGACTGCATGGTTGAATTGAAAAAAAATAACGTGATCACGGCGTTCGTAAAAGTTGATAACAATAAACCGACGAACTATCATTTCGTTTTATGGTACGATGTTGATCGAACAATTCTAGTCAATCATGTACCGTATGACTACAAACTGCCTGGCGGTTTTGTCGGAAAGAAAATAAGCAATTCCAATGTGCCGAAATGGATATATTTGACGTCTCTTGGCGCGAATAGCTATCCGTATCACGCGGAAATCGCCGACTATTTAGACGCGCGGCCGAATGTTAAACTGGCTTTTCAACCGGGAACATTCCAGATAAATCTCGGCACGAACGAACTTGCGAGGATTTACAAACGCGCCGATGTTTTGGTCGTGAATTTGGATGAAGCGCGACGTATCATTGCCGATATCGCGTCCGATGTGAAAATGTTGCTCAGGGATCTCGCTCGCCTCGGACCGAAACTGGTCGCTATTACCGACAATATAAACGGCGCGTACATGTTTGATGGTGATCATTATTATCATATGCCGATATATCCGGATCCCAGACCGGCTTTTGAACGTACTGGTTGCGGCGATGCCTGGGCCGCCACATTCGTGTCGGCTCTAGCGTACGGTAAAACTCCGCTCGAGGCTCTGCAATGGGCGCCGATAAATCCGATGTCCGTCGCCCAATTCATCGGCGCGCGGGAAGGATTACTCATGCTCGATCAAATGGAATGGTGGCTTGCCCGCGCGCCGAATGATTACAAACCAAAAGAGATTTGAATAAATTAGGTATCGCGCCCGCGCGGAGAACCCTTTTATTTTCATGTTTGCGGAACTGTTTCTATAGTTATTTGAGATATTCAACTTTTGATTGTTATATTAAGCACCAAGGTGGCTAGACAATCGCAGTCCTCAACATGAAAATAAAAGAGTTCTCCGCGCGGGCGATATTTGCGTCAAAATAATCATTATGTGATAAAATGTAACCATGACATTGCGTGAATATATTAAACTTGCCGTAAAAAATAAAACCGCTATCGGACATTTCAACGCCTGCACGATAGATGGCGTCTGGGCTATCGCCGACGCCGCCCGGGAGATAGACTTACCTGTAATTGTCGGCGTTTCGGAAGGGGAGCGTGATTACCTGGGAGTTCGACAAATAGCGGCTGTAATAAAAAGTATTCGCGCGGAAAGAGACCAGCCGATATTTCTGAATGCTGATCACACATATTCATTTGAGCGGGTCAAGGAAGCCGTGGACGCCGGCTTTGACGCCGTCATATTCGACGGCGCGCAATCTTTGCTCGATGAAAATATCGCAATGACAAAAAAATGCGTTGACTATGCCAGAAGTCTAAGCAAAGCGCAAAGCCGAGATATTTTAGTGGAAGGTGAACTCGGTTTCATCGGCAAATCTTCAAAAGTGCTCGATGAGATTCCGGCCGAAGCCGTCGTCGGCGAAAAAAATATGACGAAAGATGAAGACGCTGTAAAATTTATTCGCGAAACCGGCGTTGATATTCTGGCTCCGGCGGTTGGGAACATTCACGGAATAATACGGGGCGGCGATCCGGCCTTGAATATTGAGAGGATTGAATCAATAAGCAAAGCGGTTCAAATACCGCTTGTCCTTCACGGCGCCTCGGGCAATACCGCGGACGAGATTCAAAAAGCGATAAAGGCGGGAATCGCGATCGTTCACGTCAATACCGAACTGCGTCTCGCTTATCGCGCCGGACTTATGAAGTCTCTTTCCGATGATTGCGAAGAAATATCGCCGTACAAATATTTGAAGCCGGCGAAACTGGCGATGCAGAAAGTAGTTGAAGAAAAATTGAAAATATTCGGCAAACTTTAGCGTGGCCATTTCAGTTAAATATCCTTCATAAAATAATTTTCATTACATGCCAAAAGTATTTATTACCAGAAAGATTCCGGAACTTGGTGTTTCCATGCTTCGCGAAAAAGGTTATGAAATTAATGTCAACCCACATGACGGGCCGCTTACGAAATCCGAACTCATTGATTTTTTGAAAAAGGAGCAGTATGATGCCGTTCTCAGTTTGTTAAACGACAAGATAGACGCCGATGTTTTTGACGCGGCGCCGACGGTCAAAATATTCGCCAATTACACGGTCGGTTATGACAATTTTGATATTGAAGAGGGCAAGAAACGCGGAATTATTCTGACGAATGCCCCGGGTGGCGGTACTGACAGAGTCGCGGAACACGCATGGGCGCTTATTCTGGCGTTAACGTGTCGAATAGTGGAGGGTGATGTTTTCGTTCGTCAAGGCAAATATTCCGGTTGGGATCCAATGTTATTCCACGGAATAAAAATCACCGGAAAAACTTTTGGACTTATAGGGGCCGGCCGAATTGGCACGCAGGTCGCGCGCATTGCTTCATGCGGCTTCGGTATGCGCGTGGTTTATCATGATATTGTGCGTAACTCAAAGATTGAAAGCATTCACAATGCCTCATATTGGCCGACCGTGGAAGATGTTTTGAAACAAGCTGATGTCGTTTCCCTGCACACACCTCTTTTGCCCTCTACCAGGCATCTCATAAATGCCGAAAGATTGAAACTCATGAAGCCGACCGCCTATCTCATAAATACATCCAGGGGTCCGGTCGTTGATGAACAAGCTTTGGTTACGGCGTTAAGAGACAAAAGTATCGCCGGCGCGGGTCTTGATGTATTTGAAAATGAACCGGCACTTTCGCCCGGTCTCGTTGATTTGCCGAATGTCGTTTTGACGCCGCATATTGCCTCGGCTTCGGAATACGCGCGTGACGATATGGCTAGGATCGCCACCGAAAATATTATCGCGGTATTGGAGGGTGGTCAGGCTAAAAATATGGTGTATAATTAGAACATGTCCAGTGGAGTTGAATTTGAAGAGGACTCATTCGGTTCAAATAGTTTTCGACAGCCGACGAATAGTCCCGCGATATCCGTTAATCCAACTTCTTTGGTTGGGCGGTTTCAGGTCGCAAGAGAGACAAAGGGTATGACAGGTTGGTTTATCCGTCACAATTTGGCGGATTCTCCCGAATCGGCGCAGAAAGTTATGATTGGAGTCGTTATTTTGAACATTATTATCACTGTTTTAGTCTATATCTTTTTTCTATAATTGCCGATGAAAATATGCATAAAATCAAATTTGCCTCGTTCGACGAATATCGTATTACTATCGTGTTTTATGGCGAATATATTCGCGATATTCGCGATATTCGCGTATTTCATTCACTAAAATAATTCGTTTGCCATTTTATGGGAATTATTTCAAACACTATGAAAAAATATCAGACGAATAAAAACCTGACTTTGACGAATGGTTTTACCCTGATTGAACTTTTGGTTGTTATATCCATAATCGGAATGCTATCCACTATAGTTTTGGCGGGTCTCAATGTGGCAAAAAATAAAGCCAATGACGCCAAAATGTTGATGGAAAAAAGATCGGTAAACACGGCGCTTCAATTGTATTATTCAAATGTAGGTGATGTGCCGCATCTCGGCAATATTTCACCAGGCGGTACTGCCGAGGAGAGCACATTACAAAATTCCCCATATTACCTAAACATGAACGCGTTAGTTAATGCCGGAGCATTACCGAAAATTCCGCAATCTCCCAGCGGAACAGCGTATAGTTACACATATAATCCCGGTCTTCCGGCTGGCGATAGAGCTGTTTTCAACGCAGTGTTGAGTAATGAAGATGCCGGCGGGGAATTGCCTGGTGGTGGTGGCGTTTTGCCTCCAGCGCCTAATGTTACCGGAAATGATATTACAAACACGGTTTCGGGAATGGATATAACCATGGAATATAATTTGGACAATGCCGGATATACCACATACAATCCAATAAATTTTGGCGGTGTTGATTTGAGAGGTGAACATACTCTGCTTGTAAGAATAATCAATCCCGTTAGTGCGGTACAAACATTGACTTTTACTGCCAATGGACCACAACCCGATGAGCCGAATGTTACCGGAAATGATGATACGAACACGGTTACGGGAATGACTACCGAAATGGAGTACAGTTCAAATGGTTCAATATATATTCGTTATCCCTATTATTTTACCAATAATTTTCCTGGGGATCAGACTCTATATGTGAGAGTTGCTGCGGCTGGGGACAATCCGGCCAGTAATCCAACGGTGATAACGTTTACCGCAAATGACAATGTACCGTTTACTTTAGATGTGAAATTTACTCCTCCAGCCGCGGGTACCGGAAAAGTTTCTGGTACGGCAAATAGTCAACCAATCGTATTTAATAATGGTTTAATGTATTGTGAAGATGTAAATTGCTCAACTACGATCGGGAATATCCCAATTGGCGGTATTGTCATGTTGACGCATTTATCAGGATCTCGCACCTTTGACCATTGGTATGGAGCCGGCTGTTCCGGAAACGGTGATACTTGCATATTTACTAATGATGGGAACGGTAAGATAATAAGATTATATTTTAAATAATTGGAATTATAATATTAACCATTTGAAGGTTATACATATGACTAACCTCAGATACATATTGCATTTTCTTTGTGACAATGTAATATGGTATTCATGTTATCGTTAACGATCGAAAAACGAAATGTCTCGGGAAAACTTGATGCCCTGCGGGCGTCAGGCAAGTTGCCGGCCGTCTTTTATGGTCCAAAGGAGATTTCAACTCCGATTGTTATATCTCTGGTTGAATTCAAAAAAGTCTGGAAAAAGGCCGGCGAATCCTCAGTCATCATTTTGAAGGATGAAAAAGGTAATGAACATGAAGCTCTCATTCATGAAGTTGATCTTCATCCTTTGACGGGCGAACCCCGCCATGCGGATTTTTATGTTATTGAAAAAGGCAAGAAAGTCCAGGTTGCTATTCAGCTCACATTTACCGGCGTTTCTCCCGCAGTCAAAGATTTGGGTGGAATCCTGGTCAAAGTTCGTCGGGAGATCGAGATCGAGGCCGCGCCGCGCGACTTGCCGCATGAAGCCATAGTTGATATTTCCAAGCTTGCCACACTCACAGACACTATTCACGCCAGAGACATTGTTTTGCCGAAAAGCGTTGATTTGAAAATTGACCCTGATGAAGTTATCGCTTCCATTGCCGAGGCTAAAGAAGAAATCATCGAAGTTGCGCCTGTGGATTTGTCCGCTATTGAAGTTGAAACCAAAGGCAAAGAAGCGAAGGAAGATGAAACATTCGCCGGAGAAGGGGTAAAAAATAGTGAAGCAAAAGCCGATGTGACAAAGTCTGGAGGGCAGAATAAGATTCAAGAAGCGAAAAAATAGTACTATACTTTCAATGGAAATATTCCAAGGTTTAACTTCGGGAGATTTTCCAAGATTGGATAATGCCTGCTATAATCATATCCATGAATTCAATTATTCGTGTTTTTATGTGTATGGTTGTCGTTTTGGCCAGCTTTTCATTCATGGCGACAAATCGGGCAAATTCCCAATCTCTTACCGCCGCGCAAAAAGCTCAATTGGAACAGGAATTGGTTCAAGTGGAAGCGGAACAAAAGCAGGCGGAAAAAGAACTGTCGGTTGCTCAGGCGCAAAGTTCTTCACTTTCTCGCGATATTAGTGTTTTGGACGCGAAGATCAAAGCCGCGCAATTGGATATTAAGGCGAAAAATCTACTCATACAAACTCTCGGAAATGACATCACGGTTAAAGAGAACAAAATAGAGGACCTTGATCAACATATTTTGAAAAGCAAAGAGACTCTTGTCATGATATTGCAGAAGACGAATGAAATAAATCAGAATTCACTGCCTGAAATCATATTGTCGCGATCAACAATAAGTGATTTTTTCCAGGATATTGACGCTTTCGATTCATTGCAAGAAAGTTTGCAGACAATTATAGAGCAATTGCGGGACGATCAGGATACGACAACCGTTGAAAAGGATGCTCTGGACAAACGACGCAATACCGAAATTGACGCGAGATATGCTATTCAACAGCAACAGAAGAATATAGAAGGCAATCAGAAGAGCAAACAGCAACTTCTGACTATAAGTAAAAACAATGAGAAAGCGTACAACACTGTTTTAGCCGAAAAACGCGCCCGCGCCGCGCAAATACGCGCCGCGTTGTTTGCCTTGCGTGATGCCGCCCCGATCCCCTTCGAGCAAGCCTTGCAATACGCGACATTAGCTTCGCAGAAAACCGGTGTTAGACCGGCGTATATTCTGGCAATTTTGACACAGGAATCAAATCTCGGCAGTAATGTCGGCCAGTGTTATTTATCCAATCCCGATACAGGTGATGGCGTGTACGTGAAGACTGGAAATACCGTCGCGAAGGTTATGAGCCCGACGCGTGATGTCGGGCCATTCAAGACTATATTGAAAGCTCTCGGCGGAGATATCTACAAGACCGTTGTTTCTTGTCCGCAATCCATCGGTTGGGGCGGTGCCATGGGCCCAGCGCAATTTATACCATCCACATGGTTAGTCGTTAAGGATAATCTGGCGAAACTTCTCGGAATTTCCGGCATGCCTGATCCGTGGAATCCGGGGCACGCATTCATGGCGGCGGCTCTGTATCTTTCCGACAGGGGGGCGATTGCCGGCAGTTATTCGGCGGAAAAGAATGCGGCGTGCAAATATTATTCCGGAAAATCATGCGGATTGGTTTCCGGTAATACGGCTTACGGTAACAGTGTTATGGCGTTAGCCGACAATATTCAGCGCAATATGATCGATCCGTTGCAAGGGTTGTAATGTTCACTATATAATCTATTCCGCGGGAAAATACAGGTTGCGCGTTATCCTGAGTCGTGTTATCTTTAATTTCATGAAAAAAGACATTCACCCCGATAATTATAGGCCGGTGCTATTCGTCGATAATTCCAGCGACGCTAAATTTCTCATACCTTCAACCATAACGACCAAAGAAACGGCAAAATGGACTGATGGTAACGAATATCCGATGCATAGCGTGGAGATTTCCAGTGCTTCGCATCCTTTTTATACTAATGAAGAAAAGACTATTGACACGGCAGGACGCGTGGAGAAATTCAAGACAAGAATGTCAAAGGCAAAAGCAAAGACGAAAAAATAGATTGCGATTATGAATATTGAAGAATATAAGAATAATCCTAAAACGGCTTTTTTGGCGAGTCTGTATGAAAAGTTGGATTGGGAAGAGAATGACGCCAGGAAAATGGCGGAGAAGGATCCGTCGATGAAAGAATTGGTGGAAAGCGAGATTGCTTCGTTCACGGAACAAAAGAAAAGCCTAGAAGAACAAATGACTGGTATTGTGGAGGATGAAAAAAAATTTGAGGAAGCGGAGAATCTTGAAATCAATGAAATTGTTCTGGAAGTGCGAGCGGGCGCGGGTGGCGACGAGGCCTCGCTTTTCGCTTCGGAACTTCTGGACATGTACAAGAGATACGCGGAAGCGCGTGGTTGGATGGCGAAAGTGACGGAAGATTTGACCGTGGAAATTCGTGGCGAGAACGTTTACAGGGATCTGCGCTTTGAAACGGGCGTACATCGCGTTCAACGCGTGCCGGAAACGGAAAAAATGGGCAGGATTCATACTTCCACGGCTTCGGTGGCGATTTTACCTATTCGCGAGAAATCAAAATTCATAATCAATCCGACCGATCTTGAAATGGAATTTTCTCGAGCTGGCGGCAAAGGCGGGCAAAACGTGAATAAAGTGGAAAGCGCGGTTCGTATTATCCACAAACCGACTGGATTGGATGTTCGCTCAACTGTGGAAAGGAGTCAAAACGCCAATCGCGAGCGCGCGTTGCAACTTTTGACGGCCAAGCTCGAGGTTCTAAAGGAAGAAGAAGAGATGAAGAAATTCGCCGCGGAGCGCAAGGGGCAGATCGGCACGGGTGATCGTTCGGAAAAGATCCGCACATATAATTTTCCGCAGGACCGCGTGACTGATCATAGGATCAAGCAGTCATGGCACGGTTTGCCGGAAATTATGAAGGGAAAATTACAGCCGATTATTGACGTGTTGCATGAATTTGAAAGGACGGGGAATTTGTCAGTTGGAGCGGATTATGAGGAGGATAAGTGATATTTGTTTATATTTTACGCGATAGAAGGGACTATATACGCATGGCGCATTGACTTCATGTTGCTTTTTTGTTAACTTGATACGACAATGTCAATGAATACGAATCCTGGAATAGACGCGATGTTTGCCGCTGGTTGTCATTTTGGCTTGGGCAGATCACGCAGAAGTCCATCAATAGCCGAATATGTTTTTATTACAAAGAACGGTACTGATATCTTTGATCTAGAAAAAACCGTCAGCTTGCTGGATGTTGCCAAGAAATACGTTTCTAGCCTCGGAAAAGAGGGCAAGACGCTACTTTTCGTCGGTGGTAAAAAGGAAGCTTCGGCGGCGACGAAGTTCGGCGCGCAAGCCGTCGGCATGCCCTATATTGATGGTCGCTGGATAGGAGGCAGTCTTACGAATTTCAGTCAAGTCAGAAAACGTATTGACCGATTCGAGAAACTGGTCTTTGATCGCGAAAAAGGTGAATTGGCGAAATATACGAAACGCGAAAGGATGCTCATAGACAAAGAAATTTCCAAACTTGAGAAGATGTTTTTTGGCATTGTTTCCATGAAGAAGTTGCCTGACGCGCTATTTATCATTGACCCGAGGCATGAGAAGAACGCGGTTTGCGAAGCCATGAATATCAAAGTCCCCATAATCGCTCTCGCCAATTCCGATTGCAATATTGACATGGTCAAATATCCTATTATCGGCAATGATTCTTCGAAATTAAGCATTCAATTTTTCGTAACGGAAATCGTGAAGGCTTATGAGGATGGAAAAAAGGAGGCGGTCAAAAAAATCTAACTTTTTTCCATGATTAGTCCATTACTTTTTTGGAAAATAGGTGGTGGCGATGAACCGACGCAAACGAAACTGCCGCTTTCCGATGAAAAAAATCAAGGATTTCATGAAAATACCAAAAATGGACACAAGATGAGAAATGATAATACTAATAATGTCAAAGTTGACGATGATTCAAATAAGACTAAAATAAACACGATGAATATAACAACGGAACAAATAAAGAAAATTAGAGATCAGACGGGAATTTCCATAATGCAATGTAAAAAAGCCCTGGAAGAAGCAAATGGAAACGCGGAAAAGGCTATAGTAATTTTGCGTAAGAAAAGTGGAGAGTTTGCCGCGAAGAAAGACGACAGGACATTCAAATCTGGAACAATTCAAGCCTATATTCATGCCAATGGCAATGTTGGCGCGATAATTGAGCTGAATTGCGAAAGCGATTTCGTCGCGAAAAACGAGGGGTTTATCGCGCTTGCTCGCGATATTGCCATGCATATTACCGCCAGCAATCCGAAATATTTGAGCATGAATGACATTAACGAAGCTGATCAGGCGGCGGCTCTCGAAGTCTTTGAAAATGAGGTTAAAGGAAAACCGGAAGCGGTCAGGAAACAAATCCTTGATGGCAAATTAACGGCGTATTTTGGCGAAATGGTTCTCATGAATCAGCCCTTTATAAAAAATCCCGAGACAACTATTCAAGATTTAGTTGACGCAGCATCGCAAAAGTTCGGCGAAAAAATGGCGATTGGTCGATTCCAAAGATTTAAGGTGCTGGAGCAATGAAAATGAATTATGAATCATTAATTGAAAATCGTAATCAATAATATTCATAATTCTTAATTCGTAATTCTATATGTACACGCTCATCACAATTTTCTATGTTTCATTCATTGCCATGATTGCGATGGTTTTATTCAAGCGACATGAAATAAATACCGGTAGACAATCTCTGATCTCAAAAGTCGGCGCGGGTACTGATAATTTTTTTACGATAGTACATGAGGGTTTAAAAAGATGGATTTCATTCATAAATAGGCATACGTTCGCGGCGCTGGCTCATCTGATTGCCTATCATATTCTTTTACGCGTTCGAAATATTTATGTGGAAATCAAAGATCGCGCTCTCAAAAATCCTCATGGCAAAAAGCTTATCAATGCCGTCCGCGGCAAGGGCGAGGTCTCCAATCATGGCGCTTCTTTCTATTTAAGAAGGATAGGGAATGAATAGAATATTTTCACGAATTTGCAAATGGGCTGGGAAATTGCTACTTTTAATGAGGTGGTGTCTTTTTGTGTTGATAAATTGAGATTCATATGCCACCTTAGCTCAGTTGGTAGAGCAACGCTTTTGTAAAGCGAAGGTCCCCAGTTCGAATCTGGGAGGTGGCTCCAGTTATAGAGGAAGAGGAATCTAAGATTTATCTGTCCCAATTGTCATGCTTTACCCCCTTTTTTCAGGAATCTAAATAGAGGTAATGGAAGAACATGGAGGACAGAGATGGTAAATCCGCTGTGGTTCAGTTAGAAGAACAACCGCTTTTTCACGATATCCATCACCTAATCCGCTTATAAGATGAAATAACTCATTCATCTATTTTCTTGTCTGGTGTATTGTTTTGGAACACCAAGGCTCTCCTTCAAAAGCCAATCCATTTATGTCAAAAAACTATTATGCTTGAATCCTATCATAGATCAGTGTACATGTCAATGACTCGATTGGCAAGACAAGTTCAGAACTCTAGATTAGTTTGTTATTAAAAGAAAATGAGTCGGATAAGATCGATAGCTCATGGGAGTTATTTCTGATATATTTATATGGTGGAAAATATTAAAGGACACCTGCATCCGATTACGCAAATCATCCATGAGATTCATGGTATTTTTCAGGATCTAGACTTTGCCGTGGCTGATGGGCCGGAATTGGAAGATGAATTCTATAATTTCGACGCGCTCAATATTCCCGCTGATCACCCGGCGAGAGATATGCAAGACACATTCTGGATAAAATCTGGAAAATTGAATCATAGATCATCCGATGAGTCCATAAATCTGGTTTTACGGACGCATACTTCATCCGTGCAGATCCGTTATATGCAGACGCATAAACCACCAATTAGAATAATCGTGCCCGGTAAAGTATTCAGAAATGAAGCTACTGACGCGACTCATGAAGCGCAATTTTATCAAATGGAAGCTCTGTATATTGATAAGAATGCGTCACTGGCTCATTTGAAGGGCGTTTTGGAGACAATGTTCAGGAAATTATTTGGAAACAATGTTGAGATTCGTTTTCGTCCAAGTTTCTTCTCGTTCGTCGAGCCGGCGCTGGAAGTTGACATGAAGTGGAAAAATAAATGGTTGGAAATGTGCGGATCCGGACTGGTGCATCCGAATGTTTTCAAAGCCGTTGGTATTGATCCTAATGAATGGCAAGGTTTTGCCTTCGGTTTCGGTCTTGACCGTATTGCCATGCTCAAATTCGGTATTGATGATATTAGGTATTTATATAATGGGGATTTGAGGTTAGTCAATCAGTTTTAAGGAATGAATTAAGAATTATGGATTATGAAAATATCACATAACTGGCTACAAAAATATTTTGAAAGACCGATACCGGACGCGCGAAAATTAGCGGAACTTTTCACTTTTCATTCGTTTGAAATAGAGGGTGTGGAGGAATTGAAAAATGAAAAAGGCGAAGTCATTGATTTTGTTATTGATGCTAAGATTCTGCCGGATCGCGCGCATTATTGCCTTTCTCATAGGGGAATTGCCGGTGAAGTTTCGGTTCTGACTGGGGAGGAGATTGTCATTGATTCTATAGTTGGAAAAACGTTGAAAGTTTCGACGAAAATAGAACCTTCGATAAATACTGTGCCGGCGATAACGATTCAAAATAGAGATAATAATGTAAATAATAATACGAATCATAATTCGAATAGTGATACCAGATTCTGCCGCAGATATATTGGCCGGTATGTGGAAAATATTTCTTTCGGAAAAACACCGGAATGGATGAAGAAATTATTGAAAGCTATCGGTCAGCGCCCCATTTCTGGTATCGTTGACGCAACGAACTTTTGCATGTTTGATATTGGTCAACCACTTCACGCGTTTGATGCCGATAAGGTGAAAGGCGGTATCGTCGTTCGTCCCGCCAAAAAAGGCGAAAAAATAGTTTTAATTGACGGAATTGAAATATGTTTAACCTCCGACGATTCCATAATCGCTGATAACGATGGCCCTATTGCCATTGCCGGAGTGAAGGGTGGTAAGCGCGCGGAAATTGATCAATCAACGAAACGGGTAATAATAGAGTCCGCCAATTTCGAACCAACGGCCGTGCGCCGAACTTCCACGAAATATGGTCTGCGCGGTGAATCTTCCAAGAGATATGAAAACGAAATAACGCCTGAACTCACCATTCAAGGCATGAATAATGTTTGTGTGCTCATTCAAGAAATGAATCCGGATGCCAAGTTCGGTCCTATTGTCGATGAATATCCGGTCAAAGTGAAACAAACGATGATTGAGATCAGATTGGAATATATTGAAGAGCGTCTCGGGGTGAAAGTGCCGCTAGATCAAGCGAAGAATATTTTGGAGAGAATGGGGATTATTGTGAATGTGTCAATCGACGAACAAGCTTTTGTCGCCGACACATTCCCTCCGACAGCCCTTAGTCGCTCCGCTTTGCTAAGGCCATCTCCTAGAAGTGTCGACTCCATTGATTGTTCGTCGAAGAACGATTGGAAACTAACTATTCCATTTAATCGATTGGATCTGACAATTCACGAGGATATTGTTGAAGAAGTTGGTCGTATTTACGGTTATGAACATATCAAGGGGATTTTGCTGCCGAAAATGGAAAAACCGATTGAGATTTTGCCGATATATTATTTGACCGAAATAATTAGAGACAATCTCGTCAAACAAGGATTCTCCGAAGTGAGCCTCTACACATTAGTCGAAAAAGGCGATATTGAAACCGCCAAGCCGCTGGCGAAAGACAAAGCATTTGCGCGCAAAAATTTGGCCGATGGCATGATGATTTGCTTGAAAAAAAACGCGCTTAATGCCGATTTGCTCGGTTTGCAGACGATTAAAATATTTGAGGTTGGAAAAGTATTCAGCAATGAGGGCGAACGATATGCTCTTTCTCTCGGCGTGGCTCAGGTTAAAAAGATGAAAAGTATAAAGAGCGAACAGATTCTGGCAGATTCACTTGAAACCCTGAAAAAGAAAACTGGTCTGCAGTCCGCAGATTCGATTATAGATTTGAAAATAGTGACCAAAGGCATTCAGTCCGTCTGTGAGATTGATCTTGAGGAAGTTTTGAAATCTGCTGAACTTTCTGGATATTTTGATAACGCTTCCTATAATGACTTGAATTATACTCCAGCTTCTTCAAATCGTTATAAGAAGATTTCTTTGTATCCGTTTATTGTTCGTGACATAGCAATTTTTGTTCCGGAATCAATTCATGTCGGTAATGTTTGGCGATCAATAGAGAAGGGAATTGAGAATGCCGGTGCTTTGAAGCTATTAGTCCGACATTCGCTATTTGACACATTCAAAAAGGACGGGAAAGTCTCATTTGCGTTCCGAATGGTATTCCAATCAATGGAGTGCACACTGACTGACGCGGAAATCAATTCAATAATGGAAAAGATATATGAGGTCATAAAAGATGAAAGATGGGAAGTGCGATAGAAATTAAATAAAAACAGAGAATGTTTGCTATCAGTTGTCAATTCTGCCTGATTGAAAATAATCCCCAAAAACACTTGATTTTCGCTTTCCATTCAAGGATAAATTTGCTATAATACACTAGTAAAAGCAGACTAGCTTTTTCTTTTTATGGCACAAAAAAGCAAGGAAAATAAGGGCAAAATTAATGATCGGAAAACTTTGTCGGCTGGTGGAGCGATGGGCGGAAAAAAAGGCTCATATGATGCTTCGTCTATTACCGTTCTTGAAGGTTTGGAACCGGTCAGAAAGCGTCCAGGTATGTATATTGGCACAACTGGTCCGGACGGTCTGCATCATCTTATAACCGAAATTTTCGATAATTCTCGCGATGAAGCCATGGGCGGTTTTGCCAATGATATTGAAATTGTGCTCTTACCCAGCAATCGCGTGCGAATCGTTGATAACGGTCGCGGCGTGCCAATAGATATTCACAAACAAACGAAAGTCTCCGCGTTAGAGACGATCATGACGACTCTGCACGCCGGCGGAAAATTCGGTGGTGAAAGCTACAAAGTCTCCGGAGGTTTGCACGGCGTCGGCGCGTCCGTCGTGAACGCTCTTTCGATTTATTGTAAGGCTATCGTTCACAAGGATGGTGGTATATATATGCAGGAATATTCGCGCGGCAAAAGAAAATCTGCCGTGAAAAAGATCGGGCCAACAAAACTTCACGGCACTATTATTACGTTTGAACCCGATTCGGAAATATTCAAGGAAGGCATAAATTTTGAACTCAGCCGAGTCGTTGGTCATATGCGCCAACAGGCGTACCTGGTGAAAAGTCTTCGTATCTCCGTTATCGACGCCCGGGAGCAAATTCCGGCATTCGGCACTGACGATGAATTATTCTATATTCGCGATACGGGCGTCGAAGCGCCTTCTTATACATTCTTTTTTGAAGGCGGTCTGGTTTCATTGGTCAAATTCACGAATCAGCTGTTGAAATCTTCGCACAAGAATATTTTCTATGTTGAAAAGAAAGTCGAAGGCGTCGAATCGGTTGAGATAGCGTTGCAATACGCCGACGACGTCTCTTCACGCGTTCTGCCGTTTGCCAACAATATTTTCAATCCCGAGGGTGGTACGCATGTGACTGGCTTCAAAGCGGCTTTGACGCGCACATTAAACACATACGCTAAGAATAATAATTTGGCGAAAAATGGTGAGGAAACGTTCACGGGTGACGATGCTCTCGAAGGTCTGACGGCCATTATTTCCGTGAAATTGCGTGAGATTCAATTTGAAGGACAAACGAAGGCAAAACTTGGGAGCGTAGAGGCGCAAGGCGCCGTCGCGACGGTTTTCGGCGACGCGTTTACGGCATTTCTGGAGGAAAATCCCGACGATGCTCGTTCCATCATTAATAAAGTCATTCTGGCTATGAAGGCACGCAAGGCGGCGAAAGCCGCCAAAGATTCTGTATTGCGCAAAGGAGCTCTTGAAGGCATGACGCTTCCCGGCAAGCTTGCCGATTGTCAAAGCGGAGATCCGACGGAATCTGAACTATTCATCGTGGAAGGAGATTCAGCCGGTGGCACGGCTAAACAGGGGCGCGATAGGCGTATTCAAGCCATACTTCCCCTTCGTGGGAAAATCCTGAATATCGAGCGCGCCCGACTTGATCGCATGCTCGGATCTGAACAAATTAAAAATTTAGTTCTGGCTTTCGGAACGGCCATCGGCGACACATTCGATATCGCCAACCTTCGCTATCACAAAATCATTCTGGCGACTGATGCCGATGTTGATGGCGCGCATATTCGTACTTTGATCCTGACTTTACTCTACCGATATTTTCGTCCGCTTGTAGATGGTGGTCACGTTTTCATCGCCCAACCACCGCTCTATAAGGTAAAACGGGGCAAGGAAATCATGTATTTCTACAGTGATGAAGAAAAAACAAAAACCCTCGGTAAGGATTTCAGAGATATTGAAACTATGAATACCGAGGAAAGTGAATTGGAAAATGAAAAGGAAAGACTAATGAACGCGACCGAAATAGCATCCGAAAACATTGAGAATATGAACGCATCAAAAAAGGAAATCGTCGGAGAACGCGTGACGCAAAAAATCTCCATTCAGCGCTATAAGGGTCTCGGCGAAATGAATTCAGATGAATTATGGGAAACAACCATGGATCCCGCGAGGCGTATTCTGAAGCAGGTAAGCATCGAAGACGCGCAGGAAGCCGACAAAGTTTTCGACATGCTCATGGGCGACGATGTGCCCGCCAGAAAATCATTTATTCAATCAAATGCCAAACTCGCGACACTTGATGTATAATTAATTTTATTATGAAGAAGAAATCCTCAAAAAATAATACGAAGAAACAACGCATTTCTCGGAAGCGAAAAGCTGTTAGGGCAAAAAGGGCCAAGAAGAAATCAAAATCGCTTTCTCATTCAAACAAAAGTTTGAGAAATAGGACGAAAAAAGCATCCAAATTCAATTTCAGAAAATATAGATCAGAACGGTATAAATCCAAAAAACCTTTGGCGAAAAAAGAGACAGAAAAAAACGGGGATTTCGAGACGAGAGCCACTAAGCTTATCAATAAAGGAAGAGATAGAGGATTCGTGACTTACGATGAAATATTGAAGGAATTTCCGCAGATCGAAAATAACATTATTTTTCTCGATCAGCTGTACGGCAAATTGGCGGTTGCCGGCGTTGATATTTTGGAGGGTGGAGGACTTCTGGAAGTTGAAGAAATAAAGGAGAAAAAACAGTTACAACATCTTTCTAGAACCAATAATCCCGACGCGGCTTATGATTCCATACAAATGTATTTGAAAGAGATCGGGCAATATCCGCTTATCAATGCCGCGCAGGAAAAAGAATTGGCTAGAAGGATATTGAATGGTGACAATGAAGCGCGGGGATTACTCGCGAAGGCAAACCTACGTCTCGTTGTTTCCATAGCCAAGAAATACGTCGGTAGAAGCGCCGATCTTACTTTGCTTGATCTTATTCAAGAAGGAAATCTCGGCCTTTTCCGCGCCGTTGACAAATTTGACTGGACCAAGGGATATAAATTCTCAACCTACGCGACATGGTGGATCAGGCAAGCTATTACCCGCGCGCTCGCTGACCAATCAAGAACTATTCGCGTGCCGGTACATATGGTTGAAACTATCGCGAAATATAAGCAAGTAGTCCGCCGTCTCATGAACGATCTCGGCCGCGAACCATTACCGGAAGAGATCGCCATGGAAATGGGTCTTGATGTTGAGAAAATTTATCACATTGAAAAGATTGAACAGGTCGTTTTGTCATTAGAAAATCCAGTCGGCGATGACGATGATGGCAAATCGACGCTTAGTGACTTCATTCCTGACGACAAAATCCTATCGCCGGAGCAGGAATCCTCGCGAAGAATATTGCGCGATCAAGTAAACACAATATTGAATGATTTGACCGAAAAAGAACGCAAAATCCTTGAAATGCGGCATGGTCTTATGGATGGTATTACTCATACTTTGGAAGAAGTCGGTCGCGAATTCGGTGTAACCCGCGAGCGTATTCGTCAGATTGAAGCCAAGGCGCATGAGAAGATACGGGAGCATGATCAGGCGAATCGGTTGAAGAATTACTGATATATATTTCCATTGTTTGTAAAAAGTTCTGGCTTATATACATTTTCCGTAGGCCGTTTATAATGGGTATATGAATCCGAAAACGCAAAGTATGGCGGTATTTGAAACACTTTATAGAAAAATGAATATAGCGCAAAAGACGGCGGTTGATGCCATTGAAGGCCCTGTTATGGTTATTGCGGGACCGGGGACTGGTAAGACGACGATTTTGACTTTGCGCATCGCGAATATTTTGAAGCGAACCGATACGCCGGCATCGGGGATTCTTGCTATCACATTCACGGAGGCGGGGGTGAAAGCCATGAGAATGAAGCTTCGAGAAATCATCGGCGGACGCGCCGATGAAGTAGCGATATTCACTTTCCATGGATTCGCGGCCATGATTATCTCCGATTTCCGAGATCATTTCGCGCATTTGGACGGCATGAAGCAAATGACCGATATTGACGCGGAATCGCTTGTTCGGAGCATATTATCAATAAAAGAATATTCAGTTTTACGCCCGCTTGGAAACACGGACTTTTATGTCACAAGCATACTAAAATCAATCAGTGACGCGAAAAAGGAGGCGCATACTCCGGAAATGATACGAAATCACGCGCGTACGCGTATTCAGTTTATTAAAAAGGACGATCATTCATATTCCATCCGCGGCGCCTCGAAAGGGAAATTAAAGGCGGAAATGGAAAATGAAATAGGTAAATGTGAGAAAACTATTATTTTCGCGGATTTATATTCCGAATACGAGAAAAGAAAACGAAAAGAAAAACGAATTGATTTTGACGATTTGATCGTTGAATTACTCGTGACGTTGCGTAATGACAAATTACTCTTACGACTTTTGCAAGAAAGATATTTATATATTCATGTTGACGAACATCAAGACACGAATGATTCGCAGAACTTACTTATTAGAATGCTGGCTGAATTTTTCAACGCGCCTAACATATTTATCGTAGGTGATGAGAAACAGGCAATATACCGTTTCCAAGGCGCGTCTGTTCAAAACTTCCTTCAATTCGAGCATGCCTGGCCGAATATGCGGATTATCGCTTTGACGGAGAATTATCGATCCCATCAAAGTATTCTGGATGCCACTCATTCCATGATCGAAAATAACTATGAAGAAGGTGAATTCGAAAACTTGCGCGTGAGGCTCGAGTCTGGAACAAAGATCAAAGCAAAACCCGTTGATATAATATCCGGTAAAAATACTGAAGCAATACAAAAATATCTGGTCGAGAGAATTGGAGATATTACAAGGAAGGATCATAACGCGAGTATTGCGATCTTGACGAAAACGAATAGAGACATGGAGAGAGTCGTGCGATTTTTGGAATCGAAGAATGTGGCAGTTTCTTCGGAAAGAAGCATTGATATTTTCAATCACCCTGCCGGCTCTACTTTCTTCGATCTTATCGGTTTTCTCGTAGATTCGGCGCGAACGGATTTGTTGGCTCGCACGCTTGCAGTCGGATTATGGAATGTTAATTTTGATGAATCGATAAAAGTAATTCAGGCCTTGAAGAGTTCAACTCTAGAAAAAAAAGGCCCAGCTTTTTCATTTCTTCCGGCCATGCGTTCCATTCATGAATCACTTATTAATGACGGAGCTATTCAAGCTCTTGTAAATATTGCCGAGTTATCCTCATATTTGAAATCTATCGCGAATGATTCAGCGTCCGTGGAGGTTTGGCGCGGTATTATGGTTCTTTCGGAATCCCTTGTCAGGGAAAGTGATATTCAAAGCCCGATGGAATTATTCAATAGACTTCTCCAATACAAAATGTCGGCGGAATCAAGAAGTGTGAAAGTCCCGATCGGCACTCCTGACTTGAATGTGAACGCGATGACGGCGCATGGCAGTAAGGGTCTTGAATTCGACTATGTTTTCATTCCTTATGCTTCTGAAGAGTCATGGGTAGGGCGCGAACGCGGACAATATTTTTCATTACCGATTGGAAGGGTAAAAGATAAAACAACTTCCGATGAGAGAAGTCTGGATCATATTCGAGATGCTAGACGGCTATTTTATGTAGCGATCACGCGCGCGCGGAAGCATGTGGTTATTTTGCATGCGAATGAAGAGGATGATGGTAGAGTTTTGACACCACTTCGATTTATCGCGGAATTGGATTTTGGGCATGTGAAGCGCGCTATCATCATAGAGCCGCGCCTAAATCCGAGGGGGAAGAATACATCCCCTGGCGGAGCGAACGGCACCTACAGAGAACTCCGAGCTAAAGGAGAGGACGGGTTTGGGGTTATGCCTCCGGCAATGCTCCGCCAGGGGATGTATTCTTCCCCCTCGGATTTAGGCGCGGCTGACGAAAGACGAAACGCGAAATTGATAGACTTGGCGAAAAATACATTACTTACAAAGGGGCTTTCCGTGACCGCGCTGAACCATTTCTTGGAATGTCCAAGTAATTTTCTATATCAAAGCATACTGAAATTACCGCAGGCGTCGTCTGCTTCGGCGGAGAAAGGTACGGCTATGCACTTGGCGCTTTCACGGATTTGGAAAAGCAAAAATAAAAGCGTAAAGAATATTGAGAGAACAATAATTCGCACCGTGGAAGAATATTTCGCAACATCACTTCTTCAATCGGTTGAAAAGGAAGCGGTCAAGAAAGAACTTATGAAAATGATACCGACAATGAGCAAATCACTCACGGGACATTTTGCTGTTGCCGAAGAATTGAAAGATCGGGGTAAGGATGGGGGTAGGATTTTTGCGGAAGCCTGGAGTGAATGTGATTTCATGGGACATTTCAAGGATAGTAAGATCAAGATTCCTATTCATGGCCGATTGGACGCAATTGTCGATACCGGTAGGGAAGTTCTGGTTTATGATTACAAAACCCGCGGAAAAATGTCGGTTGCGGATATAAAAGGCGAGACAAAATCATCGAAGACGCGCGCGAATGGCGGATACTTTCGCCAACTTATCTTTTACAAACTCTTACTTGAAAATGATTCGCGATTCAGGGGTCGGAATATTATTCCTTCCTTGTTATTTCTCACGCCAGACAGTAGAGGAAATTGCGCGACTGTCAGTATTTTGATAGAGAAAAGCGATATTGAGAATATGAAGACTGGTATTCAATCTCTAATAGAAAGCGTTTGGAGTGGGCGGATCGTGACAGATACTTGCGATGATAAGAAATGCGAGTGGTGCGGGATGAAACTTGTAAGTCGTTAATAGTATCTATTGTTTCGCTTCCGCCAATAGCGCGTCTATCGCCGTTTTCAAATTCGCGTAAGGCAACGTGCCGGTAATAGGGATTTTTGAACCAGAAGGGGTGATCACGATAGAATACGGAGTTCCGGTCACGCCGGCGTCGAGACCATCGGTATAATCAGCCTCAACTTTATCGGCGAATCTTTTATCGGCGAGGCATTCATTGAATAGAGCAACATCAACACCGACAGACTTTGCGATCTCAGGCAATTTCTTCTGATCGAGCCCGTCTGGAGTTGTCTGCGTAACTGAGGGAGTTATTTCGTATAATTGTTTTTCAAAAACCCAGAATTTCTCATTACCACCGATAGAAGCGGCGCATTCGAGAGCTTGCGCCTCATTGCCGGCGTTTTTGTGAAGAATCCTGCCTTCACCTCCCGAACCCATTTTGTCCAATGGAAAATGCCTGTAAATCCAAGCGACCTGACCAGTAGGACCATATTCATCCATAATTTGTACCATGGTTGAATTGAACATTTTGCATGCCGGGCATGAAGCGTCGGAATATTCCACGATTTTAATCGGGGCATTCGGATTACCTAGAATATGATCCGACGAATTAACAACTCTCATATTCACATCCGCGAGTGTGGGGATATTTTGCGTTGTTGTCGGAAGCGAAGATGGTTTATTAACCCAAATAACCGCGACGGCGATAAGTGCACCGGCTATTATTATCGCGGCGGGAATGGTAATCGGATTTGATGATGATTGTGAATCCATGAGTTTGTGTTATTTGATAAGTAGGGTAAGTATAACACAAAAAAGTATTTGACTGACTTACAAAACGGCAAGTCTGAGACCTAGTCCTGAAGTGACTTTTCTAAGGAACGAAAGAGACGGATTTATCCTGCCAGATTCAAAACGCGCCAGGGATGATTGGGGAATGTTGACACGCTTGGCGAGTTGTCTTTGAGTCAATCCCTGTCTACCCCTCGCGATAATAATAGCCTTCTTTATTTCAAACTCCATCTCGTGGTCTTCATACGCACTTTTGTATCCAGGTCTTTTCAAAAGATTCTTATGAATTGATTCAAAAGGAATGTGTTGTATTTTTTTATGATATTTCCATGATAGTACAAATGATATCAAGAATTCAATAAAGCTAAGCGTTTTCGAGCTGTATATCAATGAGAATCAAAACGGCAATGTGAATGTCATGGCACCACCAGGGGAAGTTTCCCAATCGGTAGTATTGAGTTTGATTTCTTTTATGTTGCCATTGTCCTGAAACTTGAGATGGTTGTTTGCGCGGGCGTAGTCATAAAGTTCTTTGGTAATGCGTACATCATCTATACAATATTTGATAAGTTTCTCTATCTCGCCGTTATTCCACCATTCTATGGCTTCCAAACCATTGCCGGACTTTTTTGTTCCTAATGTGGCGCTGGCGATGGAATCAAGTTTCAAACGCCTGCCCAAAACATCTTTTACTTCCTTCAGGAGGTCAATATGCTTGATCTTCGTGAGATCGCCAGAATAATATTTATTCAAAATCGGAATATCAAAGTGCTCGCCATTAAAAGTTATGAGAAGATCTGCCTGTTCTAATATCGGCCACAAATCCTTCAGGTCCTTTTCCAAATAACTCGTGTATTTACCCGTGAATGAATCATGAATGCACACAACTGACATATTGAGCGCGGCCGGTTCACGCGAGCCGGCTTCTTCAAAAGTATTTTTCGTCTCAATGTCAAAAGTGATTTTTCTCATTTCCGTGTTATTCCCGCCTTCGTGGCAATGATAATGCATTACAATGCGATCTCATTCTCAGTCACAACCACTTCCTCACCCGTTTTCAAAATCTTCACGCGAAGTTTACCATTCTTGACCTCTTCATTGCCGATGCAAATAATACGAGGAATGCCACGCTTATCGGCATTCGCTATCTGATCGCCAACCTTTTTTCCGGAGAGATCAACGGTGACGCGGATATTTTTGCTCCGCAGTGTTTGAGCAAGCTCAAAAGCATAGGGAATGTTCTGTTCGCCGACGATACAAATGCCAATATCGGCACACGCGTCGTATTTCGGCAATGTGCCGTATGTTTCCATGAGATCTCGCGCAATGACATCTCCAGCACCGAAGCCAACAGCTGGGACTTTCTCATTGCCGAATAGTGCCAATAAATCATCATACCTTCCGCCACCGAAAACAGAACGACGATTAACTGGATTCAGATTGAATATTTCGAACACGATACCAGTGTAATAGTCAAAACCCCTCATAAGCGTTTGATCGAATCTGATGTTTCTTATCCCCAGTTCTTCCAATCCTTGAATGGTATTGCGGACTTCTTTGAGCCCAACATGTTCTTCTTTTGTTTGTGGAAGTCTCAAAGCAAATTCCTCGAAATTTTTTGAGTTGAGTAATGTGAGGAATTTCTGCGTGGATTCTGTGTTATTTTCGAATGCGATCTTAACCCCTTCTTCGAACGCCGCTACGCTGATCTTGCTTTTCTTATCGATCAATTTGGACACTTTCTTGGCCGTCTCTTCATTCAAGCCGAAAACTTCGCGGGAAACATAATCCATAATCTTACGATTGCTAATCCTGATTTCGAAATCGGTATCTTTCAAACCGTAGGCACGGGTGATATCGTAGGCTACATTGATGATTTCAATCTCCGCTGTAATAGAAGGCACGCCGAAAATGTCAACATTCAACTGCCAATGTTCGCGCACTCGGCCACGCTGGGGCTGTTCATATCGGAAAAGATTTGGAATAGAATACCATCGCACCGGATAAATAAGATCACGCTTTTTGGCGGCTATCATACGCGCGAGCGTCGGCGTCATTTCTGGTCGTAAAGTAACTTCCCGGTCGCCACGATCGATGAAGGTATAAGTTTGTTCATTGACTATTTCCTCGCCGGATTTGGCGCGATAAAGGTCGGCCGGTTCCAGGACGGAGGCATTGTATTCTTCATAACCGAACTTCTCGATGTTCTCTCGCCAAACATTGAATATTTTCTTTTCCACAGCCATTTCCGGCGGGAAAAAATCACGCACGCCTTTGTAGGGTTCGGTCCCTAGTTTTTTCATGTCTTGTGACATGAGTTAATTCTAGCAGACATTCAAACATGTTCAAAGTTCTCAATATTATAAATCATCACGACGAAATTGATATATAATGCAAAAATTTATCCTTTTTTTATCCTTTTTTTATCAAAAATTCATACTTTTTTTATCCTTTTTTTATCCTTTTTTTATCAAAAATTCATCATTGTTTTGTTAGGATTGATTATATGAAGGAAAATCCAAAAATACTTTCAAGGTCGATTCATGAAGGAAAGTCGATGAAATTTCCATCAGGTCCAAGTACGGCCATGGACGCGATTGACGGTATCCTAAGCTTCGCCGCTTCTTTGGGTGCGTCCGACGTGCATATCGATCCGAGAAAAAACGATATTTTGGTGCGCGTGCGAATAAACGGGATCATGGAAGAAGCCGGTCATTTACCGTCGCGGCTTCATGGGGAGATTATCGCCAGACTGAAAATTTTAGCTGGCGTTAGAACTGACGTTCATATGACGCCACAGGACGGCAGATGGCGCGCGGATATAGAGGGCATGGATTATAACTTTCGCGCTTCATTCATGCCGACATATCACGGCGAGAACGCCGTTCTCCGACTGTTATTCTCCCACACAGTTACCAATGTTTCTTTTGCCAAGCTTGGCTTCACACCCGATCATGTGAGACTCGTAAATAAGGCGCTCGCGAGACAGAATGGATTGATTCTGGTAACAGGTCCGACGGGTTCCGGTAAAACAACAACGCTCCATACATGTTTGGCGTTGAAGGCTAAAGAACCGATTTCAATCATAACATTGGAAGATCCCGTGGAATATGAAATTGCCGGTGTGAGGCAAGTTCACATCAATCATACCTATGGCGTCACTTTCGCGCATGGTTTGCGATCTGCGCTTAGGCAGGATCCAGATGTCATCATGGTTGGTGAGGTTCGAGATAATGAAACAGCCAAAGTATCCGTTCACACCGCTTTAACTGGCCATCTTGTTCTCTCCACTCTCCATACGAATTCGGCACTTGCAGCAATTCCCAGACTTATTGATATGGGCATTGATCGTTATCTATTGGCATCAACTTTGCGTCTTATTATCGCGCAACGACTGATTAGAAATATGTGCCATGAGTGTTCTGCCACAGGTTGCGGTATTTGCAGAAACACGGGATATACCGGTCGATCACTCATCGCTGAAGTCTGTGAGATCGACACCTATTTGTCTAACGCGATTATTCGAGGTGATTCCGTGTCTCAATGTCTTGAATACGCGAGTTCGCGGGGGTATAAGCAAATCAGCGAAGACGGTATGGAAAAAGTTGAATGGGGAGTAACGACGAAAGAGGAAATTATCAGAGTATTATCGGAATAAACTGACGTAAAAAAGACAAAATGAAAGAATTCATAGTATACGCCCAATAAGATTATTTGATTTTCAATTCCGCGTTATTATTTTCAATTATGATGTTTATAGATTTGAACACTATGATTTTCAGTCCGAAAAAATTCAATCGTTCAGACCTAATACTTTTTTTTGAGCGTCTTGATCTGTACATTTCTTCGGGATTGACATTGAATAAAGCGATTATGATTCTTCGGGAGGGAACATTGAAACATCAGGAAATTGCCGTCAAAAATATTTATTATTCGATAGAGCAAGGCGGTTCTTTTGCCCGAGCTTCGCGGAAATTTCTCGGCATATCCCATACTGTTTTTGGTTTGGTTGAAAATGGCGAAGCGTCAGGTAAGTTATCTGAAGCTTTGCGCTCGTCAAAACAGCTTCTTGAGAAGGAAGATGAACTGTGGAAAAAATGCGTGAATGCCATGGCGTATCCCGCCATTATCGGAATTTTTTCAATGCTTCTCACCATCGGTCTCATGCGCGGCGTTATGCCCCAAATTGTGCCGATGTTAAAAGGTTTGCACGTGGAATTACCATTACTTACTCGCGTTGTTATGACTCTTTCGGATGGATTGTTAATTTACGGAATATACCTTCTTCTAATAATCATTTTTTTGCCGATTATGTTCATGTATGTGTATCGAAATCTGGCGTGTGTCAGAAAGTCTGTTCAAAATATTTTAATTCGGATTCCTATCATTGGAAAGTTATTTCATTCGTATTCACTTTCACTATTTCTGCTTTCATGCGGATCTCTGGTCGAGTCGGGGCTTCCGAGCGCCACGGCGTTCAGAAATGCGACAAATACAATATCGTTAATTCCGCTCAAGGACGAATTATCGAAGGAACTGATTCCGGTATCTCAAGGTATTCCGATCAGTCAAACATTAAAAAAAATCACAAGGATTCAACCTTTTGTGTCGCCGCTACTTTCCGCCGGCGAAATGTCCGGCACTCTCGGAAAATCAATGATTCGCGCCTCGTATATTCTCGATCGAGGCATTGAACATTCCCTGAAGAGATTAACCTCGTTGGTAGAACCGGTCATGATGGCGGGAATGGGTATCGTCGTTGGTGCGATTGCGCTTTCGATCATGATGCCGATTTATAATATTTCTAAGGTCTTACAGCATTAAGATTATCCTGACAACATTTACAAAACACTATGAAAATCATTTCCGAGAAAAAGGGAATAATTCTCGTCGATATTTTACTGGCATTGTCGCTGGCCGTGTTTTTCACCGCGATCATCGCCGAATCGTCTTTTGGGGCCGGGGAAATATTCAATAGCGCCAAGTCAAGAAATTCAATTCTTAACTTGTTTGAAAACGATTCGTCGAGTGAAATCATCATGAAGTCGCAACCATATGGAAACGATATGGTTGAAAATTACTCTGATTTGAATGGAGTCTTTTTCGCGTCGTTTGAACCGAATACCAATTCAAATTTTTCAGAATTTGCTGGCGTACCATTTTGTAGCGTTGATTTTACGGACAATGAAATCGCCGGGTCGTATTTGTATTCACAAAATGTGTGGGGACCGCGTACTGATGCGGATTCGAATATTTCAAATAATATTAATGCTGAGAAAATTTCAATCATGTCGATAACACTGCCGATCAACCCATTACTTCCGCTTACTGATTTTGAAATCAGAAACGGTATCGCCTATGTTTCAACCGATTCGGCGAAATCATCGGATCCTGACTTATTTGTGATAGATATTCACGATATCAACAACCCCGTAATTCTTTCTTCCATCGATACTGGTCCGGGAATATCGGCGATTACTCTTGCCGGCAGGCGAATATTCGCGGCGGCGGCGAGCACGGCATATCAGTTACATATTATTTATCTCAACAATTTGAATTCAATTTTCTTGGAATCAAGGTTCAAATTACCTTTACCTTTTGCGACCGCCACGCCGTCTTTTGGCAGTTCAATTTTCTATAAAGGCGGCTTAATTTATCTAGGTACGGAAAAATGGGATGACGATGAGTTTTCTGTCATTGATGTCAACAATCCAATATCGCCGGTCAAAATCGGTGGTTTTGAAACCAATAGCAAGATAAATGACATTTATATTCGCGACAAACTCGCCTATGTTGCCGATTCAGATTTTAAGCAAATGAGAATAATTGATTTGAATGATATTTTGAACCCCGTAGAGTTCAATTCATTTAGTCCATCCGGCGGAAATAGACAGGAAGGGAAGTCGATTTCATTGTTTGAAAATGGACTATCCTTAACTCGTACTTCTGGCGGTTTTGACATTGTCTTTGATCATGAAATATTCGCTTTTGCCACAACTTCTTCGACAACATTGGCGCGATTCAATTCGTACAATATTCCCGGCGGGGCGTATAGTATCGTGACCGACCGTTCGTATCTATATTTGATTACGAGGGAAATCGACAAAGAGTTTCGGATATTTGATCGAGAACATGAAACAGACCTAAACATCGCGTTTTCTCTTCCCGTGGCACCGCAGACTATTACTTGTGATAACGATCAATTATATATTTTGGCGCATTCGGCACCTGTTATTTACCAAATCTCATTTCATTGACGCGAACATAATTCCATGACTACGCAAAATAATTCAAAAGGTATGACATTGATAGAAGTGATTATTTACACGATACTGCTTTCATTTCTCCTATCGGGATTTATAAATTATTCATACGCAATTCATATGAATAACATTAAACTCAATCATGAAATAATAGATGCGTACAATGAATGGAATCAATAACAAAATACTTACTGAGAATTCAAGAGGATTCACTGCTGTGATCGCTCTGATCCTTATCGCTACCGGCGTAATGGCTTTATCGCTTGCTTCAATCTCATCAGCCTATTTCTACGCCAATAGCGTGAATCAGCGTGAATATCGTATTCAGGCGCGACTGAATGTCTCTGCCTGTCTTGATATGGCGACGATGATAGTCGCCAAAGATAATTTCATGAATGGCGCGACAAATATCGCGCGATTAGGTTGTAATATATCGGTTGCCAATGACTTCCTTGGTAATATTTCCTTAAACGTAAGCTCGGAATTTCATGGAATAGTCGTACGAGGTGCAAGAGAGATTAGAGTGGACAATAATGGTTTGATTACTGTTTTATAAAAATCAAAATGTTCAGTCATCAAAGAACCATGAGTTAAATCATGCGTGGAAGACCTCGGGAAATTCATACTTTTTTGAGACTTTTTTTATGAAAAATTCATACTTTTTTTATTCTTTTTTTATTCTTTTTTTATCAAGATTTTATCCTCCATCTGATACGCTTCACATATTATCAGAGTTAGCGTAACTATTATCATATGAATACACAAAGGGTTCGAGTAAGATTGACTAGTCGCGAAAGAAGCATTATCAGAAATAACAGATCAAACCTCTCCGGTTTGGACAGGATCAAGGCATTTCATAGAGCGCATATGCGTGATCATGAACGCGTTTACGAACGCGGTCGAAGGGGATTCACTTTAATCGAGGTATTAGTCGTAATCGGTATTATCGCGATTCTAGCCGCCGTAGTTTTGGTCGCGGTAAATCCAGCCAGGCAATTCAAGCTGGCGCGAGACTCGCAACGCACAAGTAATGTAAACGCGATACTGAATGCCATTCACCAGAACATGGCAGAACATAAAGGAATGTTTACATGCGATGGAAATGTTTATGAATTAGCCACGACATCAACGAGAATAAGAAACGGGCAATACGGATCTGATATCGCGCCATGTGTCGTGCCCGATTATATTTCTTCATTACCTTTTGATCCATCGTTACAAGGTGCAAATTTCACCTCAATATCAATATATGATACGGGTTATGAAATAGCGCGAGATCAGAATGGTCGCATCACGGCCAGTTCAACAGGAGAATTGACGGCTTCAATTTCGGTTACAAGGTGAATCTAATATATCAGATAAATATCAAAGGCATTCTCCGATCTCAGATCGCGTTTTTACATTTCTTCATGCTTATGAGTTGAACAATTGGCTGGCATTGTTACGCGTAATAAATATCAGATTTCACTTATCCCCAAAATCCACCTTTCAAGCCTACACTGAATCCGTTACAGTTAATATGTGATACAAGAAAGCAGAAAATTAGCGCTTTTGGCCGCGATCTCTCTTTTGGTGGTGGGATATTCATATCTCATCCGAGTTTCAAGTACTATAGTGAATTCACATGGAGAAGATAAAGTGATGAATATTCCCATGCCAAGCCAAAATATCGCTTCATCTCCGGAATCGGAATTTTTCGATTCAAAAGAAAATGAAATTGAACTCAAGGCCGCTAGCGATTCTCTGCTGAGTTCCGCGAAAACTGCTCAAAATGCGCCCAAAAAGGCGTCGATCAAACCATTAGACGAAATTTCCGCCAAGGCGTATCTGGTTGGGAACGTTGAAACAAAAAAAAAGTATTTTGAGCGGAATTCCTTGAAGCAATTGCCTGTCGCGTCTATGTCTAAGCTTGTTACGGCGGTTATTGCTTCAGATATATTATTACCGACATCCGTGATAGAGATAACGGAATCGGAAGCAATGGCGCCACCCGATAGCAGTGGCGTTGAAGCGGGAGAGAAATACGCACTAGAAGAAATATTATATCCGATGCTTCTCAATTCATCGAATATCGCCGCGGAAGCTATTGCGTCTTCGACGGATCGAATCAAATTTCTTGAACTCATGTCTAGCAAGTCGTGGGAAATCGGCATGCCCCAGGCATATTTTGCGGATCCTTCAGGTGTTGATCCGCATAATATGGCTAGCGCGAACGATATCTTCATGTTAGCGCGGTATTTATACGAATCTCGCCCGGATATACTGAAAATTACCCGCGCTTCGGGTATAATAACGGCAACCACCAGTGATCATGGCGCGCATAATTTCGAAAGTACTCACCCGTTTGTCAATGATATTCGTTTTATTGGCGGCAAAACCGGTCGTACCAAGGAGGCCGGAGAGACGATGCTTACAATCATGAGGATCAACGATCAAATCATCGCATTTATTGTTATGGGATCCGGATTGGGCGCCAGGGCATATGATACGAACATTTTAATTCATGAATTGGAGAAAATAATATGAAAAAGCGGATTAAGACAATTACAATATAAGGTTTAATATATATAAAACCGGAAAACCGACCAACTTTGTTATGATAATACCCGATTATTCCGTGAGCCAATCTTGAATAAGTTTTTTCGTCTCATTCGGCCCTTTGACTTGAATGCAATCAACGCCGGTTGCCTTAGCGGGATAGTCATTACCTCCCGGAAATAGGGCATCGCCGACGAATAATATTTTGTCGGCTGTTATATTCAAGAAATCTTCAAGTCTTCTTATGCCATACGCCTTATTTACTCCGCGTTTGGTAATATCTATTGAAGTTGTGCCTCCAATACGAATATCAAATTCAGGAAGTTTTTTCTCGAGCAATTTAACGATCACTTCTCGATTTTTTCTTCCAGGATCCCAAGCGGATTTCAAAATAAGCGGCGCGTTCTGTCCTAGAGCTGAAAAAGTGATCTGCGAACCGCGGTCCTCAATTATTTGTCCATAGACTTTTTCTGGTTTATTATAACCGCTTGATTTGAGGGCTTCATTCAAGGCGGTCATGACCTTTTCCTTCTGTTTTGATGTCAAATGTTCCGCGTATTGTTCACACCATACTCCGCGCCAAACATACAATTGAGTGCCGGAAGTCGGCAAAAGAAATAAATTAACGAAATTTTCGGTGCTTTTTGGCCACGATTTCATGAATTGGGTCTCGAATTGCATATAGCCACAGCCGGAAATAACCGCAACCTTTCTTTTTGCTAGCAATTTTGAAAGTAGTTCGGCCATTTCTGTTTCCAATGGTGATTTGCTAGGCGTCAGCGTGCCGTCAAGATCAAACATTATTAGGTCATAATCGTTTATAACCATAAAATTAAATTAATACTCCAGCATTTTAAGTAGGGCGCTTACCTTCACGGTTGCTACGCCTATAACACTGTCCGCGGCACCGTAATATATGTAAACTGTGGCTCCGCGAACAACCAAACCGCAGGGAAAAACAACATTTGAAACCGCGCCCTTGCGCTCGTATTCTTCTTTCGGTTCGAATAATGGAATGGCGGTGCGTGCTCGAATGATAGTCGGATCTTCAAGATCAAGGAATACCGCTCCAACCCGATATGTCGTGCTCCAAGAAACACCGTGATACAGAAGAAGCCAACCCTTTTCCGTCTTTATCGGCGGCGCGGCGACACCGACTTTACCGCCGTCCCACATTCCGTGTCTGGGCATCAGAATCTCAATGCATTCGTCGACGCGTTCCTTGGTAAAATCAAGCGAGGAAACATAATCACCGCAAACACTTTCCGCGACACGATGTAAAATCAAGTATTTTCCATTGATCGATTCGGGTAAAATCGCTGAATCCTTGTTTGGAATATTTGCCGGTGTTATGACCTGCGGTTTTGACCACTCACTCCATTTTTTAGCCAGAAAATCATTCTTGCGAATTGACGATATTGCCACTCTTGGCGTCGTTCCATCGTATGCTGAATATGTCATGTAGAGATAATCGTTAATTTCAACTATTCTAGGGTCCTCACAACCAAAATTGCTCGTTTCATTGCCACGCCTCTCGAAATCGGCGCGCGGAAAATATATCGGCTTTTCAGATCTTTCATCGATAGAGAGTCCATCATGTGAAGAAGCATAGCCAATAGTGGATACATTTGAGTCGGAAATAGCACGATATAGAATATGAATCCGACTATCAAGCTCTATCGCGGCGGGATTTATCGTGCCTTTTGCCTCCCAGAAGAGTCCCGGGCGCGGCGATATTATTGGATTTCCCGGAAAACGCAATACGCGCTCCTTTTCGGGTTCAATAATACTATCAAGAAGATTGTTGAGTGGTATAGTAGCGCACGCGCAATAAGTATCCGTTGCTCCATAATACACCTCCAATCTGCCATCATGAATGAGAGCGCCGGAAGGGAAAATAACATTAGGCACTTGTCCGACTTTTTCATAATATACTTCCGGAACCATAAATGGACCTTTTGTTCTGCCAACTATTTTGCGCGGATTCTTAAGATCAAGCAGAACGATTTCAATACCGAATGTCACATCACTTGTTCCGTATCTCTGAATATGCGCGTAAACAACCAACCAACCTTTTTCAGTCTTGACGGGGACTGCGCCAAGTTCAAGATGATCAGTGGGCAGTCGGCGAATATGCAATTTATGCGCATCAACGCTATTTTGCCATTCATTCCAATACTCTTCATTCCACATGTCCTCCGGCTTATCAAATTCAGCATAACAAATATCGGATGGAGGGCGATCACTGTTCATAGTCAATAAAGCGGCGATTTTTCCGTTTATCTTCTCCGGAAACATTGCCATGCCTTTCGCGTTGAACGGCGTAATCAGATATTTCTCCGAAATTGTGTCCAAATCCTTGGAGAGTGCCACGGCAATCCTGATATTATCCGCATTGAACGGATAACCACCGAGACCAGTGTAAAAAATATAGTAAACTCCGTCCAGAAATGTGACACGCGGATCTTCACAGCCGAACTTGTCAAACAAGCAGTCGGGAGTAATCAAAACTTTCCGGTTATCATAATGATATTCGCCTTTTTTGGATATTCCTCTGGCGATGACTGACATTCTGATATACGGTTCCCGCAAAAGCTGTGGTTCCGACATTGCCCTATATATCAAGTAATCCTTCTTATCATGAATGACGGGACAACCATTGAAAGCGGCGGCCGCTTCCCAGGGATGATCCTTCGTCGGGGAAAGTAATGGATTGCGTTCAAAACGAGTAACGGTAAACATAATTTTTACACCTTGCCGAATCTTAGCAACCATTCCAAAAGATCATGGAGTGATGTATGCGCCACGCAGATATGTTTGTCTCCGCCGCCGTAATAAACATATAGGAGTCCATTCTTTATGACGGTGCCACCCGTGTATACAACGCCGGCCTTCCAATCATTTTCATACCATTCCTTCGGAACCAAAATAGGGGACGGTGAACGAGCTATGATTGTCTCCGGCTTATTCAAATCAAGTAATAGCGCGCCGACTTTATAACCAATACTCGGATCATTTCTGTCCATGGCGTGATACAGAACAAGCCAGCCCTTTTCCGTCTTGATCGGAGGTGGTCCAGCACTTCGTATCATATTATCCCAATACGCCTCCCGTCCCGGCTGTTCCTGAACACCCTGTTTTCTCGGGCTGTCAAGTTCATTCGTCGTGGAATCGAGATGATCAACATACGCAACCATGATATCCGGAACTATTCCATGTAAAATCGCGAACTTTCCGTTTATCTTTTCGGGAAATATTGACCAATTCTTATGTCTTTTATTTTTTTTGGAAATGAAAAATGGGTTACTCCAATTCCATCTCTTCCTGAATAAATCATCCGCTTTTATTGAAACAACTCCAATTCTAATGAAGTCCCAGCCGTCAAAGGCATTGAATGTCATGTAAATCTTATCGCCAATCTGCACTGCTCGCGGATCTTCGCAACCACCCCAGCTTCCGCCTGACGGATATAACACATGACTGTAATGTTTACAATCATCCGGAATATTCTGTCTAGGATTTTTCAGTGCAAAAACTGGGTAAGGCGAATGGTCATCAATATTTATTCCATCACCACTGGAGGCATAACCGATTCTTGACACACCGTCGGCGCCGATTGCGCGATAGAGAAGATGAACGCGACCGGTCGTATCTTTCACGGCTGTTGGATTGAATGTGCCGCCAGCTTCCCATTCATTATGCGAAGTGGGGGAAATTATCGGGTTTTTTTTGTGTCGGTCGATAGAATGCGTTTCAGTTCTTTTCCTTATCGACCAAGCATACAAAAGCACAATGAGCGCGGTCCCAAATGAGACTAATGAAATCGTAAGAGCTGTAATAACATCATTCATTTATATTATTTTCTATTGTAACGATCATCCAAACGCTCAATATCGTTTTCATGGAATTGTCCCGTTGAGATTTCAAGCACGACTAAAAATGATTCACCCGCCTCAAGGCGGTGATTTGTTTCTCGTGGAATATAATGATCGTTACCGATCCGAGCTTCTATCTTATCGGTTCCAATCGTAATCAATCCGCTTCCGGAAATTATATGCCAAAATTCATCGCGAAGACTATGTCGTTGCAGGCTAGTGGCCTCATTCGGATTAACCGTTATAATTTTGACCGTGCAGGGAGTGTTCTTCGCGTACTCAACAAACTCCCCCCATGGCCGTTTTTCGCGGTAGATTTTTTGGAGTTGCATTGCCCACATTTTACTATATTCAATAATAAATTGTTTGTCTGTATCTGTGTATAACTGCCTACGCGACCGGAATCTGTGAATTTCAGAAAATATGTTATACTGCGTTCATATGGCAAAAAGAGCAACAGGTATAGAGAAAAATCGCACTTCAAGGTCGCGAAAGACAAAAAAACGGCTTGCGAAGAAATTTGCGTGGAAAAACAAGAAATAATACCCTCGGCAAAAGCATTTTTGGCGCCTACGGCCATGGCGCTGGTTCTCGCGGGGATTTTTCGCGGAAAATAAATAATTATTCCGAAAGTGAAATATCAATGCGGTTCATATCGCGGGGGAATAATGTGGCTTCTTTTACATTGTCAATGTTGAGCAACTTTGCCGTCAAGCGCTCCAATCCCAAACCGAAACCGCCATGAGGCGGAAGCCCGTATTTGAACGCCTGAAGATAAAAACTAAACTTTTCTGGATCCAACTCCTTCTCTTTCATTGAAGTGACGAGATCATCATAATTATGAATTCTTTGCGCGCCGGTTGTGATCTCTACGCCGCGGAAAAGTAAATCAAAGCCTTTTGTGTATGTCGGATCTTTTTTGTCTCGATATGTGTAGAATGGTCTCTTTGCGGTTGGAAAATTTGTGATGAATATAAACTCTGAATTCAAATTATCCTTGGCGTAGGCGCAAATCCACCGCTCATGTTCCGGTTCTAGATCTGGTTCATTCATGCAATCATTTCCGGTCTCTTTTGTGATCAACTTTTGCGCGTCGCGAAGAGACATTCTCGGAATAATTTCCGGCAAATTTGGAATCCGCGCGTTCAAAAGTTCAAATTCCTTTGAACATTCCGCCTGGAGTACGATGCAAAGCTCCCTCAAGAATTCGGTTTCAATATTCATAATATCTTCATGATCTTTTATGAAACCCATTTCTATATCGAGAGAGGTGTATTCGTTCAGGTGACGGGTCGTCGAATGTTTCTCGGCCCGATAAACATTTCCGAGGGCGAAGACGCGTTCAAAAACGCCGACCATAATCTGCTTGTATAATTGAGGGCTTTGCGCCAGACGCGCGGTATGCTTGAAATATTCAACATTGAATGAATTGGCTCCTCCCTCGGCATCGTTGCCGATGAGTTTCGGCACTTGAATTTCCGTAAACCGTCGCGAGTTGAAAAAATCTCGAAATGATTTTGTAATAACGGCCTGAATCTTGAAAATAGCCGCGTGTTTATCCGTGCGTAATGTTAGGGGTAAATAATCCAAATATGTGTCAATGTTTGTGTCAGCGTTAAGTTCAAAAGGCAATTCCTTGGCGGCGGACAGTACTTCTATGGAAAATACTTCAAACTCAATGTTGCCGTTTTGAACGTCCTTGTTTATCATTTTCAGAGGACGTTCATTGACCCTGCCAGTCATGGATACTACCCATTCACTGCGCAAATCTTGGGCGATTTTACTCGCCTCAGGGTGATTCGGCAGAATAACAGTCTGGACTTTGCCTGTCATATCGCGTAAATCTATGAAAATGAGTTTGCCATGATCACGTCTGACATCTACCCATCCGGAAATGGAAACCTCTTTGCCGACATTATCTTTTAGACCTTCTATGTAGGTGCGATTCATGGCGATACTATATCATTTTACAATGTACTGGACAAGTTTAGGGGGATGCCAGTGCAATGAATGTAAAAACGGATGGGGTTATTCCTCAAGTTCTAGTCTGAATCACTACATCCCCGCGTACACGACATCACCGCACGATGTGAATCGTCCCAAAGGTCGCCTCTGCCCGCGGTTTTCGAGAAGAGTTGGCCCTGATTAGGCCATGTCATAACTCTCTATTTATCCTACTTGACTAAATAATGCATAGGATGAGATAGTATGTTATAGTGTCATGTGTCGCAATAATAATTTATTATTAGCTATAAACGTAGTTTATTAACATGAATACAGAAAAAAAGTCAGGCGGTATAGTAATTGCCATTATCGCGGTCATTATCGTGGCGGGGATTATTTGGTATGGCAGTTCATCAAATCCAAAAATCTCAGTGGATTCGCTCAATTCCACAACTACGGTACCCATAGCCGTATCGGAAACAACCAGGGTGTCAAACTCACTTTCTGAATATCAAAATGCCGAACTTGGATTCTTGATCAAATATCCCAGCGTTTGGGAAAAAGAAGAAACGAATTCCGGTGTTAATTTTATTATTCCCGTAGACAAAGCGCAGGTCTCGACTGTAGCCACTCTTCAAACTAATGTTCAAGTTCTTTCAGCGACATGCGCCTTTCCGGCCGTGACGACGGTCAAGGATCGTTCAACGCTCAAAATCAATGATATGAATTTCAACACAATATCAATGTCAAACACCGTACAAGGTCGCACTTACTTTGATCGTATGTATTCCTTGCAGAAAGAAAGAATTTGCTACATGTTCCGACTCTCATCCATTACTCAACCTATTTCGAGCAAGAATTTAACGGGCTCACAAGCAACTCAGGCGACGAACAATAACAAAGCGATTATTAACATGGCTGATACGGCGTTTACGGATATGGTGAAATCATTTGCTTTTGTAACTGAACTGCAAGGAATAGATGAAACGAAGGCCGCTCCGGCGCAATAATGGAAATCAAATATCCAATGGTTTTGAATCATTGGGATATTTGATAATTAGCAAATAATAATACATAAAAATGAAGAAAACATTGATTATTTTAGGTGTCGTCGTGGTAGTTATGTTCCTTTATGGACTATCCGCGTACAATGGACTTGTAACGATGAAAGAAACAACAACGGCGGAATGGCAACAAGTTGAAACCGAATATCAAAGGCGTTTTGACCTTATTCCGAACCTGGTTGAATCTGTGAAGGGTATCATGGCTCAGGAGCAATCCATATTTACGGCTCTTGCCGATGCCAGAACGAAATATTCGGGCGCGCAGACTCTGAATGATAAGGCGGTGGCGGCTGGTCAAGTGGAAACAGCGTTGGGAAGACTTCTGGCGATTGTTGAAAATTATCCGACGCTCAAATCCTCTGAAACCGTGCAGAATCTGATGATACAGCTCGAAGGCACGGAAAATCGAGTCAGCGTGGCGCGTGTACGCTTCAATAACGCGGTAAAAATCTATGAAGTCGCCATCAAGAAATTCCCGCGAAATATTATGGCATCTATCTTTGGTTTCGGAGACATAAATTATTTTGAGGCGGATCAAGGAACGGAAATCGCGCCGAAGGTTGAGTTTTAGTTAACATTAGGTTTGACCCGATAATATAAGATTAAGCTCGGAAAATTCATAAAATCTCCCAAAAATGCGCAGAATTATTCTTATTGCATTTATGATAATCGTGCCATTCACCGCGATGGCGTATTCAAGTCCGGGAAAATCAACGGGTTTCGTAAATGATTTCGCGAATATTCTCGGTACGCGGGACAGGCAAATAATTGAAGCGAAACTCCAAAAATTGAAGCAATCGACTAACGCTGAAATTGCAATCGTTACGGTATCATCTTTAGGCGGTGATACAATCGAGAATTACGCTGTTATGTTATTTCAGGAATGGGGAATCGGCGTAAAGGGAATTGATAACGGTCTTCTCATTCTCGTGGCGCCGAATGAGCGCGAGATGCGTTTTGAGATTGGATATGGTTTGGAGGGTAGTATTACCGACATTCAGTCCGGAATCATTATCAGGAATATTGTAACCCCGGCTTTTCAAGCGGGTGATTATTCGAAAGGGATAAATGACGCGGTTGATGTCGTCATAGCTATTATCGAGAAATCTCCGGAGGCGGCTATATATCTGAATAATAACAGCGCGAACAATAGTAGCTCTACTTTGGGTTCCGAAATGAATCTTGTCCCATTAATTTTTATTATGATCATTTTCATGAATTTAATGGCGAGGATTTTGGGTAAGACGAAATCGTGGTGGTTGGGCGGTGTTATTGGTGCCGGTATCGGAGTAATTATCGGACTTATTTGGGGATTTATTTCCATTGGAATAATTTGGATAATTATTCTAACGGTTCTGGGTCTTGTATTTGATTTCTTTGTGTCGAAAAATCCTCCGAAATCCGGCGGTCATGGCGGTGGATTCTTCCCGATATTTTTCGGCGGTGGACGCGGAAGCGGTGGTTTCGGCGGGGGAGGTTTCGGCGGTTTCGGCGGTGGCATGTCGGGCGGGGGAGGAGCGAGTGGAAGGTGGTAGTTTTGGGATTTAGTTATTGGTAACCAATCTATCTTTTCTATGGATAGTAAATGAGTGATTGCGTTATTTAGAAAGATATTCGGAGGGTTCGCATAGCGGTCTAGTGCGCACGCTTGGAAAGCGTGTGTGGAGCAATCCACCGAGGGTTCGAATCCCTCACCCTCCGC
>CAZIUH010000005.1:0-52200 GCA_964542675.1 uncultured Candidatus Saccharibacteria bacterium | reverse complement strand
TTGTTGTGCCCAGCTTATGCGAGGCGGGTTTAACTGACTAAATTGAGAATCGGCTATGCATTCGTCTTGTCAACGAGCGAGTCGATCTGGTTATATGCATAGCATATTTGTGTGAAAAAGTAAAGGGTTACGTGGGCAGATTCAATATGAAATACGATATATTAAAGCAAACTTTCCGGATCCACCCTCACACATACATTCGGCGACAATGACCGGAGTTTTGCGACAAGAGAAACGTCAGGCCATTCATTGGGGGAGATTTTCAGGAGGCCATGAATGATAGAATTACCGCGAACAGCCGATGTAAAAGCGGGAAAGATGTCCAATTCGCGTGGTTCGATACACTTCCGAATGTCCGCCATGGCGACGGCAATCGGATCCTTTTTGCCTTCAATGGATATTTTTATCAAGGTTGCAAACGGCGGATAAAAAAATTGTTTGCGTTCATCGAGCGTGCCTCGATAAAAATCGGAGAGATTGCCTTTGAGCCCATATTCAAATACATTTTCCTCTGGTTTACGTGTCTGCACTAGAATAGATCGGCTCGCGATTTGACGAAGTCGAACGAGCATATACATGATCTTCTCCGGAATACGAAAATCCGGCAAAGCAAAAAGAGAATCGAGCGATGCCACGGCGACATGATCAACTTTTTCCCTGATCCGAGTTAGCGCCAATTCTGTTCCCAGAAGAACACTGCCCGGCCTTTCCTTGAATTGTTCCAATGCATGACTTACTTGTTTATCTGTTTTCGTCGTGTCAGTATCAATTCTAATAATCTCTATTCCCTGGAATTTGTCGCGGATTTCTTGTTCAACCCTATCAATGCCTATACCGAGAGGAGTCAACCTGAAACCGCCGCAATTTTTGCATGTAATATCGGCACTTATGATCTCGCCGCATTTATGACATAAATAGAAATTCCTATTTGACTCCTTACTAGCGTGCAAAACGACGGGCGATCCACAATTAAAACAATTGACAATAGTTTCACAATCATCACAAACCGTCATTGAAGCCATACCGCGACGCGCGGCGAAAATAAATAAATGAGCGTTGTCTTCTCGGTTGATTTCTATAAGTCTCTCCAATTCTGGCGATATTATTCGGAATGACTCTCCTTTTTTCTTTATTCTATTTTCCTCGGAATCCGTTTGGTTTGAGATCATGTTTCTTTTCACCATGTCCACCAAAATATCCTTGGCGTTGGATATTGAACGCCATTTCATCGGTGAGCCGGTGTCGATTTCATTTGCGTCTAAGCGATGAAGTGTTTCAATTCGGAGCATACTGTCCGCTAGAAAAAGCGTTTTGCCGGAATTAACGGAAATGAGTTCAAGGGCGCGGCGCAAATCGAGATACGGCGCTCTTTGACCTATCCAACCGCGATCATTTTCTCTCTCGATTATGACGGTATCAATATCCGTTCGCGGTAATATTGAAAATGTGCCGGTGGCAATAACAACTATCGGATGATCAACCTTAGAAATTTTCTGCCAAGTATTCGTTATTATCTTTTTCGTGAGATTACCATGTAAGAAGAAAATATAATCTTCAATGCCTTTTTCCAAAGACGCGAATAAGGCTTCAACATTTTCGATTGTCGGCACATAAAAAACGATGGATTTTTTCTTGGCGAATTCCTGGCGAATGAGACTGCGCCATGTGCTCATTCTGTCTTCGTCGTCGCCTTGAACCGCGTAAATTTCCCCGCCTTTTCTGACGAGTATTTTTTTCGGTATTTTTATTGGATTTGTCGCGTTTATCGCGTTTGCCTGATCTACCGGATCAGCCGCGTTTTTTACGCTCTTAATCTTTTTTGCGAATGGTGAAGCGATCTTATTTAGGCTTTCAAGCAAGGAATCTGAAATGACGCCTCTTATCACCGCGCCAATATTGGAAGCGTAATATTCGGAAAGTTTTTTGCAAACGATCATGAATTCCACGGGAAAGAATATATTCGCCTTAACTTTACCGGCTCGTTTGATTTCATATGGGGCTGTTTTGATCTCACTCTTCATATCCGTCACTGACCTTGTTTCAACAACGATTCCATGAATGGTTTTCGAGCGCAGGGGAACGGATACTATGGCGCCATTTGGCACTTCTGATCCGGTGAAATACGATAGTGTTTCGGCCACCTTGGCGCGGGTAATAGGAATGACGGTTATCAGATTCATGATGTATTTATACTCTTAATTTTCGAATATCTCAATACTTTTCGCTGATTTGTGAAATATCACAAAAAACATTACAATGATGCGTATAATGAATACGAAAGAATCATTTATCATACAAGGCCTAGCAGGTAGGCGGAGGCTTCATGGCACAGTGGCCGTAAATGGCGCCAAAAATGCCGCTTTGAAAGCGATGGCGGCGGCTGTTCTTTTCGACGGTCCAGTTGAGCTTCAAAACTCGCCGAATACGGATGATATTATCACTATGGCTGAAATTTTGAAAAGACTTGGCGCAAATGTGGAGAGACATGACCATAGACTGGAAATTGACGCAAGTATGATAAAGTCAACCGATATGAATCTTGAATTGTCGCAGAGTATGCGCGCGTCAATAGTTCTCACTGGTCCCTTACTGTCACGTTTCGGTGAAGTTTCATTCCCAGCTCCGGGCGGTTGCGTTATTGGGGCGCGTCCCATCGATCTTTTTCTGGAAGGATACAAGAAGATGGGAGCGAATGTGGTCTTAGAAAATAATATTTATCGTATAACAGCTTCAAGAAGTTTAAATAACACGGACATTCTTTTCAATAAAGTATCAGTCGGCGGAACGGAAACACTGATGATGGCGGCCGTTCTCGGAAAGGGCAAAACCACGCTCAAAAATTGCGCCCTGGAGCCGGAGATAGGGAATGTGGCGAGATGGTTGAATGCTTGTGGAGCAAATATAAAAGGAATAGACACCTTGACGCTTGAGATTGAGGGAACGGGAGGCAAATTGCTTTCATCAAGAAATGAACCATTTGTGACTATTCCAGACAGGGTTGAAGCGGGAAGTTTTCTTATTCTCGGAGCATTATGCGCGGACGATTTGTCCATTACAAATTGCCGACCCGAACATTTGGAATCGACTATTGGTCTTTTGCGCGAGTCCGGCGTTTCCATAGAAGTTCTGACCGCGGGCAAAGAAAAATCACCTTCAATCATTCGAGTTAGAAATAATGAGCCGGGTATTCCATTCAAGTCATTCAATTTGCGAACGCATGAATATCCCGGATTTCCGACCGACTTGCAGGCGCAATTGGCCGTGTTTTTGACGCAAGCCGAACATGAAAGTGTTATCCTGGAAACCATATTCGAAGGACGATTCAAATACGTTGAAGATTTAGTGAAAATGGGCGCGAATATTACCGTCATGAATCCGCATGAAATTTTGATTAAGGGTCCAACGCCACTATCGCAACTTCCCGACGATGAAGAACTGCGTGCTCATGATATTCGCGCTGGGTTTGCCATAGTAGAAGCCGCGCTTGTCGGTAGAGGAAAATTCACCGTGAATAGCATTCATCTAATTGACAGGGGATATGAAAAGCTCGAAGAAAGATTGCGCGCGATCGGGGCGGATATTAAAAGAGTTTGATCTAGAACGGTATTTGCTTCATTTCCCGCTCGCGATATGTTATAGTCGCAATTACTATGAGTTTCTTCTCACCGAAACTAGGTATTGACCTTGGCACGGCAAATACGCTTGTTTTCATGCCCGGCAGGGGAATCGTCTTGAATGAACCGTCGGTTGTCGCTATTTCCGAAATTGATAAAAAAGTTATGGCCGTTGGCGAGGAAGCCAAAGAAATGGTCGGCCGTACGCCTGACACTATTATCGCGTACCGCCCCATGAGAGACGGTGTCATCGCCGACTATCGCGTTACCGAAGCCATGCTTCGATATTTCATAGACAAGGCTCTTGGTAAATTTAATATCTTCAAGCCCGATGTCATGGTTTCCGTTCCAGCTGGAATTACTTCAACTGAGCGTCGCGCTGTTATTGAAGCAGCCGTGCGCGCCGGCGCCAAACATGCTTATGTGGTCAAAGAACCGATCCTGGCCGCTATCGGTGCCGGTATTCCCATTCAAGAGGCAAAGGGACATATGATTGTCGATGTCGGTGGCGGCACGACGGATGTTGCGGTTATTTCTCTCGGCGGTATTGTATCGTCAACTTCAGTCAAATGCGCTGGAAATAAGATTGATGCCGCTATCGCCGACTACGTGAAAAAAACTTTCAATCTGGCTATCGGCGACCATATGGCCGAAAATATAAAAATTAATATTGGCTCCGCCATACCCCTTGAACAAGAATTGGTCATGAACGTGAAAGGACGCGATTTTATCACGGGTTTACCGCGTTCGACGGAAATCAAGACGAATGAGATCGTGAAAGCGATCACGATGCCGCTCCGAGACATGATCAAGGCAATCAAAGACGTTTTACAAGAAACTCCGCCGGAATTGGCGTCTGATATTATTGATCAGGGTATTATTCTCACGGGCGGTACCGCACTTCTACGAAATTTGCCGGAATTGGTATTCCGCCGTACGGGCGTGAAGGCGCAATTTGCCGAAGAACCACTGCTTTGCGTCGCGAAGGGAACAGGACTGGCTCTGGAACATTTGAATGCGTATAAAAGAACAATGATTTCAAAGCATTAGTTTATTTGTTATATTTGAATTCCAATAAACGTTTCTATAGAGTCATGATAGAATTTTCGGCGATGAAATTCTCCCAAAAAATACTTTTGAAACAAGAGTTTTACATGTATGATATGAAGTATGAATATATCGCAACTAGGAGTCTTGAATCACCATGCGTATTGCTTTATTGGTGATGATTCAATAATTGATCATTTGATTTCATTCCTCAGGAAGAATCATTCGATTGTTATTGAAGGTAATTCCGATTTCTCGGTAAAAAAATATGATTCCTTCGCCATTCTAGACGCGCGGGATTTGAAAGAGCAATCCGGGACAAGACCCGTATCGGCGGAAACTCGCAAGATCTTCGTTCTGCAAATGAACGGGATCACAATCGAGGCGCAGAACGCCTTACTCAAACTCTTGGAAGAACCCGCCGAGTACGCGCACTTTTTCATAATTATTCCATCCGCGCATTTACTTTTGCCGACAGTTAAATCTCGTTTATCTTTCGTTGATACGGAAAGTATTGACGGCAAAGAATCAAATAATTCAAATGATTCAAACGAGGTGAACCTCGCTGAAGCACGAAGATTCCTGAAACTCAATACTGCTAAAAAATTGGAATACGTAAAGAATTTAGTTGATGATATTTCGAAAGAAAAAAAAATGAAGCAGAACGCTATCAATTTTCTGAATGATATCGAAAAAGCTGTTTACACAGATCTCGGTGCCAGAAAGGGAACGCATGTTCTCGAAACCATTGACACGGCGCGCAAATATGCGAATGATCGCTCACCATCTCTCAAAATGCTACTCGAAAGCGTCGCACTTATGAAATAGGGAGAGTAGAAGTATATATTTCCATAATTAAATCGTCAGAATCACCGGAATGACCATCGGTCTTTTCGCCGTTTTTTGTAGTAGAAACTGACTCACCGCGTCCGTAACATTGTCTTTGACAAAATCAATACTGATAGGATTCATGCCTTTTGTTGATTTCTCTATAGTATCCTTTATGATAAGACGGACTTCATGGAGCAATTCCTGCGATTCACGGAGATAGACGAAACCGCGAGAAATGATATCAGGCGATTTTTTCAATTTACCGGTAGAAATATTGATGATGCCGAAGACGATGAATATGCCATCTTGTGCCAGCATTTGCCGGTCGCGAATAACAACATCCTGCACATCGCCGACCGAGAAGCCATCAACCAGAACCAATCCAGAAGGCGCTTTCTCTTTCAATTTTACAATCTTGTTGCCACCATTTTGTATTTCTATGAGTGAACTATTATCTGGAATAACGATATCTTCTTCCCTAAGACTATTAGCTTCTCTAGCCACGTCGCCATGCACGCGAAGCATGTAATGGTACCCATGGACGGGCATAAAGAATTTCGGGTGAATTTTGCGGTGAATCCACATTGTTTCGTCCCGATAGGCGTGCCCCGTGGAATGTACTTCAGCCGTGCGATAATGAATAATTTTGGCACCTTGCCGTGAAAGATTATCTTTTAATTTTTGTACCGCGCGTTCATTGCCGGGTATAACTGAAGAAGACAGAATAACCGTGTCTCGAGGTGTGATCTTGACCTTCGTATGCGTGCGGTTTGCAATGCGCATAAGGGCGGCGAATTCATCACCCTGAGCGCCTGTGGCCAATATAACGACGCGATCCGGCGGATAATTATCAATATCTTCAGTCGCGATCATTGTTTCTCTTTTAACTTTGAGAAGTCCCAAATGTTTACAGGCTTCAAGATTTTGTTTTAGACTTCGTCCCTCTATGGCGACTTTCTTGCCATATTTCTCCGCGAATTCAATCATCTTGAGTAAACGTTCCAAAAGTGAAGAAAAAGTGGCGATAATTAAGCGTCCTTGCGCGTTCTTGATATATTCCTCCAAATTCGCATGTACTATCCTTTCGGGTGTGGAAAAGCCCGGGATTTCCACATTTGTTGAATCAGCCATAAGCAAAAGAACTTTTTCTTTCTTGAAAGCGCGCTCATATTCAGCGTCTTCTTCCGGTGTGGCAATGCCATCCATATGATCCATTTTCAAATCGCCGGTGTGTACGATTGATCCATACGGAGTTTCGATAATGACTCCCATAGCGTCTGGAATGGTGTGAGTAACTGAAAAGAATTTCACCTTGAGTTTACCTAGAGTGAATGTTGAATTCTTCTCAACAACTGTCATATCCAATTGTGGCACACCCGGAAACTCTTCTTGTCTCTTCTGTATAAGAACGGAAGTGAGAAGGCGAGTGAAAATCGGCGGATTTCCAATTCTGGGCATGATATAAGGAATACCGCCGATATGATCCAGGTGTCCGTGAGTGATGATAACGGCGCGTATCTTATCTCTTTTTTCTTCCAAATATTTCGTATTCGGCAGAATATAATCAATACCGGGAGTATTCTCGTCTCTAAATTGAAAACCGATATCAATAACGATAATATCATCGCCATATTCAACGGCTGTCATATTGCGGCCGATTTCTTCTACGCCGCCTAGAGGGACTATACGAACAGAATCAGGAGCTAAAGGCGGGATAGTATCTCCATTTATGCTTTTCTCCACTAGCGATTTAGTCGAACCTCTCCAAGCGCCTTTGGATTTTCTCGAAGGTTTCATCTGCTCTTTGCGCATAACATTCATACGCGCGCCTGTGGCGTGTCTAACCGAAGTCGGTCTCGCTATCGCTCCCGCCGCGTGAGCCGACGCGCGTTGCGTTGAATGTTGTGGTGTCGCGGCTCCTCTTAGTTTATTTTCAAGAGCTTTGCGCGCGCCGCGACCGAGGACGATACGATGCGCCGGATTGGAACTTTGCGCGGGTCTTCCAGATAGGACTGATCCGGTGGTTTCATCCGCGCGAAAGACCTTTGTCTCTCGTGGGCGAAACACATTGTTGAATGTTCGTTTTGGTCGAAATGAGGAACTTGTTCCAAAATGACTTCGATTATTATTTTGATTATTCTGTTGATTGTTCATCATATTTGTTTTGTGTATATGTGTTTTGTTTTGTCTGATAAATATTTAATTGTTAAAATAGCGAATTATTTTTTTAGTGATTATTATCTTGTTTTGAGATTAGTAGTTTGAGAAAAATTTCCAAACCTTTTCCGTATTCAAATACCAACTGTTGATTGAGTTCCATCTATCCGATGGCGTCGTGATGAAACTAAGAGATATTCCTTGCAAACTTTTCGGTATGGCATAAATAAAATCGGGGGTGTATAGAAAAATCGCTGGTATATCGTCATTTATTAATGTCTCAAGTTGAATAAAACCATCTTTCCTTTTGTTATTATCTGTTATCGTTCGGATATCCGTGAGTATTTTGTCTACTTTACTATTTGTATACATGGCGACATTCAGGCCCGGCGCGTTCCTTTGCGAGGAATGCCAGAAAGCGTACAGGTCGCGATCTTTGCCGATCTGCTCGCCGAAAAGTAGAGCGTCGTATTTTCTTGTTCGAATAATATTCTGGTACAAATCACTCGATTCGAAAACCTTGATATTGACTTTTGCTCCGATCTTGGTCCACGTTTCCTTGATTAGTTCGGCGGTATGCTGGAGATCAGGCGAGTCAGCGGTGTAAATATCAAAAGCGAGGGTGGTTGTGGCGCCTTTGCCAACTCTTTTATTGTATACGCCGTCACTATCTTTCACCCAATTATTTTTCACGAGTAAGGTTTGAGCTTTCAATATTTTCTCAGCCGCGATCTTCGTGTTCTCGGTGCTCGAGGCAGAATCTGGTGAAATCGAGTCGTTGCTTCTCGTTGTTGTACCCATGAATTCCGGAGGTAAAGGACCTTCGATAGCGGTACCGTAACCATTCAAGACTTTCTCCACGATGGCGTCACGATCAACGGACATTTCCAGAGCTTGTCTTACGACTTTATCGGCGAGAACAGAGGATTGATTTTGATTGAAGAAAACACCGAAAACGCGCGGCAGGGAAGAAGTCACAATCTTATACGCCTGGGCTGAATTCGTTGTCAGTCGTTTCGCGGACGCTGGCGGTATAGCCGCCAGACTATCGATATTATTCCCGTCTAAAGATGTTAGGGCATTTTCCAGATCGGAATAGAATGTCATTCGAATCGAGCTTACGAACGGTTTCTTACCGTTATATTCTCCCCAAGTCTTCAAAATATATTCCGTCGGTATACCTCCGGAATTTCTGGTAATTGAAGAAATTTTGTATGGTCCCGAGCCGATAGGGTCAATATTGTATGTGCTGAAAATGAATTGATCGTCACTTATACCGCCCCAAATATGCTTCGGAAGTATGCCGACCGTTGTATTGGAAAGGAAAGGTGAATAAGGTTGTTTCAAAATGAATCGAATTTCCTCCGCCGATATTTTCTTCATTGTTATGTTCGCCCAATCGGCGCGGCGGGGGCTTTTCATGTTTGAATCCTGAATCTTGCCGATTGTAAACTCAATGTCATCCGCGGTGAGTTGTTTGCCGTCCTGAAAATGAACATCGGGGCGAATCTTGAAGTCATAAATTAGACCATCGGACGAAATCGTATACGACTGCGCGATATCGGGTATTAAATTACTATTCTCATATTTCATGAGACCTGAATAGATGATCGATGACATATCCTTGTCGATATCCGTAACAGCCAAAACTGGATTTATCGTCCGTGGCAGTCCGACCACGCCCTCGCGAAGTTCTCCGCCGTACGCGGGTATTTCGGTCATGAAATTATCACTGACTTTCACGGTCATGGAAAGTGCCGAAATAAGAGCGAGGATAACCAGCACACCGAAAATTACCTTTTCTGTTGCCGAAAATCTGCGTATGTATTCCAGTATGGATTTGCCGCTTTGGAGACGGAACTCTTTTTTCTCGATTTGTTCTCTCACGATAATGTTACTTTTTTGTCTAGCAAATTATACTCCACTCAGACAAAATTCTCGTATGTAAAAAATGAATATTATCATCGCGGAAATGATATACTAAATCAGACTAATCAAGGCTGAAATCGCGAATAGTATTGCCGTAACGATTGTGATAGCAAATAGCCATTTTTCCATGCCCCGTCTCGTATGATATGCCGAACTCCAATTGTCACTGCCTCCGAAAGCGCCGCCAACCTGAGAGCCTGTTCGCTGTAAGAGAATGGCAGTAACGAGAATGACAGACAGGATGATCTGCAGATAGGGAAGGAGTGATTTCATTGATGTGACCATACTAACACAGAGGAGTTTTTCGTGCAACTCTTTTGAACATATCAACTCATGATTCGGATTGCCACGATTTGTATACAAAAAAGCCCGCGAGTGATTGAACCCGGGGCTTAGGGGAGGTGAAATGGTTGATCAATGAGCCGGTTGCGATACAATCTGGGTTCTTAGGACGCGTTGGATTTCAATTTCCTCCTATAATCTTGCCTAGTTATATTATCAACGCAATTATTTGTCAAGTTGCAAAAAACAACGCCTTGCATATAATGAGAAAATATACTATAAGTAAGGCAAATATAAGTCGTAATTATAAGCATTATTAACGATATCCTAATAAATACTATGTCAAAAGAACAAGTAAAAAAGACGGCCAAAGTCAAGTTGCAACCCCTACAAGACAGGGTACTTATCAAGGAGGACACTAGTTCCTCTGAACGCAAGACTGGAGCCGGTATCATCATTCCTGTCACTTCGAATGAAGATAAAGAGAGTAAAAAAGGAGAAGTTATCGCCGTTGGTCCAGGAAGACTCGACGACGAAGGCCGTCTTATTCCTGTTAATATTGAAGTCGGAGATATCGTCTTGTTCCAATGGGGCGATAAAATCAAGGTCAAAGAAGATGAATATTATTTGGTGAAGGAAAGCGAAATTTTAGCGGTTATTAAATAGTTCTTTTTATTTCGTTAGCCTCGTACCCGAGGAATGCTAATAATTTACAAAATTAATTTTTTTTAAAATTATGTCAAAGAAAATCCTATACAATGAAGACGCGCGCAAGGCTCTGAAAAGAGGCGTTGATGCCGTCGCAGATGCCGTGAAGATTACTATTGGTCCACGAGGTCGGAATGTTGTGCTTGATAAAGGTTATGGATCGCCGACTATCACGAACGACGGTGTTTCCATTGCCAAGGAGATCACATTGAAAGACAAGTTTGAAAATATGGGCGCGGAGATTACAAAAGAAGTCGCGTCCAAAACGAATGAACTTGCCGGTGATGGAACTACTACCGCCGCTATTCTGGTCCAAGCAATCATAAAAGAAGGGTTGAAACACACATCAATGGGCGTCAATGCCATGGGAGTGCGCGCCGGCATTGAAGCCGCCTCAAAAGACGTAGTACACGCTTTGAAGAAGATAGCCAAGCCGATAAAAGAAAATGAAGAAATAAAACAAGTCGCCACTATATCTTCCGAATCAGCAGAACTTGGCTCCATTATTGCCGAGACAATTTCGAAAGTTGGCAAGGATGGCGTAGTTACGGTCGAAGAATCACAATCAACCGGTTTGGAATCAGAAGTTGTCGAAGGTATAGAGTTTGATAAAGGCTATATTTCTCCATATATGATTACAAATCCCGAAAGAATGGAGGCGGTGTACGACGACCCAGCGATCTTGATTACGGACAGAAAGATTTCTTCTATTAAAGAGATTTTGCCTATGCTCGAACAATTGGCGCAAACGGGCAAGAAGGATTTAGTCATCATCGCTGAAGATGTTGACGGTGAGGCTTTGACCACATTCGTGCTCAATAAAATCCGTGGAACATTCAATGTACTTGCCGTCAAAGCTCCGGGCTATGGAGATCGCAAGAAAGAAATGCTTCAGGATATAGCGGTCACGGTTGGCGCCACAGTCATTTCCGAAGAAGTCGGTATCAAATTCGAGAAAGCTCCACTCTCTATGTTGGGTAAAACGCGACGAGTCATTTCCACAAAAGATAATACCGTTCTTGTCGGCGGTAAAGGTAAGAAGGCGGATATTGATGCGAGAATCGCTCAACTAAAGAAACAGCGGGAAAATATTGATTCAAAATACGACAAGGAAAAAATCGATGAAAGAATCGCGAAACTCTCCGGCGGCGTTGCTGTTATTCGCGTCGGCGCGGCCACGGAAACGGAGATGAAATACTTGAAGTTGAAAATAGAAGACGCTGTAAACGCGACCAAAGCGGCTATAGAAGAGGGGATCGTCGCGGGCGGAGGAGTGGCGCATATTCACGCAGCTCTGGAGATTGAAAAATCAAATGCTAAAAAAACTCAGATGTCCAAAGAACAAGAACTCGGCTATTCCATCGTTCTGAAGGCTTTGGAATCTCCACTCAGACAAATCGCCATCAATGCCGGCAAAGATGATGGTTCTGTCATAGTTGAAAAAGTGCGAAATGGTCGTGGTAATCTCGGCTATGACGCTTTGAAGGACGAAATGGTGGTGGACATGATAACGGCTGGTATTGTTGATCCAGTCAAAGTCACGCGGCTTGGTATCGAAAACGCGTGCTCGGCCGCGGCTATCCTTCTTACAACCGAGGCGGCTATCGCTGATGAACCGGAGAAGAAAGAACCAATGTCGGGACAAGGCGGAGGTATGCCGGGGATGGAGTATTAATCTGTAATTAATCTAACTGCCACTGCTAGCAAAAGCAAAAGTGGTTTTGTGTGTGAACGATAGTGTATAATGCTTTTTATGGAAATATCACCCATCGTAAGAGAAAAAGCATCACTCATTCTTGCCGAAATACAAAAGGCGAAGTCGATTTTGTTGCACTGCCATCCATCGCCTGATCCAGACAGTATCGGCTCGGCATTGGCGATGAAATCCGCATTGGAAAGAATGGGTGGGAAAGCAACAGTTATACAGGGTGATTCTGAATTATCCGAAGCGTATAAACATTTTCCCGGGGCAGAAAAAATTGTGCCGAAAAACTTTTTTGAAATTGATTTGAAGGATTTTGACTTGTTTATTATTCTTGACTGCGGAAATATGGAAATGATATCTCATAGGAAACCAGTTGTATTTCCGAATGAACTGCGAACCGTAATTATTGATCATCATGCTTCAAATAAAGGGTATGGAAATATAAGCCTTATTGATATTTCTTCGCCCGCGACAACCTTCATAATCTTCCAACTATTCGAGGAATGGAATGTTAAACTTACATACGATATTGCCATCAACTTACTTATAGGAATGTATTCGGATACGGGCGGATTCAAATATCTTCCCACCGACTATAGAGTTCTCATGGCCGCGGCTGAATGTGCCAAAATCGCGCCGGACTATACCGAGTTTATATTTATCGCTGAAAATAGTCAGTCAAAAGAGTCAATATATTTTGAAGCATTGGCGCTTGGCGGGATAGAGACTTTCTGTGGCGATAGCGTGGCTATTTCGGCGGTTTCCCATGATGATCTCAAAAAGAAAAATATTCCGATCCATACCACGGCCGAAAGTGAAGTTGCCAACACTCTCAAATCGGTTATTGGCTGGAATATTGGCATCCTTATGATAGAAGTGGATCCGGGCAAGATCAAAGTCAATTTTCGTTCTCGGGATCCGAAGAGATTTGATGTTTCGAAATTGGCGGCGGCTCTCGGCGGAGGAGGACATAGGGCCGCGGCCGGAGTTTGTTTGATGACTACGCTTTCAGGAGCAAAAGAACTTATTGTGGAAAAAATCAAAGAATTATACACGATATGAGTTCAATGAAGTAATAATTTGATCCCAGAATTACTTCAAGATCAAACCATGTCTGAGTTGATTGATCTGACTTATCTCGGATGCATATTGTACTCATTAATTAAATGGGCGCGAAATGTACTGGCATATTTCTCAGAAATTGCTAATATAATCTTTAGATTAAATTTACCTATAAGGAGAAAGGATTTGACATGAAAATAGACAATTTGACAACTTCTATGGAAACAGTTCCGTACGATGTTTTTCTCCATTTAGGAGAGAGACCGCCAATGATCTTAACTTTCTTCGATGATCCCAAAAAGAACAAAGAGGAAAGAATCAGAGATACTATAATCAAGATTTGCGGTCGTATGGACGGATTCAAACGCAGATCTTTGAGCGCAGATCAACGCGCTGAATTGTCAATAAGAGGAATGAATAGGGTGTCGATAAGAGAATGCGCTGTATATCTGAAAAGAAAAGATAAATATAATAACGGTCTCGGCTTTCCTATGTGCAGAGAAGAGAAAGCTATCTTGAGAGTCATGTTAGCAAGACTTGGGATAAAGGCGTCTAGACCTAAATAGAAATATCCTTCAGTCGCAAACGTAACCTCCGTGTTACGTTTTTCTTTTTTTATGTTAGAATCGTAATTACTTCGTTATCGTTTGTATTAATTATTAAATATTCAATTTACCAGATAAGAATAATTTTAACATCATGAATAAACAAATAACATTAATTATCACGATAGTATTATTGGTCGTCGTTCTATGGTATTTCTTCGATTATCAGTCAGGATATCCGAAAAGTTCGGAACAACTGCAAAATACCGCAACTTCCACGTTGGATGAAAATGACGCGCAACCGCGAACATCAACGCAGACACGGGCCAAAATTGAGACAAACATGTCGGGAGCAAATCTTTCAGGTAATAATAATCAAACAATAAAAAATTTCATGAATAAAATTGCAATTGAGACAAATAAAGGTACGATAGTTTTTGAAACCTATGATGCCGATGCGCCGAATACGGTCAAGAACTTTATCACTCTAGCGAATAATGGATTCTATAATAATCTAATATTTCATCGCGTGATAAACGGTTTCATGATTCAAGGCGGTGATCCGAATGGTAATGGCACGGGCGGTCCAGGATATCAGTTCGCCGACGAACTTGATCCGAGCGTGCCTTCTTACGAAGCGGGTTATGTTCGTGGTGTAGTCGCTATGGCGAATTCTGGCCCGAATACGAATGGCAGTCAGTTCTTCATAATGCATAAGGACTATCCACTGCCGCATAACTACACGATATTTGGCAAGGTCATTTCCGGAATGGAAGTTGTGGATATCATAGCCGCATCCAAAACCGGCACAGCGGACAAACCGATTGAAAATATTGTCATGAAGAAAGTGACTGTCGCGGGTAATTAATGTCAGTATTCTAAATCTCAAGAAATGCGATGGACAGATTCAAGTATTTCTGAAAACTTCCGGCATGTGCTAACATTCAAGCATGAGTGAATACTACAAATCGAGGAAGACGCGAGGTCTTTTTGACCCCACGGAAAAAGAGCCGTATAGAATAAGTCGGTCAAAAATAGATTTGTTCATGAATTGTCCGCTTTGTTTCTATTTGGACTGTCGTCTTGGCGTGGCTCGTCCGCCCGGATTCCCATTTTTGCTCAACACTGCCGTTGACACATTACTCAAAAAGGAATTCGACATTCACCGCGCGAAAAAAGAATCGCATCCTCTCATGAAAGCATACGGTTTGAGGGATGTTATTCCTTATGAACATAATGACTTGAATTCGTGGCGAGAAAATTTCAAGGGCATTCGTTATATTCACAGGGCGACAAATTTACTGGTTACCGGCGCGGTTGATGATGTTTGGATAAATAAAAAAGGGGAACTTATCATTGTTGATTACAAATCAACGAGCAAAGAAGAGAAGGTTAATCTGGATAAGGAATGGCAAATCGGTTACAAGCGTCAGATGGAAGTATATCAATGGCTTTTTCGCATGAACGGATTCAAAGTGTCAAAAACGGGATATTTCGTGTATTGTAATGGCAGAACAGATCGCCAGGCTTTTGATGCCAAGCTTGAATTTGACATCGATCTTCTACCTTACATCGGCGACGAGGCTTGGGTGGAGATCGCACTCGAAGATATAAAAAAATGTTTGCTTCTCGAGAAACCGCCGGAATCAACTGGTACTTGTGACTATTGTGAATACCGCAAAGCGGCTCGCGACGTACAAAATGAAATCAAAAAGAACGGGACTAAAACAGAAATGATATGGAAATAATTAAGTATTCTGAACAATAACCGTACAAATAGTACCCTCATTTTCCTCGCTTTTCATGGAAATAGTTCCGTGAAGTTCCTCGTCAATGATTTTCTTAACTGTCGTGAGGCCAACGCCGGTTCCGGTAGTTTTCGTGGTAAATGAATGATTGAAAATATTGTCCACCTTATCTTTTGGAATTCCACAACCGTTATCTCTAATAATGATCTGAACCCTATTTTCGTTTCTGACAGCCGAAATATCCACCTCACCTTCAATATTCGCCGATTCGTGTCTTTTCTTTGAAATAATGCATGCGTCCAAAGCATTCGAGATTAGGTTTAACAGAAGTTGATGCAATCTGAAAGGATTGATTTTTATCGTAAAGCTTTCGAATTTATTGATATTGATTTTTACTCCAGATATCCTAGCTTTATAAGCCAATAGATCACGAACAGTCTCAAGTTCCTGTTTCAAATCAGCAAAGGGATTATTTATCACCGTTGCGTCAGCGGTCGCGCGTCGAATACTATTCATAAACGACTCCATTCTTCTTGAGGCGGCGATGGTTCTTTCGATCATCTCTCTTGCTTTATTCGGTTCAATCGAATTTGTCGCCATATTCTCTATGAATAAAGAGAGGGAAGTGAGTGGATTCATAAGGTCATGAAAAAGACCTCGCGATAATTCGCCGAATTGCGCGTTCTTCTCCAATTCCGCGTTTCGAAGACGTTCTGATTCAATGAGTTCCTTTGTTCGTTTGCTTACGATATTCTCTAACGAGTCGCGTTCATCAATTAAGGATTTCTCCGACTTTCGTGCCTGTTTTAGAGATATGTTTATTTCTCGGTTAGAAAGCCAAGCTACAATTGAAACGAATATGAGAATTATTATGTATCCCGCGTAATCCATTGTTTTTATCGCGCGCACCCAAGCTCTGCCAAAACTTGGGCGTGGCGATATATTACTGTTTTATCTATGGAAGATTTGCATCATAATTATCACAGAGTTTCAGTTATTAATGGTTACTTCGACGGATAACCGACTCAATCTTAACAAATGGTTTATGAAAAAATGATAAAAAAAGTATGAATTTTTGATAAAAAAAGTATGAAAAAATGATAAAAAAATGATAAAAAAAGTATAAATTTTCATTATTTATTTCGAAGAAGCCGCCGAATTTTCTCCGGCTCATCCATAATATAGCCCCGACCTTGAACATTGGCTATAAGTTCTGGTTTGCCTCTAATTGAAATCTTCTTTCTAACATTTCTAATATGCGCTTCGATCGTATTCGATAACGGATCGCTCTCCGCCGTCCAAACATGCTCAAGGAGCATGGCCCGGGAAAGAATGATACCGGCATTTTGCATCATATATTCGAGCAAGCCGAATTCTTTGCGCGTGAGACGAATATTCTTCTTACCTCTCTTCAATGTTTGTTTTACAAGATCGAGCACAAGATCAGAGACCTGTAAATCAACTTTTTTCCTCTGCGTTGGGCGTCTTCCCACAGCTTTTATTCTCGCCTTGAGTTCATCTATTGAAAAAGGTTTTGTCATATAATCATCGGCACCTTTCGTGAATGCCGAAACTTTGATGGGTACATCATGAGTCGCGGATAAAAAAATAACTGGTGTCACTTTACCGGCCCTGCGAACTTCATCCAATACTACCAAGCCGTCTTTCTTGGGTAGGGAATAGTCGAGTATGATAGTGTCAAAATCATAGCTTCTGGCCAGAAACGAGCCCTCCGCGCCATCAGTTGCTATTTCGACGGTGTGTAAATCACTCTCAAGTCCATTCTTGACCATATCAGCGACGGCTCTATCGTCTTCCACGACTAATATTTTCATAATGCGCGCATTATAGGATATAGAGGTATTGAATACAAGTGATGCGGTCAATTGATTATCTTTATGGATAAACTGGTGAATTTTATATTTCATGTGTTAGAATATCATTCATGAAATACATTATTGTTGGTTTAGGTAATCCGGGAGAAGAGTACGAAAATACTCGTCATAATACGGGGCGAATTGTGCTTGAATATATACGAAAAGAATGCGAAGAAGAGCATAAAACAGATAAAAAATTAAATGCTTTAGTCGCGACAGGAAAACTGGGTAAGGGTAAGAGCGCGGTTAAAGTGATACTCGTTACCCCAAACACATTCATGAATAATTCCGGAAAAGCGATCGGTCAACTAGTCAAGAATGTGAGGGCGGCCGAAGGTCTCATAATCATTTATGATGATTTCAACCTGCCGCTTGGTCGTATGAAGATTTCATACAATAGAAGTTCGGGGGGTCATAATGGTTTGGAATCAATTATCAAAGCCGTGAAAACGGAAGCGTTTACGAGAATTCGTATCGGCACGGCACCGAAAAACGCGAAGGGAGAGGCAAAAGTGCCGCATGGCGATGAGAAGATTTTGAAATTTATTCTAGCAAAATTCAAGGATGATGAAATGAAAGTCTTGAAGAAAATCGCCATGAAGGCGACTGAAGCTGTGAAGATGATAGTGACAGAAGGAAGAGAGAAAGCAATGAGCGTGTTTAACGCGAGTTGATTTTTTCATGATTGTTTTGTAGATAAGATGCTAAATGATTAAAAATAAAAAAGGTGGAGTGTCGGTATTCCACCTTTTTGGCCTCCTTAGAAATATTCTTCAGTCCCTTAGGAGGTCATCATGTCTCTCACGGCAGAGTTTTGCCGCCTCCCGTCTCATGGCGGGAGTGATTCTGAATAAAAGCGCGTCGATTTCCGATCTGGAAACCCTTACGGGTCTCCGCATTTGTTTAATGACGATTGGTACCAGTTCTGGATGGTCAATCGCGAAATGGATGTCATTAAACAAATTACACGCGCTTTCCGGGCTCACACATATTTTTCCCATAATACCTCCTTTCTGGAGCAGATTATATCATTTAAACATAGCAAAAGTCAAGCCCGAATTTGAGCTTGATTCTGCGTTGATTATCCAACTATTTCCAACGATATTCTGTATGAGTGCGTGTCTATATTTTCTCCCCAATAAATGAAAGCGCCATTTTTTGTTCTTTCGGATCGAACAATGAAATCCTGAAATTATATGTTTTGCCCAATTCAAGAGTCTTGCGCAGTTTCTCTTCGGATCCGAATTCAGAGACGTGAACGAGCCCGGCGACACCTTCTTCTATAGAGGCGAGAGCGCCATGTTTATTGAATTTGATGATGACACCGGTAACAGGCATATCTTTCTCGTATTTTTTGGATGCTTCAAGCCATGGATTCGGTTTCAATTGTTTGATGGATAGGGAAATCTTGCCATCTTTAACTTCAATAATCTTGGCTTTGATCTTGACGCCAACTTTGACGAAATTATTCGGATTGTCAACAAGTCCCCAATCAATCTCCGAAATGTGAACGAGACCTTCAAGTCCTTCTTCAAGTTTGATGAAAACGCCGAAATCAACGACGCCGGTAACGATACCCTCTACTTCATCGCCGATTTCATATTTGCTGACAATTTTTTCCTTCTCTTTCGTTTCGCCGCCTTTTTCGGAGAAGATAAGCTTGCCTTCCTTGGGATCGGCTGTGATAATGGAAACTTGAAGTCTCTGACCAACAAGCTTCTTCAATTCTTCCAGAATCATATCTTTATTGCCGTCATTGACCTTCGGATAATGATCGGCTTTGAGTTGAGATGCCGGTAGGAAGCCAATTATTCCTTGCCATTCTATCAATAAACCACCTTTATTCGCTTCCTTGACCAGAAGATCCAAAACCTTTTTTTCTCTGATTGCCATTTCCGCCTCATTCCAGATCAGAGCTTGGCGAGCTTCTTTCAAAGATAATTCCAAATATCCTTCCTTGTGCGCATTATCGACAATTTTCGCCACGACAATATCTCCGATATTAACCTTTTTTATAATATCGCGAGCATTGATAAATTCACGGCCATAGATGATACCCGTGCCAAATGGCGCCAAGTCAACATAAACGGAAGATTTCTCCACGGCAATAACAGGACCTTCCACTAGGTCGCCGATTGTCGGAGGATTCTTCATCCCCGCGATTAATTTTCCCATTATTGTCGCTTTTTGGGCCTCTATAGCCTTTGCGGCGGCATCTTTCCTCTTCGCGTCTTTGGTGCTTTCTTTGGAAATCTTCAGTGATTTCTTGAATATCGCGCCCGAATCTTTCACGGCATCCTTATCTTTCACCCTTAAATCTTTGGGTGTGGAATTACTGTCATTTTTTATTTCTTTTGCACTATTGTTTGCGATCCTTGAACCTATCAAAGTCTCTTTTAATTTTTTAAACATTTATATACGCGTTCCGCTTTTTAGACTATTAATAATATTGCGGGATTACGCGAATTTGCTAATGACTTACTTCTGAAAACGGCGTATTGCCGCTTCATACAAACTATCATTATTACGATTGTTTGTCTACTTTTTCTTGAATTGGGAAGCTCGGATAGGTACTTTTTTCAAAATATGTTATATTAGTCGTATGATAATAACGTATTTAGGCGGAGAATTCGTGAAGGTTCAATTTGGTGATACAACCTTGGCTTTCAATCCTATTTCCAAAGACTCGAAACTAAGAGCGTCGAAATTCGGTGCCGATATCGTTCTTTCGAGTTTGAATCATCCAGACATGAACGGTGTTGATCAGGTAACTTTCGGCGAGAGAAAGCCATTCCTGATTTCCGGTCCGGGAGAATATGAAGTCAAAGGAGTTTTCATAAAAGGTTTCCAATCGGAGTCCGGTTATGACGGAGAAAAAAGAATTAATACGATTTATTCTGTGACTCTTGAAAGCATGAATATCTGCTACCTTGGCGCTATTTGTTCCGCTGAACTGCCGACTGATGCGGACGAGGCAATTGACGACGTGGATATTCTGTTTGTTCCGATCGGCGGAAATGGTGTTCTGGATCCCGCGAAAGCGTATAAGCTTGCGATATCAATTAGTCCGAAACTTATTATCCCTATTCATTACGGAGAGATCAGTGGTGATTCAGCTTGTAATGCATTGAAAGTATTTTTGAAAGAGGCGGGGGAAAATCCCAAACCGGAACCGAAATTAACATTGAAGAAAAAAGACCTTGAAGGAAAAGAGGCGGAGGTTGTTGTTCTTGAACAAGAGTAAGTTTGCAAGTGCGCGAGAATAAAGTACGCGAGTAAATACAACAAATCAATAACTTATCACATTCACTTGTTTATTTGCGCCCCGCGTACTTGCGCGTTTTATTCTCCTCAAGTTCTAGTCTGAATCACTACACGCACTTGCTTACTTACGTACTAGTGTTAGAATTATCATATGAGTTTTGAAACCTATCTTGAGAATTTACGCGCAAAACCGGAAAATATTCGGCGCCGATACGCATTTTGGTCTTCTCTCGGATTCACCGCGATTGTTTTTATTTTCTGGTTGGCTTCATTCACGGCTCTTGGCAGTAACGCAAAAGATACAGTGACGCAAACCGTAGAAAAAGCGGGCACCCCGGCGCAATCTCTGATCGCCAGCGTCGGCTCTTTTTTCTATGATGCCTCGGATATGATTTTTGGGGCAAAAAAGATCGAATATTCAGCCGTGGAAATAAGCCCGGGGAATCGATGAAATTCTTGAATTGCCGAATATTACTTGGCGACAATTGTGTAATAATATGCTATACTGAATGTATAAATTTGTAATACATTCATGCCGAAAAAGTCCGAAAAGAATGATGAAGAAAATAGAGAAATCAGGCCGGTAAATACGGCTGGCATCGTTTCGCGTTCTATCACGACAGAAATGCGTGAATCGTTCCTCGATTACGCCATGTCGGTTATCACCGATCGTGCTCTTCCCGATATTCGTGACGGTCTAAAACCGGTACACCGCCGTATTCTCTATGCTATGCACGAAAAAGGTCTCACCGCCTCCGCGAAATTCAGGAAATCAGCAGTCGTGGTCGGAGATGTTCTCGGAAACTATCATCCTCACGGCGATGCCGCTGTTTATGATTCTATGGTCAAAATGGCGCAGGACTTTACCATGCGATATCCGCTGGTTCACGGACAAGGAAATTTCGGTACCGTGGACGGTGATTCCGCCGCCGCCATGCGCTATACGGAGGCAAAAATGTCTCGCATGTCCGCTGAACTGCTTCGCGATATTGATAAAAATACGGTTGATTTTCGTCCAAACTATGATGGCACAAAAAAAGAGCCGATCGTCTTACCGACGGCTGTTCCGAACTTGCTTTTGAACGGTACTCTCGGTATTGCCGTCGGCATGGCGACGAATATCGCGCCTCATAATCTCCGCGAAGTCGTCGACGCGGTGAATTTTCTCATTGATAATTCCGATGCCAGTACCGAAGATCTCCTGCAATTCATAAAAGGTCCCGATTTTCCGCTGGGCGCCGTAATGTACGGCGAAAAAGACATTCACCACGCTTATATCACGGGTCGCGGAGGTATCACCGTTCGCGGTGAGGCGGAGATAGTTGAGGACAAGAAAGGGCAGTATCAAATCATCATCTCGTCCATACCGTTTCGCGTGAACAAGAGCGAACTTATAATAAAGATCGCGGATCTTGTGCGCGAGAAAGTTATAGAGGGAGTCAAGGCTCTTCGCGATGAAAGCGACAAAGATATGAGCATTGTCATAGATCTGAAACAAGGTTCATATCCCGAAAAAGTCTTGAATCTGCTATACAAGCATACCCAACTTGAGGACGCGTTCCACGTCAATACCGTGGCTTTGGTTCATGGCGTGCCTCAGACACTTTCGTTGAAATCAATTCTGCAGGAATTTGTCACTCATCGCATAGAAGTCATTCGTCGTCGCACGCAGTTTGACTTGACGAAAGCCGAAGATCGCGAGCATATACTTCTTGGCTTGAAGAAGGCGCTCGATCATATAGACGAGATCATTTCACTCATACGCGGTTCCAAAGACGTACTCGAAGCTCACGCGAATTTGATGAAGAAATACAAATTCAGCGAAAAACAAGCCACGGCTATTTTGGAAATGAAATTACAAAAGCTTGCCGGGCTTGAACGCAAAAAAGTATTGGATGAACTCAAAGAAGTGCAGGATTTGATTCTAGAGCTGAAATCTATACTCGGCAGTGAGAAGAAAATTCGTGGAATCATAAAAACTGAACTTACGGAAATTAGAGAGAAATACGGCGATGATCGCCGAACGAAGATCGTGAAGCATGGCGTCAAAGATTTCAATCCGGAGGATTTGATCGCGGATGAAGAAAGCGTTCTAGTTTTGACAAAAGGCGGTTATATCAAGCGCACGGATCCCTCTGAATATCGCAAACAAAAGAGGGGTGGTGTCGGCGTTGTGGATCTTGATACGAAAGACGAAGATTTCATAACGCATCTTATTTATGCAACAACGCATAACGATATTCTATTTTTCACGGACAAAGGCAAAGCTTATCAGATTAAAATGTACGATATTCCGGAAGGGAAAAGAGCCACGAAAGGCAAGTCAGTTATGAATTTTCTTTCTCTGGCGGAGGGGGAAAGAGTAACTTCCATATTGCCGATGCCGAAGAATAAGAAGGAAGCGGAAGGAATGGCCCTTATGATGATTACCAAGGATGGCACGGGCAAAAAATCATCCGCCAAACATTTTCATGATGTGCGCCGTTCGGGTCTGATCGCTATTACCCTTGACGAAGGCGATGAGCTTATTTCCGCATCATTCGTTGCCAAGAACGAAGAAGTGATGATTGCCACAAAAGAGGGGCAATCTATTCGTTTCAAGGAAAGCGATGTGCGTGAAATGGGTAGAAATGCCGCCGGCGTGCGCGTTATCAAGCTAGACAAAGGTGACAATGTTATTTCTGCCGATATGGTGTCAAAAGACGCCAGAAATCCGTCTTTGTTTGTGATGGGCGCCAATGGCTATGGTAAGAAGACAAAATTATCGGAATATAAGGTCCAAAAGAGAGGCGGTTCTGGAATTTTGACTATGAAGGTTACGTCAAAAACAGGTTCGGTTCTTGCCGCGAAAGTTGTAACCGACGATGATGAAGAAATTGTGGCTATGTCGAAGAAAAGTCAGGTTATTCGAGTGGATATAAAAGAAATTCCCACGCTTGGCCGTTCAACTCAAGGTGTTAGAGTTATGAAATTACGCGATGGCGATCAATTGGCGAGTTTGATTTGTTTATAGTTTTCGAATAAAGATGAGGTTTAATTGTCCCCATACGCTTGCTTCATTAATAGAATCTATTGTTTTATAATGAAGCCATGTTTTCTGAGCCTGCCACGAATATAGCAAAACTTGGCGTTGGTGATGGTATGAAGGTCGTCGATCTTGGCGCCGGTTCTGGATTCTATTCCATAGAAGCCGCTAAAAAAGTGGGTGTCAATGGTCGTGTCTATGCTGTGGATGTTCAGAAAGACTTACTAGATCGTATTCGTTCGAACGGTGCCTCTCTCGGTTTGCGAAATATTGAAGTTGTATGGGGTAATGCCGAAAAAGTCGGTGGTACGAAGTTGCGTGAAGGAATAGCCGATCGTATAATTGCGTCCAATGTTCTTTTTCAGATAGAGAAAACGAATGATTTTGTCTTAGAAATTAAGCGATTGCTCAAGCCCGGTGGTAAAGTTATGATCATAGATTGGAGTGATCTCAGCCCAATTGGACCAAAAACGGTATTTCCTTCCACAAAAGCACAAATTTTATTTGAAAAAGCCGGGTTTAAGCTTGATCAAACTTTTGGCGCGGGAGACCATCATTATGGGTTGGTATTTATAAAGTAAAATATTGGGCAGTTTAAAATATATTTATATTAAAAAACCTTTATGTCAAAATTTCAACTAATAATACTCGGAGTTTTCATTCTATGTATCATAGCGGGCGTTGTCTTTTTTGCCATGTTCAAAGGTAGCGGAAATACGGATTCACAAATACCGCCGATTACAATGTGGGGAACATTTCCCGCGGAGACATTCAATAAATATGTTTCTGAGATCAACCTCTCTTTGGCGTCATCATTGCAAATCACCTACGTGCAAAAGACTCAATCCAATTTTTCTCAGGATTTTATTGCCGCTTTAGCGCGAGGAAGAGGACCGGATGCTATATTGATTCCCGCTGATATGCTCTTACCTCATTTTGATAAGATTGCCGTGATTCCGTATAAGGCTTTATCGCAACGGACATTCATGGACACATATATTCAAGAAGGACAGATTTATCGCGCGGCTGATGGCGTACTAGCTTTACCTTTTGCGGTTGATCCGCTAGTAATGTATTGGAATAAAGATACATTCCAAGCGGCAGGAATCGCCGCTTATCCAAAATATTGGGATGAGTTCACGACCTTAAATAAGCAGCTCACGATCAAGGATCAAAACAGCAATATTAGAAAATCGGCTATTGCTATGGGAGACTTCTCCAATGTCTCAAATTCTCGCGAGATTCTCGGTATGCTATTTCTTCAGACAGGAAATCCAATAACTGTTCGTGATGGACAAAGTGGTATCGTATCTGGCAATCTCAAAAACTCCGGATCATACAGTTTAGTTGGCGCTGTCGATTTATTCACTCAATTTGTCAATCCAAATAGCGCGAATTATTCATGGAACAAAGGCATGCCTATATCCAAAACAGCTTTTCTTTCTGGAACATTAGCGACATATTTTGGCTTTGCTTCGGAACTATCTGATATTCGTTCCAAAAATCCAAATCTTAGTTTTGATGTCGCGCCGATTCCACAGATGAAAATGAGCGGAGTAAAAGCGACCTACGGTCGTATGTACGGCTTATCTATCGTGGGTTCTTCGGCGGATCAGAATGCCGTGTATCAAACATTTGCGATTCTAACTGACCCGATATTATTGGCAAAATTATCCCAGATGACATATTTACCGTCCGTAAATACGAATATTATCGCTCAAGGTTCAACTGATCCATACATTACGATATTTAACGAGGCGGCGTTGATCGCAAAGACATGGTTTGAAGCCGATTCCAGTCAATCATACACAACCTTCGGAAATATGATTAGCGCTGTCACAAGTGGGGCGAAGACTTCATATAATGCTCTGAAAGACGCGAATGATAGATATGATATTGTTTTGAGACAGATACAGCAATAATGAAGAATTATGAATTATGAATTAAGAATTATGAAGAGTTTATTGATAGTACTGTTAATAATGATGATTTTTTTGCCGGTAATTAGTCATGCGCAGACATTGAATCCATTTAAGGAAGATTTCAAATTATCGTTTTGTAATGGACCGGCATTACCAGGTGGTGCGCCTGCCGGATATGTGCCATGTGATTTCAATGGTCTTATGGGTCAAGTACAGCTATTAATTAACGCGATGATAATATTAGGGCTACTTTGCGCGATCGGTGGTTTTAGTTATGCCGGCTTTCTTTACATTTCAGGCGAACAAGCTAAAATTACGCATGCAAAGGAGATTCTTCGGAAAACAGTAGTTGGACTTTTGATAATGCTTGGCTCATGGGCGATCGTTTATCAGCTTCTGACATGGCTGGTAAAAGATAGTACAGGTGTGAAGGCATTATTGGGAGCGTAATAATATTATGAAATATATTTTGTATAATAAATTCAAGATTATTGTAATAGCATTGCTTTGCACGTCAATCTTATCGTACGGAACACTTATATATGCTCAGGCGGGGACTCAAGTTGGAGGTTCTAACAAAGGGACAGTAACACAAGTTCCCGGTTCATCAACTGGTGGCACTCTTCAAAACCCATTACAGGTGAATTCGATCGGTGACGCGATTAATAAAGGTGTTGAGATATTCAGTTATTTAGCCATTCTCGTTGCAGTTATCATGGTCATTTATGTCGGCTTGAAATTTATTCTAGCTCAGGGCAAACCGGATAAATTGAAAGAAGCCAGTAAATGGCTTGGTTATATAGTCATTGGAGTCGCTATCATTCTCGGGGCGCGGCTTATGATATCTATCGTTATCAATACTCTGGAAGCGACGAAGGTGGTTGACCCTAAAGTTATTCAGAGTGCCAAGACAGTTGTGAGCGGTAACTGAATAATTTATATGATATAATCACTATATAATGAAAATACGCAATTATATCAAAGTCAGTTTGTTTACCCTGTTTATACCCTTTACTTCTTTTGCGGCGGGAAAAACATTGAAAGATGTGCTCGGAATGGTCGCCGGATATCTGGACATCGCGTTGCAGCTACTCATAGGTCTGGCTGTCGTCTATTTCGTCTACTCCATAGTCAAGTATTTCATTAGTCCCAGTAGTAGCGAAAATAGGAAGGAGGCGGGTTCATATGTTATGTGGAGTTTGATCGGTTTTGCCGTTATTGTTTCTCTCTGGGGAATAGTGAATCTGTTGACATCGACATTCAATCTCGGTTCAAATGCACCGGCGTGGAGCGAAATGCAAAGTCTTTTTCCGCGATAAATTATATGTATCAAATGTATCAAGGCTTAATGCCCGTTAGAAATGTGAATGATCTTGTTGACAGGATTTTGTCAATTGGCGACGTGGTGATATTCGTGCTTGTATCTGTCGCATTAATTTTCATTGTTTACAATATAGTTTGGTATTTCATTCGAGGAAGTTCAGCGGATGAAAGCCGCAAAACCGCGGGGATGAATATATTGTGGGGGATAGTCGGTCTCGCGATAATAGTGTCTATTTGGGGACTGGTTAATATAATAGTGAGCACATTCAAAACAGATTCGACCGTACCGACTTTTCCAACCGCCAATTTCGTGAATAGACAGTAATAGTAATCCACAGATATGTCCTTGTGTGATGTGGCGGTTAGATTGTAGTATTATATAGTATTGGCAATTATTATTAGTAGTTAATTAATCACATATGAAAAAAATCATATCACTGGTCACAATGTTTGTTCCGTCTTTAGCTTTGGCGGCGGATGTCGTAGTAGATGCAACTTCACTTACCAAAAAGCTGGTCGATATCGGTAATGTTGTCATTTATCTTCTCGTTGCTCTTGCCGTTGTCTTCATTATCTGGAACGTTGTAATGTCTCTCATTAAAAGCGGAGAACCGGCCGAAAAAACGAAGGCATTGGGTAATATTGGCTATGGCATTCTCGGTCTTGCCATTATTGTCTCAATTTGGGGTATTGTAAATGTTATCGTTGGCACATTCCGCACGACGCCGACAAATCAGCCGGTGCCTAATATTGGCAACAATACGGTTACTGGTGGTGTTCCACTCAATCAAATTCCTGAAGTTAGATAATTCAGATGTTTTTCGGAGTATTGAAATTATTTATTCCCGAAGCTCAAGCGGCCGTGGATGCGGTCGCTTTCGGCAAAGTGCTTGACCCGGTAATAAGTCAAATCGTTATGCCGGTTGTGTTATTTCTTTTTGGCGTCGGAGTATTCGTTTTTGTATTCGGAATTGTTGAGCTGATAAGGAAGGCGGATGATCCTTCTGCCAGAACAACAGGAAGAAATCATATGCTTTATGGTGCCATTGGTATGGTTATCATGTTATCGGCATGGGGAATAATACGACTTGTGTCAAATACGCTTATGGGAATATAGTCAGTTTTGACGGAAAGTTTGGCAAAAATTTAGGGCGGTGAAGTTATATTCTTCACCGCCCATTTGCCTTCCTCTTAGTACAGATGTGGTTCGCTCTTTTTATGCAGAGCGTAAACCAAAGTACCGTGTGTCAGCGCTTGTCCGGCTACGATGCGCCATTCAACAATGTTGGCGCCTTTCGAGTCGGGAATCTTCAAGATGCTCTTCTCATTCCAATTTCTTGGATAGAGTCTGAAGATCCGGCCGTCGTCTTTATCCAGACGCATTTCCCACCAGACATTGTCGGTGAGATTTTTCGCGTCCACGCACTCTGTGCTGTCGACGATGACCCCCTGCCATGTCGTCGAGTTGAGCTCAATCTGACCGCGGAGGGGTTGTTTTTGTGTTGAGACCGCCACCACTGGTAGCATCGGCTGTTCTTGTGGTGCGGGATGGTACTTGAAGTACCCGTAGCCCCAGAGCACTATCGCCATGATTGTCCCGACGATTAACGCTCCCCATTTCTTATTATTTTTCATTTCTTTCCTTCCATGTCGATTTTTAGATTTGCGATAGTTATATCATCTCCTTTTCCTTCGGTCTGAATAGCCACAACTCTTTTTTGGCCGTTTTTAATTAGGAGCTGATCCTTAATTTCCGTAATGCAGTTCTCTCGAGAGGGAATTTTGCTTGGTTTTGTCGGATCCCCTTGATAGAACTGTTGAAGGGCCTCAGCATTGAGTCGAGTTGTCTGATACTCTCGACTGTCTGCTTCGCGTTGGTATGTCTCCCGAGCAGCATCGGTCATGTCGTCGAGTACACCTTTTGGCATTAAGAATCGAGACTGAATCTTGATCACTTCAACACCGAATGATCCTTGTTCGAAAACTTCTCCTTCCAGATGATAACGAAGAGTCCGACCTATTTCATCACCCTTGCGCTGGATATCCAAACCAGTCATATCCCGACAAATCTTTTGGGTTTGTCGAAAGACGATATCATCCAACTGGTCGAAAACTTTTGTCATATCATTACCAGCCTGAATGAAATCAAATAAATCAGCGATATGTGCTCGAAGGGTCAGAGCAACCCATCCCTCCATTGGTATTGGTGAATCTTTTCCGCTCTCAGTCTTGTCACCGGATAAGATTATCATTGGGAATTTCCTCTCATCATTTTCAATGATGACCTTAATTGTTCCGATATTAAACGGAAAGAAATCAAGGAGGATTGTAGTTCCGCCGACCACCACATACTGTCCACCAATCTGTATCGGTGTACCCCACAATGTGATGAGCCCCGCGGTTCGTGGCTTTGTGTTAGGATGTTCGGTCTTTCCGACTGTGTATATGAGCAGGGAACCGACAACTAGCAAGACGCCAATAAAATTGCCGAAAGACGCCAAAAACGCGCCTAAAAACAATATTCCAATCAAAACTCCAAGAATAGAACCAGTGATTAAGTTGCTGAATGGCTGAAGTTTTGGTGCCTCAGTATTTTGATTTTGACTATTTTGCATGTCATACCTTTTTTTTGAGCAACCTCAATTGATAGGAGAAGCTCGGTTAATATTTAACTGTCAGAGAGCCTTCTCTCAAAATCTCAGTCAATTATAGCATTACCCGTACATATTGTCAATGTCCGCCAAAGATTGAAAAATATCGCCTAGAATGAACATATTCTGAAAATGAAAAACGCCCCCATCTTGTCGCTCTGTAGCAACATGATAGGGGCATTGTGATTCCGGACACGTCCTAATGACGGTAGTCCGGATAGTGATACCGATTACCGATCGTACTGTTCCAGTTAGGATTGGTTACGATCGGTTGAACGACGATTTGCACCGGCGTCTGTACATATACAACCTGTGGTTGCGCCACGGGCTGTAACGCAACGACATTCGTCACCACCACGTTAACACGCGGCGGCGTCTGTATCTGCGCGGCTCGCTGAGTCACATTTGACTCCGCTCGTTCGAGGGCGTATCGAGCGAGAGAGAGTTGTCTCTTCATCTCGCCGTTCTCCATTACCACCACGTTTGCTTTCTCCGTTGCGGCGATGAAAAGTTTTTTTGCATCATCCGACAATTCCGCCTTGACAACAGTTGCTGTCGGCGCGATTGTGGCGGGCGCGACTGGCGCTGGAACTGCGAACGGTACATGCCGGTCGGCGTAGAACCACACAACAAACGTCAGAAATGCGAGGAAGGCGAGAAGCGCCAAAAAGGCGATTCCGATTCCTTTCATTCCCACCAATTTCGTCTTCGTTGTTTGTTCCGGCGTCGCGGGAGCCGACTTTAGCTTGCGCCCGGCCGGCGGTTCCTGCTTGTCTGGCGACGAGGGCGGAGATACCGACAATTTTTCGTCCAGCTTTTTGAGCTGGTCCTGAATTGCCGACAATACCTTGGCCTGTGCCGTCTGCACAGCGCCGAACTGGTCCTGATTCCTACCGATGAATCCAAAGGCGTGTTTCAGGTCGTCCATTTCGGTGCCGATCCTCGAGACTTTTGCCTCGAGTTCAAGCAACCTACTGGCGTTCCCGGTGGCTTGTTGCCTTTCGCGCTCAAGCACGACAAGTCTCTCGAGGAGACCAGCTGTAACTTGATCGTTTTGAGGCGCAGGCGGCGGGGGAGCGTCAATCAATGCTGGCGACGAAGGAGTGGGTGCGGGAATCGGCGTGGGTACTGGAGGGAGAACAACAGGAGTAGGTCCAATGACCTTTTCCCGCTTCTCTTTCACCTGTGCCCGAGCGGCCGTGATGATAGCCATAAATCCGTCCCAGCACTCAGGACCCTGGCTTTCCGGGAACTTCGTTTTGACATTGGCGACAATTCGCTCGATGTCATTCAGTCCCTCATCCATGTCGCGAAGAATTTCCAATCGCCGACCATTCTTGACCCTGAGGCCATCGAGTCGGCTGAGGTCGTCGGACACATTCTTGAGACGCGTCTTTTGTTTAATGAGCAGGTCTTTGCTCTGCGTCATCAGGTCTATTGAATCATCCGCTTTGGGCGGTTGACCGTCCGGACTGGGAGTGGGAGCTGGCAGTAATGCCGGATCCGGATTCGGAGTCGGTGCAGGCGGAGTCGGTGCAGGCTTGTCTTCCACAGACGGTGCCTGCGGAACCTGTTTGACCAACTTCCCGTCGGTGATGTTCAAACCGAGAACTTCCCATGGCTCACTCGTCTCCTTCTTTTTGATCGAGTAGACCTGAAGGATATAGGAAGCCGTTGGATTCGGGTGCCCCTCAGCCCATTGCATCTTGTTGATGAGGTTTCCGTTTCCAATCTTCAGTTCTCCTTCCGTTATAACAACGGGGTAGTCTTCGCTCAAGCCGACAGGATTTTTGTTCCCGTCTGGCAGGACCTCATAAATAGAGATCCTATACACCTCTTCGTCAACCCTGGGCCTGATCGTGATCGTATTCCCGCTCAAGGAACACTCGGGCGCCGGAGCCAACTTGGGAGTCGGCGGTGTCTGATTTTTGTCGCTCTTTTTACTCATACTCTTTCTTCTCCTTGATTTTGGCCATTTCTGGCCGGTTTTCTCTGACGATTTATGTGGCTTTCAAAGGCCTCAAATTTGGTGTCATTATATACTGAACGGCATTATTTGTCAAGCAATGAAAAATACCTTCGTCTGGCTGTTATTGGCAGTCTGACGAAGGTATGGTGAAGGGTTACGGAAGGTTTCCCGGGTCAATACCCGTAATAATACCCCCCAGGAGGCGGGTAATGATACCGGTTTCCAATCATTGGATGACCGTATCCACCACTGTTTCCGTATTGGATAACGACATGCGGTTGGATGTACACCGGCTGGGGGACATAGACCGGTTGTTGTAGATACACGGGCGGGTCCGGATCGTGTTGCGGATACCCGTACGTAGGTTGTTGTGCCTGTTGTACAGTGATCACAATTTGCTGTTGAGTTGGTGGCGGCGGGGATTGCGGATTTGCAATCTGTGGAGCCGGCGGAATTGTCGGTGCCACCGGAATCACTTGTACTTGTGGCGCTGGCTGTGGCGGAGGTGGCGCATTGGTCACAATCTGGTATGCGTATGTCTGCGACGATGCCGGCGGAATCGCATACACCTGTGTCTGCGGAGGTCTCACCTCCACACTATACATGTAAACAATCTGCGGAGCCGGCGGATTCGTTTGCCCAGCACAACCGATTGCTGTCAGAGCGATCAAAATCGCCGCGAGTGAGAGAACATTCATTTTTTTCATAAGGTGAACTCCGATTTTTCGGTCACATTTTTTGTTTTTTATGACCGATTTTGTTTACCAATTTTACCGAGACTGAACCGCCATTTTCCCCAAGGTTGAACCCTGGAAAATGTTGAGATCTTCAATTGTCAAAAGCGTTCAATCATATAAATCTTGAACGCGGACAATCAATCTGAACATAAGTATATACTATTTTCGAGATTTGTCAATAGTAACCCGAAATGATTATACGCTTCTATTTAAGCCTAGAAAGTTATCCACAGGTACGCTTGTGGTGTGGATAGTGGAATGTGGTGTAGAATACCTACCAAGTGGGATAAAGTGGAGAGCGTACATATGCAATGCATTTGATACTCTCAATACAATTCCCGCATGCATATGCTTATCGGAGAATTCAAGCACACTATCGACGGCAAGAATCGCCTTTCCTTACCCGCGAAATTTCGCGAGGAAATGGGAAATAAGGTGATTATTACAAGCGGACTAGATTCCTGTCTCTTTGTCTTTACGGAGGCGGAGTGGGAAAAGATAACCGCGCGTTTGTCGGCAAAAGATTCTTCGATTTTGCAGGCGGACAACCGATCCCTCAACCGCTATCTTCTGGGAGGCGCGGTTGAGGTGGAGGTTGATGCAGTTGGTCGAATGCTCATACCTCAATATTTGCGTGAGCGAGCCAAGTTAGTAAACAAAGTAATTATAGTTGGCGTTCGCGACCGCGCGGAAATATGGGATGAAGGGCGTTGGTTGACTTACCGCGAAGAGGTCGAGCGAAAAGCCGACGCTCTAGCGGAGAAATTGGGTCAGGCGGGAATGTTCTGATTCAAAGGCATGGAAAGTGTTCATAAAGCAGTTCTTTTACATGAAGTTGTTGGTTCGTTAGTTTCGGACACAGATTTTTTTCATGAGGGCATAACATATCCCTCTACGAAACGTCCGTGTAAACTTGGGAATGAGACTAAAGAATCAATGAGAGAGGTAAGAGGCCTCTGGCAAGCTTCTTCGAGGGATATGTTATGCCCTCATGAAAAAAACCCCGCGAATAATATTTGGTACTTGGACGGTACACTCGGCGGTTGTGGTCATGCTCTCGCGATTGTGAAAGCGCTGGAAGCGCGGAATGTTCCAATCAGTATCATTGGACTCGATAGAGACAAAATCGCGATTGAAAGGGCGGAGAAAACATTCAAGGAATTGAAAGAAAAAAGAACGAATATTGGAAAAGTCATTCTTGAATGTGAGAACTATCGAAATGTCGACAAAGTTCTCGAGAAACATGGCATAAGAGAGATGAACATGATTTTACTTGACTTGGGATTTTCATCGGACGAACTCGAGCGTTCAGGCAGAGGATTTTCATTTCAAAAAGACGAGCCATTACTTATGACCATGGGTGAAACAGTCGTTTACCCATTTACGGCCAAAGATATTTTGAATAGATGGACAGAAGAAGATATTGCGAATGTCATATTTGGCTATGGGGAAGAGAGATTTGCAAGAAGAATTGCACGGACAATATGCGAATACAGGAAGAAAAAACTTATCGAAACCTCAGGAGAGTTATGTGAAATAGTGCGAAACTCGGTGCCGATATTTTATAGAAGAGGCAAGATACATCCGGCGACGAAAACATTCCAAGCGTTGCGAATTGCGGTGAATGATGAGCTTGGATCTTTGAAAGAGGGGATTATGAAAGGGTATGCGCATCTGGCGAAGGGCGGAAAAATGGCAGTCATTTCATTTCATAGTTTGGAAGATTCCATAGTCAAGAATTTCTTCAAAGAAAAAGCGAAAGCTGATGGCGCGACAATAACAAAAAAACCGATAGTGGCGGGAACACAGGAAGTCGCAGAGAATCCGAGATCGAGGAGCGCGAAACTTAGGATAATAGAAAAGTCATTTGAATAAATCGATCTAAATTAAGGGATATTTCAATAAATAGAATCAAATTTATATATTCAAATCGAATAAAAATATCAGAAAATCATGACGAAAGTTATAGCAAAAACATATTCAGTCGTTCACGATTACAATACAATCCTGTCATATATGGCGATCGGCGCCTGTCTTCTTTCGGTGTTCATTTATGGCATGAATCTGTATTCAGTGATCCAACAGACGGTTTCTTTACAAAAAATTGAGAAAGATATCGTGGCGCTAAAAAGTTCGGTTCAGGACTTGGACACCAAATATATTTCATTATCAAGCAGCATCACATCGGAGATGGCGAAAAATTTCGGATTGCACGAGGCCCCTGTCACCGCCTATATTAACCGTACTGTTTCCCTGGGCCGTGTTGCCATCTTAATACCGGAGATATAGCAATCTTTTATTGAAGCATCGGTTAAAGTGTTATTCGATTCATCTTCGCAATGAATTTTTGTCATGAATAATAATCAGAGATTAAGAGTCAAAGTAATATTCGCGGGAATAATCATAGTTGCGGCAATTCTGGTACTGACCCTGTATTCGAGACAGATCATGAATGGAAAAGCGTATGCCGAGAAAGCGGATAAGCAATATAGCAAACCATCCGCATCACTATTCAATCGCGGTTCAATATATTTTCAATCGAAAGATAATACGCGGATTGCGGCAGCTACGATCGAACGTGGCTTTCTCGTATTCGCGAATCCGAAGCTGATAACTGATGCCGAACAAACCTATGAAGCCGTCTCCCAATTCATGAAAATTGATCATTCATTTTTTATGAGAGAAGTCTCTGAACCGGACGATACATATGCGGAACTTTCGCATAGACTAGATAATGCGATGGCACAATCGATCAATGGCCTGAAACTCACGGGAATAGGAATAAGTCCGGAGTCTTGGAGATCATATTCTGGCGGAAGTTTAGCGGCGCATGCCTTGGGACTTGTCGGGCAAAACGCCAGCTCAACGAACGTGGAAGGGCGATATGGTTTGGAAAGATATTATGAGGATGTTCTCGGAAGAAGCAATATCGCGACTGATCTTAGTATTTTTGCTGAGCTATTCTCTAGTGTCAAAGACACGATTTTGGGCGAGGGCATGAAAAGCGGAGATATTGTGACAACAATCGAACCGACGATCCAAGGTTATTTGGAAAAGATCTTGAATGACACGTACGCGGAATGGCATCCAGATGAAACCGGTGGAATCATAATAAATCCACAAAATGGTGAAATCATCGCTCTGGCGTTGTTGCCGACTTTTGACCCGAATAACACGAGGGAAGTAAAAGATCCGAAAATCTTTTCCAATTCTCTGGTGGAACATATTTATGAAATGGGTTCAATCGTGAAGCCACTTACCATGGCTATGGGTTTTGATTCCGGTAATTTCACTCCGCTATCAACATATGATGATAGGGGAACTATGGTCCTGAACAATAAGACGATCGGAAACTATGATAGGAAGGCTCGAGGCGTTATCGGTATGCAACAAATATTGAATCAATCCCTGAATATTGGAGCGGCTACGATAGCTCTCAAAGTCGGCAGTACGACTATGTCGGAATATTTCACGAAATACGGTTTAGGCGAAAAAACGGGTATTGATTTACCGAACGAGGCGACGGGGATGATAAAAAATCTGACATCCGGCAGGGAAATCGACGTGGCGACGGCGGCATATGGGCAGGGTATATCGGTTTCGCCGATTGAGATAGTAAGATCTCTTTCTATTCTGGCGAATGGTGGATATTTAATACAACCACATCTTGTTAAAGAGATTGATAATATTGATGGCAGTGTGGATAAGATTATGCTGGAGAAAGAAGGTCCAATATTAAAAAAACAAACCGTAACGGATGTGACAAAAATGCTTGTTGAAGTAGTTGACACGGCCCTCAAGAGCGGTGGCATCAAAATGCCGAGATATACCGTCGCGGCAAAGACGGGGACGGCTCAGATCGCGGACAGGGAGAATGGCGGATACTATTCAGACAGGTATTTACATTCGTTTTTCGGATATTTTCCAGCTTATAATCCGAAGTTTCTGGTATTCATGTATCAATTGTATCCGAAGGGAGCGCAATACGCCTCGGAGACGCTGACAAATCCGTTCAATAATATTACAAAATATTTGATCAATTATTATAATATTCCGCCGGATAGATAATCGCCGTTTGCAGTACTTTCATCAAAAAATATAATATTTTTGTGCTAGACTGTATTCATGCAAATATTGAAGGCAATAATAGTCTGGATTTTGACGCTGGAATCAAGACTTATTATTAGGAAATACAAGCCATTCATCGTAGCGATTACCGGAAGTGTGGGAAAAACGACAACGAAAGACGCGGTTTATTGCGTGCTTCGAGACCATGAAAAATTTGTCAGGAAAAGCGAGAAGAGCATGAATAGTGAAATTGGTTTGCCGCTTACTATCATTGGCGCGCCGAATGCTTGGCGTAGTCTCTCCGGCTGGATTAAAAATATTTTTCTAGGCGTGAATATGGTGTTGAATGACGTTGAATACCCGAGTTGTCTTGTTCTAGAAATTGGAGCCGACCATCCGGGCGATATCAAAAAAGTAGCGAAGTGGTTGCATTCGGATATTGTGATTATTACGAAAGTGAGTAAGACGCCGGTGCATGTGGAATTTTTCAAGTCCGCCGAGGAAGTTTTTACGGAGAAGGCGGCACTCGTTCATGCATTGAAAAAAGGCGGCACTCTTATCCTGTTCGCCGATGATGATAAAGTAGTCGCGTTGGGTGAAATGGCGAAGAAAAAAAATGCCAGAGTCTTAACATTCGGCGTTGATACGCCGGCTACGGTAAGAGGAGAAAATTATTCGAGTGATATTCAATCGGGTATTTCATTTACTCTCGATCTTGTGGGTGAAAAAGCACCGATAACTATTCATAATGTTCTCGGCAGAGTCTATTTGTATCCACTTTTGGCGGCGGCGGCATGCGGTAAAGCTAAAAATATTTCTTTCGTGGATATTGTGAAGTCCCTGAATGGATACGACGCTCCGAAAGGTCGCATGAATATTATTTCCGGAATTAATAGTTCGATGATTATTGATGATACCTATAATTCCTCGCCCGACGCGCTTGTATCGGCTCTTTCTGCGTTAAAAGAAATAAAAAATAATATTTCTTCTTCGAACGCGCTCAAAGATGGTTTTGGTTTAATTAATATCGCCGATACTCCGATCGGTCAAGTGAATAGCAGGAAAATCGCAGTTATCGGAGATATGATGGAGCTCGGCAGATTTTCGGTTGATGAACACAGAAAAATCGGAAGGGAAGTTGCCGGCATTGTGAATATTCTTGTTACGGTTGGTCCGCGCGCGCTTGCGATCGCCGAAGAAGCTCTCAAATGCGGAATGCCGACTGATTACGTGAAAAGTTTTGATACTTCCTTCGAAGCGGCTGCTTATGTCGTATCTGTTGCAAGCCCGGGTGATATCATTCTTGTAAAAGGTTCTCAATCACCGCGACTTGAACGAGTTACGAAAGCGCTGTTGCGGGAACCGGAAAAAGCCGATAAGCTGATTGTGAGGCAAGAAGCAGAGTGGTTGAAGAGATAGTTATAAGTAATTTGTCGTTGGTATTTAGTTATTGACAAACGGCCCTATCGTCTAATGGTCAGGACACGGCCTTCTCAAGGCTGTAATCCGGGTTCGACTCCCGGTAGGGTCACCAATGATCCATACCTCATAGAGTGAACATATAATACAGCCTACACATTTATTTTATAGATATCGTGTGCATGAACTCTTCTTCTATTATCTCAATCGGTCCGTAAATCTTTTCGAATACGGATATATTTTCTTTTTTACTCATATCTCTACGCACTTTCTCATACAATTCTTTAAATTTATCCTTACTGTAATTATTGATGAGAAAAGTAGTAAAAGCCCCCACTAAACTGTAGAAATATAGTGGTTTCGAATCATCTGTTCGTAGCCACGCCTCATGTTCGAAAAAGTCGGATAATGGCGGATACAGATTATTGACGTATCCCTCTTTAACATAAGAAACGTGTGACTTGCCGTCCCATGCGTGTCCGACTATGAATTCAGCTAAACCTTCTTGGAAGAACCTGATGGATATTCCCCAGGGAAGTGACAAGAGGTGAGTATCTTCGTGTTCACCAAGGGGTTTAATATCCTTTGTATATAAAACATGAACTCTAAATTCGTCTCGGATTGATTGCGCATACCAATCATCTCCCATAAGAGATTTCTTAGTTTCTTCATCAGGATAAAAATAGTATTCGATTTTCTTATTGGGAGGTTCAATATTCAAAAATGCAATAATCTTTTTAAAAGCTTTTTCTTGCGTAACAGTAATCATTTCTATATCTTTTTCGGCTTCAGAATTTGGAAAATAATGAAAAATGTAATGATCCGTTTCTCTGGTCAACCAGCGGTTATCATTTAAAAAATTATGACTATATGTTGGTAGATTTTGTTTTTCCATATTTAATATTTAAGAATAAAAAAACCGACATGGTGCTAGTTTACCATGTCGGCGTGTTGAAATGGAACAATTAACTTTTTCTCTCGGCAAAACTGCGAAATGCTGCGAGATCGTACGGATCACCTTTTTTCACATCACCAGAAAAGATTAGCGATCTAGCTTGACAACCTTGGAGTCCATTTTTCTTAAACTCTGTAAATAGCGGATGTGTTTTCCATATTTCGACAAAGTTTTCGTAAAAAAGCGGAAAGTCAGTGTCCTTGTAATAGCCGCAGTATAACAATGATGGGCAAGTTAACATGCGACCGTGTACATCAATGACTAGACCAGACTGTCCCGCTCGACATTCATCTCTTGCTGGAATACCGAGCAGATAACTCACAATCGCGGCGTTGGATAAACCTATCTTGTATCTCCGCGACTGACGCATTGCGAATAATTCTTTGACTACTTCGAAGAAATGTAACGGATCTGGAACAAGTATCTTATAAGACTCCTTGAACGGTTTGAACAGATTGAAGTTACAGACTATACCAAGATTATTGCAATAATCGAGGACTGGTCTGTATTTTTTGATGTTATATGAGGTGATGGTGAACATCGCTTCTACTTCAATACCGGCTTCGATCATCTGCCGTATCGTTTGATCAATCTTCGCGAATACACCACTTCCTCGAATATAGTCATGATCACGACCTATACCATCGATACTCACAGCTATTGAAAGATTGTCCAAACCGGACATTCTGCGGATATATTCGTTTGTGATCAAGCTTCCGTTTGTGGTTAACCCGACGGCAAGACCGCAATCGTGCGCATAGCGGATAATATCGCACGCTTGTGGATGAGCGAATGGTTCTCCACCAATGATGCTGATTTCAAACGCTCCAGTGTTGATGATCGTGTCAATTATCCACCTGGCTTTCTCGATAGCCATGAACAATTTACTGTAATCTGACTGCAAGCAATGTTTGCATCGTAAATTGCATGTAGTTGTAATCTCGAGTTCAACTCCAATCGGCGCAGATACTGAAGATTGTTCGGTGTTGTTGAATGATGTTGGTTGTAACTCTTCCGCGATGATCTGCAAGAAATCAGCTGTGTCATTTTTGGCTTGTTCGAGGGACAAATCGTGCATTCTTGCAATCTCCGTGGCCACAGAAGCTTCGTCAAGACCTTTATTGAAGTATTGGTCAATGATTTCTGCACCGGTTAGATTGACTTCGATCATACGACGTGTTTCGAGAAAATACGCCAAGTATTGGCCACTCTCTTTTCTTATTCTTACTATCATAATCAACCTTTGGTTAATTGTTTTCAATGAACAAAATAGGGGCTCACCGAAATGAGCCCCTTGTGTTTTCGGCGACACAATTCAAGTCTTCCGCAAACTCGCGAGTTTTTGCGCGAGCTTACTCTTAGGCTTGAATGATCCGCCTTGTGGCGATGGTACGCCTCCGCAACTGCGTAAGCAACACCCCGCCTCCACCGGCTACGGTGTCGAACCGGCCCGTGTCACTATTGGTTTACTGTATGTGCTTGATTTCATAATTTTCATTGTTCTTCTGCTTCAACTATACCAAACCAACAACAATTTGTAAATAGCGACTTACTCTGGTACGATATTAACTATAGTTATGGAGAACCCGCTTATTACATGCACTCATATTGAATTTTCTTATGGCGAACATAAAATACTTCGTGATGTCTTTTTTTCTGTGCAAAGAGGAGAAATTGTCGCCTTGGTAGGTCCAAACGGTGTAGGAAAATCTACCCTACTAAAGATCATTGCCGGAAAGATTAACCATGACAATGGGACGGTCACCCTCTCAAAAGGCATAAGAGTTGCATATCTTAGGCAAGAAATGACCAATGAAGAAAGAAAATTAGCTGTTTCGGATTACATATCAGGAATTACCATAAAAGATCTCGATAAATTAAATCTCGCCCCGGAGATCATAAGAAAGAAGATCGGTGACCTTAGTGGCGGGGAAAAAAGCAAGATTAACCTACTCAAACTTTTAGGTGCGCCATTTGATCTTTATATTCTTGACGAACCGACAAACAACCTCGACTCGTCAGCGCTGGAATTCTTGGAAGATTTTATAAGAAAAAATAAAAAAGATTCGGCTTTTATCATCGTGTCCCATGATCGTCAGTTGCTGGAGAATATGGCTGATAAAATCATAGAGATTGACGCCTATAGTCGAAAGAGTTTTACCTACCCAGGCCCATTTTCGCTATATATGTCTTTGCGAAAACAAAAGATTGAGAATGAATGGAAAAACTACAATGATTATCTCGAAGAGAAGAGACGGCTTGAACGATCACTTCAAGATAAGAAACAATGGTCCGAGTGTGGACAAAAGGGGCCGAAAAGAACAGATAACGAAAAGATGGCACGCGGAAACCAGAAAGATTGGTCAGGAAAAACACTTGGTAGATCCGTAAAATTGGCTAGGGATAAAATTGATATGTTGGAGAAAGTCGACAAACCAAAAGAAATGCCGATTATAACTTATGAAATACCAGTAAAAGAAAGAAGCGGTGATATAGTGTTTGAGCTTAGAGGAATTACAAAGACAATTGGAACCAAGAATATCGGACCAATAGATTTAAGCATATCGTTTGGAGACAAGTTAGCCATCGTAGGAGACAATGGTGTGGGAAAGACAACTCTTCTGAAGATAATTATCGGTGACATGAAGTGCGATAACGGTGAGATTAAAAAAGGTGCGCGCGTCGATATTGGATATATGCCACAAGAATCAGAGCTAGGTGATCAGATTGTGATACAGCGCATAAAAGAGTCTAATAACCAAGATAAGGCTGAATTCAGAAAGATATTAAATAACCTTGGAATTACGAAAGAGGAAATCAAAAAGAGTGGCAATGAATTGTCTCCAGGAGAAAGATCCAGATTTATCTTAGCTTCACTCATAGCGGAAAAGCCGAACTGCCTCATAATGGACGAGCCGACAAATCATTTGGATATTTACGCGCTCGATTTTCTTGAAGAAGCCGTAAAACATTTTAATGGAACTTTAATAGTTGTCACACACGACAGATACTTTTTGAATAGAATGGGGGAGCACAAGACATATATGATGTCGTAAAATTATTATAAATGTATTCAACATGCCCCTAAAAATAGAATCATTTGAAGATGAGTTTATCGACAAGATTTGTAAAGAATCAATCGATGATCTCAATAAATTTTATGAAATCAATTGGGTCCACCATCTGCCTGTTACTATTGTAGTTAAGGATCGAAAATCAATTGATCAATTGAAAGGTGAAAAAACCGAATTGTGGGTAGTCGGTTGGGCTGAAGGAAACAAGGTATTTATCCTCGATCATAATAATTTCGCCACTGAGAGTGACCATGAATATTTACCTGAGACATATTACTCATTATTAAAGCACGAGATAAGCCATTGTTTTTATCGTGTTCTTTCCGATGGTCACATGAAGCCGGTCTGGCTTTGTGAAGGTGTGGCAATATATACTTCCGGACAAAATAAAGAAAAGCGCCCAATAGAATGTTTCAAGGAATTTCTTAGTTTCCATGAAAATGGTGGTAGAGGCGTATATGCCGAGTCTGGTTTTGCTGTATATCTACTAGTCAAGGAATTTGGAAAGCAGAAGTTACTGGATCTTATAAAAGGACTGAAATCTATTGCCACACAGAAAGATTTTACGACGTTATTTATTCAGATCTATGACATGGAACCGACATATGAGAAGTTTGATGAGCTTCTCAAGAAATATCCATTGAAATGAATATCACAGAGAATTATGAAGGAAATAGTGAAGTTGAATATATTTTCGAATATTCAGATGCAGATTCTTTTAACGAGCTCGACTACGGCCTATGCCGGCAAGTTTATGGTATCTGTTTTTGTGACGACAAAATGGTTATCGGATATGGAGGCCAAAAAAAGGATTGGGGTCTAATAGGTGGTACGATTGAAAAAGGAGAAACATTTGAGCAAACTCTCATGAGAGAAATTCAAGAAGAATCAAATATGGAAGTACTGAAGTGCGTTCCAGTCGGATATCAAAAAGTTATCGATACCAGAGATGGTAATCATATATTTCAACTCCGTTATGCTTGTGCAGTTCGTCCTATCGGTCCATTTATTTCAGATCCAGCAGGTGGTGTAACAGAGATTAAACTGATTAATCCTATGAATTACAAACAATATTTTGATTGGGGAAAAATAGGAGAAAGAATGATCAATCGAGCTCTGGAAGTGAAAGAAAAACTTAGATAATCGCAGTTACAATCGATAGTAAGTGGCGCGCCAAGCCGTACACGGTCGCGGATATTGTCCGTGGTGCTTAATGACTAATGGAAGCGCGTGGATGTCCGCTTCTACAGGGTATTGTGGTGCGCCTTACGCTCCCGTTCACATTGCTCCGCGCTCCTATAGTCGCTAATCGCGACCAAAAGGAGCGCTCCCGCAATGCCAACGGTAGCTAGGCGGCGAATTGAGTCTGTGGTAAGAAGCGGACATCCACGCGCTTCCTCTCGCGACCGTGAACCGCTTGTCGCGAAGGAGACCGGTAGTTCAAAAATTTACAAAGAAATGTTAAAGTACCCATATGCCACTATTAGCTACGCCTAAAATTCTTGCGACTATTGAAATGCAACCTTACTTTAAGAAGGATAACTTCGTGCTATATCTAGGTGATTCAACACAGTTGATGAATCAATTGCGAGAAAATTCGATTGACATGATTTTTGCCGATCCTCCTTACAATCTATCAAATGGTGGGTTTACTGTTCATGCCGGAAAAATGGTCAGCGTCAATAAGGGTAATTGGGATAAGAGCAATGGCTTTGATGCAGATTACGATTTCCATCATAAATGGTTGGAGGCATGTAGGAGAGTATTGAAGCCGAGCGGGACTCTTTGGGTATCCGGTACCTATCATTCGATTTACCAATGTGGTCATGCCATTCAGTCTCTCGGATACCATATTTTGAATGATGTAACATGGTTCAAACCAAATGCGTCGCCAAATTTATCGTGTCGTTTTTTTACAGCCAGTCATGAGACTTTAATTTGGGCTAGGAAGGATAAGAAGGCGAAACATACCTTCAATTACAGTCTGATGAAAGAGGGTGAATGGAACGGTGATTTTATCAAAAAGCCAAATATGCAAATGCGATCAGTATGGGCAGTTGGTACACCGAAGCCTGATGAGAAAAAGTTTGGAAAACACCCGACTCAGAAGCCTCTTGAATTACTGAAAAGAATTGTTCTTGCAAGTACAAATAAGGGTGATATTGTTTTAGATCCATTTGCAGGTAGCTCAACAACTGGTATAGCAGCGGTGTCGAATGGAAGAAAATTTGTCGGGGTCGATTTAGAAAAGAATTATCTTGAATTATCAAGGAAGCGTTTCCTCGATATGAATCAAGCACTAATATGAAAATTATAACCCGTGCTACAGCAATAAAAAATCTAAGGAAATATGTTGGAAAAGATTTACGCGAGCTTGCATTGAAACACGGCATTACGACCTATGAAACTGGCAAGCAAAACAAGGGTTGGAAGGGTTTGGTCCTTGAGCGGTTAGCCGGTTTACAGAATAATGTTTCAAAGGCTCCAAATGGACTAACTTACGAATTGAAATCTGTTGCCTTTCACTATGTAAAAGACGTGCTCGTTCCAAAGGAAACAATGGCTATTACGATGATCAATCCGGAGGAGCTCAAACAGCATTCATTTTTTGAAAGCCATTGCTGGAGCAAGCTCAAGACCATCGTATTTTGTGCGGTTTTGTGGAATGGTCAGAATTCGGAAGATGGGAAGCTTTTGAAGGTTACTAGCCTTGATTTCACCGAAGATGATGAGCTAATACTTGAGATTAAAGCTGACTATGACTTTATTCGTAACAAGCTTATCAAAGAAGGATTTGAGGCATTGACCGGTGCCGATGGGAAGTGGATACAAGCTAGGACAAAAGGTGCTGGTCACGGTTCTATAAGTCGAGCATTTTATGCAAGAACTGGGTTGGTAAAGAAGATTTTTGAGACAGCCTCATAATTAATTATTCACCCTTTTAATAAAAATTGTATGGATTTCAAGAAAAAAGTCATAGGTCTGACAATCGGGATTAGGTATAACAAATCATTTCGTATCCCAGATATTGCCGGTGAAATAATGGACTCCCTGCTCTATTCAAAAGAATCACCATTTGATCCTGACATATTTCCTGCAATTCAAGAAAATTCGAGAAGAGAAAGAACTTTGTATAATCCAGAAACATCGGAGTATTTTAGACTTAACACGGACGATCTTATTCTGGGAATTAATATTGATAATAACTTCGATAGTAAAATTTCTTGGCTAAAAGATACAGTCTTAAAGTATCTTGAAGACACCCTGTTCCCTAAATATGGAATAAAGAATATAAAGAGATTAGGCATTATCTTTGACCAAAAGACATCGAGACAACCAGAAATCAATACTTATATCACTACTTTAACAACAAATAAGGTTGTAGATGCAGAAAACATAAATTTGTCGTTCTCAAAAAAGCTACCAACTATAGAGGGACAAGTCTCTAAAGGGATACAAAATTATAGGAATGCTATTTACACATTTGCTGAACAAGGAGATTCATTGCTTGCCAGATTAGATTATCAGTATTATTTTGATCCGATTGTGGAAGATTTGAGGGAATGTAAAGCGGGTGCGTTCATGGATGAGGCCACTATGTTTCTAGAGAAAAATTATTATTCATGGTTGAAAAAAGATGAAGAAAAACTACAATAGCAGATTCAATCATGTCGGCAAAAATCCCTATGAAAAAGGAGCTTACGAGAATTTTCTGAACTCTAAATTTAAGCTCGATAAAACGGAAGAGGACCCGATTGATTTGAGTAAGACGGATTCGTCATCATTTGAATCCAAAAAACTTGATAAGGGAGGGAACATTAAAGGAAAATCGTCTTTCCTTAGAATAAATGACTGGACTAGAAGTAATATGGGGGTAACAATAATTGGAGGTTTTGTAGTGGTTGTTGTTACGGCTTTTATAAGTGGGTATATTTCAATGGTTGTTAATCAAAATAGAACTGAAGATAAGGTTGCTAATTTAGAGAAACGTACAGACACTATTGACGAGAAAGAGACCAATAATGCTTCAGCAATTAGAATTCTTGATAAAAATTTCGCTTTGCTTAAACTTGAGGTGGCCAAGGACGTAGAATCAATAACACAAAGAATAGGTTCAGTATTTAAGTAAATACGTGTATTTTTAGTGGGGGATAGACTTAAAAAGCTTTATAGTATCAATGATCTGTTTCTAATCCCGTATAACATGGGTCACACGAGCGTAGCGAGTGTGAGCCTAAGCTCGCGCCTGCGCGAGCGTTTGGGAGTCGAAATGGTTGAATATCATCTGTGCCATGAGCGAACAATATCCACTGAATTTTCATAAAATTGTGGAATTAAAAAACCAGTCTGCGGAGACTGGCGTGAAAAGGGGAAGCACAAGGATAAAGCAATGAGAGAATTTAACTCTCCGATGTCGTTTTGACACTCCATATGGCAATGGTGTTGATACGGGACTCTCCAGCTTGGTTTATCCCAATACCATACAGAACCTTCTTGAAGGATGCTGTTCCTTGTGCTTCTATAGTAAGGATATAATTTAATAATAAATAGTCAAGATGATAAGAATTGACGGAGTGAACGCATTATGTCATACTCGAAATTAGTTGTACAAAAAAATACAAAAGGAATAACAATGAATCTAGTGTTTAATGGAGAAAATCGGCGTTCTCATTTAGAGTCGCGCCGTTTGAGAAGTCAGAGTATCTGTTTTGTGCCTATTTCAAGATGTCTCGTCGAGATTGAGAATGTAATCAAACCCACTAAAGTGTGGGATCCGGCAAATACGGCGCAGAGCAGGTTTCTTCAATTATACTATTCCGGACTACGAGATCAATCTCGTGATTTGCCGGAAGTCAACTCAATTGCATCCGTGGACGCAAAAGTTGTTAATGAATTCCTCCGAGATCAAGGTTTCGAAATACGAGTGCATTCTGTCAGACAGGAGAGTTATGATCGGCATATCTACACTGCAAGCGCATTCAAACTCCGCCTTCAATGGTTGAAACCGGGACGCGTGACGGCCGTGTGTGACGGTGCATATCCGGCGGTTCGGATTGAGGAGTCAATACAATTCTTTCGTTCGACTCACGCATCGAATACCGTTGTGGCGATTCCAACCATGAATAACGATACGGTGTATATGACCATTCTCGATAATCCACCAACAGAGTTCGAATTATTGGATCGGGTCGTAAGGATCTCAAACTCCCTCGTGGCGGATTTCGAATTCGAAGGAGTGGTGTTCCCGATGATTAATTATGATGAAGAGATCGATATTTCTTGGATGGCGGGAATGACGACGGAAAGTATGATTGTTCCCTGGATTATCGAACAGGCTCTGCAACAAACCAAATTTCGTATGAATGAAATCGGAGTCAAGGTGGAAAGTGCGGCGGCAATCGGTATGATCACTTGCCGTATCAATCAAAAACCGAAACTGATTATCGACAGGCCATTCCTGTTATGGATCTGCCGGCCGGGAATGAAGTATCCGATATTCATTGGTCACTTCACGGAAGCGAATTGGAAAAAGCCTGATAATCTATAATTTGTCGTTATTCGAATGAATTCTTCGGGAGCTGAATGTATAATATTCGGCTCTTTTTTTATGCATGCCCATACTTCAAGAATTATTCATTTTCTGCTACCATATTAGTCATGAATAAAAACATGCCGGATAAATTCCTGAATCCATATGATCCGAATGTTACGGAGGGCAGAATCTATGAATTGTGGGAAAAAAGCGGATATTTCAATCCCGATAATTTACCGACGAAAGGCGAGACATTTTCAATAGTCTTACCGCCGCCGAACGTGACGGGAACATTACATATGGGGCATGCCGCCATGCTCGCGATCGAAGATATCATGATCCGTTACAAGCGAATGAAAGGATACAAAACACTTTGGCTTCCGGGCACGGATCACGCCGCTATCGCCACGCAGTCAAAAGTTGAGAAGGAATTGGAAAAGAAAGAGAAAAAACATCGAAAAGATTTAGGTCGCGAAGAGTTTCTGAAAAGGGTTGAAACCTATGCCAATGCCAGCCATGATAAGATAATTAATCAAGTGAGAAAAATGGGTGCATCCATAGATTGGTCAAGGGAAGCTTTCACTTTGGATACAAAACGTACTTTTGCCGTTCGCGGCGCGTTCAAGGAAATGTATGGTTTGGGATTAATATATCGCGGCAATAGAATTGTGAACTGGGATCTGAAAGGACAGACGACGATTTCCGATGACGAGATTGTTTACAATGAAGAAAAGACGAAATTTTATTATCTCAAATATGGGCCTTTTATTATCAGTACCGCCCGTCCGGAAACGAAATTCGGAGACAAATACGTTGTGATGCATCCGAACGATAAAAGATATGAGAAGTATAAAGAAGGCGAAAAAATTGATTTGGAATGGATAAATGGAAAAATCACGGCGACAATCGTGAAAGATGAATCCATTGATATGGAATTCGGGACTGGCGTAATGACTATTACGCCGTGGCATAGTGCCGCCGATTTTGACATTGCCGAGCGTCATGGTTTGGATAAGGAGCAGATAATCGATTTATATGGACGGTTACTTCCGATAGCCGGAGAATTCGCCGGCATGAAAATATCCGAGGCACGAGCAAAAATTGTTGAAAAACTGAAATTGAAGGATTTGCTCGAAAAAGAGGAAGAGTACGCGCACAATATCACGACCGCCGAGAGAACGGGTGGCTATGTGGAACCGCAAATAATGAAACAATGGTTCGTTAATGTTAATAAGAATTTCAAACTCAAAGTGTCAAAAATTCCCGGAATCAAAAGCGGCCATGAGACGACATTAAAAGAGATTATGAGGAAAACCGTGGAAAGTGGCGCGATAAAGATTATCCCCGATCGCTTCGAAAAGACTTATTTTAATTGGATTGATAATCTACGCGATTGGTGCATTTCGAGGCAAATATGGTACGGACACAGAGTGCCAGTTTGGTATAGAAATGAAGAAATATTTGTCGGCGTAAATGAACCCGCGGGAAACGGCTGGATTCATGATGAAGATACATTGGACACTTGGTTTTCGTCCGGCCTTTGGACGTTCTCCACGCTCGGTTGGCCGAATCAAACGCAAGACTTGAAAATGTATCATCCCACGAGTGTTCTTGAAACCGGATATGATATTTTGTTTTTTTGGGTCGCGAGAATGATACTTATGACTGGCTGCTTGCTCGGCGATATTCCATTTAGGACTGTATATCTGCATGGCTCGTCCGCGACAGTAAGGGAAGAAAAATGTCGAAATCACTCGATAATATCATTGATCCATTGGATATGGTGAACAAATATAGCGCCGACGCCACGCGATTATCTCTCATTATAGGTACTGGACCGGGTAATGACATGAAATTATCAGAGGATAAAGTTCGCGGTTACAAAAATTTCGGGAATAAGATATGGAATATCACCAGATTTATTCTCGCTTCATGTTCCACCGCCGATTTGATCTCCGATTTCAATGATTATGAGAAATGCGACGATGAAATTCGCGAAGAACGCGATAACCTGTTGATCGATATTACTTCTGACATGGATAACTACCGCTACTATCTCGCGGGAGAAAAATTGTATCACTATATCTGGCATAACTTTGCTGATAAGGTTCTGGAGGACAGTAAGAAAATATTTGAGAGTGACAATGAGAAACAAAAGAAATCACGCAAGCAGATATTACTTCATACCCTCGATAAAATGTTACGCGCGCTTCATCCCTTCATGCCATATGTGACGGAAGAAATCTGGCAGGAAATAAAAAAAGGCAAGTCACTACTCATGATAGAGAAATGGCCGATTTAGTATTGTGTTTATCATGAGGTCGAACCGCGTGATAAATCTGACTTCAGTAATTCATCAACCACAACTTTGACGTCATTGCCATCCGCCTGACCAGCGAGATCTTTCATGATTATACCCATAATTCTGCCGCCAAGACGCGGGTCAAATTCACCGCTTTTTTTCATCTGCTCAATACGAGTGAGTGCCATAGTTCGGATAGCATCTTTAGTCATTTGAGTCGGCATGAATTCATCCAGGATTTTGAGTTCAGTTTGCTCGATAGCAACCAAATCAGGTCGGTTACCCTTCGTATATTGATCGATAGAATCCTTGTGTTGATTTATGCTTCTTTTTATTAGTGGAAGTGCTCTTTCGTCCGGCAAGAATTCCGAAACGGATTTTGCGGCAATCATCTCATTCAGGAATGTGGCGGCTAAATTTCGTAATGTGTTCAGGCGAACTGAATCGTGCGCGCGCATTGCCGTCTTGATTTCTTCTTTGATAGTTTGATGTATTGCCATGTAATTTGATTGATATTAATAGAAACCTTCGGACAGTTTATAATAGATCGTTAATTAATAATCAAATCACGTATTTTTCGCGTGTTCCAGCGCGTCCTTTTCTTCGCCGGATAATTCGTATTCGGATAAGTGTTTTTTCACTGGTTTGGCGAAAACACTAACATGGTCCCGCGAATACAGACTGGAAATGACCACGCCGTCACCTTCTTCGTTAATAAACGCTGTGGCGAAACTCTGATTGCTACCGCCACCTGTACCTTTGAACGGATTGTAACGGACAGTGTGAACTGATTGAACACTTTTTCGCAGGCGCTTTTCAACATTCGTCAAGTATTTTTCCAGATCAATCCTAAAATCTTGCAAATCCTTCAGACTGGAAGAAACGAATGTGAGAGAATCACCGATATGTTTGGAATCAATACCGACTAAGAATCTGCGAAGTTTCGTATATAAATAAATGACGAGGCCGAGAAGAATAAGCGTGGCAATAGCGAGAATAACTAAGCCAAGAAGAAGAGGATTCATCATAAGTGAATTCAGATATTCCATGCCTCTATTATAATGCTATGATTTTTTTTAGTCCATCTTGTCTTTTTCGAGTGTTTACAGTGAAATATGAATGGTGTAAGTTTATACTATGTTCAATTTTAATCACCGAATATATTTGGACTATGCTTCTCTTACGCCTATAGACAAGCGTGTTTCGCGCGAAATGAAGAAATATTCGGCCGTGAATTATTCCAATTCGTCTTCATGGTGCAAAGAGGGCGTATCCGCCAAGAATGCCATGAATAATGGACGAAAAAGGATTGCCGATTTTATTCGCGCGCACCCTGATGAAATAGTTTTTACGGGAAGCGGTACGGAGGCAAATAATATGGCGATACTTGGTCCGATTGAATTTCTGCGCGAAAGGGGAGTTGAATACAAAGACACACATATTCTCGTAAGCGCGATTGAGCATTCATCGGTCCTTGAATGCGTAAAGGAATTACAGAAAAAAGGCGTACAGATCGATTATATTCTCGTCGATTCCGCGGGGATTATCAGACTTGATGATTTCAAGAATAAAATTCGGTCGAACACGGTAGTTGTTTCCATCATGTCGGTTAATAATGAAACGGGTGCAGTTCAACCGATTAGGGAAATCGCGAAGATTATTCGACGATTCAGGAATTCATTGACCACCTCCGTCGCCGACACATTCCCTCCGCGAGCCCTTAATCGTTCCGCTCCGCTACGGCTCGCTTTTGGAAGTATCGGTTTGGAAGCGATTAACGATTTCAAATATCCGATACTTCACACGGACGCGGCACAAGCTGTATGTCATCAGGAATTATTTGTCGAGCAGTTGGGTGTTGATTTATTAACATTGGATGGAAGTAAAGCATATGGACCTCGTGGAATCGGCGCATTATTTATTCGTAGGAATATTCCTATTAAGCCGATATTATTCGGTGGCGGTCAAGAAAATGGTATGCGATCCGGCACGGAAAATATTCCCGGGATAATGGGGTTCGCGAAGGCACTCGATATTATTCAATGTGAACGAGCATGTGAAACTACGCGGATTAAAAAAATGCAAAATTATTTCATAGAAGGTATGAAATTAATTAGATCGGATATTATAGTGAATGGCGTTGGCGCGGGTGTTGTTTCTGGCAACGATAATGACGCGAAAATATCACCTCATATCGCCAATATTTCCATTCCGGGAATTGACAATGAATTCTTCGTTTTTCAGTTGGATGCGCGAGGAATCGCATGTTCTACGAAAAGTTCGTGTTTACGCGATGATAGTGAATCGTACGTATTAAAGGCCATGAATGCAAACAGTGGTACGTCAATCAGATTTTCATTCGGTAGGAAAACGAAAATGAGACATATTAAAAAAATACATGATATTATAGGACGACTGATGACCGCGAAGACGGCAAAATAGCCTGATAAATT
>CAZIUH010000004.1:0-54997 GCA_964542675.1 uncultured Candidatus Saccharibacteria bacterium | reverse complement strand
GTTCCGCGTTTTCCCATTCAAGAATACATGTATGTTGAATACGCGCATTCCCGAACTTTACTTCGCTATTTTATTGTCAAATTACTTCCTTGTCTTTTCCCTTCACTTCCGACTCATGCTAATCGTATGTCGGCTTCAGGTCACAAGGACATTTCTGTGAATGAAAGTGGTTAATTCTCATTTCACAGCGGTGTCCTTACGAACTCCGTTGATCAGTTGGCATCCAAGCCAGTACCCAGACGGAGATGGTTCAGTTTGCTGTGAACTTACTCCGTGGAACGCCGATCCGCAAACAAGATAACAAGTGACTGTTGTCCTTCTCACTCTCTCCTCTTTACCATGCTTAGCGGTCTTACCGAGGCCATGGTGCCTTCCCATCATAGGGACTAGAGGTGAAAAGCAATCACTCACTATCTTCTTACAAAGAACTATTACATCGGAATCATCCGATATTCTCTCCTCTAAATTGAGAGAAGTGTGATGACGCTTGAATTTATAAATTAATTGTTCGTCATCACGCTTCTTCCAACGAAAAAAGCGACTAAGAGATCTCTTCAAACAAAGGCATCTCTCGTACCACGCTTTCGCGGATACATTTCGCCTTTCCTTAGAAGAGATCTCCCAATCGCTTTCCTATATAATATAGTTGGCGGTCAGTATCAACCATTCATACGGATATCAAGCAGACCTCAGCTTGAATCCTTATCCTTTGCTTACGCTCGGGATAGAACCGGTTGGCCCTTATACTTCAGGGCTCGAAGACTCTCCTCTAAAGATTGCCTTATATTTTCTTGTGATGTGCTACTTACTCTTACCCTTATAGTTTACCATACTCGGTATCTCCTGTCAAGTGCCTTTTCGCTTCCAATCTTTCATGTCTTAATCTTACCCTTATAGTATAGCATACCTATTAGAATTGTCAAGCGATTTGCAACTTGTTTAAACTCATAGCGATTATAGGGCTATAAATAAGGGTATTCTGGGAGGTCATTTTCATTTTCTTTTTGGTTGCTTGATTGACGCTGTTTTGGAGATAGTTTTTCATTGAATCTATTCAAAACGGTGATCAAATATGTCTGTGGCTCAAATGGTGGAATTGAGCCACAAGGCCTTTTGACGATTATGGTGTAAAATGTCTGTATGAACGACGAAAATACTCAAAGTGAGCCAGTGGTAGAAGCGCCAATACCCGTTGTTGCCGACGTGTCACCGCCAGTTTCTGAACCAATTCCACCTGCGGTTGAGCTAGCGAATGAATCAATTGAACCTGCACCAGATGTGTCGCATCCGCTTGCTAGAGAGACGGCAATTTCTGCAACCGAGGAACCGTCTACAATACCAACAGTTATGCCGATCTCTGAACCAGTTACAACTGTGACCGATCAAACAATTCCAGTGCAATCTGTGCCCGCGTCGGCGCCACTGACTCCGCCTGTGCCACAGACGCAATCGCCGACGCAACAAGATCAAACCGGATTCATTCGCGCGCTCCTAGCCAAAGCAAACGCCAAGCTTCACTCAAACAGACAGAAGAAACTGGATATTCTTATGCTGATGGCGCAAAAGAAGCGGATCATCACCAACGATGATGTCCAGAAACTTCTGCGTGTTTCTGACGCCACTGCCACTCGTTACTTGGTGAAGCTTGTCCAACAGGGTCATCTCGCACGCGCGGGGAACCCGCGCGATGCCAAGTATCAATTTTTGCGATAAAAAACAGGTGTGGCTCAAATGGTGGAATTGAGCCACAAAGATTTATGACAGAACCAGATCAGAAAATTCAAGAGGCGATTACGGAACTGACGCTATTGCTGATTTCTCTCACTGCGTGGCAGGAAAAGGTATACGACGCAAATATTACACAATCTTGGTAAGGATACGACTTTCATATTCTGGATGAATTGAAAGAAAAAGGGTATATCTCCGGATCGAAAAAATCGAAATTAGTTATTCTGACTGATGAAGGTATGAAGAAGTCCAAAGAGCTTATTGAAAAATATTTGAAATGAGCCACGCATGTTTCTGACTTACTATCGAACGCTGTCGAGAAGTGGTCGACTTCCGCTTCCTTCACTGAAGGTTGTTCGCGTTCGGAGGAAGTCGGTTCGGCGAGTAGCCGTACGGACTGACGACGGACGCGCCACAAAACTTTATGGAAGCGGAAGTGGGCCGCTTCGAACCATGCGATCGTGCTAAAATGCTTGTGGCTCAATTCCACCATTTGAGCCACACCCCCCCCGCCCCCAAAAATCACCCTAACAAGGCACGACCAAAACAAATAGTGAGGGCGAACGGAGTCCTTCCCCCACACCCCCAGTCCTCCGTCCGCCCTCTCCACTTTTTTGTGATTTCAAAGAACACAGTGTCGTGAAGCGACTCCACATTTCATTCAAGGAAAATCATTCAGGATTTTCAGCGAAAAATGTTCGAACTTTGTTCAGGAATCGGCACAAAAAATTGCGTGATATCAAAAAAACATGTAATATATTTCTCGTGCAAACATTAGAACAAATAATATCCGAACTTTTCAAAGTTTGGTCGGCGATGTGGAGTGTTTTCTGGGCAGTTTTCCCGCGAACGATCGGCTTTGTTCTGTGGATTCTATCCGCTATTATCATATTGCCGTGTGTTTTCGTATCGGGCGTAATGTATCCTAAATGGGTTGATTGGGGGGAAAATTTGTAAGAGAACGATTACTATTTATTGAAATATTGTGTACAATTGGTCATTATGTCTGAGACCGAGTCAGAAGCGATTTCCGCCTTGTACCCGACAGTCTTCGTGATTTTCGGTATTACTGGCGATTTGGCGAGTCGTAAACTTTTACCGGCATTACTTGCCTTATATTCAAAAAAAATGCTACCGCCGCGTTTTGCGGTTATCGGTTTTTCGCGAAGAACGTTCAATCGAGAAGAATTTCGCGAGCTTATTCGCGGCCGGCTCAATATTCGTCCCGGACAATTCAAAGAAGAAGACGTAAAGCATTTTCTGGATCATATGTCGTACGAACAGGGGCTTTTCAATAATGAAGAAGCGTATGAACGACTGGCAACAAAATTGAAGGAGATTGATACGGAATGGGGGCAATGTTCCAATAAATTGTTTCATTTATCCGTTCCACCGAATCTTTATGAAGGTATTTTGAATCGTTTGGCGCAATCCAAATTGAACATCCCTTGCGCCGATCAAACCGGCTGGACGCGAATACTTATCGAAAAGCCGTTCGGGAATAATATTGAGGTTGCCCGCTCACTGGACAAACTACTCGGATCGCTATTCAAGGAAAAACAAATATTTCGCATAGATCATTATTTGGCGAAAGAAGCATTGCAGAATATAATCGCCTTTCGCTTCGCGAATTCGATTTTTGAGCCATTGTGGTGCAGGAAATACATAGAAAAACTTCATGTTCAATTGCTGGAAAAGGAAGGCGTTGACGGTCGCGGCGCGTTCTATGATCCGCTTGGCGCGCTCAAAGACGTCGGACAAAATCATATTTTGCAAATGCTATCGCTCATCACCATGGAAAGACCAAAATCCTATTCCGGCGATAATATTCGTCGCGAGCGCGCGTGTGTGCTTGCTCGGCTCTTTGTGATGAAACGTTGTCTGATCGACGCGATGGTTCTGAAAGGTCAATATCGCGGTTATCTCGGCGAAAACGGCGTGTCGCGCGAATCCAAAACCGAAACATATTTTCGCGTAAAGACATTTATTAGAAACGCTAGATGGCGGAATGTGCCGATATATTTGGAAAGTGGGAAGTCGCTTCGGGAAACGAAGACGGCGATTGACGTATATTTTAAGAATAATAAAAGTGAGAATGAACAGAATATTCTAACTTTCCGCGTTCAGCCGAATGAAGGCATCAAGATCAAGTTTTTCGTTAAGTCTCCGGGCTATGAATGGAAATCCGAACCGAAAACTCTGAAGTTTGAATATATTGAAAGCCCGACATTCATGTCAAACGCCATGAATGATTATGAACGTCTAATTCATGACGCGTTTGTCGGTGATCAGACGCTGTTTGCCTCAACTGAGGAGATCATGGCGTCATGGAGATTCGTGACTTCCATTATTGAGAATTGGGAAAATTTGCCACTTGTGATATATGAAAAAGGTGTAAGAGAAGTTGAATAATTTACATAAACTGGCGTAAATTATATGTACTTATGCGGACATATCGCGTAATAAATCAGTATTCAAAAATTAGATAAGCAAGCCCAAAACCGATTAATAGCCCGATAACTATTCCTATTATGAATTGTAACATGGTAGTTTGTTAAGACCAATAATTACTCAGTAAAATGTAATATACGCATCATTTCCATCCGATCAAACGATTAGATCGGATATATTCAATCCGCTGTAATTGTACAACCGAACATGTATAATTGAAACCATGTCATTATCCATCGGCATCGTCGGTCTTCCTAATGTCGGTAAATCGACATTATTCAACGCGCTGACGAAAAAGAGCGTGCCGGCGGAAAATTATCCTTTCTGCACAATTGATCCATCCGTCGGGGTTGTGGCTGTGCCCGATGAAAGGCTTGATAAGTTATCCAATTTTTCAAAATCGGAAAGGACTATTCCGGCGGCTATTGAATTTACCGATATCGCCGGTTTGGTAAAAGGCGCGTCGGAAGGCGAAGGACTGGGCAATCAATTCTTGTCCCATATTCGCGAAACAGATGCCATCGCCGAAGTCGTGCGCGTATTTGATGATGAAAATATTCTTCATGTCAGTGGCATGATTGAACCCGTGAAGGATATTGAAATTATTAATCTTGAATTAGTTCTGGCCGATTTACAAACGGTAACGAAAAGGCGCAGTTCTCTCGGAAAGGAATTCAAGGCGGGTAAGAAGGAAGCTATTTATGAAATGGAATTATTGGAAAAACTCGCGCGAGCTCTGGAAGCGGGAAAGTTGGCATTGTCGGTTACGCCGAACGAATTTGAAGCTCCTTTTATGAAGCAACTTTGCCTCATTACCTCAAAGCCGATTATTTATGTTTTGAATAAGAAGGCGGGGGCGCGGAACCTTGATGAACCCCTCGCGGATGGAATGGTCGATGAACGCTGGAGGAAATTGATGGAGCTATTCGGAGAAATAAAAGCAAGTCATGTAATCGTTGACGCAGGTATAGAACAGGAGCTGAAAGATTTAGATGACATTGGTAGAAAAGAGATGCGCGAGGGATTGGGCGTGCGTGATGACGGCATTAATAATTTGATAAAAAAAGGATATGAATTGTTGGGTCTCATTACGTATTTCACCACAGGCACGGACGAAACTCGCGCCTGGACTATCAAGCGCGGCTGGACGGCGCCCGAGGCAGGCACGGCTATTCACACTGATTTCAAGGACAAATTCATTCGTGCGGAAGTCATTGAATGGAATACTTTGCTTCAGGCTGGCTCATACGCGAATGCTCGGGAAAAAGGACTTCTGCGCACGGAAGGGAAGGAATACGTGATCAAGGACGGGGATGTGGTGGAGTTTAAGATCTAGCATAAGTATTATTGACAGCAATGCTCACAAATGCTATAATCCATGTGGTTTTGTATAATTAACAAAGGAATAAATATGGTACGCAACTCAAGATTTGATCGTCATGATCATGACGATCAAAATGGTAGAGATGTGGGTTTTCGCGGATTGTTCAATAATGACAGGATTCATATCGCCCCGATTGGAGACAAAATTATCGGAGGAATCAGCGAGAAAACATCATTGTGCGTATTTGTGATTTTCGCGGTGGTCTGCCTCATCGGCTATATAATCTATCTCATTGGTCTCACTGATCAATAAACTGACAGCCATTAACATTCAAAGCCGGCTTCGTTGGAGAAGCGGCTTTTTTTAATACTTGAAATTATACGCGGATATAATGACGCGGAATTATCTACGCGGTTTTGATTTTTGACCGATATGGAGTAACATATAAGAACATTATGGAAAAATATGATCATATAAAGATTGAGAAAAAATGGCAGAAGAAGTGGGCATCTTCCAAGTTATATAAAAGTAAAGAGGACGCAACGAAACCAAAGAGTTATATTTTGGATATGTTCCCATATCCATCTGGTGAAGGTTTGCATGTCGGGCATCCCAAGGGATACATCGCAACCGATATTATTTCAAGATATTTGCGGATGAAGGGACGCTCAGTTTTACACCCCATGGGTTTTGACGCGTTTGGTTTGCCGGCCGAGAATTATGCTCTGAAAACAAAAACAAACCCGACGGATTCAGTGGCGATGAATATCAAAAGATTCAAGAAACAATTGGAATTGATCGGACTTGATTACGATTGGTCGCGCGAAATCAACACGACTGATCCGAAATATTATAAATGGACTCAGTGGATATTTCTGCAACTATTCAAAAGGGGACTCGCCTATGAATCATATGAACCTATAAATTGGTGCCCCTCATGCAAAACGGGTTTGGCGAATGAAGACGTGGAAAATAGCCGATGTGAAAGGTGCGGTACGCCGGTTGAGAAGAAACCCATGAGACAATGGGTGCTTAGAATCACCGATTATGCCGAAAGACTTTTGAATGATCTGGATGCGAAGGACGCGGATGGCGATAAAATACTTGATTGGCCGACATCTACTACCGAGCTTCAAAAAAATTGGATTGGAAGGAGTGAGGGGGTGCTGATTAAATTCAAGATTGAAATCACAAAAATCAAAAATGAGCCGAAGCAAATTGAAGTGTTTACGACTAGACCGGACACATTGTTCGGAGTAACTTATATGGTTTTGGCGCCGGATCATAAATTGGTTACCGAATTATTGAAAACTGTTGAAAATAAGAAGGAGGTCGAAGAATACATTGCCAGAACGAAAAATGCGAGTGAAATTGAAAGGACTGATACAAAAAGAGAGAAAACAGGTGTTGAATTGAAGGGTGTGAAAGCTATTAATCCAGCAAATAATGAGGTAATTCCCGTTTGGATTGCAGATTATGTCCTGTCAGATTACGGTACTGGCGCAGTAATGGCAGTTCCCGCACATGATCTGCGAGATTGGGAATTCGCGAGGAAATATAATTTACCAATTAAGGAAGTGATATCAGGTGGGATTATTGATGATTTAGCGTATATCGGCGCTGGTTCATTGATTAATTCTGGTTTGTTTAATGGAATGAACTCGAATCAGGCGATGAAGAAGATCACAGAATCAGTTGGTGGAAAATGGACTGCGACACACAAGATTCGCGACTGGGTTTTCTCTAGACAGCGGTATTGGGGGGAACCGATTCCACTCATTCATTGCGAAAATTGCGCGCGTTTGAATCCTTCAGGGAATGGGATAGTGCCTGTACCTGAGGAGGACTTACCCGTAATATTGCCAAAAGTAAAATTGTATGAACCCACCGGAACAGGAGAGTCGCCTTTAGCCGCAATTTCCAAATGGGTGAATGTGAAGTGTCCAGTTTGCAAGAGTATGGCGAAAAGAGAGACTAATACTATGCCACAATGGGCCGGTTCATGCTGGTATTATTTGCGGTACATGGATCCCAAAAATCGCGAGGCATTGGTTACCCCGGACAATGAAAAATATTGGGCGCCAGTTGATGTTTATATTGGTGGTGCCGAACATGCCACGCGACATCTTATATACGCCAGATTTTGGCATAAATTCTTATATGATATCGGAGTAGTTTCAACCATTGAACCATTCAAGAAATTACAGCATGTTGGACTCATAATGGGTGAAGATGGCAAAAAAATGTCCAAGCGATTTGGTAATATTGTCAATCCGGACGATATTATAAAAATATATGGCGCTGATACATTACGAATATATGAGATGTTTATGGGACCATTTGACCAGCAGATAGCTTGGAATACAAGTAGCATAATCGGCTCAAGACGCTTCATTGAAAAGGTTTGGCGATTGAAAAAAATCGCCGCAAATAATATCGCAGTTGAAAACAAGAAAATCTTGACGCTTGTACACAGAACCATAAAAAAAGTCTCCGAGGATATTTCCGATATGAAATTCAACACCGCGATCAGCTCCATGATGATACTCGTGAACGAATTGGAAAAGGAGAATGTTATTTCAAAAAAAGTTTATGAAACTCTTTTGAAATTAGTGGCGCCGTTTGCACCTCATATTACCGATGAGCTGTGGATAATATTCGGACATAGGGGATCGATTCATATATCCGAATGGCCGAAATATGATCCAAATCTCATAATATTGGATGAGATAACAATCACGGTTCAGATCAATGGCAAGGTACGCACTTCATTCAATTCCGTGCGGGATACAGATGAAGAGAAGATAAAAAATATCGCGCTCGGACTGCCAGAGATAAAAAAATGGACAAACGGAAAGGGAATAAAAAAGATTATCACGGTAAAAAATAAATTGGTAAATATAGTTACCGCGTAGGTGTCACTGAATTGTCCATTTTTATACAATTACCGACATTGCATAAATGCAAACTTTGTTTCCTTGACTTATAAACAACAAGGTGATAAAAATATAAACATTAGCAATAAAAGTAAGCACAATTTAATTAACTCATATGGCCACAACAACAATTTCGTTCAAGCCAAAGCAAGTTGCGAAAAGACTATTGTCGTCGCTCCCTGATCGCGCTCGTGACATTCTGACTTTTCGTCATGGACTTGGAAAAGACACGCGTAGAATGACTCTGGATTCCATCGGGAAGAAATACGGCATTACCCGTGAACGCGTTCGTCAGATCGAAAATTATGGCATAGATCATATTCGCAAATCCGAAGAATACAGCCAAGAAAAAGCCACATTTACCGAGATAGAAGAGCTTTTACATTCATTGGGCGGTATTGTCGTGGAGGACGATTTTCTCGGTCATGTTTCGAAGGATAAAAGTCTGCAAAATCACATCCATTTTCTCCTTGTTGTTGGGGAGCCATTCAAGAAGTCAAAAGAAGATGACGATTTTCGTCATCGCTGGCATGTCAATGCCGATTTGGCCAAGAAAGTTGAAGACGCGCTTCAAAAATTATATTCAAATCTAAATACCGATGATCTATTGCCAGAATCAGACATGGTTAATAGATTCTTGCATCACATTGAGGATGTTTCTGAAAAGTATAAAAATCAGGAAATTATTAGACGATGGCTGGCGATTTCAAAGAATATTGGCAAGAACGCGCTCGGCGATTGGGGAATCGCGGCGTCATCAAACATCAAAACAAAAGGTGTGCGCGATTACGCGTTTCTAGTTATTAGAAGGCATGGTTCGCCGATACACTTTCGCGATGTCGCCAAGCAAATCACACAAATATTCAATAAGAAGGCCCATGTCGCGACGACTCACAATGAATTGATTAAGGATAAAAGGTTTGTTCTGGTTGGCCGCGGTCTCTACGCTCTGGCGGAATGGGGATATATGCCGGGCGTTGTTCGCGATGTTATTCGTCTCGTATTGGAAAAACACGGTCCGCTCACAAAAGATGAAATAGTGAGTAAGGTCATGAAGGAGAGATATGTCAAGGAAAATACAATCATGGTCAACCTACAGAACCCGAAATATTTCAAGAGAGATAAAGATGGAAAATATTCCGTCGTGAACATCTAGGCGGCTCGCTGATGTAATCCAGAAATATCAATCCCAAAAACTCCATCCGGCCATGGAGTTTTTTTGTTCACATTATCATGTTATGGTGATAGAATAATGCCATGAGTGCCACAGAAGTTATTTCAACACTGATATACAACAAGGGACCTGAATTGCTGGATAATACTCTCAATATTATTATTTATATTTCCCCAATTTTTTTACTGGTCTTGTTTTTTGTAATTTTCTGGGAATTATGGGTAAACTATGTCAGATCTCAGAATTTCCTCAATTTAAAATACGTCGTGCTTGAATTAAAACTGCCCAAGGAAACATGGAAATCACCACTAGCCATGGAAGTTTTCCTGCAATCACTGCATAACACAGCAAACGGCAGTTACTACGCTCAATTTTGGAATGGTGAAACTCGGCCGTGGTATTCGCTTGAATTGGTATCAATCGAAGGAACGGTGAAATTTTTTATCTGGACGGAAGATAGGAGAAAGGCGAATCTCATATCAGCCCTTTATTCACAGTATCCGGAAATTGAGATAAAAGAAGTGGAAGACTATACAAAAAGCGTTCATTTTGATCCGGAGGTTGTAAGAATATGGGCTGCCGAATTCAGATTCACGAAAGCGGATGCGTATCCGATTAAAACATATGTTGATTATAAACTGGACAAGGACCCTAAGGAAGAATTCAAAGTTGATCCTCTGGTACCACTAATAGAGTTTCTCGGCAGTGTTCCCGTAAATCAGCAGGTGTGGATACAAATTCCTTTGATCTCCCATAAAAAGAAGAGAAAATTAAAAGATTGGTTTGGCGAAACAGATACATGGGAGGATGGAGCGAAAGAAATAGTGAATAAAATAATGAAACGTGACCCGATTACTAAGGTTGCCGGAACAAAAGACGAGGCCACCGGCTTTACAAAATTACCCTCAATATCCGAGGGAGAAAAGGAAATTGCCTCAGCCGTTGAACGAAGTCAGATGAAACATCCGTTTGACGTTGGCATTCGCACACTATATATCGCACCGAAGGATTCATTTAACACGCCTTTCGGTATTGGCGGTATTATTAGCAGTATGAAGCATTTTAGTTCAACTCAGTTAAACGGTTTCAAACCAAATGATAAAAAATGGCATCCGCGACTGGACAATCCGTGGGATGATTTCAGAAATATGAGACGTAATCGCTATGGCAGACTGGCGTTGGATGCGTATAAACGCCGGTCATATTTCTATACGCCATATAGTTCCACGCCTATGGTTATGAATTCAGAAGAATTGGCAACACTTTATCATTTTCCAGGGTCAATATCCGCCACGCCAAATCTCGATCGTGTTCCATCGAAGAAATCGGAGGCGCCGGCAAATCTGCCGATATAATGATTTTATTTTTCAAAAAATATCGTATATATATTATTATTTTAAGTATTCTGATACTTGGTTTTGCCGTATTTGTAATCGTATTTTCTATCGCCCCGAGAGACTTTCCAAACGGCAAGATTGTTTCTATAGAAAAGAATATGACAGTATCGCAGGCGGCTGCTGAACTCAAAAAACAGGGAATTATAAAATCCACGAGTATTTATAAGGTATATACATTATTACTTCACGATGGTTTGGGCGTTCAAGCTGGGAAGTATTTATTCGATAGATCTCAATCTGTATTACGAGTCGCGTATAGAACAGCCTACGGAGTACAGGGTCTAGAAAAGAAGAAGATTGTAATCATTGAAGGGGCAACCGTGAATGATATATCAATGAACCTGACCAGAAATATTCCAAACTTTGATTCAGATGGATTCCTTGAATTGGCAAAGGATGAAGAAGGGTATTTTTTTCCGGATACTTATTTCTTTAATCCGAACGTGACGCCGCAAGAGGTTATTAACGAAATGAAGACAGTGTTCGCGAGCAAAATAGTCACGGTACAAACGCAGATGAAGGCGTCAGGTAGACAGCTGGCGGATATTGTGAAAATGGCATCAATTGTTGAAAAAGAAGCGAATAACGATACAGATAGGCAAATCATCGCGGGTATTCTTTGGAAAAGAATTGATACCGGAATGCCTCTCCAGGTTGATCCGCCATTCTATTATTTTCTGAGCAAGATATCTACCCGATTAACTCTTGACGACCTGAAAACGGAATCTCCATACAATTTGTATTTACACAAAGGTCTGCCGCCAACACCGATAGATAATCCCGGACTTGACGCGATACTTGCCACGGTACAGCCAAAAATAAGCGACTACTGGTATTATCTTTCAGATTCGAATGGAACAATGCATTATGCCAAAACACACGAAGGACATTTGGCAAATAAAGAGAAATATCTGCGGTAATTGAACCTATATACTTATTACTGTTATTAAATATAAATAAAGCCAGAGGAGGGGATGCCACCTCTGGCGGATTTCAATTAACGATTACCCGAAGACCGCATCCAGTACCTTCTGGAAGTTAACATGCGGTTTTTCGATTATCCACTCAACGCCCATGTCTATCGCCCGTTTTCGATCTTCCGGTGATACGCTACCCGACACCAAGCAAACTCTCGGTGGTGAGACACACTGTCGCGCCGCGGCAATGACGCGGAATCCATCATCCTTGCCACCCATATCCAAATCGGTTATGACAAGTCGAAATGAATCCGCGCTCAGACATCGGATCGCGCTTGAGGCATCCGCCACAACCGTGGCACTATAACCATATGTAGCGACGGCGATTGAAAAAATATCTCTACAATGTTTATCATCGTCCACAATTAGAATATCATTCATATTTATATTTATTGAAGTTCAACTGCGATTATGCTATCATATGAAGTATGAATAGTCAAGGTTTCAAGAATAATAAGGTATTTGTCGGATTGTCCGGCGGCGTTGACAGCGCCGTATCGGTAGCGTTACTAAAAATGACCGGCTACGATGTCACGGGTGTTTTCATTAAAGTTTGGCAACCGGAATGGATCATTTGCAACTGGAAGGAAGAACGAAGGGACGCCATGAGAGTGGCGGCGCGTCTAAATATTCCGTTCATCACGCTTGACTTGGAGAAGGAATACAAAGAGAGCGTTATCGATAATATGATCGCGGAATATCAAAATGGACAAACCCCCAATCCGGATATCATGTGCAATAGAGAAGTAAAATTCGGCGCGTTTTGGCGTTTCGCGCGGTCGCGAGGCGCAAATTACATTGCCACGGGTCACTATGCTCGAATATTCGTAAAGCTAGGCGTAGGATCAGATCCGAAAAAGCACGCGCCGAATATTTATGAATTACATATTGGAAAAGACATAAATAAGGATCAATCATATTTTCTCTGGACATTGAACCAGGAAGATTTGGTGCATGTGATATTTCCCGTTGGACAATTAACCAAGACAGAGGTGAGAAAACTGGCGCGTAAACTTAAACTGCCAAACGCCGATAAGAAGGACAGCCAAGGACTTTGTTTTATGGGAAAGGTTGATGTGAATGATTTTTTATCACATTACGTAAAAACCGAACCTGGGAATGTACTTAATGAACATGGTGAAATTATTGGTAGGCATCCCGGGGCGTTATTTTTTACCATTGGTGAACGACACGGTTTTACTATTGTTAATAAAACATCCGATGAACGCAGATATTATGTGGTCGATAAAGATATGGAGCAAAATTCGATTACGGTTTCAAATCGTGTCGCAAATATTGGATTAGGTAATGCGTCACGAAAAGTTAGGATTACGAATGTAAATTGGATTCGCGGCTCAGCATGGGATTTAACGGTATGTGGACAATATGAATATCCATTTCAGGCGCGAATTAGATACCGCCAGCCCTTGCGAAAAATTAAAATACTATCAATAAATATTGGAGAGACAACCGTCGAATTTGAAGGACCGATAGATTCGCCGACCCCCGGTCAATCATTGGTAATATACGATGGAAATGAGTGTATCGGAGGTGGAATTATTGTTTAAACCACGCAACAATCATTATGTAGGTTTATATCTCTTGGTATGGGCGAGTCCGCGTATTTCTGCTAGAATGGCTATGTGCACGTAAAAAAACCACATAAGTGGATTTTCAGATTAATTAATCCTCATATTATTGAAGCTGCTTTAATTTGTTCAATTTCATTGTGTGTTATTCACATATACTCAGAGATGATTTCAAAATCAAACAATGATACCATTCAGACGGAAATCGTGTTCAATAAAACACCGATTGAAATTTTTCGCGGTGATCTATCGAAGAAACAGGTGATATTCACGTTTGACGGCGGTGATGGTGCACAATCAGCCGATACAATCATAGAAATATTGGCGAAGCATAATGTGAAGGGAACTTTTTTTCTTACTGGACGGTTTGTGGAGAACAATCCGACGATAGTAAAAAATATAATGTCTTCAGGCGGTGAAATATTCAATCATACTTATAATCACCTTCATCTGACACAATTGCCAGATGGCAGAATTGCTCAGGAATTGAGCCTGATGCAGGAGTCATTAAAGGTTATAATCGGCGTATCTTCAAAACCGTATTTCCGAGCGCCATACGGTGAGACGGATCAGAGAGTTCTCGATGCCGCCGCGAGGGCGGGATATCAGAGTGTCAAATGGTCATCGGATGCTCTGGATTGGAAAGAATCAGTTGGAATGACCGCGAATGTCGTAAAAAAGAAGATTCTTGACAATGTGAGGCCGGGAGAGATATTTCTAATGCATGTCGGCGATAATATTACAGGAGTGATCTTGGATGATGTTTTCAAACAGATTAAATCAATGGGTTATAAGATTGTTTCACTTTCCGAGGGGTTGTAAAATAGAGAAGAATACTTCGGCAATTAATTAATGCGGTATTTACTTAAACTATGAATCATCTAATGACAATTACAAAATCTGACGGTACGAAGCAACTTTTCGAAGAGGAAAAACTGATAAATTCACTGGAGCGAGTTGGAGCAAATCACGATGTTATCGACGAGGTTATTTGTGAAGTTGAGAAAGAAACGCGTGATGGCATGACAACGGCTGACATATATCATCGCGCCTTCGCGTTACTTCACAAGCACTCCCGGCATATCGCCGTAAAATATTCAATTCGGCGCGCCATGCTGGAACTCGGCCCCGATGGATTTCCGTTCGAGAAATTCGTCGCGAGGATTTTCCAAATATGGGGTTTTGAAACGCTGACTGATCAGGCCCTTATGGGAAAATGTGTGGAGCACGAAATCGATGTTGTCGCCTGGAAAGCGAATCAATTGATCATGATAGAAGCGAAATATCACAATGAATTTGGAATGAAATCTGATATTAAGGTTGTGTTATATGTCAAGGCGCGATTTGATGATTTGTCATTGAATACATTCCAGTTCGGCGGGAAAATGCGCGGTCTAACGGATCGATATTTGATAACAAATACAAAATTCACGGATAAGGCCATTACCTACGGCAAATGTTCGGGATTGAATCTCATAGGCTGGAATTATCCGGCCGGAAATAGTTTGCATGAAATTATCGGTCAAAACGGCCTGCATCCAATATCGTGCATCACCTCTCTTTCTCGTGATCAGAAAAAAAACCTAATCGGTAATAATGTTCTGGTTTGCGTGGATATTATCGGAAATCCGGATTGTCTGGATGAAATCGGCGTGAGAGGGAATGAAAAAGAGAAGGTATTGTCCGAAGTGCAAATGATTATTGAAGAGGCGAAATAGTCGGCATACTTATGAGAAGCAGATTATATTCCATATATGTCCAAGACAGATGAAATGCGGAAGATTAAAGATGAAATTCTCGCCCTGGAGGAATCGCCCCTGTACGAATATCGAAAATCGAATAAATATTTTCCAGTTATAGGTGAGGGAAATCATGACGCTAAGATAATATTCGTAGGCGAGGCGCCGGGCGTGAATGAAGCACATTCCGGCAGACCATTTTGCGGCGCCGCGGGTAAGTTCCTGACAGAGTTAATAGAGTCAATTGGTCTCGCGCGATCTGATGTATATATTACCAACATAGTTAAGGACAGACCGCCAGAAAACCGAGATCCAACACCGGATGAAATAGAAACCTACGCGCCTTTCTTAATTAGACAAATCGATATTATTAAGCCAAATGTTATCGCAACCCTAGGTAGGTATAGCATGGGATACTTAATGAGATATTTGGATTTGGAACTGGAGTTGGATTCGATCAGTAAAATTCATGGTAAGTCATTTGATACCACCGCCAAGCATGGTTATATATCGCTCGTAACTTTGTATCATCCGGCGGCGGCACTATATAATGGCAGTATGCGCGATACCTTAAAAAAAGATTTTGAGATATTGAAATCATTTTTATAATTTATTTATATTATGTTTACGCTAATGGATATTAATACTTCAATCGAATGCGCGCGCGCCATGAGTATGCTAAACTTCATTTCATGAAATCAAATGAAATCCGAACTAGATTCCTTGAATTTTTCAAAAAACGCGGGCACGTGATAATAAAGTCGGCATCTCTTGTCACAACAGATGAGAAAATTGCCACGAATCAGACTCTTTTCAATACCGCTGGAATGCAACCACTCATCTCATTTATATTGGGAGAATCTCATCCGCAGGGTAATCGATTGGCAAATATTCAGAAATGCCTGCGGACGATCGATATTGACGATGTTGGCGATAATACCCACGCGACTTTTTTCGAGATGATGGGAAACTGGTCGCTTGGAGATTATTTCAAGGAAGACGCCATCAAATGGAGTTATGAGTTTCTGAGTTCAAAGAATGAAGGCCTTGGGCTTGATCCGGCGCGATTGTACATTACAGTTTTTGAAGGTGACCAATACACGCCAAAAGATAACGATGCGTTCGAAATATGGAAAAAATATGTACCGGAAAATCGTATTTACTTCATGGACGCGCGATCAAATTGGTGGGAAACAGGTGAAAATGGTCCATGTGGTCCAGATTCAGAAATGTTTTATGATGTTACCGCTGGGGGATTGGGAAATCTCGATAAGAACGGATTTATTATCGCTGACGATAAGCAAGATGTGGTGGAGGTTTGGAATGATGTATTCATGCAATACGAGAAACGGAACGGAAACATCATTGGAAAGTTAAAAAACAATAATATTGACACCGGCGCGGGACTCGAGAGGTTAGCGATGGTCATGCAGCGGGTAAATAATATATATGACACTGATTTATTCAAGCCCATCATGGATAAAATTCGTGAGATTTCAAACTCGTGGAATCTGAAATCAGCGAGAATTGTCGCCGATCATATCCGAGCCGTTGTCTTTCTCATATCCGATGGAGTCAAGCCAACAAACTCTGATCGAGGTTACGTATTGAGAAAACTTATTAGAAGAGCCGTTAGACATTCAAAATTATTAGGTATTCATGAGCATGGCGGTTTGGAGTTTATCGCTAATATTGTTATTGATATATACAAGGAAATATACAACGAAGTTTATACTCATAAGGATCGCGTGATTTCTGAAATTATTGTTGAAGAGAAACATTTTCTGGAAACATTAAATCAAGGTCTGAAGGAATTTGAAAAAGGTATTGACGCTTTTACACTTTATTCAAGCTATGGTTTCCCATTGGAGCTAACGCTGGAATTGGCGCGAGAGAAAGGAATTAAAATAGATATCGATGAATTCAATCGTAAATTTATGGAACATCAGAAATTATCTCGAGTTGGCGCGGAACATAAATTCAAGGGTGGATTGGCTGATACCGATGATAAAATGGTTGTGATATATCACACGGCAACCCATTTACTTCATCAAGCTCTTCGAGACGTTCTCGGAGGCAATGTCACACAAAAAGGTTCACATATCACATCAGCGCGTTTGCGTTTTGACTTCGCATATCATGAAAAAATGACCGTAGATCAAAGAAAAAAAGTTGAAGATATCGTCAATCAAAAGATAAGTCAAAAATTACCCGTGAATCTAATTACGATGTCAAAAGATGAGGCTTTGAGAACAGGCGCACACCATTTTTTCGATAAGAAATACGCCGATAATATTATGATTTATTATATTGGAGACGATCTGCAATCCGCGTACTCAAAGGAATTTTGTGGCGGTTTGCATGTGAAAAACACATCTGAACTGGCTGGTCCAGAGGGAACATGGACATTTAAGATTATAAAAGAAGAAGCCGTATCGCAGGGTGTAAGAAGAATCAAGGCTATCCTTAATTGAGTATATTATTTTTTGATGATATTAATTTTTTTATGCTATAATAATAATTATGCCACGTCGAGTAGAAGATATTTTGCCAAATGAACATCGCTCAGTAAGAGAGATTCCGATTCATGATAGAGATGACAGGAGTAAAAAAAACCTCCGAACCGAAGGCGGTGAAAAAATTGCGATTCATCGCATCGCAACTGATCCGATTAAAATTCTCGAGCATAATCTCAAGCACTCGAAACCGGCGAGAAAACATTCAAAACTGCCACGAAAAATACTAATTTTTCTTGGTTTTCCGGTTATTGTGGTTGTGATCGCATATATTGCTTCATCATATTTTTCTCGTGCCGTATTTACTATTACTCCGAAGGTTACGCCCGTCGAAATTAATTTTAGCTATGTGGCTTCTGATGTTCCCAAGGAAGGCCTACTGACATACAAAATAATTGAAGTTGAAAGTAATTCAAGTTCAACTGTGCTTGCAACGGATGGGTTGTCTATTTCCGCGAAGGCTCAGGGTACCTTGAATATTAAAAATGCTTATGTGCCGACCGCTAGAAAACTTATCGCTGGTACTAGGTTTATGAGTCCAGATGGAAAAATATACAAATTACCGAGCACGATCATGATTCCAGGCTACAAAATCTCCGCGACCGGAGCAATCATTCCGGGTAATATCAGTTCGCTTGTAGTGGCAGATCAGGTCGGTTCTGAATATAATATTGACAAGAATAATATAATAAAAACGTTTAAGATTGTCGCGTACGAGGGGGGAGATAAGTATGACACAATATATGGCGAGCTGGCGAGTAACATTAGTGGTGGTATCAGTGGCACAAAAAAGTCCGTTCTTCCGTCGGTTTTAGCCTCGACAAACGCCGACTTAAAGTCAAAAATCACCGATAATCTCATTTCAAAAATCAATTCCAATATTCCAGCGGATTCATTCATGTTTGATAAAGGATATATCATGAAATTTGCTGAGCCGATCATTTCTGGATCTGTTCCAAATCAAGCAATTATAACGGTAAGAGGCACATTATACGCAATTACTCTTAATAAGGATCAGCTCATCACCAAGCTGGCAGGCCAAGCAACCATTGATTCATTCGGAGGTCTACCATTTGAGGCAGTTGGTCTAGATAAGGTTTCATTCACACTTTTGAATCAAAAAGATTTTTCTCCGGATAAGGGTGGTGTCGCGATCATGCAATTGAAGGGAAGTCTTTCATTAACCGGCAAAGTATCGGTTGGAGAACTGAAAAAAAGGTTTGCCGGTCTATCATTGTCCGAAACGGCATTAATATTGCGGTCATATTCACCGATAATAGACCTTACGAAATCATTTGGTCAAATCGTGCCTCCATGGTCGAAAATCCCAAAAAATGCCGATAAAATATCAATTATTATCAAATAGGAGTAGTCTATGCTTGACAGATGAACTGCTATTTTGATAATATCTACGGACGCGCATAAAGCATGGATACAGCGCCTAAACCAAAAAAGACTTCGAGCGGTATTGTCCAGGAAGCATTACCGAATGCTTTGTTTCGTGTCGAACTTAAGGATACGAAGGAAGTCATTCTGGCGTATCTTGCGGGCAAAATAAGAATGCATCATATAAGAGTTTTGGTTGGTGATAAGGTAGAGTTAGAGTTGGATCCATACGGTGGAAAAGGGCGTATAGTAAGGCGTCTTCAATAACATAACAGTAATTGCTAGCTATATGAAAGTAAAAGCATCAGTAAAAAAGATTTGCGCTAAATGCTCCGTCGTTCGCCGTCGGGGATATTTATATGTGGTTTGTAAAGCAAATCCAAGGCATAAACAAAGACAAGGTTAAATAATTACCGATATGAGAATTCTTGGAATAACATTACCAGAAAATAAAAGAATGGAAATTGCATTAACTGCGATATATGGCATTGGGCGTCGACGCGCCGGTAAAATTCTTTCTTGCGTAAATATTGACGCCGGAATGAAGCCGGGACAATTAAGTATCGAACAGGAAAATGCTATTAGGAAGCTAATCGAAAGCTTCAAAATAGAGGGTGATTTGAAACGAGAGGTAGCGGGAAATGTGAAAAGACTTAAAGATATCAAATCATACAGAGGTGCTAGACATGTAAGACATCTACCTTCAAGGGGTCAAAGAACAAAAACGAATTCTAGAACCGTAAGAGGAAATGTTAGAAAGACTATGGGATCAGGTCGAAGAAAGGAGGAAAAAACATAAAAAAGCAATCTAGTGAGTAATCTTAAATCATTATCATGGGAAAAAAAAGAATCGTAAATACGAATGAAGCAGACAATTCCGGCGAGAAATCGAAGGTTGTTTCGGTACCGGCGAAAAAGCGGACTGAATTCGGCATCTTGCATGTACAATCGACGTATAATAACACGAAGATCATGCTTACAGACAAGAATGGTAACGCGCTCATGTGGGCTTCAAGCGGTGGTGCCGGTTTCAGGGGTGCGAAAAAAGGAACCCCATTTGCGGCAGCGAAAGTCGGCGAATCATTGGCATTAAAAGCGCAAAATATTGGAATAAAGGAAATTGATGTTGTGGTAAAAGGCGTGGGTTCTGGTCGCGAATCAGCTATTAGAGGTTTTATCAGCAAGGGCATTATTCTTAATACGATCAAAGATAAAACTCCTGTTCCATTTAATGGACCAAAACCGAAAAAACCTCGTCGCGTTTAATATCATTTTGACATTATGAAATCATAAAATATCAATAATATGCAAATCGGACCAAGATACAAAAAAGCTCGCTTTCTGGGAATTCCAATTTTCAGAAAAACTCAGACACAAAAGTATGCCATTCGTGCCCAGAAAAAAGCTAAGACTACAGGTCGGCGCCGGGGCAGGAGCGAATACGGTAAACAGATGATGGAAAAACAAAAGGCGAGACATAGCTATGGCGTATCAAGCGGTCAATTCACGAATTACGTTAAAAAGGCGCTACGGACAAAAGGCGATAACACAAAAAATTTACTAAGTTCATTGGAGGCTCGCCTAGATAATGTTATTTTGCGAGCTGGTTTTGCCTCAACGAGGGCCGCGGCTAGGCAAATGTCTGCTCATGGTCACTTCTGCGTCAATGGCTCTATAGTTAAAGTTCCTTCATTTATAGTAACTGTTGGTGACAATATCACTATACGCGCTGGAAGTAAAAATAAGTCAATATTTGACAAGCTCTCAGAGGAAATTGAAAGTACACGCATTCCAGCTTGGATAAAGGTCGACTCTGAATCCAGAACTATCACGATTGTCGGCGAGCCGTATGCCGATTTATCTGAGCTTCTGTTCGATCCGATTTCTGTACTCGAGTTTTATACCCGCTAGACAATATTACTATTTTGTGTAGAATTATAAGCCTATTTTTTAATTTTTAATAATATGATACAAGACATCATACTTCCATCGAAACCAGAAATAATCCACGAAGATAAAACTAGTGGAACCTATGAAATTGATGGATTATATCCGGGATACGGTCATACCCTCGGTAATTCATTGCGACGCATCATTCTTTCATCGTTGCCGGGTGCGGCCGTCACCCATGTCAAAATTCGCGGTATTGAGCATGAATTCTCGGTTATTGATGGCATAAAGGAAGATGTTATTTCAATCCTTTTGAATCTAAAGAAGCTTCGTATGCGACTTTTGACCGATGAGCCACAACTACTTTCACTTACAGTTAAGGGTATAAAAGAAGTCACGGCAAATGATATTGATATTACAGGACAGGTTGAAATCATGAATCCAGATTTGCATATCGCCTCGCTCACAGAAAAAAACTCTCAGATCTCAGTGGATATTTCGGTGGAAAAAGGCTTGGGATATGTTCCAAAGGAAATTATCGAAAAAGACCGTGTTGAAATAGGCTCTATCGCCCTCGATGCTGTATTCACACCGGTCAGGAAGGCAAATTATGAGGTTGAAAACATGCGTGTTGGAGATCGAACAGATTTCAATCGTCTTCGCATTTCAATAGAAACGGACGGCACAATTTCTCCTAATGAAGCTCTGGAAAAATCAATCACTCTAATGATTCAGCAATTAAAAGCCATTGTCGGCTTCAAGGATGATGAACCGAAGGATATCAAAAAGACTACTGCCGAGAATGATAGCGGTAGGAGGAAAGATGACGAAGAAAAAAAGAAGATCGAGGGAAAACCCGAATCGGATTCAGAATTGATGAAAACGCGTATAGAGATTTTGGGAATGTCATCTCGAACCATCAAGGCCCTAAGTAATGTCAATATTCGTACTCTCGGTGGATTAGCCAGAAAGAAAGAAGCCGATATTATGGATATAGACGGACTAGGCGCGAAAGGTATGCAAGAAATCAAGAAATTATTGGCGGAACATGGCATAGTCCTGAAGCAATAGAATGACAGTGCGATAAGAATTGACAGAAAATACCATAATGAGACATAACACAAACAAAAGAAAATTCGGTCGAGAAAAAAATGAGAGAAATGCACTCATAAGATCTTTGGCGTGTAACCTTATCCGACTGGGCAGAATTCGCACAACATTACCTAAGGCCAAGGAATTACGGCCTTTTGTCGAGAAATTGATAACGAAGGCTAGAACGGTAACGGTGGCTTCACGACGATTGGTCATGACGAAAATTCATAACGCCATGGAAACGAAAAAACTTTTTGACACAGTTGCGCCGAAATTCATAAAACGCCGTGGCGGGTATACAAGAATTATTAAACTACCGAATCGAGATCATGATGGCAGTCCGATGGCTCTGATTGAATTTGTTGAATAATAAATCTTGAATACTTATTTATATATAAATATGAAATACGCAATAGACGCACAAGGTAAAAAAATCGGTAGAATCGCCAGCGAAGCGGCGTCGGTTTTAATGGGCAAGAAATCGACAAATTTTGCCAGAAACAACGTCGCAAAAGTTATGGTTGAGATATTGAATGCATCACGAGCCGATGTATCGGCTAAGAAAAAAACCTGTGACGTGTATATCACGTATACCGGGCATCGCGGTGGTTTGAATAGTGAGACCTTAGGTGAGCTTATTATCCGAAAGGGTATGACAGATGTCATGAAACGCGCAGTGTATCGCATGCTTCCAGACAATAAGTTGCGTGATTTGAGAATGAAAAATCTGATAATTAATGAATAGAAAATGAATACGATAAAACCGACAACAAAATATTTCGAGGCGGTCGGTCGCCGCAAGACTGCTACTGCCCGTGTGCGTCTCATGATTGATACCAGAAATGGTTATGAGATAAATGGCAAAACATTGGAAATGTATTTTCCAACGCCGGAAATGCGAATTATGGCATCCGAAGCGCTGGACAACACCAAAGCCTCTGAAAAATTCCGCGCTTCGGTAAAAGTTTCTGGCGGCGGTCTCGCATCGCAGGCTGAAGCGGTTCGCCACGGCATCGCGCGCGCACTTTTGGTTTACGATGTTCAGCTTCGCGGTAAAATTAAGAAAATGGGCTTCCTGAAACGTGATGCTCGCGCCAAAGAGCGCAGGAAGTTCGGCTTGAAGAAGGCGAGAAAGTCGCCGCAGTGGTCTAAGCGTTAGTTTAATCGCTATAATTAACATCAATATGGAAAAGGATAATAAAGACAATAATAGTGTCGTCAGTGATAATAACTCGGGTTCACTTGACGATTCTGTTGTAGCAGAAGAAAATACCGCTGAAATAGTCAAAAAACTTCGCGATAAATTGAAAAAATGCGAAGCCGAACGGATGGAATATCTGACTGGCTGGCAACGTGCCAAGGCTGATCATATCAACGCTAGGAAGCGGGACGAAACTGAAAGAGGTGAATTTGTCAGGTTTGCCAATCAGGACCTCATAGCAGAGCTTATACCAGTCCTAGGAAGCTTTGATATGGCAATGGCAAACAAAACGGAATGGGAAAAGGTTGATTCGAGCTGGCGATCAGGTATTGAGTCTATTTATAATCAATTAGTGAAGGTCCTGAATAATTTTGGCGTAAAGGAGGTCAATCCCATAAATGAAAAATTCGATCATAATTTGTATGAGGCAGTACTGCATGAACCGGTCATGGACGAAAAATTAGATCATATGATTATAGGTGTCGTACAAAAAGGATATTCTCTGAATGGCAAAGTTCTCCGAGCTCCGAAGGTGAAGGTGGGAGAATTCAAGCGATAAGTATCTCATACATATACGATAAACCAAACCTTGACTTCTATATAAACATGATATAATGGAAATACGATGATAAAACCTTATTCTCAATCAAAGTTTGTCGAGAAAATTCTTATTTCCGGAAATGGTGAGCGTTTCCGCGTGCTTTTTCTAGTCACTCTTGTAAATGGGGAAATGAAGGCGCAGATAGTGTCGGCACAACCTATTTTGGTTTCCGATAATAGGTTATTAATTTCTGGCAATATACAATCCGATTCAAATAATCGGTTCGCATTGCCCGAGGGTCGTTCTAGAAACACAATATTATCACCCAGTTATCAGCAACTATCGATAGTTTCTCCATACATAGAACTGTATTTCTTTATTAGTCAACCAACAAGAGCGCCTTCATATAAATAAACTCATCCAAGGTTCATTACCTTGGAATTTGTGGCAATATATCATTGCTATTTTGTTTGTAGATTATTAGTTAATAAATAATCAATACTTATGTCAAAAATAATCGGAATTGATCTCGGTACCACCTTCTCGGCAGTTGCCGTTATGGATGCTGGTATACCGAAGGTCTTGGAGAACGCGGAGGGAGTCAGAACTACTCCTTCCATTGTGGCGCAATCCAAGACAGGCGAACGGCTTGTTGGATTACTTGCAAAAAGACAGGCCGTGACGAATCCAAAAAACACGATATTTCAAATCAAGCGCTTTATGGGTCATTCATTCGACGAGCCCGGAGTGCAAAAAGATATAAAGAATGTATCCTTTGAAGCAAGAAAATCGTCCAATGGCGGCATTGAAGTCAAAATAGCTACTCAGGATGGTGAAAAATGGCTACGACCCGAAGAAGTCTCGGCTATGATTATTGGAAAATTGAAAAATGATGCCGAGGCGCGGCTTGGCGAAAAAATTACCGAAGCAGTCATCACCGTACCGGCATACTTCAATGATTCACAGCGACAAGCCACAAAAGACGCGGGTAAAATTGCCGGACTTGATGTCAAGAGAATTATTAACGAACCAACGGCCGCGGCACTCGCGTATGGCTTCAATAAGAAGAAGAATGAAAAAATTGCCGTTTTTGACTTTGGTGGTGGTACATTCGATATTTCCGTGCTTGAAGTCGGTGATGATGTCATAGAGGTAAAGTCTACGGATGGCGACTCGCATCTCGGCGGTCGAGACATTGACGCCAAGATCGTAAATTGGCTAGCAGATAATTTTGCACGAGAAAATGGAATAGACCTTCGCAAGGACGCGTTGGCACTTCAACGTTTGGACGAGGCCGCGGAAAAAGCCAAGATTGAACTTTCTACGGCGACGCAGACGGAAATTAATATTCCATTCATAACCTCCGGCACTGACGGACCGAAACATCTTCTAGTTACGATGACTCGCGCAAAACTTGAGGAGATTTGTCAGGAATTCCTAGATCGCGCAATGACTATTACCAAACGCGCGATGGAAGCATCTCCTTTTAAGGTTAAGGAAATAAATGAAGTAATTTTGGTCGGTGGACAGACTCGCATGCCGGCTATGCAAGATGCCGTGAAGAAATTCTTTGGAAGGGATCCTCATATGGGTGTGAATCCAGACGAGGTGGTTGCGGTTGGCGCCGCTATTCAAGGCGGAATTTTAGGCGGTGAAGTCAAAGATGTTTTGCTTCTTGATGTTATACCGCTTTCCCTTGGAATCGAAACTCTGGGAGGCGTCGCCACAAAACTAATCGAAAAAAATACGACTGTTCCTACCCAGCGCTCGCAAATATTCTCCACGGCGGCAGACAACCAATCCTCCGTTGAGATTCATATTACGCAAGGAGAACGCGCGCTTTCCGCTGATAATAAATCACTCGGACGATTTATTCTCGATGGTATTCCGCCAGCGTCTCGCGGCATGCCGCAAATAGAGGTTAGTTTCGATATTGATGCTAATGGTATCTTAAACGTGACCGCTAAAGATAAAGTTACTGGCAAATCGAATTCTATCAAAATTACCGCCTCGTCCGGTTTATCCAAGGATGAAGTTGAAAAGATGAAGAATGAAGCCACGGCACATGAGGTAGAAGACAAAACTAAGCGTGATAATATTGAAATCAGAAACGGAGCTGAACAACTTATTTATGCTTCTGAAAAGGCGCTCAAGGATAATAAGGAAAAGATTCCAGCGGAAATTGCGAAATCGGTTGAAGAGAAGATCACAGCATTGAAAGCAGTCAAAGATGGTTCGGATATGAGCGCTATAAAGACTGCTTCAGAAGCGCTATCAACAGAGATACAAAAAATCGGTGAATATATGTCAAAACAAAGTGGTTCAGGTCAGACTAGAGGTAATGCTGGTCCAGACACAGGATCGGGTCAAGGTGATCAACGGGGAAATGATTCAGATAATGGCGGAAATAGTGGCGAAGGGAATGTGAAAGATGCGGAATTCAAGGAGAAGAAATAGGTAGCAAAACCTATATGAAAGACTATTACAAAACCCTGGGAGTCGACAAAAACGCTTCAAAGGACGAGATCAAAAGCGCGTTTCGTAAACTCGCGCATCAATATCATCCGGATAAAAATAAGGGTAATGAAACCGCGTCGCAGAAATTCAAGGAAGCCAGTGAGGCGTATTCAATATTATCGGATGATAATAAACGTAAGCAGTATGATATGTTTGGTTCCGCTGGAGCAGGTAGTTATAATCAAGGTCAAAGCGGATTCGGAGGACAGGGATTCGCTGGTTTTCAGGGATTCAACAATGGTCAGGGATTTCATTTTGATTTTTCAAATATGGGCGGGGGACAAAATGTCGAATTTGATCTTGGAGACATATTCGGAGAGTTTTTCGGTCAAGGTGGAAGCAGGAGACGGCCGAGAAAAGGAGCGACGATAACCGTGGATGTGCGAATTTCATTCAAGGATTCTATATTTGGCGCTGAAAAGGAGATTTCGATTGGCGGTAGAGAGAAGCTTATGGTAACTATTCCGGCAGGAATTGAAAACGGACAGGGACTGCGCGTCAAAGGTAAGGGTGAATCGGGTGAAGGTGGTTTCGGAGATTTAATAGTGCGTGTATGGGTGGATGAACATCCGCGTTATCGTAAGGAGGGATTGAATATAATAACGGAATTACCTATTAAACTCACTATGGCACTTCTAGGCGAAACGGTTGATCTAGAAACATTGGATGGAAAAATCGAGCTTAAAATTCCGCAGGGTACTACGCATGGGGAAATACTTCGAGTAAAAGGAAGAGGTGTGCCGTATGAAGGAAGTAATTTGATGGGATCGAAAAATAAACGTGGCGATTTACTCATTGTAACTCACGTGAATATGCCAAAAAATCTATCTCGAACGGCGCAACAAATAATCGGCGAATTGAAAGATGAAGGGTTGTAATGCTATAATTAACACATGAAAAAAGTTCTGCTTTCTGGTGTTAAACCGACAGGTCGACTTCATATCGGCAATTATTTCGGCGCGATGAAACAATTCGTCGAGCTACAAAATTCAGGTGATTATAAATGCTATTTTTTTATCGCCGATTATCACGGTTTGAATTTTATTCATGATAGGAATGAAATGAAAAGACTAACTCTCGATCTTGCGCTTGACTATATGACAATAGGTCTTGATCCAAGTGAATCTATATTATTCAAACAATCAGATATTTCAGCGCATACCGAACTAGCATGGATTTTTGACACCATAATCACCATGCCTTATCTCATGCGCGCGCACGCCTATAAAGATGCTGAGACAAGAAACAATGAAATCAATGTCGGAACATTTAATTATCCAGTTCTAATGGCGGCCGATATTTTACTTTATGATACTGATGTGGTTCCAGTCGGAAGTGACCAGAAACAACATGTCGAATACGCTCGTGATATCGCGGAAAAATTCAATCGTATTTTCAATGAGACTTTTAAGTTACCGGAACCATTAATCGTTGAGGGCGTCGCGACCGTACCCGGAATTGACGGCAAAAAAATGTCGAAAAGCCATGGCAATGTAATTTCACTTTTTTCCACCACTGATGAGATTTCAAAGGCGGTTATGGGAATAGTAACAGATTCGGACGCCGGAATTCCAATAAATGTATACAATATTCATAAATTATTCGTTAATGACTCGGAGCTAAAAAAATTCTATGACGAAAATGCCGGCAAATATAAAATCTTGAAGGAGAGATTGGTTAGTGATATTGATACGTTCATGAAACCCTTGCGAGAGAAACGTGCCGAAATAGCGAGCGATAAAAGTACCGTTATAAGGATTCTTGATTTAGGCGCAAGGAGAGCAAATGAAACGGCAGCAGCAAAAATGGCGGCCGTAAAAAAGGCCATTGGAGTTATCTAATCAACTGATCGCAATAAAATGTTCAATGTAAAGACTCACTCATTTGAAGGACCTCTTGATTTACTTTTGGACTTGATAGAAAAAAAGAAACTCTTTATCAGTGATGTTTCGCTGGCACAGGTTACAGATGATTTCATAGAACATGTAAGGCGATTCAATAATCTGCCGATAGATGAATCGGCGCACTTTATACTTATTGCTTCAACCTTGCTTTTGATTAAATCAAGATCGTTATTACCAGGACTTCAATTAACAGAGAAGGAAAAAGGTGATATTTCTGATCTTGAAATCAGACTCAAGATATTTAAGCGAATCAGGGAGGCGGGTCGGCATGTACGGCGATTGTTCGGAAATCAGATGATTTTTCCGCAATCACAGTCGCGAAGGATTGTTCCAGTCTTTACTCCAGATCCCGCATTCACTCTCGAAAAGGTGTCGCATTGCCTCAGAGACTTGATAAACCGTTTGCCAAAAAAAGAAAATATTCCCCAAACTGTTGTGAAGAAAGTAATAAGTCTTGAGGAAATGATCGGCACACTCACTGCGCGTATTACCAGTCATCTACGACTTAGCTTCAAGGAATTCACGAATGAACTCAAAGGAAACCGATTGAATGTCATTGTTAGTTTTCTTGCCATGCTCGAATTAGTCAAGCAGGGGATAGTGTTTGTGACACAGGAAAGGCTGTTCGGCGATATTCAAATGGAAACAAAAAATGTCGGAGTGCCAAAATATTAAATCTGTTATACTGCATACTCAAATGAATCTATCCGCGCATATCGAAGCGATACTATTCTGGAAAGCCGAGCCTGTGCCAATCAAGAAATTGGCACAACTTTTGAATACAGATATTGAATCGATAAAAAATGGGCTCATCGAACTAGAAAACGTCTTGAATGGAAGAGGTATAATATTAGTTCAGACAAATAATGATGCGATGCTGGGAACCTCCAAGGAAATGTCGTCGCTCATTGAGCAACTGACGAAAGATGAGTTAAGCCGCGATCTCGGAAAAGCCGGACTAGAAATACTTTCAATAGTGTTATATCAGGGTCCAATATCACGCGCGGAAATTGATTATATTCGCGGCGTAAATTCCCAATTTATATTGAGAGCTTTACTCATTCGTGGGCTTGTCGAAAGAGTGGAGAATCCCATGGATGCTCGGAGTTTTCTATACAATGTCACATTGGATTTGTTATCGCATCTGGGTATTTCAAAAATCACTGATTTGCCTGAGTTTGATAAATTACGCTCGAACATTAATGAGTACCGCAAAACAGAATCAAATAAATAGTGATACAATAAAATGATGAATCTTTCTAAAACGGCAAAGATTAATAGATTTTTTCTTGCATCGGTCATAACATTGACGGTATTTGGTTTTATAATCTTTCTTTCAGCTTCACTCGGACTACTGGCTCAAACTGGCGCAAGTTTCAATTCCGTCGCACTAAAGCAAACAATCAGTTTCGTAATTGGTCTCGCGGTCTTCTTTGGTTTATCAAGGGTAAAATACACATTTTTTCGAAAATCAGCATTATTTCTTCTCTTATTCGCTATTGGATTAAATCTTCTTATATTCATACCCCAGATTTCTATTTTTCATGGTGGAGCATCGCGTTGGATAGATTTAGGGTTTTTTAGTTTTCAGCCCTCTGAGTTTCTTAAAATCGCGTTTATTATATACGCCGCCGCGTGGATACATTATACCAAAGACAAGATAAAGCACCTGAAATGGGGATTTTTGCCATATATGATTTTGGTGGCAATAATGAGTGTATTGCTATTGTCACAAACAGATACGGATACGCTGGTTATTATAGCTTTTACGGGATTAGTAATGTTTTTCATAGCAGGCATGCCAATTAAACATATTTTACTGATCGGAGTTATAATGTGTGCTCTCGTCGCGTGCATAATTTTTCTGCGTCCATACGCTATGCAACGGATTACCACATTTATAAATGGAGGAAGCGATTTTCAAGGCGCTGGATATCAGATTAATCAATCGTTGATAGCTATTGGTTCTGGACAATTGACGGGACGTGGTTTCGGACAAAGCATACAGAAATTTGGATATTTGCCTCAGCCAACGGATGATTCGATATTTGCGGTCTCAGCCGAAGAGTTCGGCTTCGTTGGCAGCGTGATTCTGATCGCCCTTTACCTACTTTTCGCCATCACATCCTTCAAGATAGGCACACGCGCTTCAGATACATTCGGCGGTTTTGTGGCAATAGGTATTGCCGTCCTTATAATTACCGAATCATTTCTTAATATGGCCGCAATGCTTGGGCTGGTACCGCTTTTTGGTATACCATTGTTATTTGTCTCTCACGGCGGCACCGCGCTTATTATAACTTTGGCCGCCGCCGGAATAGTCGCCAACATATCCAAATATTCAAGGTAGATATATTATGGTTTTGTTCTGTGAATATGTGCTAATATGTTGTTATGAAAATTTTATTCACAGGTGGAGGCACAGGAGGTCATTTTTATCCTATTATCGCCGTTGCGCAGGCTATCATCGAGAAAGCGAAAAAAATGAGGACATTGCCGCCATTGTTCTATTATATGGCGCCATCGAAATACAATCCGCGCGCGCTTTTCGATAACGATATCGAATTCATTTATATTCCGGCGGGAAAATTGCGTCGTTATTTTTCACTACTCAATATTTCCGATTCATTCAAGACTTTTTTTGGATGTATTATCGCGATTTATAAAATGTATTCGTTATATCCCGATATAATCTTCAGTAAAGGCGGTTATGCTAGTTTTCCCGCGATATTTGCCGCAAAGCTCCTTAGAATTCCCATTATCATTCATGAATCAGATAGCAAACCCGGTCGGGTCAATTCCTGGGCCGGAAAATTTGCGCGTAAGATCGCCCTATCGTATCCGGATGCCGCACAATACTTCAAGACAGATCAAAATAAAATTGCTTTTACAGGAAATCCGATTCGAAAAGACATTTCTGAGCCTCTAACCAATGGCGCGCATGAATTTCTTCATTTGGAGGATAATACCCCAGTTATTCTAATCCTCGGCGGATCACAAGGAGCTCAGTCTATTAATGATACTGTGATTGAAGCTTTACCCGAACTTCTGAATAAATATCAAATAGTTCATCAGACTGGAAAAAATAATCTGGAGGATATAAAACAAACTACATCTATTAGTTTAAAAAATCATTCTTATGCCGGCAGATACCATCCATTTGATTATTTGAATGAATTAGCTCTTCGAATGTGTGCCGGTGTTGCTAATATTATAGTATCTAGAGCGGGATCAACAATATTTGAGATTGCGTCCTGGGGAATACCCTCAATTATTATTCCATTACCATGTTCTGTCAGTCATGATCAAACAATGAATGCGTATGCATATACTCGCACAGGTGCTGCCTCAATTATTGAGGAAGACAATCTGAGTTCACATATTTTGATTGAGGAAATAAATCACATTTATGATTCTGCGGCCATTGCCCAGACAATGAAGGAGAGGGCGGGAGCGTTTGCCAGGCGAGATAGTGCCGATATTATTGCCGACGCGATATTAAATATAGCATTGGAGCATGAAAAATAGACACATAATATACCCAGTTTAATACTTGATTATTCTGTTCCAATATGTGCTATAATGACAATCTAGTCGTATTTATCAACATTAACATTTATTAATAATATGCAACCAGAACAAAGTGGCATTAAGACATGGCAGTGGGTTGTTACGGTCATAGTCATTATTGCCCTTATAATTATTGGTATTTTCGTATTCGGTAATAAGAAGGCTGAAGCGCCCGCGTCTGGTGATGAAACACCGATCTCAACGGAGCAATCGGCAAATAGTATTGTTATGTCGAATCAGTTTCCAGGCAACATTGTTTATATTTCTGCGCTCCAAGCTACAGGCCGCGGATGGGTGGCTATTCACAAAGATGCAAGCGGCAAGCCAGGTGATGTCATCGGCAATGCCAGTTTTTCCGCCGGAACAGCTCCGGTGAAGGTCACACTTACACAGCCGACAGTTGATGGTGGAACTTATTACGCCGTTATGTACTCTGACAACGGCGATGGCGTGTTTGATGTTACCAAGGACCTAACTCTGAAGGACGCGAGTGGAAACATTATTATGCGCCTCTTTCATGCTAGTGCTACGGCAGGAGCCGGAACAAAGGAATAATAGAAATTTTAGCTTGAATGGAAATGCCGGTATAGACAACCGGCTTTTTCATTAACAATTTGTCAGTATATTTGATATAATCAGCACATGGCTAATAATATTATCACTAGATTTGCTCCGTCGCCTACGGGCTATCTCCATATTGGAGGAGCTAGATCAGCTTTATTCAATTATATATTCACGAAGCAAAACGCAGGTAAAATAATTCTTAGAATCGAGGACACTGATCAGGATAGGAACAAGGATGAATACACGAAAGGAATTATCGAGGCATTTGATTGGTTAAGTATAAAGTTCGATAAAATACATAAACAATCGGAGAATTTTCCCGTTCATAGGAAATATCTGGAAAAATTGATCGCTTCAGGACACGCCTATATATCGCGAGAGGATGTAAAAGAGGAAGGTCTGAGAAGTGAAGTTGTAAGATTCAAAAATGAAAACAAGGACATTATCATAAATGATCTAATAAAAGGCGATGTTAAGTTTAACACAACTGAACTTAATGATTTCGTGATCGCAAAAAGCCTAGATGAACCGATTTTTCATCTGTCCAATGTAGTAGATGACATAATTTCTGGTGTTACCCATATAATTCGCGGGGAGGAACATCTTTCCAATACACCTCGTCAAATCTTAATTTGGGAAGCGATTGGCGAAGTACCGAGACCGGCATACGGCCATATTCCCCTTATACTTTCCGAACAGAAAGAAAAGATCTCAAAAAGAAAACATGGTGAAATTGTATCTGTTGAATATTATAAAAGAAATGGATACCTACCCGAGGCACTATTGAATTTTTTGGCATTGCTTGGCTGGAATCCCGGAGGTGACGCGGAAATATTAAGCATCGATGATATGATATCAAAATTTAGCCTAAAGAAGGTTCAGAAGGCGGGGGCGATTTTCAATCAGGAAAAACTTCTTTGGTTTAATAGGCAATATTTGCGAAAGCTGGGTGAGTCGGAGTTCATTGAAAGGGCATTGTCTTTTTTACCCGAATGGTTATCAACTAGAGATGATATATTCAAGCGACTTTTACCATTACTGCGCGACAAAACGTATAAGTTTAGTGATTTAACGCAATTATTTATAGCCGGAAATGAGTTATTCTTCGTTAAAGAATTACCGGAATATGAATCAAACATGCTTTTATGGAAAAAAATGCCCAATAAAAAAATCGCGCATGAACATCTACTAAAAGTAATTGATTTTTTTGACGGTATTGATGAAAATGATTTTGCCACTGATAATATCAGGAATGTAATTTGGAGTTATGCTGAAGAAAAGGGTAGGGGGGATGTTTTGTGGCCACTTAGAGTCGCGCTTACCGGACAAGAACGGTCGCCGGATCCATTCATGTCGGCATATATTCTAGGTAAGACGGAATCTATTGCACGCATTCAAAAAGCATGCGCAAAACTGGAATAACAATTGATTAAAATATTTATTACAGGGAAATATTTTTCCTATATATTATTTGTTGTTCTGATTTTTATATCAGGTCTAGCCTTTTTTGTGTCAAATCAAGTCAACGCGCAAACTATATCGGATATTCAAGCAAAGATTAGTTCTCGTAATACCGATATCCAGGCTCTGGAAAAAGAAATAGCCGAATATCAATCGCAAATTGATGATCTCAGTAATCAGTCGGTATCGTTATCGGCGACCATCAGAACTCTGGATCTGTCGCAAAAGAAATTGCAAGCCGATATACAAGTATCAGAAAATAGGATCGCGAACAAGAATCTTGAAATCCAAGAATTATCACGACAAATAACCGGCAAAGAGGAAACAATTATCGATGATAGTAGAATAATTGCATATTCCTTATCATTAATTCAGCAAACAGAGGATAAATCAATTGCTGAAATATTATTATCAAGTAACACTGTGTCGAATGCATGGGACTCGCTGTATAATCTCGGTACCATTCAAGGAAATTTGGTTGACAATATCAACGCTTTAAGAGAGACGAAAGCGAATCTAGAGTCCAATAAAAAAGCCACGGAGAAAGCTAGGGCAGAACTGGTCGTACTTAGTAATCAGTTAAAGGATCAGAGACAAATCGTGCTCAGCACTCAAACTGAGAAGAATCAGCTGTTAAAAGAAACAAAACAAAGTGAGAAGCAGTATAAGCAGATGCTGGTAACAAAGCAAGCCCAAAAAGAAGCATTCGAAAGGGAAGTACTTGAATATGAATCGCAATTGAAGCTTACAATCGATATATCAAAACTTCCACACACGGGATCAGGTGTTCTGTCATGGCCACTCGATAAGGTATATATTACTCAATATTTTGGCAATACGGCATTTGCGACGGCTAATGCCCAGGTATATGGAGGTAAAGGGCATAATGGAATAGATCTTCGCGCGGCAATCGGCACTCCAATTCGAGCATCATTGTCAGGCACAATAATTGGAGTTGGCAATACAGATATCGTCTCGGGGTGTTATTCATTCGGTAAATGGATCATGATAGAACATTCAAACGGCCTATCGACATTGTATGCTCATCTTTCACTTCAATCAGTGTCAAAAGGACAAAAAGTTATAACTGGTCAGATCATCGGTTATAGTGGAAACACGGGCTATACCACCGGTCCGCATCTGCATTTTGGCGTCTACGCGACTCAAGGCGTTGAAATTCAGAAATTAACACCCACGCAATCAATACATTGCACGGGAGCCTTAATACCGGTTGCCGATTTCAGAGCTTATTTGAATCCACTTTCTTATTTGTAGCATTTTGGATTAAAAGTTATACTTACGACAGGCATATGTATATTACGAATGGAACGAAATATTATTTAAATAAACAAAGAATATTATTCAAATAACTAATGTCGCAAAATATTTGTAAAAAACTTGTTATGAATAGGGGAGGAGTGGTTCGCACTGTGCTCTTTCTAGTCGCTGTGCTCATAGTTCTAGGCTATTTCGGTTTCAATCTGCGTAATATCGTAAACTCACCAATAGTCCATGATAATTTAGATTTCGCCAAGGAAGTCATATTGAATAGTTGGAATAATTTCATAAAACCATCACTGAACTGGATTTGGAATCTTATCTCGAAGCTTCTACCAGATAGAAGCGCTAATTGAAGGATGTGGTTGTCGTCCACAGGCATAACATAAATTGTGGCAATATCATAATGCAAAAAGATATATTGTGCGACATAGCTATGATTAAGCTCCCCTTATAATATAAGAGTATGGATAAAAAGATACCCTGTTAACCTATAGAAGGTATTTTTTTAAGGTCTGAATTTCTATTTGAAGGCAAAAGTCATCAACACGATGGTTATGGCGTTAAGAAATACTAATATTATAATGAATACTGTTTTTGACCCCACCGCACTGGGATTCATTATGATATAGATCGTGTAGATTATTGCAACAATTGCCGCGCCAAGAAAGTTTCCTTTTATCATATATTTTATAATTAGGTTAATATAAGCGTATGAGTCTCATTATACATCCAAAAATCATTTGCCGTAAGCGACAGGGTACGAATTATCCCCTTTTATCTTATTGCTTCTCTTTGGCAGTTTTATATAATGTGACTAGCAAAAACAAAAAACCACGGCATGCCGTGGTTTTTTGTTAAATAATTATTTCTTCGCCAATTCCTGTGACCAACATTTGGCCGATGATGACCATGGCTTTGCGCCATATTTGTTGTATAGATAATCCGCGAACGCGATATTGCCTTCGGCGGTATATATATCCAGCTTCAATTTGGCAGCCTCATCGGCATGATACTTTTCATTAATCTGCATAATACCGATATCTGAGCTATTTTTTATACCACGAACTACTGTGCCGTCCGCATTGAATTGATGGAATCTGGATTCACACCAAGCGATATCAATTAGGATAGGTTTATCCGAGAATTGATCGCGCAAATATGTTTCAATATCATTCTCATTTTTCAAGGGACGAACTATTTCCCTTATTATCGTCTGTTCGGTCCTTCTAGATTGTGCCACAGCCGCAAGATTTGCAACATGGCTATCAGCCTGTCCAGCACCATATAAAGACGACATAAGGAACGCGACGCCAGTTGTAAATTCAATCATAATAAAAAGATGAGCTTGGTAAGCATGGTGCTCACTTTGACTCATCTGTGCGTACAATCTAGCATCTCTGTCAATATAAGTCAATACTTATAGAGACAAAATAAGGCTCTATAGAGCCATATTTATGGTATTAAAAACCCATATTTAGAGCCATATTTTGTCTCTTGCATACTTTATGGCATGTGATATACTCACAGGACCTTATAAATTAGGCATTTTAGAACAATATGGCACACAAGAAGGCCGCAGGCTCAACAAAAAATGGTCGCGATTCAAACCCGAAGTATTTGGGCGTTAAAATCAATCATGGACAGCATGTCATGACCGGAAACATCATTATTCGCCAGCGAGGCTCCGAAGTCTTACCTGGTAGAAATGTTGGAATAGGTAAGGATCATACACTTTTCGCGCTGAAAGATGGTACAGTTGAGTTCAACACAATGAGGAAAATTAATTTCAATAATGATATTATACGCAAGAAAATCGCGCATGTTGTCTAAACTAAATAAGTATGTACATTCGGACAAAAAAGGGATTAATTCCCTCTTTTTTTGTGATATCTATATTGTTGGCTTAATATTGACATAAAACTTTGTCGACTTCCCTTCTATTTTTATTTCTACAGTATAATCACCAATCTCCTTTAACGGATGATCTATTTTGATAGATTCTGGATTGACAGATAGGTGCAATTGTTCGTCCAGTTGTTTTGCAATATCTTCACGGTGAATACCAGCAAAAAGATGTCCTTTGTCATTAGCCTTACATGAAATAGCCAAGATTACACCATCAAGACTCTTTAGATTTTCTCTTAGGAGCTCATTTTGAACCTGTTTCTCCCCTTCCATCTTCGCCCTCTCCACTTCATATCGCTTCATTGTCTCCGGTGTTGCTGGAATTGCCGAGCCATTTGGAATTAACAGATTAATAGCATGACCAGAACTAACATCTTTGACTTCGTATTTCCTGCCTAATTTCGATACATCTTTGAGTAAAATAATTTTCATATTTCATTATGGTTGAATTTTTAGTAATTCGACTGCTTTTTCCATGATTGGATCCTTACCGTTCATTGTATTCTTGTCTGTCAACTCCACAGGATAATCGGGAACAATGCCATTCTCGGATAAATTCGTACCATTCGGAGTAAGCCAGCGGGCAATAGTGATTTTTAGAGATGTATCAGAAGTAAGTTGTACTAATTCTTGTACTGAACCCTTACCGAATGTCTTCGAACCGACTAATTTCGCGACACCATTTTCCTTCAGAGCACCAGCCAAGATTTCCGAAGCCGAGGCTGAACCGCCATCGACTAATACGAGCATTTGCAAATTTTTGGTAAAAATATTATATCCCTTGCTGTAATAGATTTTCGAATCATTATTCTTGCCAAAATCTTCAACAACGACAATCTTCCCCGAAGGTAGAAACCATGAGGCCATGTCCCATGCCGCGTCAAGATATCCACCGGGATTGCCTCGCAAATCAAGAATCAATTTATGATCACCCGATAAAACGAACTGACGAAGCGCGTTGCGGAATAGGTCTGCCGATTGAGCGGTAAAACTATAGAGACGAATGACATATATTCCACCTAATTGCTCACTCATATCTATTGTTGGAATATTGATGACATCGCGTGTGATAGACTTCTCAACCGGTTTGGCATTCGTATCCGTCGGACGATAGAATGTAATCTTCACTATACTGTCCTTCGGCCCACGAATAAGCTTCACTGCCTGATCCGTGGTCATGTCTGCTGTACTTTTACCGTCTATCATGAGAATATAATCCCCGGATTTTACGCCAGCTTTGTATGCCGGACTATTCTTAATTGGAGAGACAACCTGTAATTGTTTATTCTTCACGCCAATCTCCATGCCGACGCCTTCAAAATCGCCTGAGATATCATCTTGGAACATTTTTGATTCAACCGGTGGAAAAAAAACGGTATAAGGATCCTTGTATGACGCAGCCAAACCATCTATGGCGCCATAAATCTTTTCTTGTGCTGTCGTACTTGCCGCCGTAACTGATTTTTCATTCAAAACCTGCCATGCTTTCCAGAAGATCGCAAACTGATCAGAACTTATTTCATTCAAATCGGTCAATCTCGTATTTGCGAGTGAAACTGGCGACCTTCCTTCTCCCACGGAAAGTCCAATCATAAATGCGACAACGACTCCAATGACACCAACAACATAGTAGGATAATTTATCTCGTGAATTCATTATCGACTATTATTACATATCTCGCTTTTATTACCAAATTTTTGCTATAATGCTTTTATGACAACAACACATTCATATCGCGGTATCGCCTGGATTGATCTCGAGTCTCCGGATGACGGCGAAATCGCGGGTTTGGTTCGTAGATATGGTTTGCACCCGCTAGTCGGTGAGGAGTTAAAAAGTTCCTCATCCTTGGCAAAGATTGATTTTTATAAAGATTATATTCTTGTGGTATTGACATTACCTGTTCGTGTTCGTAAGGGCGATACATATTCAGTTGTGGACAGAGAGATTGATTTTGTCGTTGGAAAAACTTTTCTTTTAACTTCAAGATTCGATACGATTGAGCAGATAGAATACTTCGCAAAAGTATTTGAGGCGAATTCTATTTTAGGAAAGGATGAACAGCTAGAGCATGCCGGACACATGTTCTATTACATGATCAAGCGGCTTTATGCGGGTATGAATGAGGATTTGGAAAATATTAGGGATACTCTTCTCATCACTGAAGCAAAAATATTCAATGGCGACGAGAAGAATATGGTTAAGGTTCTATCGAATATTAGTCGTGAGTTAATAGATTTCAGACAAACATCACGTATTCATCGAGAAATATGGGATGGACTCATTGAATCGTCTCATAATAACCCTCTAGGCGCTGAATTTTTGCCATATGCACGAGATATGAGAGATGAATTCAATCGTGTTCATGAATTGGTCGGAAACTGTCGAGAGTTGTTATCTGATTTGCGAGAAACGAATGATTCACTTCTGAACACGAAACAAAATGAGATTATTAAGACATTAACTTTGATAGCGTGTATATTTTATCCGCCAACCTTCATTGCGGCACTATTCACAATTCCAGCCCTGTCAGTACCAATTATTAATACAATGCAGGGCTGGAATATCGTGCTATTGGCAATGGTAGTCTGCTCATCATCCATGTGGTGGTGGTTCAAAAAAAAGCGTTGGATATAACCATTGTAGCCAAATTATATAAATGATGGAAATTAAGCTTTACAATACCCTCTCAAAAAAAATAGAGTCATTTCAGCCCGTAAGTGATGGTATAGTTTCCATGTATCATTGCGGACCAACCGTGTATGATCGTGCTCATATAGGTAATCTGCGGGCCTATGTTTTCGCTGACACCCTACGTAGAATGTTTGAATATAACAATTACAAAATTAATCAGGTGATGAATATCACCGATGTCGGCCATTTGATAAGTGATGCAGACGACGGTGATGATAAAATGACGAAGGCGCTTAAGCGCGAACATCTACCACTCACTATTGAAGCGATGGAAAAGATTGGCACGAAATATTTTGACGCGTTCGTTGAAGATCTGAAAACCATGAATATAGAGTTACCGAATGAATTTCCTCGAGCTAGTAAGCATATTGATGAAGATATAGAGCTTATCCGACACCTAGAACATAACGGATACATCTACACAACCTCAGACGGATTATATTTTAATACTGCAAAGTTCAAGAAGTATGGAAAACTTGGGAATATCGCAACGGATTCAATGAATGATCGCACACGCATCGCGACTAATCCCGAAAAAAAAGATCCTGTCGATTTCACTATCTGGAAGTTTGATAAAAATATAGGTTGGGAAAGTCCATGGGGTAAAGGATTTCCCGGCTGGCATATAGAATGTTCGGCAATGTCCAGAAAATATTTAGGTCAACCTTTTGACATTCATACTGGCGGTATAGATCATATTTCGATACATCACAATAATGAAATTGCTCAGAGCGAAGCGGCATACGGAACGCCCCTTGCGAACTATTGGATGCATTGCGCCTTCTTAACTATTAGTGGCGGGAAGATGGCAAAATCCGGGAAAAATTATGTAACTCTTGACATATTACATGAAAATATGGTTTCCGCGATAGCCTATCGATATTGGCTATTTACAGCTCATTATCGTTCCCCTATAGATTTCTCCTATAATGCCGTAAAATCGGCTCAAAACGCCCTAATTCGCCTTATTTCCACTATCAGTGGGTATTCTCATGTTGGCATGATAATTCCATCGTATAAGGAGCGTTTTTGGGCATATATTAACAATGATTTGGATTTGCCGAAAGCTGTCGCTCTAATATGGGATTTACTTAATAAAGATGACACGGTTTCTGGTGCTGATAAATACGCTACTATTCTTGATTTCGATCGAGTTCTCGGTTTGAATTTGGACACGGTCAAAAAAGTCGTAAATGAGGATATTCCGGCAGAGATTGTCGCATTAGCTGAAGCTAGAGATGAGGCACGCAAGGCGCGGGATTGGAAAAAAGCGGATGCCCTGCGACAGGAGATCGAAACTCGCGGATTCAATATCAAGGACACAAATAATGGTTTTCAGATTAGACATTTATATCTCTAGGAATCTACACCAAGGCTTTATTCCAAACTTACCTTACTAATCTCACGGACATCTTCGCGAATCGCTTCTAACATATCGGTTGTTACCTGACGTAAATCCTCCACTTTTTCATCAAGATCAGCCAGACGAGCATATATTCTTGTTTCGATTCCGTCGATACGTTCCTCATACCTTTCAAAACTACGACTTATGGATATAGTCATCTCATCACCATTTTTATAAAGTAAATGTTCAATAAGCTCAAAATCTTTTTGCGTTAACGACATATGATTGCGTATTTTTAAATAATAATACGTTTATCATACAAAACGGGTTATGAAGAAAGGATAAAAAAAGTATGAAAAAATGATAAAAATAGTATGAATTTTCAATAAAAAAAGTCTCAAAAATGGATAAATTTCCAGAATCTGATTTATGAATGTGATGACTATTTCTGAATGACTGGAATCACGTCCTTAAGCGCGCTTACAGAATAAAAGCTTGCTTCATCCTCTAAATTAAGCGATGATAAATTGACGCCTACAACTTCCCCATCCACATCAAATAACGGTGACCCGGGCATTACCCTTGAAACAGGAAGCGATGTGTGGATGATTGGCGCGGGAGTCGTTGAAATCACGGAGGAATTGATTATTTTATTTTCATAAGTGATCTCTGTCACAATACCTTGAGCAAGAGCAGATTTAGACGAATCATATAGCGATAGAATAGTCTGTCCCAATTTTGGTATTTTGGAAAATGTTATTGGCACAGCGGATTTGATGGCGGAGTTATCGGATATAACAGGTGCCAAAAACACGATATCGCCATTTATCTGTTTTTGAATAATTACGACGGGAATTTGCTTACCGTCGGCGAGTATAATAATATATTCGCTTGCCTGATCAGTCGCACGCTTATCTGTGACCACAACGGCATCCTTGGATACAATAAGACCGATACCGATAATATTCCCCGTCTCTCCGCTTTTAATCTGCACCGTGCTTGAGGAAACTCTGTCGACGGCATTTGCAATTTGATCTTCAAACAAAATAAGACTCCCGACGGCCGCGCCTTGAGGTGATGTGGCGTCTATGGTTCTTTCAATTACTCGACTGATTGTCTGTCCAACGCTTGCCGGCGCCTGATTCATAAGTGATACAGTCACCACACCAGTCGCAAGCGCCGTTACAAATGAGACGAGCAGTGTCAGTAAAACAATTTGTTGTTTTGTGAGATGTTCCATGATTTCATTCTCACAAGAATATTGAGTAAAGTCAATTTTTCCTACTTTCTCGATCGCATCAGCGGGAACAGTTGCGTTTCGCGAAGTGGTTTTCCCGAAAGAATGGAGAATAATCGTTCACCAAAACCAAAACCACACGTCGGTGGCATACCATGTTCAAGCATTTCAACAAATTCCATATCCGGCATCATCGCTTCCGTGTCGCCCTTGTCAATAAGTTTTTGTTGTTCTTCAAAACGCTTGCGCTGATCAATAGGATCGTTCAATTCTGAATATCCGCGACCGACCTCGCTTCCGGCAATAATCGGTTGAAACATTTGCACGATTGATGGGTTGTCGGGAACGCTTTTGGCAAGCGGGGCTACAAGCACGGGATGATTTATCGCGAATACAGGACCAGTTATATTTTTCCTGCAATATTTCCAAAGGGTATCAACCAATCTTTCGCGATTCGTTCCTTCATAGGATACATTGAGATTGTCTAACCTCTTTTTTATTTCCGCGTCCGTCGCGCCAATAATGTCCGTGCCCGTTTGTCTCTTAATTTCCTCAGTATAATCGATCCTATTCCACTCATTTGCCAAATCAAAATTATGATTCCTGTATATAAATTTTGTGGTACCGAAAACTTCTTGCGCCAAATATCTATAAAGTTTAATAGTTAGATTCATACCGTCTTCATAGTTCGCGTACGCCCAATAATATTCAAGGTTAGTGAATTCCTGAACATGTTCTGGGCTCGATCCCTCATTTCTGTAAGCTCTTCCAATCTCATATGTCTTATCGAATCCTGCCGCCATCAGGCGTTTTTGCCATAATTCTCCGATAGAAATACGCAAATATACATCCATATCATAGTCATTATGATGAGTCTTGAACGGATTTGCCTCCGCACCTCCAGTTGTAATCTCCAATGTGGGTGTCTCAACTTCCATAAATCCCGCATTTTCCATAAATATTCGCGTCAGCTTCCAAAACTTGGCTTTTTTCAGAAAAATTTTACGTGCTTCCGGTTCCATTATAAAATTTAAATAGCGTTTTCGAAGTTTTTCATCGGGATCAACGAGACCGTGCCACTTTTCCGGCAGGGGTAATAGGGATTTTGACGCGATAGTCCAGGAATTAACCAGAATGCTTTGTTCACCCTTTTTTGTACTAAAAAACGAACCCGTAACACTGATAATATCACCGATATCTACGGCATTCGTAATAAGCTCGAATAATTTGGCATTTAACACATCCTTTTTTACAACTGCCTGAAATATATCGGTACCGTCATCAAGAACATAGAACAAAATGGATCCCTGACCGCGAATCGCCATAACTCGCCCGGATATTGACATCATCATTCCGGACTTTTCAATCTCCGTAAATTGGATACGCGCATCACAAAGTGAAAGGTCTCGCGGAACTGACGCGGGATACGGATCCATTCCGGCCTTTTTTAGAAGCTCCAATTTTGCCAGTCGAATTTGTTTTAGATCTTCAAGCGATGACATTTTATTATCAATATTTATAGTACTATTATTTGATAACCATAATAGTGTACTTCGTAACTCCTTTTGGAGTTGCGACTTTGATGGTATCTCCTTTTTTACGCCCAATCAGAGCAGATCCAAGTGGAGAAAGATTTGAGATTTTACCATTAGACATATCAGCCTCTTCTGAACCGACAATTGTATATAAATATGATTTATTATCACCTTCTCTTTCAATGCGTAGCGTTGTGCCGACAGTTACTACGTCTCCAGAAGATTTGTCGATAATAACGGCATTCTTTAGCAAAGCTTCAAGACGTCTAATTCTGTCTTCAACCTCGGCTTGATCTTCACGCGCTTGATGGTATTCGGCATTCTCCGAAAGATCACCCAATTTCTTGGAATATTCTAAATGTTCTGCCACTTCCTTTCGTTTTTCTGATTTCAGATATTCTAGTTCCTTGGTAAGTTCCGTAAATTTCTCATTGGTAAGATACTGAATTTCATTTGACATGTTATTGAAATTGATTGTTATCGCTGGTTAGATCCTCATTGTAGCAAAGAAAATCGTAATATTCAACACAATAGTGAATAATTGTTTTAGCATTTCAACGCGTAATCATCCACCTATAATTATAATCATTTGAAATACTCGGGTGTATTTCTGTTCATCCAATCAAATTGTTGCTTCATCACGGCCGCGGCACCAATCAGATTGTGAACTGAACCCTTTTCGAGCATAACCACAAAGGCGTATTTCGGATTTTCGTACGGGAAAAAACCTGTCATCCAGGAATTTACTTTCTCTTTGCTTGTTCCTAATTCAGCAGTTCCTGATTTACCCGCCACCGTGATATATGGCAAATCTAGAGCTTTACTCGTTCCTACGGTAACACTAAGTCTCATGCCTTCCCGTACTATTTCGAAATCTTTTTTTGGAATCGAAGTAATAATGCTTTCAACCGGCAATATCGTATCCCTTAGAACGGTTGGTGTCAACAAAAAACCGTCATTCGCGATAGTCGCGACCGCGCGAACCATTTGTATTGGTGTAACCTGAAATCCATACTGACCAATCGCCGTGTGATATGTATTGCCAATGTACCAATCTTCATTGAATGTCGCCTTTTTCCACTCTGGTGTTGGTATTGTTCCAGACTTTCCTGAAAGGAACGATATTGGAATCGCCGTGCCGAAACCGAACATTCGAAGATATTGATCAATCTTGACAATACCTAAGCCTTTCGTCCCCTTATATCCGCCTCCCACAATGTAGAAATAGGCATCCGATGACATGGCAATAGCGTGTCGTAAATCAAGCGCGCCATTATTTTTCCAATCGTTAAATACCGTGGATTTTGTTGGATCATATGGATTTGGTATAGATATCGAGCCGGTCGTGACAATAATTGATAACGGATCAATAATATTTTCATTCAAAACCCCTAGAGCAATATATGGCTTGACAATGGAACCTGGCGTATATAGTCCATCGACTGCCCTATCCAAAAAAGGCAGATCCGAATCATTGAGCATATTTCTTATTGCCATTACATTATTGCTATCCGACATTAATTGAGGATTATATTCCGGATAACTCGTAATCGCGATAATTTCACCTGTATGAACATCCATGATAATTCCGGCGCCACCGGTAAAACCCACTCTGTCCGCGATATCTTTTATGTTAGTATATAGAGCCGTTTGTACTCGACTATCAATTGAGAGAATAATATTGCCGCCTTGTTTAGGCAAACATACGACATTCTCAGAAAATATATTCCCTTTCGCATCGACTTCTACGAGTCGAGATCCATTAATACCCCGTAAATCGGAATTGAAAAATTTTTCAACCCCGTCCACACCCTTGAAATCGTCTCTATAATAAAATCCATTTTTGTCCTTGCTAGGATATTGCACATATCCAAGTATATGCGCCAATCCAGCCGTTGATTTATACATACGTCTGGCAACTATATCATCTGTGTTTGTCGATGTCGCCGTTATTTCGTTTTGTTCGATCTCAACTGGCGCATTCCATGCCAGCTCAATATTATTTCGATCAAATATTATTCCCCGTCCCGCAAATACCGGAACAGGTCGAAGCATGTTTTTTTCGCTTCTGTTTTTATAAATATCTCCATTTGATATCTGAATATGCCAGGCCTGAAATATGTATATTAATGAAATAACAATAAACAATGAACCGGTTATTATTAGAGCAGTTTTTGATATTGGTTTTTCCAATCGTCCTTCGAATTGTGATGAATCAAATCTCGGTAAATTACTAGAATCCAAAAGTATTTCTTCAGGATTTATTTCGGCATATTTTTTCTTTTTTGTGCGGAAAAATGCTATTTTCATCTTTATTAACAAAATATAGCATGGATATTGGCTGTGTACTATCTTCTGATAATTTTAGCAATGGCATTGCTGGCGACAAATATTCCCGTGGATAATATTGTGCCCACGTATGACACGGGACTCGACGCGGATATCACTCGAAATAAAACATCATAAAAAAAACCAATCACGATAATTTCAAAATTACATGAAAATAGCCAACAATTTACGCATGCGAGAACTACGGCAATTATCCACCAATTTTGAATAACGGCAAATAGCAGAATAAGATCAAGCAATATTCGCAAAAATATTTTTCTATTCATCATTTTTTTCTGGCGATTTACCATTATTGATCCAATGATCCGAATAGTATTCGTTATTTACCGTTACCGTCAACAAAGACCCACCTTATTTCATATGGATTCAAAGGTGCGGCAAATAACACCGTTTCAAATGATTGCGTTGGATCATTTTCTACTGCAGATATAACACCGAATGGTCTATCGTCAATAGATGGTATTATGACAAAATCACCTTCGGTTATTTTCGCCGTTCGCGGTACTTGTGCAAAATACTGTCCGCCTCCACGACCAACAGCTGTTGCCGAAACATTATACGGTCCCACAAGAACCCCAAGAATATTTCCTGGCGATGAAAGTAATGAAACCTTCGATGTTTTCGGTAGTACATCCGATATTGAACCGATTAATATATCGCCGACGATATAGACTTTGTCTCCAATCTCAAAATTCATATCGCTTCCACCGTCAATAATCAATTCATCATATGCTCCAATTCCCGGTCCCATGAGAACTGGGGATAGTATTCTTCCTCCTAATTTTGTTGCTGAAACCATTCGGATAAATGATGAGTATGCGAGAGAGGATGAACTTTCATCACTTGATGTTGAACTAACATTTACATTTCTTCCGAAAAAAGCCTTCAGATCTATATTTTCTTGCTCAATAGCATGAATTGTTAGAAGACGCGCATCAGCATCCTGCAATTGCAATTTCAAACTCTCATTTTCCGCCAGAAGCGATTGCGGTGATTTAAGGGCACCGCTTTCGATAGCAAACTCAGCGCGCCAGAATGGACTTGCCACAATCATGGCTATGGCAGGAAATAAATGCGGTAAAAATAATTGAATAAGGGCTATAATAATAATAATAATAATCAAAAAAACACCCGTAACTATCTGCGCCCTTCTTTTTCTGTCGTGATGATTATTTGTTTGAAGGTATATCATCTTCGCTTTCTATTAAAACGACCCTGAATCTATCGAGATCTTCGAGTATAATCCCGGCACCACGAGCAATAGCTGTGAGAGGATCATCAGCAATTGTTATGGGAATTTTAATATGTTCACGCAACAGCTGATCAAGCCCCAAAATAAGCGCTCCGCCGCCAACTAAATGAATCCCTCTTTTCATGATGTCCGAAAGTATTTCTGGTGGAGTCATTTCCAATACTTCCTTAGTTGAATCTATTATAGAACTAATCGACTGTTCCATAGCTTCACGAATATCGGAATCTGTTATGACGACCTCGCGCGGTAATCCGGTAATGAGATCACGACCGCGGATTGTAGTTTCCATTGGTTCGCCGGGTACTACCAAACCAACTTCTATTTTCACTTGTTCGGCCGTTGTTTCACCAATAAGTATTTTAAATTCATTTCTAATGTATGAAATAATATCATTGTTCAATTTATCTCCAGCGATTTTCAAATTCTTTGAACGGACAATACCTCCAAGCGAGATAACCGCTATATCAGTAGTACCTCCGCCTATGTCTATAATCATGCTTCCAACTGGATCATGTACGGGAAGACGGATTCCGATGGCACCGGCCATTGGTTGTTCGATGATATAAACCTCACGCGCCCCGGCATTTTTCGTGGCATCCCGCACGGCTCTAACCTCCACATTTGTCACACCTGACGGCACGCCAACGACGACACGCGGTCCAAGAAACTTTTTTGGCATGAATTCTCCCGCCCTACGCATGAAGTATGACAGCATTTCTTCTGTAATTTCAAAATCAGAGATTACGCCTTCCACGAGCGGACGCACGGCAGTTATATGAGCTGGGGTTCGCCCTAGCATATCCCTCGCGGTTCTTCCCACGGCAACTACTTGTCCGGTTTTCTGATTTACAGCCACGACAGACGGCTCATTCACAACAATTCCCTTACCACGCACATACACGAGGGTATTGGCGGTACCGAGATCAATACCGATATCATTGGAAAAACGGCCAATTATATCGTCCATTCGCTTTTTGAAGGTTGACATAATTCAACCTTACCATAAATGAGAACAGGGATTCAAGACGATTTTCTCCACACAGAAAAACTAACGATTATAAAGGTTAAATGTATTATATTCCAATTATAATGAATTTATCGTTACTATCCTCAACTCCCCTGTTTTTCTATTCTTTACCTCCACCTCTCCATTCGCATGTGTTTTTTCACTTACCACATATCTTTTCGGAATTCCTATTAGATCCGAATCACCGAATTTTTCGCCGGCACTTGCGTCGCGATCATCATACAGAACTTCGATTCCTTTTCCGGAAAGTTTCCCGTATAGCTCATCGGCGGCTGTTCTCACTTTTCCATTTTTGTCATACAGAGCAATCAAATGAACTGCAAATGGCGCGACGGATTCTGGCCATACGAGACCTTTATCATCTGAAAGAATCTCGGCAATCGTGCCCATAACGCGACCTGGACCGATACCGTAACTGCCCATATACACGGACTTAGATTCTCCTTTTTCATTGTCGTAAACGAGGGCGAGCGCGTCAGAATATTTCGTGCCAAGATTGAAAATATTACCAACCTCCACCGCCTTTTTTTCGATTAACTCATTTCGTGAAATCCCGAGATTTTTCAGAACATCATCATTGAGGACGTCTTTATTGACGGCAATCTTTTTACCTTCATGAATAAAAATGGAATCCTCGCCAGCATCAGTCACTGTCTGGAATTCATGCGAATATTTCGAGAATGAGCCTCCGCTGGCAAATGTCACATAAGTTCTATCGCCCAATCCAACTCGATTAAACACATTGATGTATGATTGCCTGACCATTTCATAAAATATTTCATGGGATTTCTCGTCAAGATTAAATGAATACAGATCCTTCATTAAAAATTCGCGTCCGCGCATGATGCCTGATTTGGCGCGCGTTTCATTCCTGAATTTTGTCTGGAATTGATATATAGCCACGGGAAGGTCCTTGTATGAATGAATATGATCCTTCATGAGCAAAGTCAATGGTTCTTCATGCGTGATACTCAATCCAACTTCCGTATCATTCTTGAGTTTGGTCTTGAACCAAATATCGAGAACTTCATCGCTCCATCTGCCTGTTGCTTTCCAAGTTTCTTTGTTTTGCAATGCCGTCAGATGAACTTCTTGACCACCGATCGCATTCATCTCCTCGCGAATAATTCCAATTATCCTATTCATTACTCGAAGCCCGAGTGGCAGAAATGAGTAGACACCCGCCATCTCCTTATGAATAAAACCAGCGCGAATCAGTAGTTGCGCGTTTCTCGACACTTCATCCCTCGGCACTTCACGGCGGGTTTTCGTAAAAAGTTGTGTTTGCTTCATTTGAATAGTTTAGCAATATCTTTATAAGTTACAAGTACCATAAGTAACATAAGAAGTATAAATCCCGCAGAATTAACAATATTCGTAAATTTTTCGGGAATTCGGCGCCGAATGACTCCCTCAATGGCAACAAATAGAATGCGACCGCCATCGAGCGCGGGAAACGGTATCAGATTGATAATACCGAGATTTATGGAAATAATGGCGGTAATCATGAGTAAATAAGCGAGGCCAAGTTCTGCAGCATTTCCAATAATTCCTGCTATACCAATAGGTCCAGCGATGTCAGAAAAATTAGCCGTGCCCAAGAATATTCCAGAGAAGAACGCAAAAAGACCTGTCACAGTGTCTTTTATCATTATCAAAGTGTAATGCAATCCTTCATATATAGATGTAAAAAATGGCAATCTCAAATCCACGACATTTTGCATGGCGATACCGATCGCGTATTTACCTTCAATAAGTCCCGGCGCTGGAATCACATCAGCTATTACATGTGCCTCATTTCTAATAAGATTGATCTTTATTGGATTGTTGCCATTCTCATTAATATATTTTTGAATATCTCCAACCCCTGTTACGTTTCCGTCAATAATACTGATAATATCACCCAATTTTACATTTGCTTTATCTGCCGGCGAGCCCGGCAAAACTTGAGTAATCATTATCCTTGAATCGGTGAATCGGTCGGCGTATTTCTCGAATCCATCTGTGGTTGCCGTAACCCCATTCGTGAAAATAACGATATAGAGCAACCAGGCAAATAAAAAATTGAAGAATATTCCGGCAAATAGAACGATTGCTTGTTTCCATCTAGCCTTCATGGCAATACTCCTCGGCGAATCCGGCCCAGTAAGCGAATCCGTGTCAGGATTTTCTCCAAATATTTTCACGTAGCCGCCGAATGGAATAAGACGAAGTAAATAAGTTGTTTCTCCCACTTTTCTCGATATTATTTTTGGTCCAAAACCGATCGCAAACGCATCAACACGAATGCCGAATAATTTCGCTGCCCAAAAATGCCCCAATTCATGGACGAATATGAGTACCGCGAGAACTATGAGAAATATTATGACTGTGGGCAATGGATTATTATAATGTCAATATCAATCTACATGTTCCTAAAATAATATGACTGATTAATTGAGGATTTCATTCTCCTTTTTCGTATATACTTCATCTAATTTTTTATTGGCTTCGTCGACAAGTTTCTGCGCTTCATTCTTCAATCGAAAGATCTCATCTTTGCCCATACCACCGTCTTTTTCTTTGGATTGTAAATCTCTAATAATAAAATCGCGATGCTGACGAACTTGTCTGCGCGCTTCTTCCAACTTGTCCTTGGCAAGTTTCATTATGAGTCCGCGACCTTCGGATGTCAGAGCCGGAAAATTAATTCGCACGCCGTGTTCATCGACAATCACAGACACCCCCAGATTAGCGGTTGTGATTGCTTTTTCTATATCCCTGATTTGCCCTTTATTCCACGGCGACACGCGAACACTTCTGGCCCCTTCTATAGTCACACTAGCCAATTCACGAATTGACATTTGCGTACCGAATATCTCCACCCGAACATCATCGAGAATGGCCGGCGATGCTTGACCGGTTCGTATTTGTTGAAACTCTTTCTTTTGCCATTCCTCCGTATGCATTAATTGTTTTTTGAACAACGTGAAATCGTATGACATGTTTTTTATTATGGATATGCGTCTATTATAACATCTGATATAATGTTATGACAATAAACAAAATCGCTATGAATATTACACCGCGAATCCCGCCAAAAAGTCATACGATTTATACGATCGCGATTATCGGCTTCATATACACAATGCATCTGGTTTTACCGATGTATTCCAATTCGAGTTACCTTAGTTTGTTTGCTGACGAAGTATTACTTGGATATATATATATGATTGGAGCGGCCGTGTCGATCCTGGGTTATTTGTTTGCTCCAATGTTAATTAGATGTTTCGGCAATTATAGAATAGCGATAACGCTAATAATTACGCAAATTGCAATATTTTATGGACTTGTTACCGCCACGTCTAGCATAATTATAGCCATACTATTTATCTTGCAATCAGCCGTTATTTCTCTTATCGGTCTTACTCTCGATATTTTCCTTGAGGTATATACCGACAGTAAACATGTCGGTGCGGTTCGCGGAATGTATGCCGCCACTCTCAACGCTTCATGGATCATTGCCCCACTTATAGGCAGTATGCTTATTGGCAATGCAAATAATTATCACAACACTTATGTGGCGGCTTTAGCTATGCTCTTTCCACTTCTATATCTGGTATTCCGGAATTTCCCGAAATTCAAGGACCCGAATTATACTCATCTTTCACCTTGGCAACTTGTGAAGCATATTGGACACAATAAAAATTGGGTAAAATTATTTACCGCAAACGCGATCTTGCAGATATTCTATGCGTGGATGACGGTGTATTGTCCAATATATTTGAATAAAATTATGGGTTTTAGTTGGGAAAGCATCGGTATTATCCTCACAATAATGCTTTTACCATTTCCTCTCATTCAATATCCACTTGGCAAACTCGCTGATAGAAAATACGGTGAGCAGGAAATAATGGTTATAGGCTTTGCCATAGTGGGCATTGCGACTATTATTCTATCGTTTATTCGTGTTCCGAATATCGCTCTTTGGGCTCTGGCACTGTTTATAACAAGAATAGGCGCCGCGGCTGCCGAGGTCATGATGGAAACATATTTCTTCAAAACAGTCTCTCCGCGCGATTCCGCCGCGCTCGGCATTTTTCGTATCACCCGCCCCGTCTCGTTTTTTGTCGCACCGTTAATCATGATTGTCGGACTCATGTTCACCACAAACACGTATATGTTCGCGGTTATTGGCACTATTACATTGTTCGCGCTTATTCCGACTTTAACTATCAAAGACACGAACTAAGACTATTGACGCTAGAAAACCTTGGAGATTATTTCCGCTTTTTCATCTTCCTTATCAGCCCTTTCAGTATCCTCAATGATTTGAACACCAATACGGCGTCCGAGAAGTCTACTTAACTCCTCAGCCAAAACGCGATCAATCGGATTGAATACCGTGCTTGTTGTCGCTTCATCGGTCGGATCTTCATCGTGACCTGCTGACATTATAATTAGTTCACTGATACCAAAAATTCGATACAGTAAATTCCTGACGATATCAACATTCTGCATTTGACGATATGGTATTGTGATTTCTTCAATATTGAATATTCCCCTCTTCAATCGTAAACCAAATTCTTCAACAGTAAAGGTTAAGAAACGATATTTGAGAAGTGCTATAAGAGCGCCAATTCCAGCGAAGAAAATGGCCATGAAAACGATAATCAGAATAAATGACGGCATCAATGACGATATACTCGTATTACCAATAAATGGGAACTGCCCGAGAACATCTTCTGAGTTTATGAATCCTTGACTCAGTGAATCCCATGCGACCGATATAATGATGACAAGAAAAAAAAGAAAAAACGCCGGACTTAGGTATTGAAGGAGCATGAAGAAAAGCGCCTTATCCCCAAGATGATGTTTTTGACCGGGAATGATCACAGAATGATTATACAATATCACGGAGAATCATGTACTTGAAGATATCAACAGATACACATATAATGAAACCATTATTGGAATAAATAACGATAACCCTTCGTTCAAATTTCACACTCATAAAAAATACATGCAAAAAATAAAATCAGTTCATGCCCGCGAAATTCTCGATTCTAGAGGCAACCCCACCGTTGAAGTTGAACTCGTTTTGACTGATGGTTCCCTTGGACGCGCGTCGGTGCCGAGTGGAGCTTCCACTGGAGGCTATGAGGCGGTGGAACTTCGCGATGGTGACATGAAAAGATATAACGGTCTAGGAGTATTAAATGCTGTATTGAATGTGAATACGGCTATTTATGATGCTATCCGTGATAAGGATTTTGATCAACACACATTGGACAATACATTGATCACGCTTGACGGCACAAATAACAAAGGTAAACTTGGCGCCAACGCGATTCTTGGAACGTCTACCGCCTTCGCGCATGCTTCAGCTAAAAGCAATAAGGAACCCTTGTATTCGTATTTCCATAGAATTGCGAATACCGGTCATCCCATTTTGATGCCGATACCGATGATGAATATTATTAATGGCGGCAAACATGCCATGGATTCGACTGACATTCAGGAATTTATGATAGTGCCTCACGGATTTGAGACTTTCACGGATGCATTAAGGGCAGGGGTTGAAACATTCCACGCTCTAAAAAATATATTGAGAAGTATAAGGCTTGGTTCAAATGTCGGAGATGAAGGCGGTTTTGCCCCACAGTTAGAGTCAAACGAGCTGGCTCTAGAACTTTCCATGAAAGCGATAAAGAAAGCTGGCTATGAGGCCGGCAAGGAAATATCATTGGCGATGGATATAGCGGCAACGGAACTTGTTGAGAATGGAGAGTATCGTCTTTCACTTGATAATAAGAGAAAGACAGCGGCAGAAATGGTCATTTGGTATGAAGAACTCGTGGCAAAATATCCAATCATTTCCATTGAAGACGGTCTAACGGAAGACGATTGGGATGGTAACAAGATGCTGACAGAAAGACTCGGTTCAAAGATTCAACTTATAGGCGATGATCTGTTCGCGACAAATATTAAACGACTTGCTACGGGTGTAGAAAAAGGCGTCGCGAATTCAATTTTGATTAAATTAAATCAGATAGGAACCGTGTCAGAAGCCATTGATACGATTAATCTGGCAAAAAAATCCGGGTATTCGGCTGTTATTTCACACCGTTCCGGCGAAACAGAAGATACGACAATCGCGGATTTTGCCGTCGGTACCGGCGTCGGCTGGATCAAGGCTGGCTCGCTCTCTCGAACAGATCGTGTAGCAAAATACAATCAACTGCTTCGCATAGAGGAGGAACTTGGATTGAATGCGCGTTATGCGACTCTATAACTATTTCACTCCTCATACGCATCAGGTTAATAATATCCTTATGATTTCCAGAGATATAGTGATATTGAACAATCCACTGAAATACAATACCTACACACAATTTGTCAACAGTTTTTACACAGAAATTGATACTCCGCATAT
>CAZIUH010000003.1:8931-67817 GCA_964542675.1 uncultured Candidatus Saccharibacteria bacterium | reverse complement strand
GCGGATGGGGTGAGATTCGAACTCACGGTCCCCTTACGAGGACTTCGGTTTTCAAGACCGACGCCTTAGGCCTCTCAGCCACCCATCCCTGGCAACATAATTACATAAGAAATCATCTTTATCAATCGCATGAAAGGTTAAACTAACTAATCTTACATGTATCTGAACTTATTCATTCGCAGAAAATGATTTTTAAAAAAAATGATTGTATCATTATTAACACATTCACTTATTATTATGTGGTAAAATAAACCCATGGCAAACGAAGCCTTCATTTTTTGGAATGCTCCCGAACATATTCACGTGGAGAAGAAACCTGATTGGTATTGGGCAGTTGGTATTATCACTCTCGCTCTTACGGCTGTAGCGATAATTTTCGGCAACATTATCACAGGTATTTTCATTATTGTCGCCGCGTCGGCACTGGTCATTCACGCTTCGAAACCGGCCCAAAATGTCTATCATGAAGTCAATGACCGCGGCATCATGGTTGATGGTGTACTCTACCCTTTTCTCACTCTGGAATCATTCTGGATCCCACATGATGAGTTTCCGCCGAAAATATTGTTGAAATCTCGGAAAATGTTCATGCCTTTTATTGTCATTTATATAGACGAAGTTGATCCGGAGGCGGTGCGAGAAATATTGCTTCGTTATATCGCTGAGACCGAACATCATGAACCGATTCTCAAGCATTTGCTCGAGAGATTCGGATTTTGAAATCATCGTTCATTTTTGAAAAAACGCAAATAACACCAAGCAAACTCGGTGTTATTTGCTCGGGTGCCTCGCGAGGAACCTCGCCTTACAGGCGCTGTACAGTCTTCGCATTTTCTCCCCACCCATGGTGGGTCGAAAATATACTCAGACTTTTCGATTCCTCGCCGCAAGGCGCGCAGGCGCCTTGCTCGGGAGCACAAAATGAGCGAAGCGAATTTTTGTGCCCCCGCGAGGAACCTCGCCTTACAGGCGCTGTACAGTCTTCGCATTTTCTCCCCACCCATGGTGGGTCGAAAATATACTCAGACTTTTCGATTCCTCGCCGCAAGGCGCGCAGGCGCCTTGCTCGGGAGCACAAAATGAGCGAAGCGAATTTTTGTGCCCCCGCGAGGAATCGAACCTCGATTGCAGGATCCGCAATCCTGCGTCCTATCCATTAAACGACGAGGGCAATTTCCATACTTAGATTAAATCGCAAGGTAAAATTGAAAATCACGAAAATAATCCTTATTTCGCATCTTTAACTTTACACCAACTTTTTGAGAGACGCCATAGCGCGGGACTTGAGGCGAGCGGCGGCATTGGCTTTGATATAGCCGGTTTTCGCAGCTTTGTCGAGAGCTTGATAAACGGTCGGAATGAGTTTCTCAGCTTCAGTTTTATTTTTAGCGGCAACAAATCGGCGAAAATCTTTGAGATTCTTGTCAATAACAACCTTACGGCGAATATTGAAAACACGCTTTTTTTTTGAAGCACTTAACGCCTTTTTGGCTGAAGATGTTATCGGCATATGAGTGACTGTCAACTTAACACAAAGTCAAAAAAAAGTAAATATTTGTGCTGTATTAGATCTAGATTCCCGCTTTTGCGAGATTGACGCATACTGCTATAATGCCTTCATGATTTCCCTACTAAAAGGTAAAGTGATTGAATCAGGTAATCGACACATTGTTGTGGAAGTAAACAATATCGGTTATAAGGTTTTCGTTACGGACGATACATTGCGTTCTCATAAAATGAACACAATGACAACGCTCTGGACGCATTTCGCCGTGCGTGAAGATGCCCAAGATCTTTATGGATTTTTAGCGAAAAAAGAACGTGACTTCTTTGAACTTTTGATCACAGTCTCCGGCGTTGGACCGAAAAGCGCGCTTAATATCCTGTCCCTAGTCTCAAGCGAAACTCTAGGAAGCGCTATACGCACGGGCTCCGTGGCTCATTTGGTCAAAGTCTCCGGAATCGGTAGGAAGACCGCCGAGAAAATCGTGCTTGAATTAAAAGATAAAATAGGAGGCATGGGTGCTGATTCCAGCACGGAAATGACCGCGAATATGTCCAGCGACATGGATGTTATAGAAGCTCTGAAAGCACTCGGTTATGACAACGATGACGCGCGCGAAACTTTGAAGAAAATTGACAAGAATATTTCCGACACTGGCGCGAAGGTCAAAGCCGCCCTAAAACTTCTGGGAACGAAATAACACCGAGATGCCGAATGCGTCCCGGTGTTCCGTCTGTAACATTCTTTACCGTCAATGGAAATCTATCCGTACGGCCGACTTTTCCGTTGATTCGTACAAATCTTTCATCCCTAAAGCCCAGAATGCGCCCAAAGCCCGAATACGCTTGGGAGATCTGACATGTTTTCGCCTGGAGCTGCCAGCCTCCATTTTTCATTCTTATTTTGTCTGCCAGACAGTCTACCATACCTAGAAATATTGTCAATAGCGCCAAAAACCAATAAATACGGCATAATGAGGACATGTTAGATTACATATTAGGCATAATACGCCGCCGAATACCGACCATAATATTCAAATTTTTTCAGCCATATTATCACTGGACACTATCTTTTTTGGCCGCGTTTTGGTATCGCTTCCCGTCTCACAAAATCAAGGTGATAGCCGTTACAGGCACAAAGGGCAAAAGCTCAACCGTGGAAATACTGAGTGCTATTCTGGAAGAAGCCGGATACAAAACCGCGCTTTCTGACACGATTCGTTTCAAGATTGGAAATCATTCTTCGGAGAATTTATACAAAATGAGTATGCCTGGTCGATTCGCCACGCAGAGATTTATTCGGAATGCCGTCGATCAAAAAAGCGATTACGCGATTATGGAAATGACTTCCCAGGGCGCTCTTTTGTATCGCCATAATTTTATTGATTTGGACGTATTCGTCTTCACAAATATCGCGCCTGAGCATATAGAAGCACATGGTTCGTATGAAAATTACGTGAACGCGAAAACGTCCATATGTCGCAACATTTCAAATTCACGCAAAGAAAACCGAACCATCATCGTTAACGCGGATGATCCGGAAAACAAGAGATTCCTGGAATGCGAAGCCGATAAAAAAATATTATTCAGTATCGACGATGTGAAGCCGTATGAGATAAAAAGTTCAGGTATGGAATTTACTTTCAACGGAAAGAGAGTTTATTCGAATCTTTCCGGACTGTTCAATTTATACAATATATTGGCCGCGTCATCCGCCGCTTTGAGCCAAGGAATCACAGATGAGATACTTGTTCGCGCCATAGAAAAATTCACTGGTATTCCCGGCCGAGTTGAAAAGATTGACGCTGGCCAGAATTTCAATGTCATCGTTGATTACGCGCATACGCCCGATTCATTGGAAAAATTCTATCAAGTATTTCAGACGTCAAGAAATATTTGCGTGCTTGGCGGCACGGGCGGCGGTCGCGACGCGTGGAAACGCGCCGAAATGGGTCGTATCGCCGAGAAATATTGCGATGAAATAATTCTGACCAACGAGGATCCATACGACGAAAATCCGATGAAAATAGTTGAAGACATCGCAAAAGGCATTACCGCGAAAACACCAACTATAATAATGGACCGTCGTAAAGCTATCCATGAAGCATGCGAGTGCGCGAAACCGGGCGATTCTGTTCTCATAACCGGCAAAGGCACTGACCCATACATTATGGGCATGAATGGAACGAAAACACCTTGGAACGATGCCAAGGTTGCAAGAGAAGAATTGGATGTCTTGTCCCGCGACCAATAGGAAGTCATATTTTTCAAAGCGAGGACTGCGCGATTGTTACGAATACTTGGGATAAGCGGATTTTAGTTCACCCTAACGCCGAATGTTTGATTCAAAATCTCTAAAGTTCTCGGACCAACTATTCCATTTTCACCCGTAATTCCGTACTTTTTCTGAAATTCACTTAGCGCCGCTTTCGTACATGGTCCCAATGTGCCCGTACGCGGACAATCATTCAAATCTTTTGGAACCGGAGGATACAATCCATCGGAAATAAATGCGGTTTGTAGAGCGAAAACATCCCGTGAAGAATTACTTCTGACGTCAATCAACGATCGCCATTCATGCGGCAAGACTAATGTGTCATATGACTTCGCCAAACTTATGGCATTGCTCGGATCAAAGAAATCTTGCAAACCCAGATATGTTTGAAACGCCAAATCTTTTAAAGTAAGGTCTCGTAAGGCCGGATTTGTAAATTGAGATTCATAAATATAACCGTATTCAATAAGCATGCTTGCGGCATCGGCCGTATTGTTCGCGCCGATCGCTATCAAGTCAGGTTCATACGTGATGCCACTTGATTCGCCGAGCAAATCACTAATCGGATTGTATTTCGAAAGTCGTTCATAAACCGTCTGTGCGATCGCTTGCGTCGTTGTGCTATTCATATAATTTTTTTCCGGCACGTAAATAGTGAAACCGCTATACTTGCCGGGCGTATTTGATGAATGTCCCGGATTATCGTTGAAGTGAATATGAATGGCAATATCAATATTGTGCTCATTCGACCATTTCGTGATGCCATACAGGCGTAGCGCAACATTCCGCGGGGCCGTGTTATGATATATCCTTGGTTTTCCATTGGTGGAGTTGACTGATATGAGTTTCAGAGATTCCTGTTGATACACTTTGACCCAATCTATGATATTCTGCCATGAATTACTGAAATAATCCGAGAACTCCGGAGACCATGCTGTCGTGCTTCGCGTCACTAAGACTTGATATTTGCTATTATTCGCGAGGATTTGCTCCAAATCATTCGCCAGTTCAACATTCAAGTCACGCTCTTTGATAGAACCAAATTCCGCGCCACCGTAACTTGGCTCATGTCCCGGCACGAGCAGTATTCTTATTTTTTCTTGCCTTCGCGACGTTGCCACGTTATATTTCGATTGTAGTCCAGCAATGGTACGCGGATTATGCATGACAACGGCGGCGATCTGATCTACGAAATAAGCGATTGACAGTTTTAGATTTTGCATCTGATCCGGATAATTGACCGAAAACCACGGCAAACCGAGCAAAAGGATAAGAGAAAGAACAATAAGATAATAACGCATGGTAATATTCTAACATGCCTGAACTTCCTGAGGTACAAACAACCGTGAATGGACTCACTCGCACTGTGGTCGGGCTTCGTATTTCCGACATCTGGTCGGATTACAATAGCGCGTATTTCACCGGTTCCGGAAATATCAAGGACCCAAAATATTTCTTATATTTCAAGAATGAAATTATCGGAAAAAAAATTATCAGTGTGAGTCGCCGCGCGAAGAATATTCTCATTTATTTAAATGGCAATAAGATTATTTTGATTCATATGAAGATGACCGGGCATTTACTTTACGGCGAATATAAGTTTAATTCTCCCCCAAAAAACGAGAAAAACCTTGAGAGAATTTGGATACCAATAAAACCAGAATCGCTGAAAGACCCTTTTAATAGGCATATTCATTTTGTCCTGACTTTTTCCAACGGAAAACGGTTGGCGCTTTCTGATTTAAGGAAGTTTGCCAAGGTTACCCTGGTTGATTCAAGACGAATGAATGAAAGTGAACACTTGAAAAATATTGGGCCAGAACCGTTAAAAAGGATTTTTACTTATGAGAAGTTCAAGACACGATTATTATTACGCTTGAATGGAAAAGTGAAACAAGTTATCACGGATCAAAAAATAATCGCCGGGATTGGGAATATTTACGCCGACGAATCGCTCTGGCGCGCGGATATCAATCCGCTTGAACATGTGCATAATATATCAACCGCCAAATTGAAAGCTTTATTCAGAGCTATTAAACAAACACTTTCAAGAGGGATCGATTTCGGTGGAGATTCCATGTCCGATTACCGTAACATCCATGGTGAAAAAGGTGGATTCCAGGAACAACACTATGCGTATCAGAAAACTGGAACAAAATGCGCCAAACGCGGCTGTGGCGGCATTATTACGCGAATAGTTATCGGCGCGAGAAGCGCGCATTTCTGCGATAAACATCAGAAGTTGAGCAGATAATCCCGACTTATGTATTTGTTAATAAGCTAATTATCCAGCAATCGATAAAGAAAAACCCCCGCGGCAACAGAAACATTCAAGGACTCTTTCTTCCCTTTCATTGGGATCACCGCAATAATATTTGCCATTTTCAGAAGTGATTTTGAAACGCCTTCAATTTCATTACCGAGAATTATTGCCATTTTATTCCCTCGACCTTTTTTGATTGTTTTGTAATCAACCGATCTTTCAGCCTGTTCCAATGCGACTATTTCAAATCCTTCCTTCTTTAGTTGTTCAATAAGCCCGCGCGCGTTATCAATATGTTCCCAGGAGATTGAATTTTCCGCGCCCAGAGCAACTTTGGCAAAATCGCTTCTTTTACGACCGAATCTATCGATCGGCGTGGGCGTTGTCCCAACACAAAAAATCTTGGAAATACCAAGCGTCTCCGCCGTGCGAAATACAGATCCGGTATTATAGACACTGCGAATATTGTCAAGGATTAGATATGTTATTCGTTTTATCATATAATACCCACATTAACATATAATATAACAACCATGCTTTCATTATTCCCATCCCTTTTATCATATCAGGAATTCTCTCCCTTGATCATTCGTCTTGTCCTCGGTATTACCATAGTTTATTTCGGGTATCGAAGACTGGTTGGACGCAACAAAAATTCTGGTATGAATAACATGCTTTACGGTTTTGCTCAGATTCTTGTCGCAATTTTCATTTTGATCGGTCTTTATACCCAACTTGCCGCACTCATTATCGCGATTGTTCTTATAGTCCAACTCGTTCTCAAAGCAAAGAACAAAGAACTATTCACAGATGGTGTGAATTATTATGTTCTCCTTCTTGTCATGGCAATTTCTCTCATGGCGACAGGCGCGGGGAAAATGGCATTTGATATGCCATTGTAAAATATTTGTAAACCGATATCACCGGTTGATTATTCGTTCCACTTTTCCAAGTCTTCTAGTGGCACTTTTTTCTCTTGTGGTTTTTCACCATTTTCACCTGGTCTAAATACTCGTGCCAATCCAGCAGCCAAATCAACTTTTGACACAAACCAACCCTCTTCATTTTCCCCTGTCGAACCCTTCACTTTCACATCAATCGGCTTGCCCTGCTCGATATAGTATTGAACATTTTCCGGGGTCAATTCTTTTTCTATTTTTTCATTACTGCCGAATTTTCCTTCGTTTTCGATCTCGTCTCCGGTCTTATTTTCCGGCGTTGGTTTAATCGTTTCTTCTGATGGCATGTTATTGAATATTTATTATTCGTAAACTCCGACAATTTACTAATAGTTTAACTCTTTCCGTCTAGTTTTGATATTATATCGTTTTCAATATTTCTGTGCGCCCAGTTGGATTCGAACCAACGACCCTCTGCTTAAAAGGCAGGTGCTCTACCGGGCTGAGCTATGGGCGCATTTATTTTCCCGTTTACAGATACTGTTCACTTTTCATCACAAACGACTATTCCCCATGCATTGACAGATTATCACAATTTAGGTTTTCCGCAATTGAGGACAAGCTTTTCCAACCCGATTTCGATATCCGCGAGCCCTCGGTGACCATCGTGGTATAGGGTGATCAAGTCGGAAATATAGCCATTCAATTCCTTTTCCGAGAAGTTCCGCGCGAACCGTCGGCAATTCCCGAAGACAAAAGGATTGAGCCCGGCTTCTCTCGCAGTCTCGACTTGCGACACAACTTTAACCGACTTCATTTGCCAAAATAATGTGCCGAGAATACTTTCGCTTCCTATCCCTTTATCCACCGCCTGTCTATATAGAATCCAAGCCTTGAATGGTTCTCGAGACGCCAGCGCGTCACCGAGTGCGAATACACTGAAATCTTTCTTATTAAAAGAACCGTCACTACTCACTTCTTCGCAGAGAATAACTTTCTCGGCATATTTCTGGAATAATCTCGCAAGTTCCGCATTTAGTTTGCCTTCATGGACAATGAAAATATTCGTGGATTCTTTCATTGCCGGAATGTAATCAGGTAAAATATCTTTGACATCCTTGTTTTCCGTTACACGATCCAGAAGAATGATGTACTTATTGGAAAATAATCCCTGACCGCCCAGATGTTCCTCAATAACCGACGAGGTGAAATGATCCGCGTCTATAGCGACAAAAATCGCATTTGGTTTTTTCGCACGCAATGAATTTACCAGACTGTGTGATTTCTCCAGTCCTTTTTGAATATCAGATCCGTGATATACATATAGCATTGCCGTATTGTAGCGCAAGTCTCAAAAAAATTCATACTTTTCCTTTTTGGATCTTTCTAAGAAAAACTCATTCTTCTCTCTGTCTCCGACACCGTCTCGAAATCTATCTTTTTCCAATCAGGCGGCAAAGCGTCTTTAATATTGTCAGCCCATTCAATAAGAATCAAATTGCGTGAATCGGAGACGATAGATTCGAAATTGAGTGCACCGACTTCCTCCGCCTTTTCCAATCTATATGCATCGATATGTACCAATCGGTTCCATGGTAAATGTCCGATTTTTGATTTCGAATCGACCCCATACAATTTCATAAGCACATAAGTCGGGCTTGTAACTTGTTCCTTCACGCCAAGCACCTCTGCAACCGCCTGAACAAAAGCGGTTTTACCCGAACCCAAAGGTCCACACAAACCAACAACAGCCGCACCTTTGGAAAACTTACCGTTGGAATTACCTGACTCGAGAGAAACATTCAGATTTGAAGAATCTGCGCTAACTGAAATCTCCACCAACCATTTTTCGGCGATTTTTTTTGTTTCTTCCAATGAATGTGAAATGATTGATTTCATTTTTCCATTATACATCCTATCGCCCGCAAACAAAGACAATATTATTTTTTGGAAGACGAGGACTGCGATTCATCACTCTGTCTCAGGATTCTGTATAACAATCTAACCAAACTTTCATAATAAACTATAGGAACAGTTCCGTAGTCTTCCAAAAAATAATATTGTCTTTGTTTGCGGGCGAACTGCGTTCGAGAATTATTTCAATTCTCCCCAATTATCGCCGATATGTATCTGCGCTGTCAAAACAATTCCTTTTGTCTCTTTTGTATCAACGACACTTTCCATAATTTTCTTGATCTCACGCGCGATTTCCTCAGCCCGGTCCTCCTGAATTTCCAGAACCAATTCATCATGCACTTGTAATAGAGGAAATGCAATATCTTCGAGCTTGGTATTCTTCAAGTATTCATCGATACGGATCATAGCCAGCTTGATAATATCCGCTTCCGTCCCTTGGATAGGTGCATTGATCGCCATTCTTTCCGCCTGCGCTTTGATATATGGAATATGGGAATTAATCCCCTCAAAGTATCGCCTGCGCCCAAATAATGTTTCCGTATACCCTTTCTTGGCCGTTTCCGCCTTCACGTCATTCAAGTACCGCGCCAGAGTTGAAAAAGTATTGAAATAATCATTCAAGAATTTCTGCGCGTCTTCGCGGGTCGAACCAAGATTTTGTTTCAAAGCCAGAACACCCATGCCGTAAATTATTCCGAAATTTATCACTTTTGCCTGACGGCGCATTTCCGGAGTCACGTCTTTCAAAGAGACATTGAAGACGAATGAAGCCACCGAAGTATGCACATCTTCTCCTTTCCGGAAAATATCTATCATCTTTTCATCACCGGACAAAAAGGCGGCAATGCGTAATTCAATTTGTGAATAATCCAAAGCGGCAAGCTTGAATCCTTTGTCGGCAATAAACGCTTTTCGAATCGCCCGACCCAGTTCTGATTTCACCGGAATATTCTGTAAATTCGGTTCCTGTGAAGCCATTCTGCCAGTCGTCGTGCCAGCTTGGAGAAAATGCGTATGAAGCCGATCGTTTGAATCTAGTAAGGGCGGAATCGCGTCAATATAGGTACCAAGCAGTTTCGCCAATTCGCGGTATTCGAAAATCATAGGGATAACCGGATGCATGTCGCGCATTTTTTCCAATTCCGATTCTTTCGTTGAACGCGCCCCGCCCGCCGTTTTCTTCTGATTCTTCACCTTGAGTCCGAGCTTGTCAAAGAGAAATTCGCCCAATTGTTTCGGCGAATTGATATTGAATTCTCCGCTAGCTTCATTCCATATTTTCTTTTCCAAACTTTCAATGACCGAATGATATTCTTTCGATAATTTCTTCAGAAAATTTCTATCTATTTTGATTCCTTTTTTATCCATCTTATAAACGACGGGAATGAGAGGCAGTTCTATTTTTTCATAAACTTTCCGCAAATCTTTCTTGTTCAATTCTTCGAAAACAGCTTTCTTGGCAACTTCGAAATCTTTCGTATCGGCAAAACGCAAAATATCCTTCATTTGCGGATTTGTAATATTGGAATCTATGATCCAACGCGCAATAGCGACTTTTTCGAATTCTTCACGCTCTGCAGGTCTTGCAAACACGGTTTCTGTGGACGCTTCGGAGCCTTCGTCGAGTAAATCCCCTTGCATTTCCCCACCAGGACGGAGGCGAGAACCAGACGCGACGTCGTTTGCCATGGTTTCGTTTGTGGCGAATGACGTCGACGGCGTGTCCACAGAAACTGTGTTTGCAAGACCTGCAGGCGCGATGCTTCCATTCGCCGAACTGTTCGAAACTCCGATAACCTTCTCCAACCTCTGCGGCAATGTCCGGAACTCCAATTCACGCCACAATTCATCGATCTTCTTCACATCGAAGTTTTCCTTGAATGTTTTCTCCGGCAAAACGAAATCAATCGGCACATCCTTTCGAATTGTCGCTAGAGTTTTACTGAATTCCGCTTCTTCTTTATTATCTTTCAGAACCTGAATGAGACGCGGGCTTATTCCGGCCTTTTCGAATTTCACGTCTCCACCCTTTCCGTGACCGGATTCCAATTCATGGTATACGTTTTCTATGGTACCGAAACTTGAAATCAGAATCGTCGCCGTCTTCTCGCCGATTCCTTTGATGCCTGGAATATTATCCGAAGGATCACCACGCAAACCTTTATAATCCGCGATGAGTTCCGGCCCGAAACCGAAACGATCACGGACCGCCTTCTCGTTATACATTATCGTATCGTTTATTCCCTTTTTCAGAGTATAGACTTTCACATCGTCGCCACGAATGAGTTGCATGGTGTCCATATCGCCTGAAGCTATTATTGTTTCCACGGATTTATCATCCTTCAGATTTTCTACAATCGTACCTATAACATCATCAGCTTCAAACCCTTGTTTATCATAAATTGGAATATTGAGCGCCTCGAAAATCCTCCGCGAACTTTTCATCTGCGCGATAAGATCGTCTTCGGCGGCTTTACGTCCCGCTTTGTATTCTTTGTACGCTTCATGCCGATATGTCGGACCCTTTACATCATAACAAGCGATAATATAATCGGGTTTCAAATCCTCAATGATTTTTATGAGCATAGCCGAAAGACCATAAAGCGCGCCTGTCGGCTCACCATTTTTTGTAGAAAAATCCGGCAAAGCATGATATGCGCGATGCAAGATAGCGTGCGCGTCCAACAGTATTAGTCTTTTCTTTTTACCGGTATGGTTCTTGGCCATGCACACATTTTACACTAATTGAAAAATATTATCTGTGTCCCCCTCCATAATTATAATTACCATTCTGATTATTTCTATTATTCCCGCCACCGTAATCATATCCGCGGTTATTATTTCCATCACGATAATCATCATAACCGTATGATCCACAACCAGAGTTACATGAATTGTAACTATATGGAGCGCGTTCTGGTACTACATTTTTGGCGTAAATACCGTATGCCGGCGCGGAGCTATATGATCGATAATTATATCCATAGTAGCCGCCGACATTATAATTTGGCACAAAGTAGTTGGAATAATTGTATGAAGTATATGAAGGATAGTATGAGGAATATGAAACATAATCATAACTCGGATAATATGAAGAGTACGAAGAATAATATGTCGGAGAATATGTATCATAATAGTCATACGAGCCATAATTATATGAATCGTAGTAGTCATAGCTTCCGTACGAGCCGTAATCATAATAATCATAGCCGCTATAGGATCCATAGTCGTAGTAACTTGAATAGCCGGAATAATCTGAATAGCCGGAATAGTCGTAATATTGAGCATTCACATTGCTAACACCCATAAAACATATAACAGCCAACGCGACTGACAACATGAAATGTGTATTCTTTTTCATGCCAGCAGTATACATCACTTTTTTGAATCATGCAAGCCAGCCACAAGGGTAGGCCACTACCTCAATTCTAATAAAAAATCAGCCGTCCTCTTTCGAGAAACGGCTGAATGAAACTGTTTATGGCGGTATCAGTAGCGATACCGACCTCCATATGGCACCATCGGCGGCGCGTTGTGATACGGCGCGCCGTAAATCGGCTGCCCGTACGGCACCCACACGGGCGCCGGCACATATCGCGGGGCATAATCCGTGGGGTGAATATGGATCACCTCCACTGACGGGAGCAAACTCCCGATCGACCACTTGACCGAATGGTCAGATATCGGCGCGGCCGGGTTGCGAATCTCCAGATTCTTCTTCTGGTAAGTTACACACCCACCAGTCGAGATTGCTAATACCAACAAAAGAAAAAAATGTTTTTTCATAAAATCTTCAAACTGTTTTTTCCACCCCAAGTCATTTGGAATGTTCTAAAAACAGTATAGCAGATTCCGTCTTGTTTGTCAATGCAGGCGGTTTTCCCCATTATGCTCTATAATATAGGCAATAATTTGACATTTTATGACCATCACATTTGACGAAGACAAACAAAATAGAAAGCTCGAAGAAATACACCGCAAAGAGGAGGAGGATTTGGTGCAGATTCTGTCGGCAAAATACGGTGTGGAGTATATCAATTTATTGGGTATTCCAATAAATTCTGACGCCTTGCGTCTGATAGACGAAAAAACAGCGCGCGGAGCACTTGCTGCGGCTTTCGCTTTGATTGATAAAAAAATTAAGATTGCCACGCGCAATCCGCGGGGAGAGAAGATTGAGGCGGTGATCTCTGATCTAAAAGGTAAAGGGTATCAACCGGAAATTTACATAACCTCCACACCGGGACTTGAAAAAGCATGGAACCTATACAAAGACCTTTCTTTCGCCTATGAGAATAAAGCTGGTTCACTCGAAATTTCAAATAAGGAAATCGAAGAAATCATAGAACAAGCCAAAAGCTTACCGACCATCAAAACGATTTTGGAAACAACAACGGCAGGCAAAAAAAGCTACAGGGTATCGCGAATATTGGAAACACTTCTCGCGGGCGCTCTCGCGATAGAAGCATCCGATGTTCATTTGGAACCTGAAGAAACTTATGTTCTCCTTCGATATCGTCTTGATGGAGTACTTCAGGATGTAACTCGTTTTGATAATGAAACATACGCCCTTCTTCTATCGCGTATCAAACTTATTTCTGGAATGAAATTAAATATCAAAAAGGATTCACAGGACGGCCGTTTTAGCATCCGCCTGCCAATCGGCGATGTAGAGGTACGCGCGTCAATACTTCCCGGAGCATACAACGAATCGGTGGTGCTTCGCCTGCTCAATCCGAAAAGCATAAGCATACCGCTCGATCAGATGGGCATTCACCCGAAACTACTCGATATTCTGAACGCGGAAATAAATCGCCCAGATGGAATGATTCTCACGACCGGTCCGACCGGTTCGGGAAAAACTACAACTCTTTACGCTTTTCTGAAAAAGGTCAGCAATCCCGGCGTGAAGATTATCACAATAGAAGATCCGATCGAGTATCATCTGCCGGGAATTGTTCAGACTCAGGTGAATGACAAGGGTTACAATTTCTTGGAAGGTCTGCGCGCCGCGGTTAGACAGGATCCGGATATTATTATGGTCGGTGAAATTCGGGATAACGAAACCGCCGATATCGCCATCAATTCCGCCCTAACCGGACATCTAGTTTTCTCTACTTTACATACCAATGATGCCGGCGGCACGTTCCCGCGACTTATAGATCTCGGCGCAAATCCCAGTATTATTCCTTCCGCGCTTCGCGTTTCAATGGCGCAAAGGCTTGTGCGCGTCCTGTGTCCAATATGCAAAAAGGAATCTATAATTGAGGGGAAAACCAAAGAGGAAATAGAAACAACACTTAATACCATTGAAGACAAAGCTCTCGTTCCAACTACCTACGAAAAAATATATCTCCCCGCCGGTTGTGATAAATGTAATCATACCGGTTACAAAGGTCGCATTGGTATTTTCGAAGCGATTCTCATGAATCAACGGATAGAGAAAGTCGTGCAAATGAGCGCGAGCGACCGTGAAATATGGGAAGCGGCAAAAGGTCAAGGAATACTTACGATGAAACAAGATGGCGTCTTAAAAGTATTACGAGGAATTACATCGCTTGAAGAGCTGGAGAGAGTAATAACATTAAAGGATAATTAATAAAAAAATATGCAAACATCCGCAAACTTAGAACAAGCAATCAAGCAACTGGAACAACAGATTCTAAAAGAAACCAGGGAAATGAATGACAAGGAAGCCGAATTAAAAAAGGCAGAACCTGAAATGACCCAATTAAAGAAAGATATCGAACTCAAAACTCACCAACTTAAAGACTTGGAGAGACGTATTCCCATACTAAAACACGATATCGATATGATAAAAAGGGAACAGCAACACCTGCACGATGAGCTGGCAAAAATTCATACATCTTATACGAATGCCCTCCAACAATCAGGAATGAAAGTTAGATGATAACTGGATTTAATTCAAATTTCGTTTTCTCATAAACTTATCCCCAGAAAAGATTGCTTTATTCGCGCGCCTGGCGTTAGTATGGCGGCAGGAGAGAAATAAAAAAACGAGACCACGAATCTCTAAGCAATATCTTCTGGCGTGATGCCGGAAGCGAGGTATATTCCCGAGGATAATTCCAGTCACTTCTTTATAAAAAAGAAAACCAGAATGTCCTTAGAACTATACCCAAACCTGGGAAGGCCATTGCTTAGAGGTTCACAATCTCGTTTATGTATTTATTTTTCGATGTCACCTCCATGCTAGCATAAACACAATTATATGTCAAGGATTGCAAAAAATTCAGTTACCGATGAAAAAGAGGTTGGTTTTCTCGACCAGACCCTCCGACCTTCACGTTGGGAGGATTATATCGGTCAGAAAAACGCGAAAGATAATCTCCATATACTTCTAACTGCCGCAAAAGAACGTGAACATCCGCCAGAACATATGCTTTTCTATGGTCCGCCGGGACTGGGAAAGACGACATTGGCTCACCTCATCGCCAAAGAAACTGGCGCTCAAATGAAGATTACCTCTGGACCCGCTATTTTGAAGGTGGGAGATCTAGCTTCAATTGTCACGAATTTGTCGGCTGGAGACATTCTGTTTATAGATGAAATCCATCGCCTAAACAAAGCTATTGAGGAAGTTCTTTACCCCGCTATGGAATCAGGCACTCTTGATATTATCATAGGTAAAGGCCCTTCAGCTAGAACCATACAACTTGATTTGCCGCCATTTACCCTAATCGCGGCCACCACCCGCATCGCCATGATTTCCGCGCCTTTGCGTTCCCGTTTTTCTGGCGGCGTATTCAAGCTGGAATTTTACTCGAATGATGAAATCGCCGAAATTATTCGCCGTTCGTCCAAAATTCTTGGCATAGATATTCATGAGGGAGCAGTCGGTGAAATCGCCACACGTTCACGCTTCACTCCGCGCACGGCGAATTTTCACTTGAAGCGTTGTCGAGATTACGCGCAGATAAACAAGGTTCCCCTTTCAAAAGATATTGTTGAGAAAGCGCTAACTATGCTCGGCGTTGACACTCTCGGTCTTACCAATGCTGATCGAGATATTTTGAAAGTTATAATAACGAAGTTCGGCGGCGGACCCGTCGGCCTAAATACGATCGCCGCAGCGCTGTCCGAAGAACAAGCGACCGTCGAAGAGGTTTATGAACCGTATTTGATACAGTTAGGGTTGCTCGAACGAACATCACGTGGACGCACTGCTACAGATCGAGCGTATGCGCATCTCGGGGTGAAAGGAGCCGCGAAGTTGTTATAGGTATAGAAAATGTGTTGGACCGGGCATACATATCCAATATTTTCCAACTTACAACAGAGGGCTAAAAGCAATTTTTAGGTGTTGAAAATGTTAACATACGGCTATATTACAATCTGCAATATCAAGATGGGGCGGACGATATCATACACCTTATACATTTACTGAATATGGTGTTTCCATGCTCTCACCAATATTGAATAGTCCATGTGCAGTACAAATGAACATATTTATAATTCGTGCATTTATTAAGCTTCGTGAATTGCTTGCAACCAACAAAAAATTAGCACATAAGGTGAAAGAACTAGAACACAATTAGAAAAAGTATAGCGAGCAACTTGCAGTAATTTATTCTATTGTAAAATGAATGATAGAGGAACCTCCCAAAACAAAATACCCGATGAGATTTGTTATTAATCCAAAATTATCATTTGTTATCAATTTCCTGGCACCGGAAAGATTGTCAATAAGATGATTAATCCAATGATATAATCGTCAATATTAAGTCAGACTTTACGTTTTCCATCACAAAATGTAAACTATGGGCATGTCCGGCCACAATAAATTCTCGAAAATAAAGCATTTGAAAGCCAAGAATGACGCGCAAAAGAGCAAATCATTCGGTAAATACGTGCGCCTCATCACGGTAGAGGCCAAGAAATCCGGTGGCAATCTCTTATCACCGGGACTTGTGGCCGCCATAGAGAAGGCTCGCAAAGAGAATATGCCGAACGATACTATAGACCGCGCCGTGAAGAAAGCCACCGACAGTGTCGCCATGGAATCATTCGTCTATGAAGCATACGGACCCGGAGGCGTGGCGATCCTTATAAGCGCGCTTACCGACAATCATAATAAAGCCGCGCAAGAAATCAAACATATTCTCGCCTTGCATGAGTTGTCACTCGCCTCCCCCGGCAGTGCTTCTTGGGCATTCGAAAAAACTCATGGGGGTTGGACACCGACCACAACTATACCACTTGAGAACGCCAATATTGAGAAATTAACCAAACTCATTGAAGATTTGGATGCGAATGATGAGGTACAAGAAGTATTTACTAACGCAGAGTAACTTTTAATTATTTACCGTCGGCCGCTCCCATAGCCGACACTTCCCGGAGTGAGCCTTAACGAAGTGGTGCGATTAAGGACTCGCGGAGGGAAGCGTCGGCCATGGGAGCGGTATAATTAATCCATTATGAAAATCCTTGGAATAGATCCCGGCTATGATCGTCTCGGCATGGCGGTTGTAGAAAAAACCGCAAAATTAAGAGAAGTGGTGCTATATTCTGCTTGTTTTTCAACTTCAAAGAAAAAATCAATATATTGGCGCCTACGCGAAATCGGTAAAGAAGTTGTACGAATTATGGATAAATTCAAGCCAAAAGTTGTGGCACTTGAAACTCTATTTATAACCAAGAATCAGAAAACCGCCATGCGCGTAGCCGAAGCTAGAGGGATAATAATATATGAAGCGATAAAAAGAAATTTGACAATATTTGAATATAGTCCCATGGAAATAAAAACGGCGATTACCGGCGACGGCACAAGCGACAAAACAAGAATGATAAAAATGGTGCATTTGCTCGTAAAAACGCCAAAGAAAAAACTTGACGATGAATACGACGCTATCGCCGTCGCTTTAACATGCGGCGCCAGAATCAGAAATTTTAAATAAATAATGGGTATCAAGTCTCCGCGAACAAGGACACAAATAATTTCCTCGTGGCTGCGGAACTGTTTCTATTACCATAAACGATAATCAACGATTATTTGTTGTACATCTCCTTGTGACAGCGTGACAATCGCAGTCCTCGCCACGAGGAAATTATTTGTGTCCTTGTTCGCGAAATGACATCGATAATTATCCACAGTTTTAATTGTTGCCAAAAAAATTAACATCTGCTACAAATTAAACAATTCATTATCAGTCTTAATGAAATCAAAATGCCAACAGTAAAAGGCAAACAACAAAAACAAATTAAGAGAACTGATTCCCAAAAAATTAACAATAGTGTTTCGGATATTGAGAAAGATGTCATGTCGCCGAATGTGAAGGTGAAAAAACCGATTGACGCAGAAGAAATTGACGGTCTCATTGACCATGAAGAAAAGTTGCCTGTTGATCCTCTTCTTGAAACCGAGGAGACCGATCTGGAGTTGGATGAACTTGGTCTTGATGATGACGAATTAGACCCATTTAACGACAAATGGGAGCAGTGACAAATAACTTGTATACATTGTGAACGGGTGCTATATATAGATGTTATAATATAGGCCTAATGTCTCGACATAAAAAAAGAAGATTCATACGTTCGCTTGTTTTTCTTGCCTTTTCGGCATTTTTCTTGTGTATAGGCATCGGCGCGTTATGGGTAGCAACTCTGCAAATGCCCGACCTAAATACTTTTGCCACGCGCGTCGTCACTCAGTCGACAAAAATATATGATCGTACCGGCACTATTCTTCTTTATGATGTGAATACTGATGTAAAAAGAACTGTTATTCCTTTATCAGATATTTCTCCAAACCTCCAAAAAGCAACTATCGCCATAGAAGATTCGGACTTTTATACTCATTTCGGTTTTCGTCCAACTGCCATTTTGCGGGCCGCGATCGACAATCTACTAAGTGGCAAGGTTAATCAGGGAGGATCAACCATTACTCAGCAAGTTGTTAAAAATTCTCTATTAACTCAAGATAAGACTATAACGAGAAAGATCAAAGAATTGGTTTTGGCGATAAAACTGGAAAAAGTAATGACAAAAGACCAAATTCTGGAGGCATATTTCAATGAAATCTCTTACGGTGGCACTATTTACGGCGCTGAAGAGGCTAGCCAAGCATTCTTCGGAAGACCTGTTAAAGATGTGACACTAGCCGAAGCCGCTTACATGGCCGCCATTCCCCAAGCACCGACATATTATTCCCCATACGGAACACATCGCGATGAATTAAATGCTAGACAACAATTGGTTCTACAAAGAATGAAAGATACCGATGTTATATCAGATGAAGAATTCAATACGGCCCAACAGGAGAAAGTTCAATTCTTGTCAAAAAATAGCGCTGGCATACGCGCTCCCCACTTCGTTATGATGGTAAAAGATTATTTAGTACAAAAATACGGTGAAGATGTTGTCAGTCAGAACGGTCTGAACATCATAACAACACTCGATTACGACATGCAACAGAAAATGGAGCAGACGATTGCGAAGTTTGGCCCTTCGCTTGCGGAAAATTTCAATGCTAGCAATACCGCGATGGTCGCCATTGATCCGAAAACGGGAGATATTCTCGCTTTGGTTGGATCGAAAGATTATTTCGATCAGACAATTGACGGGAATTATAATGTTGCTTTGGCGAAGAGGCAACCGGGCTCCACATTCAAGCCATTCGTTTATGCGACCGCGTTCAAAAAAGGCTATACGCCGGAAACCATACTGTTTGATGTTAACACTGAATTTTCATCGGAGTGCACGCCAGAAGGTAAAACGAAAAATCCACGCGCCGACGCGACAAAAATATGCTATTCCCCCGTTGAATATGACAATATATTCGAGGGACCACTCACAATTCGTCAGGCATTGGCACAATCAAGAAACATTCCCGCCGTGAAAGCATTATATTTGTCGGGAATACCCGATTCCATACAAACTGCCGAAGATTTGGGCATTACCACTCTTACAGACCCGAATCGATATGGACTTACTCTGGTCTTGGGCGGTGGTGAAGTCTCCTTACTTGATATGACTAGCGCATATGGAGTATTCGCCAACGACGGCATTCGCAATCCTTATCGATCCGTATTGAAGGTTGAAGACGGCAACAAAATTGTATTGGAAGAGGCAAAAATAAATCCTGTTCAAGTGCTAGCTCCGGAAATTTCCAGACAAATATCCGATATATTATCGGATACCAAGGTACGTATGGCCAGTTTGAAGCCAATCGCTGATAATGTCGGCAGACAAATTGCCATCAAAACTGGAACCACGAATGATTATCGAGATGTCTGGACCATGGGTTACGCTCCCAATTTGGTTGTGGGAGCATGGGCCGGAAACAACGACAATAGACCGATGCAACATAATGTCGCCGGTCTTATCATAACGCCATTGTGGGGCGCGTTCATGTCAGAGGCGGTGAAGATTCTCCCTGTTGAAAATTTCCAATCTCCACCAGTGACAAAGACGGATAACAAGCCCGTTTTGCATGGTATATGGTGGGGTGGTTTGTCTTATTGGAAAGATAAAATATCAGGAAAATTGGCCACGGATTATACGCCGGCAGAATTGAAACAGGAAGTTGTATTCAATAGCGTACATACAATTTTGCATTGGGTAAGAAAAGACGATCCAACGGGACCCGCCCCAACGAACCCAGAGCAAGATTCTCAATATGCGAATTGGGAATACGGCATCCGCAATTGGCTAACGGAATATATGATTTCACACCCGAATTTCCAAGAAGTAACGGGCACTATGATTATTCCGAACGAAACGGATGATGTTCACACACCGGAAAAAGTTCCTAAAATCACGATCGTTTCTCCAGTTACTGATTCACTGATAAATCCTCAAGAAATTTTATCGGTACAATTGAAACTAGACGGCGCGTATCCCGCGCAAAAAACCGAAGTTTATCTGAATGGAAAATTTGTTCTGACCGCTATTACTAATCCTCTAAATTTCTCATTTCTGCCGGTTGATGTTGGTAATTTGAATGAGTCCAGCAACTCTCTATCCGTTATTGTATATGACAGTGTTTCCAATAAGGGCCAGGCAGTAGCGAACTTTTCAATTGCTAAATAGCGAATTGCGTGGAACAATCTCATCATTTAATATCTCGGACAATTATAGTATCTTGCCCTTTATTAATCTCATTCAAAATAATTTGTTTTTTCACGTACACAGCCGATTTCGCGGATTGTGAAATATTATTCAAAAAAATTACAGCTGATTTTATCGTGATATTTTCTGCGGGAATATCAATGCCAATATTTTTTAGCACGACATTACGCACAATGTTTCTTTGAAGTATTTGTTTTCCTTGAGTACCGCGTATTCTATTTAAAAATTGAGATATATTGAACATTTAACGATTCATGGGCATAACCAAATACATAAACGATTGATCTCCGGACACCGGGCGTATGACCATCGGCCTATTTGTGCCTCCCAGTTGAAGAGAAACGCTATCAGCATCGATAGATTGGAAGCAATCTACCACATACTTGTAATTGAAATTGATTTCTACCCTATCGCCCGTCACGGCGGCATCTATGGTCGTTTTATTTTCGCCAATATCGCTATTTTTTGTTTGTACCTCAAATAGTTTACCTTTCGGATCAGCCGTCAAATGTATTTGATTGAATTTATCCGAAAAAACATTTGATATTCGGAGCGCGTTCAAAAGGTCTTGTTTCAAAGCGATAATTTCGGTTGTATATGATTTGGGGATAATCTGTTTATAATCTGGAAATACCCCATCAATAACTCGAGATATTATGCGGATTTTGCCCGGAACTTCAAAGGAAATAAGGTTTTTATTCATTTCGATCGTAATTGTTTCCGTGGTTGATTCAAGTATTCGTATCATATCGGCGACATTTTTGAATGGAATCAAAATGTCCCCAACTATTGTGGCTGTGGGTAAATTAAGTTTTTTCTCAGCCAAACGAAATGAATCTGTAGCCACAAAAATAAGATGATTGTTCTGCGTATAAACATAAACACTAGATAATTCTGGTTTGACGCTAGAAACTGACGCGCTATACCATACGGATTTTAACCCTTTTACGATAATATCGGATGTTAATTGAACTTTTCGTTCATTTGTCACCTCGGGAATACTTGGAAAATCTTCATGTGGCACGGTTTTTATCACTCCTTTTGATTTTGATGTGTTTATTTGTATATTTCCCGATACAGACTCCAACCGAATAACCCCGTCATAATCGCTTATTTGGGACAGGAACGCGGACAAAATCGCGGCGGGAATGGCAAAAACGTTTTCAGTATCCGACTTTGCCGATATTATTGTCTCTATACCAAGATCAAGGTTTGTTGCTTTTATATGAAGAGATCCTTTTTTCACATCAAAAAGAAGGCATGACAATACAGGTAAAGTCATATGTTTACCGGCAATTTTTTCCGATAATAGTACTGCTTTTTTAAAATCCTGAAAATGTAATTCAAGTTTCATATAATATAATAGTGTTAGTGTTAATAATTATTTTTTATATAACTCTTTATTGTTATTAAGGGAGTGAATATGTTGATAAGTTGAAAAACAGTGGTTAAATATTAGTATTTTTGAATATTTATAATTATTTTTTTACTAACAACATGTTTAATTTATTCATTTAAATTTATATTTGTTTTTTGCGTTCATATTTTACCCAAGTAATACATTTTTATTAACATGATTTCCACATAAAATTTTTTATAACATTGTCCGTATGCGTGATACTTCTTCTGATAATAAGTTATTAGTCTTCAAATCTTCTTTTACTTTCTCATACGAGTGAATGACTGTCGTATGATCACGTCCACCCAGTTTGTCTCCAATAGATGGAAATGAAATACTAAAATCTTCACGCAGGATGTACATAACCACTTGGCGCGGTTTCACAATTTCCTTCCTTCGAGTCTTGTTGTATATACTATTCTCGTCTATATTGTAAAAGTCGCAGACGATTTTCACTACTTCTTTAACGGAAAGCATTTTCTTCGGTCGAGCGTTTGTTTTGATGATGGTTTTTATTTCATTTAAGTTAAGCTCCCTACCTTTGTATTGGGTATTATGAGCGATAATGTTGACTATACCCTCTATTTCTCTGATATTTTCTTCAACCTCAGAAGCAAGATAATCGATTATTTCTTCAGTTAGAGTAATGCTATGAGGCTGGCATTTGGCTCTAACTATAGCCATTCTAGACTCTTTGTCTAATTCAGCGATATCAATAACCATACCGGTGCTGAAACGACTTCGTATGCGATCTTCCAAATTCGGAATGATATTCGGATGTCTATCGCTCGAAAAAATGAGTTGGCGAGCGGTATCATAAAAAGTATTGAATAAGTGAAAAAATTCTTCCTGGAATTTTTCCTTGCTGCCGAAAAATTGAACATCATCCATTATAAGAACATCGTATTTACGGTATTTTTCCTTGAATTGTTGAGCTTTGTTGATCTGTAACGAGTCGAAAAAATCGGATCCGAATTTTTCCGCGGTTAGATAATATACTTTTTTGTTAGGGAACAAATTCTTAATCTTATTGCCTATAGATTGGATCAAATGAGTTTTTCCGACACCCGTCCTTCCGTACACGAAGAACGGATTGTATGCCTGCCCCGGCGCTTTCACAACTGTTTGCGCGGCGGCGTGAGCGATTTCGTTGAATGGTCCGACCACAAAATTTTCGAATGTGTAGCGGGAATTGAGATTATCATCTTTGTTTACGTAGAAATTTTCTAGGGGTATAGAAAGCGTCGGCGCCATGGCCAAACCCTTCTTTCCTCCGTCGAGTTTTTGTTCATCCTCTTTCAAAACAACATATTCTAGGGCACGTACACGTTCGTTCAGCTGTCTTAATATGCGCAGAATTGAGTTGTGACATTTCTTGAATAACCATTCCCTGGTGAATTCATTTGGTACGCCAAGGAATACCACCCCCTCCTCCTCACGGACAATACGAGTAGTTTTGACCCAAGTGGAATAATTCGCTGGGGAAACAATCGACTGTATTTCGATCAGCGCGGTCTGCCAAATTTGAGAATATTCATTCATAAGGTGTTTCTAGTATATACCTGTTTATAAATCTGGGAACTTGTGGAGAGGCATAAAATATGTTGATAAGTTGTGGAGAACTCTTTTATCTTGCATAAAAATAAAAAAGATGTAATAATTTCCTAGTCATGTCATTCACATACAAACCAAACAAAAGAAAACGCGCCAAGACGCATGGATTTCGCGCTAGAATGAAATCGCCTGGTGGGAAAAAGGCCGTTGCGAGGCGCAGAGCTAAAGGCAGGTATCGTGTAACAGTTTAATATGTTGAAAAAGTCTAATAGACTGACAACTAAACGGCTATTGGAAGTGATAAAGAAAGGGAAAGTTATAAGTTCCCCCCTTTTTGTTTTGCGATATGTGTTGAATCAACCAAATACATGTATTTCTGCCGTAGCACCTGTGAAGGTCGCGAAGACGGCCGTGGCGCGTAATAGGGCAAGACGGCGGTTGTATAGTGTTATAAGAGAATTATTCCCCTCCGTTATTTCCGGTGTTCATGTTATTATCTTCTCTAAGAGCGATTTGAAAGATTATAAATTTGAAACTATCAGGACTGCTCTCAAAGATTTGCTCATAAAATCCAAGCTGATGAAGGCTGTAAACGGCGATTAATAGACGATAATTTGTAAGTTGCAAACAATAAATGACATATTTGTATCATAATTTTATTTTTTTACCTTTATATAACGGTTTGGTGAGTGTTATGGACATTTTGCCTTGGATTGACGTTGGATTGGCCGTTATTATTTTCACCATTATTGTGAAGTTGGCGCTATTTCATCTCTCAAAGGTGTCGATACTAACACAGATCAGAATGAAAGAGATAGAACCTGAGTCGAATCAAATAAAAGCGCAGTACGCGAACGATCGGCAAGCGCAAGCTCTTAAGGTTATGGAGCTTTATAAAGCAAAAGGCATAAAACCGTTTTCAGGAATCTTACTTCTTTTCATTCAATTGCCGATATTGCTAGCACTACTTTCCGTTTTTTATAAAATAATACCAACAATCAACCCGGAATATTTGTATTCATTTGTTTCTATTCCTATGGTGAAGACGCAATTTTTGGGATTGATAGATTTGACAACACCAAGCCTTGTTTTGGCGATAGTTACCGCGATTGCTCAATATGTTCAACTCAAATATTCTCTGGCGTCGAAACAATTCAAAGCCGTAACGACGAATAATCATGTTACAGGTACTCCCCCATTGGACTTCGCGGCGTCCATGAATAAACAGATGAAATATATGTTGCCGATTTTGGCTTTCGCCTCAACTTATTGGTTGATTCCTTTGAAATTTCCTCAGGTGGCGTCTATTATCGCATTATACTGGTCCGTGAGCGCATTATTTACTCTTGCACAGGAATTAGTCATACGCAGACAATACGCGAAGAAATAATACCCGAATCACAACAAACAAAGCATGTTTTTCAAAACTGCGGAACTGTTCCTATTGATGCAATATTTATTCAGATGTTGTTTTTTATACATCATCCTAAGACCGCGAGACAATCGCAGTCCTCGTCTTGAAAAACATGCTTTGTTTGTTGTGATTCCGGGAGATTAATTCGATGAAACAAGATCGAGTGACCAGAGTGACAGATTGTTCTTGTTCATGAAATAGAGGAAATCACCGTTAGTGTCGAGTTCAATATTGAATACGTCGATAAGTTGATTTGCTTGGCTAAGTAGTTTTGAAACGCGATGTATTTGGCCGGTAGTGGAGTTTAACAACCAAATATCATCAATGAACGATACTTTGCCGAGGTACCAATCGTCAGGATATATGCCAGTGGTAATTTTTGATGGCAGGGCGCAGTAGACTTCTTCTTTGAATTTTGAGCTCCATACACATTTATCGGCGAATGTGCGGAATATCATTTCTGTTGATTTTCCGGTATTTATCTCATAAATTATGGTTTTGGTCATGTTAGTATCTTTTGTCGCGCTTGAATACAATACCCTTATCGCGTCCTTGCTTACTTTTGTCGCTAGACCGGGCATATTTCCGAGAATTTGCGTCAGAACGCCGGTTTTCACATTCACGAAATACAAATAGCCAGAATAATTGGCGCCGGCTTTCGTTGTGATGGCGATAGTATTTTCTTCCGGCCATTCCGCGACAAGTTGAGTGAACGGCAAATCAAACAATTGAGTTTGTTTGCTACCGTCAAAGTTGGACACATAGCCAATAGCGCGACCATTATCATTATTTATTACTAAAATACGATCTCTTTTCGGTGATGAAGCGACGGCAATAATATTTCCTGATACGACTTTACCTTTTAATTCATATATAGTTCCAGTTACCTGTTGATTTTGAATTGTCTCCGTCATAACTGATGTGCTCGTTCCAGTTTTTGCCGGTGTTGGAGCCACTCTTTTCTGAATATTCGCGATAACGGTTGTTATCTCATCGCCCTTATCGCTCAAATATTGTCCCACGAATGATGTGTCATTCTTATTCCACCAACTTTCATACACTCTCGGCAATAATGTGTTCGAAATCGTCGTAATGTCCAATCTATCGCCTCTGGCCTCATAAATATTCCCTCTTCCCCTATCTACCCATCTCACGACAGTTGTGCTGGCTGTTGTGCTGGCTCCGTAACCTCCGACCGGTGTCGCGCTCAAAAGACGCAGAATTGGAAGTGGCGCTGTGGTTTGAACATTACTTGCGGAAGTGGTATTACCGTTATTTGAGTCCCCGGCGTCTTGTCCCGATGACGCGGGAATATCGCGGTCAAAAGGAATGAAGCCGGTTGTTGGATTCTGATTTTCTGTTGTTGTCGGTGTAGAAGAAACGTAAATGTAAAAATACCAATAATAAACGGCGCCTGCGATGATCAGGAGGGTTACTATTACAGTTAGGATTTTGATAATTTTGTGCATGGTTATTTTTTCGTTGATATTTTTAGATCATCAATTCGTTTTTTTACATCCATATATTTTAGTCGTAGTTGTTCTCTTATTGTAGGATCCTGAACCGCGTAAATTTCTTGTGCAATTTTATTTAGACTTGGATCTATTATATTATTTTCAAAAGCTAGGAAAGTGTGATCTTTATCAGTTAATTGAACTTGTGCATCAAGCCCGTTAAGTTGCAGTGAAATCTTGGCTTTTTCGGCTTCCATAATAATACTGTTTGATAAAGTTGCGTCGTTCGAGCCTAGATTTACTAATTCAGTGATACCATCACGCTTAATCTTATCTATCTCATTTACTCCTGTTGAAATTTCAGCAGTTATTTTATTTAGGTCTAAACCACTGATAATATTCATGCTGTTGAGATTTAGAAATGTTTGGGAAGCAACTCTAGTCTGAATAATTGCCTTTGTCGTATCCGCAGACATAATTGATTCTGCATTTAAGATCTTTGCATCATTTTCAGCTAATTCATCTTCTATCACTTGAATCCGTGAATTGTTTTCACCACTTGAGAGTAGTTCCCTCAGCTCACCTCTCAGTATTGCATTTCTATCACTTAAAGAAGATACTAATGTATCCGTTTGATCTTGTTTAAAAATAAGTTCACTTGTTAATCGTTGTCTGTCGGCTTGAGCGTCTGCAAGCATCTGATCAAACAAAGCCATTGGTGACTGCATTTGCGAAGCAGGAACGTCTATTGGCGGGATACTTTTTGGAATCTCAACCAGTTTCGGATTAACTGTTCTTAGAATTAGAAAGGCCGAGAGTACCATTAATAAGCCGTATATGGCGTTCTTAAATTTTGTTATTCCCTCACTTTTTTTACTCCATGCATCAGATGTCATGTATAAGAATCCCCCGTAAACCATCATGAACACCGCGGCAACGGCGGCAACGGCGATTAATAGATTGAACGCGTATTGGATAAAACTTCCCAGATTGATATTTTTTACTTGCCCGCCCTCATTGATCTGTCCAGAATTTGGCAGGTAGGGCAAAGGTTCGAGCAAAGTATATGTTTTATCTTCATTCCCCGATGGTGTTGCCGCTTGAATGGTATGTACTGGACCTGAAACAATAGTGGCGGAAAAAGAAAACGTCATAATAATCATTATGGTAATGATTAGGTATCTGTTTATTTGTTTATTGTTATATGCCATTGTAATTATTTAATGAATTAGTGCTTGTAGCTGAATTAATTGATTCATTGGCCGAAAAAACCGCCGAAAAGCTACCTTGCGCGCTTTGCAAGATATCTTTGTTGTTGCGGATTTGTAGTTGAATATTAGAAGAACCACTGACACCTTCTGGAGCGCGCAAAACGATGGATTGACTGGCGGAAAGATTCATTTGTTCCATGGAATTTACCAGCCATGTGAATAATAGATTACCGATGCCCTTTAGAGGTTTATTAAATCCATAAGGAACAGCTAACACAGAAAGTTCACGACTTGTGCCTAACCCTATTCTGTCAATAATTGCTTTGTTATACATTGGTCCGTAAAGCGGATCATTGTTGTAAAAAATAATATTCGGGCCTTGTGCTTGTATAAAAATGACTTTTTCCGCCTGAGCACGGCCGTCTCCGGTCGTCACGCGAATATTTATCATTCTTTGGCGCGGAATAATATCGTCTTGCCATATGAATGTTTGTTTACTAAAACCGCTTTGATCTTGAACAACCTTAGAATCTTTTGACCATTGATATGTTAGAGTCCGCGGATCATATTCCTTACTTGAAGAATCGGCAAGATGCGGCACAGCAATGATTTTGTAGGTATTTTGGTATGAAAGAGGTATTTTCCCAGGGAAAAATGGTGGAACATAACCTTCGCTTTCAACGATAATATCAATGCTACCCGAACCGATATCAATATTTGCTTTCAATTCTTTTCCACCCGTAACGCTCGCGATAATTTCAACCCGAAGCTTTTTTCCGAGAGCGGGGGCTTGAACTTGAATAGCCGTAATACCCGTACCTTTTTGATATAGTAGTCCATTCAATGTCCATATAACACTGGCAGAATTCAAATCTGATGTATAACTTTCAGCCGTAACGGTTATTTGCTGTTCCGGAACAGGATTTTCCGTGGAAAGTCGCAAATCTATTCCCTGAATGGAAGTCGGCACGCCTTGGGCTGAAACCGCAAAAGCGAATATTAAAAAGATAAATGTAAAAGCGAAGAGAGCTTTCATTACCGCTATTTTATCAATTTTACGGAAAACTTGCGAGTGGATACGCAAAGTGTTTATCACAATCCTCCGTTCGGCGCACGAATTCCGTCCTGATTTAATGGTGTCTGCTGAACTCGTGGAGGATTCACACCGTTTTCAACCAAGGTACTTGCGGGTTTCTTACTTCCAAGCCCGGGGACCGTAATACCGGTTTTATCTTCCGTACGTACCATTACTATTATTGCTATCGTTCCAATCAATATCGTGGGAAATGCCTGAAAAGCGGGTATTATTTCTATTACCATTGAAGTTATTCCTGTTGCCAGTCTGCGAGCATTCAATAGTCCACAACCGATTTTCCAAAGGTATATACTGAAGCAGACCCAATATATCGGTCCAACAATGCTCCCAACAAAAGGTATCAAACTTAAAAGGTCCGCTAATGCGGCAAACAAAATCCAAAATAACATTCCAGAAGTTCCTATTCGGTATTTTGGTTTATTATCTTCCATGAAGGAATTATAACACAAGGTTCGACCTCAGGAATTCCTGAGGTCGAACCTTGAGAAAATTATTGCCCCGAGTCCTCGAGTTGTTTCTTCGCGTCTCTGATCGCTATTAGTTGTTGCGGATTTGTGGTAATGATCTGATCTTCTGTATATGAACTCACGATCTTCATGGCAACATGCTTCAAACCGACGAAAAACATACCTTCTCCGACATCGGATTCGAGTAATAAGTATTTTTCTTCGTCCGTAAGGTTGAAAGTTTTTTGTACATAGTCTATGACGCTTGGCGATTGTTTCAAGAGAATTTGAATGGAAGAGTTTGTCACAATCGGCATGCCGTACGGGGACTTCAAGAAGTCATCAACGTCCTGGGTGATAGTCGCCAATCCGAGAAAATATTTGCGTCCCCTTTTCGCCATACTAAATAGGAACGAAGCCGTATCTTCTGATTTCATCATCCACCAGGCCTCATCAATAACAAGGAGTCGCTTTCTCAGATTTTTGCGGATTGCGTTCCAAATATAATGAGTGATGAGATACATCGCGACGGGTTTGAGTTCGTCTTCCATGTCACGGAGTGAAAAGACAACGAATTTTTTATTGATATCAATGTTTGATGGACGGTTGATAAAACCGGACCATGTGCCCTTTGTGTATTTCGACAATCTCTCAACCAGAGATTCCGCGCCTTCCATTCCGGCCAAAACAAGTTCAAAATCGGACAAAAGCGGCGGCTCAACATTGGCGAAATTGGATTCTGCGGTAATATCTTTCAAGGCATATGTTTCCGTTATGGCGCGATCAATGATGGCGTCTTCTTCTTGAGACAAACCGCCGAGCATTATTCGGAAAAGTCCGACCAGATTAATGATATTTGAGCGGAGTACATCAGAAGCGCTTTCATCTTCTCGCGGTATGGGTAAATCAAATGGATTGACATGATGTTCTGAATTCAAAGAAATGTTGAAATACTTCCCTCCGGTTGCTTCTGCCATATACTCATATTCTTTTTCCGGATCTATGACTATTACCTCTGTGTCAAACATGAGAGTGCGCAGAATTTCTAGCTTGGTACAGTAAGATTTTCCCGCGCCGGCAACGGCGAATGTGACGGAATTGTAGTTTTCCAATAGAAAGCGGTCAAAGAGGACAAGAGAAGAATTATGGCGATTTATTCCGTATAAAATTCCTTTATCTGAAGTCAGATCAAAAGAAACAAACGGGAAAAGACTGGAAAGCGGTGAAGAATTGAGTTTGGAATGAACGGCGAGCTGATCGTCGGCGATAGGCAAAACGCTTTTGAATCCCTGTTCCTGTTGAAATAGTGCGGGTTTAACATATACAAGTTTTGACTCAAGAATTGATTTTATCTCCGATTCTAGTTTATCAAGTTCGCCAGTTGAATCGGCTAATATCGTAATATAAACACCGACGTCAAAAAGTCTTTCCTGCGCCTGCATGAGTTGATCACGGAGATTTTCCAAGTCTTGATAAGCTGTATCCAGAGCCGGGTCGCGCACCAAACCCTTCTCTTCCCTGCGTGAAATCTGACTCTGCACCTCGGCAACTTTCTTCTGAAAATGGCGCAAAATCTTGGCAGTGTCCACAGGATGTATGAAAATGGAAACATTAAATACTTTATCCAAGTTTATTATCGGAGCAAACCAACTTTCTTGCAGGAACCTCGGATATGAAATGACGAAAAGCGTACGGCCGACTTTTTCGCCCAGATTCAACTCCTTCGGACTTATCTTCAAAGCGGATGGCGCGATGATATCTTTTAGTTCCAAAACACCGGCCTGATATATTTCCTCGGGCAAGATGGAAACGATAGGTGAAGGTTGTTTTTTGCCGAATAATTTTGAAAAGATTGACATAAGTTTATTTGTTCGCAAGCTTCGCGTGCTTCGCCGACACATTCGCTTCACGAGCCATTAATCGTTCCGCTCCGCTAAGGCTCGTTCCGCGAAGTGTCGGCTTCGCTTCGGAGCTTGCGGAATATTGTCCTATGTTATCTGAATCGGTTTCTCCGTTTCCCCTGGATTGAATAACTTGTAGAACAATTCTACCACTTCCTCGGTTCCGAGTTCTGCCGTGCGGACGCCACATCTGACTAATCCTTGTTCAATCACAGAAACTCTTTGTTCAAGTTGCGTTCTATATTCCTGGAATTGTTCGTCTATAGTCGATGTCGCTCCACCTTGCTTTTTCGGTAAGAATTTTGATATTGGATTATTACTCGTTGTCATTATCGGCGGGTCATACGGTACGACGACAAAGAAACTTTTTGTCATTATATTGGTGTTCTCCACGAATGTTCGTATGAAATCTATATACTCACGCACTTGGATTTTCATAAGTTCGGTTATCTGTTCCTTGTAGCGTCCTTCAAGTAGGGCAATATACGGCCTGATATCTAACTTTTTTGATTGGACGACGATCTGTATCGGAAAATCGAGAGAGTTCAAAAAATTCTGAAACTGAAACAGTATTGAGCTTTGTTCATCGGCCGATTTGAGAGCGAAGTTCAGAGATGACGCCAAGACGACTGATCTCATTCCGCCACCGCGCAAAATAACCACGCCGTCGCGTATTTCTTGGACGGGTACGAATTCCTGAGTTGTTTGAGATTTTGTCGCCATTTTTTGTTGTGTCATTTTCGCGAAAGCGGGAATCTAATAACTTTTATTATTATACTAAATTCCCGCTTTCGCGAAAATGACAGCGTATTACTTCTGGTTCTCATTCGAATACATACTTTCCTTGATGTCCAAACTCCACGCCAAATCTTTCAGTTTGCTGTCGGAAATCTTCGGAACGGTGAGTGACGCGTAATCCTTTACTTCCTTCATTGCTTTGTTTTCATTCTCTGTTTTCTTATTTTCCTCTTTCTTCCAGATGAACAATTTACTTCCCCTGTAATAATTGAACGCCGATTCGGCGATATTTACTAAAGGAAAGTGATTATAGACTTTGTAGAACGCCAGTGCCACGGAAATCCCTATGATTATAACTATCGGAATGAACGATAGAAGGAGACTTCCCATAAGAACGTATACAACGAATGATAGCCCCCCGCCGCCAGCTAGGTATATGAATTGCTTCAAAGTCAGGGGTCCGAAGATTTTGTCTTCTACTTCTATGAATTGAGGTACTTGATATCGCATTTGTATTATTATACCCTATCTGGCGATGTATACCAATAAATGATAGTATATATTTATGATTATCAATGATGATACAAAGAAAAAAATTGCTGTGATCGCCAAGAAGTATGAATTGGCGCTTGTTGTGCTATTCGGTTCACAAGCGACTGGTCATACACACCCCAAAAGCGATATTGATATCGGCTTTATCGCACGCAAGGAGATTGACTACCATGAATCATATGATATTAATCGTGCAATCGCTCGTGTATTTAATAATACGGAAATTGAGGAAGTTAATTTGGAAAATGTTTCTCCCGAATTGAAGAAACGGGTGGCGGAAGAAGGAATTTTATTGTACGAGGAAAATTCCAGCGTATTTGACTTGTTCAAAATTCACGCCTTTCGTTCATATGTAGATACCAAACCATTGCGGATATATCGTGCTATACGATTGAAGAAATTCTTGCAAAAAACCTATGCCTAATATCGATGTTATCACAAGTAAACTTTCCGCAATGAGTTCGTATATGGAGGAACTCAGTCCTTATCTCGATCAAGTTAAACTCGGGAGAATTACTGTCGTCAGTCCTGAAATGCATATCATTGCCAGACTCTTCCAGTTGATCATTGATGCCGCGATTGACATTAACACCCACATAATAACTCGTGGCAATTTGGAATCGCCGGATGATTACGAAGGAACATTCCCCATTTTAGGAAAAAATGGCATTATTCCCAATGAACTGGCATTTAAAATCTCAAAGTCTGTTGGATTGAGGAATAAATTGGTTCATGGATATGAAAAGGTGGACAAAGGCAAAGTGTTAAGTGATATAACGAACGATATAGGGCAATACAAAGCGTACATGAAACATATTACTGATTTCATGGATAAGCATGAGAGGAAACTTAACTGATTAAAATGGTTCTCTGTATGGATCATTCACATACCCTTTTTGCGGCGGTTTCAGGGTTGGTGGCGGTGTGACTGAATTTTCAACAAGAGGTGTTGTAGCAGGCTCCTCGATATTAGGTTTCTCTACCGGCAGATTTGTCGACGCTTCGGGTACAACCTTCTCCTTGGTTACAACTATTCCTGTTGGACCTCCTAGCAAATTATCATTTTCAATATTTTCCACATTTTTTGTCTCCCTATTCACTTCCTCATTCTTCTCTTCTTTTCCACCCCCATAATTTCTCGCCCTACTATTTGCATCATTACGACGAATACTCTCACTTCCGCTTTCACTCAATATCTCAAAATCCCCCGCGCGCTCGAGGGCACTATTATCATTCTCGGCTTGGTTAATGTTTTGAGGCTTTATTTCTTCCCGCTCCACTTTTTCTTCGATCTGTCTCATATGTTGTCGTATGGAATCGAATATTTCTCTGTTGATATCTGTAGCGATATCCTCTGCATTTTTTCTGTTAATAGAACATCGTGTGATGATATGGTCAACAAAATCGGCGGATTTCGACAAACCCATCATTGTTAAACCGATTTCATCAACAAGTTCACCTGTTTGATCGATTAACAAATTATGTTTCTTCGCAAGCGCTTCTATCTTGTCATTGATTTCCGTAGATGTAATAGCTGTCTGCACCTCTTTTGGAAGTTTCTCGAATTGAGCTTGTATTTCGTTTGCTGTGAATAGTTTCATAGGATTTATGTTTTATTACTTTCGTTTTCTTCCTTCTTTTTTTCAGATTTACCACCTTTTTCTTCGTCATTCTTTTCTCTAACACCCTTCACGATTCGTTCAATACTTTCTTTTTCTTTTTCCTCTTCTGCCTTCTCAATTTGTTCATCCAATCTCCCAACCTCTTCTTCCAATTTTCTTCTTCTCTCTAAGTCTTCCGCACTTGGAGTTTTACCGGGGGCAAATCCAACACCTCGAGCATCATTCTCAAGCCTTTTATTTAATTCTTTTAGTTCTTGAGTTTTGTCTTCCCGCGCCTTCTTGTCAACTTTCAAACTGTTTAAAAGTGCTTTTTTGCGAGCATCCTCGCTCAGTTTTGCTTCTGCTTCACGATTACCTCTTATTCCCATCATTCTGTTAAACAAATTCGGACGAATTAGACTTGTTCTGAACCCTGCCTGATCCTCCCTTGCTTTTTTCTCTGCCTCTTTAAACTCCCCGATTGATCCATAATCACTTCTCTCTACTTCACCAATTCGTCTATGCATAGCCTCAATATCCTTCTTTTGTCGTTTTAGTGATGTATCATAACCATCTTTTTTCCCACCAAAACTGGCAGAACTTACTTTCGAAAGACCTTTTGAAGCTAATATCCCAGCGGCAGGACTCCACCTTGCCAGTCCGCGCAAGGTGTCGCTCTTATTCAAAGCGTAGGCACCCTGTCCAACCACATTCCTCCCTGTCCATCCCGATGTTGCTTTCAATCTACCTGTTGTTGCCCATTTTCTGAAACTTTCCATGGAATCTCCCAAACTTTTTACTACTTTCAGATTCAGACTGGAGAATTTCAACGCGGCGATAAGGGGAACATTTACCAAAATGATAATGATAGCGAATGCGACAAATAATTGAATATATACCCCAGATGTATTACCAGAATTTGTGGAGAGATTGGAAACTAAAAAGTTTAGATCGCTCTTGCTTATTATTAATACCGCGACATACATGAACATTAAATAAGTCGGTAGAAATAAAAGATTGGACTTGAATGGCCCCATCCATTGGTCTTTGAAATCCTTTAATTGTGGCATAGCATATGCAGCTATCCATATTGGAGAAAAGCCCAGAAGAAGAATCAGAATAACGCTACGCCATAAAGTTGCGAGGGCCGCAGCTAAAAAGCTTAGACCTGCCAGTATTTGCACTAAAGTGCCGGCAACATTGGAAATAATGATGCCCATTAACAGGTTCGTATCTCCACCGGCAGTGCTAACAGAAGATTGAAAATTACTTTTATTGCTCCACCACTGATTTACCCCAAGCGCGCTGGAAAATATTCCAGACACGCCACCACTGCCATTGGTTATTGTCTTTGATATGACTTGACCCAATGTATCATCCGGAAGGTATTCCACATCTTGTGAAGGTGCCATGGCATTGTAGAATTGCAAAGAAACGATATTTGACGCGTCAATCAAGACTTGTGCAAGGAAAAAACTGAAGTTGATGAGGATACCGGCTATCACAATATTTTTTATCAAAGTTGCATATCCCGCAGATTTTAGACTCAAAATCATTTGTAATGCCGCCCATAAGATGAAGAAGATGAGTAATATGCTTGCTATATCACGGATAGTTCCCCATACCGTGTAAATAATGTCATTGTTATGAATAAATGTTCCGAGATGAACAGTCAATTGTATTCCGACATTCATGAGTGTTCCGCACATAGCGAGAAACATGCTCGACAGAGAAAATAAAATATGCGCTAGATATGCCACGAGCTGAAGTACTGGATTAAACAGTACTTTGTCGAAAAGCCAACCCGCGGCCGAAGCAATGGCACCCTGTGCATGCGCCACTCCGCCCATCCCCATCCAAACAACAACCGCCAAAAATAATATCGGCAGGATTTTCTTTATGATTTTGTAATATGATTTGAATCTATTCATCTAATTCATTTAATTTTCCTCGACATACCCAATCTTCCTAATTTTTTGTCCCAAAGTTTATTTTTTTCTTATTACCCGCGCTTCTCTACTCTCTTCTTTCTCACTTCTCACTTTTCTATTACGGCATGAAATAATTCGGGAACATATTGCATGATTCCTGGAATTGGCTGGCTTCTATTGAAAGCGGCGTAAGCTGTTCCTGTAAAGTCTGTAGATCATTTTGTGCGTTCATAATATCGATCTGGGAAGTGAATGCAGGAATTGCATTAGGCGTGGTCTGATCTATAGAACCTCCTTGAACGGCCGTAGAGAATGTCTCAGAAACTTTTTGTATGGAACCTGTTGTTGTCGCATTATCTATATCAAGAAGAAGTTTTTGTATGGTTGTTTTTTTATTGTTTGCATCAGTTAATTTCGGACCGTAGATATTCTCTAAAGCCACTATCTTTGTGGCAATAGCAGTATCGATGGAAGCCATTTCACTCCTGGCATAAGATATTTTATCCATAGATAAGCCAGAAACTGGTGTTGTCGAGCCAACCTTCATGTCGAAGCAGACTTTTGCGGCGAGATATTGATTTTTGACGCTGGTGATGGAATCCACGGCTTGCTGTCGTAACTGAACATACTGTGAAGTAGTCATGTAATATTCAGTTACTCCGCCGTGCAGTCTCTGTCGCGCATCAGCGAGTTGATCGTTTTCGGTTTGTGTGGACAATTGGTACGCAATACCACTAACAATTCCCGAGGGTCCGGGATTACTGGCGCTCTTGAGCCCTCCTGATAATACTTGTGTTACCAACTGAGCGAATAAAGCGCTGACGATTTGATTGAATGAAGCCGCCAGATTGAGTCTGTCCTGTGGAATTCCCAAAGATTTATTTATCGCTCCGCCGATAACCGAGCCTGGAGTTTGAGTTTCGCAACTCTTGTATGTGGGATGCAAAGCTGAACCTGATTTTTGAACACTTACATCTCCACCGCTATACATATCTGTTCCAACATTGAGTGACCGATTGCCAGAACTATTCAGGGAAGAATAGTCTGCACCCATCATTTCTTCATCATAATCTCGTTGCGCCATATAATCGTCTTCACTGATATCTGTACATTTTTTCCATGACAGAAAACCGCTACCCTGAATGAGATCTTGGCTGTAACGATTTTGTGTTACCCCTATCTTTTGCAAGAGATCACTTTGCGCGGTCAAATATGCGCCAACGATATTATTTTGTGGTTGAGTTGTCATGGTAATGAAAGCTGGCCAACCCCCTTGACTGAAGTCGCCATTCATAAAACCGTTTATACTTCTGCCATTTATCGTCGAATTGCCTACATTCTGAATCACTGAATTCAAGGTACAAGTGTATCTCTTATACATATTATTATTTTGACCCAAAGCAAGAGCCAAACGGATATCAATACTAAATGGTGTACAGAGACCTGACAAAACTCCTGTTTCAGAAATGAAATTACCGGTTATTTGGTCTCCGACATCAAGAAAAAAAGCTTCTGGATTGGTCAAGAAAGAAGGATTGCCTTGGAAACCAGTATTAATCCAATTGACCACGCTGGCTGTTACCTGTTGGAGCATAATACCTGCAATGCTATATGCCAGAGTGTCGAGAACATATTCCTTGACTGTTTGCGCCGTTACCTTTCCCGTGGTTACTAAATTTGTCACGAGATTGCCGCCTATTTCTGTCACTGTTGTAAACACCGCATGCACAGAGAGTGGCAACAATGCTTGCGATAACAATGTTACTATCAACATTAATGTTACAATCTTTCGCATAGAAAATAATGATTTCATCATTTTTATTATTGCCATATTTTTTGTTGTATATTATTTAATGCGGTTGATATATTTTCTAAACCCACAATGTATATACCGACAGCCGCTAGCCCTTGAACAGGATCTTTTTCAACATTTCGAAGTGATTTTGCATTATAGAGAGTTATACTAATACCATTCAATAAATCCAAATGATATTGCGCCACTGATTGTGGTACAGGCATTGTTCGCAAAGACATGGCCACAGCTTCATATCCGTTTACAATACGATCGATTTTACTCAGCGATTCCATGTCTCCATTGTTAAACGCGTCGTTGGCAATAGTCGCCGCGTCGTCGCTCGGCATATTTTGTAGAGTGTATGTCAAGTTTTTTTTATAATTGGTGATCACTTCGATATTTTTATCAGAAATCAAATAGATATCTTTCATGGAGTATATCGTCGGGTTGGCAGCATTGGCGACACGCTCGATAAATCGGTTGTTGATGCTGTTAGTTACATTTGGATCGCTATCGAGTCCGGCTTGCATAGCCATCATATATTGCGAGAAATAGTCCCGACCAAGCTGATCGGTGAACGAAAGCGGCGTTTCGGCGGTCGTATTCGCGGGTTTTTTCGCTGAAAGCTTGACACTGCTAGTCGCAGAGCCGAAGAATTGCTTTTGCCAGTCGTTAGAGACATCGGTTGTAGAAATCTGATCAATATTTGCCGAGGCCGTGGTATTCGTTCCTTTCTGGTTTTGTATTTGAGTGATATTTAATCCGTGTGAATACCAAGTGACCGCGCCAACGACGACAACACATACGATGAAAATGATTACCGTCTGCTTGTGCGGGTATAATATAGCCATACTATACACAATTATAGCGCAAAGGAAGGCAATTATGCGCTGATTTTTGTGGATAGCGCAAACCACTGTTCCAGGCTCAAATCTTCGGCTCTAACTTTTTCGTCAAAAGATAGATAATTCCAAACTTTTTTGATATTCTCCAAATCCGCGACATCTTCTAGATTTCTCATCAATAATTTCCTTTTATGAGCGAAGCCAGTACGAACAATATCGAAAAATCTCCTTATTTCAAGCCCTCTATTGGTGAATTTCTTGATAGAGATATTGTTTATTTCAAGAATTGCCGAATCAACGGTTGGCGGTGGCGCGAATGCTCCTCTCGGAACTTTGGCGACAATTCGTGGCTCGCCGAAAGCTTTTACTGAAATTGACAGTATGCTTTCTTTTCCATCATTTGCTACTATCCTATCCGCCACTTCTTTCTGAGTGAGCATGACCATTCTGTTCGGTCGCGGATCATTTGCCAAAAATTTTTCTAGAATCGCCCCAGTTATGTAATATGGAATATTCGCGACCAAAGCGTATTCACCTTTTTTCAAACCAGTAGCAAGACAATCAAATTTTAAAATGTCGCCGTATTTCAATATTAGACTTCCTTTTGCGCGTTCACCGGCGAATTTTTCTTTTAATAATTCATAAGAACGAATATCTTTTTCAACTGCCACTACATTTACTCTCGCGTTCAATAATTCGCGCGTGAGTATTCCCGTTCCCGGACCGATCTCCAGAATTATTTCATCTTTCTGAATATTCGCGGCAGAAATAATATCGTTCAAAACTTTTCTTGAATGCAGGAAATGTTGCCCGAGTGATTTTTTGGGTTGAATTTGCATTTTTTTATGGAGTCTGTGGCAGGCGGTACATTCATTTTTTACAATCTGCGTATCCTGTGTATATTAGGTTGATTCTCACTTTACCTTCTCCTCACTCCAGCATTTTTACATGATTTTTGTCCTCTCGGACATTCACGTACAAAAATCTTGGAAAATGCTAGTCGTTCGTCGCACAGGAAAAATACTCGATTGTGAAAAATGAATATACCGCCCGCCACTGACTCCAATAGCATACTATCAGAAATCTATAAAAATCGCTTTCGCTCCCGTCGGTTTTTCATTCGACACGTCTTCTATAAGTTCTTTTTCGATATCTTCAATGAACTCTGACGGGGAATTGACCCTCTGCGCGCCATAGATTGTGCGTACAATTGTGTAGCTTAGACACACCTTTTTCTTGGCTCTAGTTAGCGCTACATAGAATAATCTTCGTTCTTCCTCCTCATCATTCTTGCCCAATTCGCCTTCGTCCAAATGTTTGAACGGAAATAAGTCTTGTTCCATTCCCGTAATACAAACCATATCAAACTCAAGTCCTTTCGAAGCGTGCACGGTCATAAGTTTTACTGCGTTTTCTTTCTTGTCCAAATCATCTTGATCGGTCGCGAGGGCGGCATTTTCAAGAAGTGCCAAAACGCCTTCTTCCCCATTCATGTGATCATATTGGATCGTGACTGAAACAAGTTCACGAATGTTGAGCAATCTTTCCTCGTCATCGCTGTCATGTCTGCCTCGCTCATCTGATAGAGTCGCGTTATACATTTTTTCGATGCCGCTTTCTTGAATTACAAACTTCACCGCTTCCGAAGGCTTCTTCTCCATAATTTCTCTTTTAATATCGTCAAGTAATTTTCTGAAACTTGCGATTTGCGTCCGAGTTACCTCGGGAATCAGGTTTTCCATATTAGAAAATATTTTCGCGACAGTCGCTTTGCCTATGCCTCGGGTCGGCACATTGATAATTCTGGCGATATCTCCCAAACTTTCTTTATTTAATGCCGCGCGAATATATGAAAGCACGTCTTTCACTTCTTTTCTCTCAAAAAATTTTGTTCCAAGCATTTGATACGGCACTTTTTTCTTTATAAAAGCTTCTTCAAGCGCTCTGGACTGAAAATTTGTCCGATATAGAACAGCAATCTCTTGTGGGGAAGTTCCATTGGCGATAACGTCTCGACAAATATCGGCGATTGCTCGCGCTTCATCCGTTTCTGTGTATGAAACAATAAGCGAAACTTTCTCACCCTCATCGTTTTCGGTATAAAGTATCTTTTTTTTACGCAACGCATTTTTCTCAATCACCATATTCGCGGCGGCAAGTATGGTCTTTGTTGATCTATAATTTTTCTCAAGGACAATAACGGTAGTTTCTGGATAATCTCTTTCGAAGTTCAGAATGTTTTCAATGGTCGCTCCACGCCAGCTATATATGTTTTGATCAGCATCCCCGACAACGCAAATATTCTTATCGGAAATGGCTAAATATTTGGCTATTTTGTATTGTACCCTATTCGTATCCTGATATTCGTCTATATGAATATATTTCCAAATAGAGTTGTAATATTTCCTGATTTCAAGATTATTTTCCAATAGTTGACATGTTTTCAAAAGCAAATCGTCAAAATCCAAAGCTTTTTCCTTGGCAAGAATAGCATCATATTTCTCCCAAATGTTGGCCACCATTTCTTCCATAAAGTCTTTAGCTCCATCTCTGTATTGCATGTGACTCATACCGTCTCCTTTGGCAAGTGAAATTTTGTTCAAAATAACATTCGGCTCGAATTTTTTCGGGTCAACAGAACTTTGCCGCATTGCTTCCTTGACTGCCCTTTTTGAATCTGAACGGTCAAATATGGTGAAATAGCGGCTAAGTTTGAGCAAAGTCGCGTTTTCTCGAAGAATATGAACTCCAAGGGAATGAAATGTGCCGACAAAAGGTATTTCGGCATTGCGAGTAGATGACCAGTCGATGGAAATCGGAGTATTCAGTCCTTTTTCCTCGGCAAGAAGGACGAAAACACGCTCGCGCATCTCTTTTGCCGCTTTGTTCGTGAATGTTATGGCGAGAATATTACGCGGTGCCACCCCATTTTTGATCAAATTCAGGATTCTATGCGTAATGACTCTGGTTTTGCCCGAACCGGCGCCGGCAACGATAAGAACCGGACCATCAGTCGTTGTTACGGCTTTGATTTGTTCTGGATTTAGATTTGACACAGATCTATATTAACAGTTTATGTGCCGTAAGCTAGTTGTGAACAATAAAATAATATCATCGGCAAACATATCAAGACATGAACATTGACAATCAATCAATTAGTATCACTGTGTATAAAGTCAGTTGACAATAAACCGGTACTTGATACCCTACATGAGATAACCTAAAACTTTGCCCCAATATACGGCTTTATAAAGCCATTTATTGTTTAGGAAATCATTCCAGAAAGTTAGAAAGAAAGACATGACAGATTTGCAGATAGATAAAAGCTATTATGCAATTATTACCTAATGACAAATGTAAATACTTTACTGCGTACAAGCGAATTAGTACTTGGCTTGTTATGCTTGTGATTACCGTAATGACTTTATCACTTTACACCGGGACCGCGTATGCTGGTCTCTTTTCTTTTATCGGATCATTATTCGAGAGCTCTCCGGCCTCAGCCAAGATCGTGACTTCTGGTCTAACCCAGAATCTTCAGACGATCACTTTGCTTCAAGCATCGGCGAATATTAATCCCAGCCAAAGCGTTATGGCTGATATTTTGCCGGTAAATAACAGTGGAATACTTGTGGCTGATCTAGTTGGGGCGAATATCGCTAATGATACTAGCTACAATACACAAATCAGCACTTATGTTGTTCGCGAAGGCGATACCATCACTGGTGTTTCGAGGATGTTCAATGTGTCCGTGAACACTATTTTATGGACAAATAATCTCAATAGTAAATCAGTATTGAAAATCGGTCAGACTCTTACTATTCTGCCTGTGACTGGAATTTCTTATACCATAAAGAAAGGTGATACGATAAATGGCATTGCAAGCAAGTATGAAGCCGATGTTAATGATATCCTAAATTATAACGATCTAACTATATCAACACCGCTTCCTATCGGCCAATCTATAATTATTCCCGATGTGGAATTGTCAGCTTCGGAAATCGCGCAATCCGCCGTACTTTCCAGCAATCGTGTTATCAGTGGTTTTATTCGGCCGATTGTCGGTGGGCGTAAAACACAAGGAATACACGGACACAATGCTGTTGACCTTGCCGCTCCTATAGGTACCCCTATTTATGCTTCAGCGGCTGGAACGATTATCATTGCCCGCACAGGCGGCTGGAATGGTGGTTATGGTAATTATATCGTTATTTCACATCCGAACGGCACGCAAACTCTTTACGCGCATAATTCCAAGAATCTTGTTTCTGTTGGCGAGCGAGTCTCACGGGGAGAAACAATTGCCCTTTTGGGTTCCACGGGCAATTCTACCGGCCCACATCTTCATTTCGAAATCCGCGGCGCCGTGAATCCGTTCTAACGATATAAATAGGACAATGTGTTATTTTATTCTTTGATCTTGTGCCGATACTGTAATGCTTCAAGAATAAATTCTTTTTCCACGATATCCGCTTTCTCCAGGTCGGCAATAGTTTGAGCAACCTTTATGACTCTATGGAATGCCCGCCCGGATAATTCCAATCTTTCGGCGGAAACAAGGAGAATGTTTCTGGCCTGATCTGTCAAGGTAACGCATTTTTCAAGATCTTGAGCGCTCATTTCACTGTTATAATGCTTGAAAATCCCATGTTCATCAAATCGTTTTTTCTGTCTGAGTCGCGCGACGACAATTCTCTTTCGAATAATATCCGAAGTTTCCCCGCTTGATGTTTGCGCGGCTAATTTTTTGTAATCAATCTTATTGACATCAGTCCAAATGTCTATGCGATCGATGATTGGTCCAGAAATTTTTCGCCTATAATTGTCACGCACTCTTTCTGGGCAAATACAGCCATTGTTCTTACCTTTTCCACATGGACAAGGATTCGTTGAGGCTATCAGAATACACTGCGCTGGAAATGTTATCACTCCGCGCGCGCGTGATATTGTAATGACACGGTCTTCAAGTGGTTGGCGTAAAGCTTCTATGACTTCACGATCAAATTCTGGAAATTCATCCATAAAAAGCACGCCTCTATGCGCCAATGTTATTTCTCCGGGACGAGGGAAAGCGCCACCGCCGACTATTGAAGGATATGAAGCCGTATGATGTGGCGAACGAAATGGTGGATACATGATCAACCCCTCCTTCAAAGTTCGCGCGGCTGAATGGATACTTGTCACTTCAACGGATTGCTCATAGGAAAGCGGTGGCAAGATAGAACAAAAGCTGTGTGCCAACATTGTCTTCCCCGTACCCGGTGGACCAATCATCAGAATGTTATGAGCTCCGGCGGCGGCGATTTCAAGCCCCCTTTTCACGGTTTCGTTGCCGCGAATTATGTTCATATCGATTGCGTTTTGCGGCTCTAAACAAAAATTATCGATTTGTTCAATCGGTTTTATTTCAATCTCGCCCGTGAGATGCCGTATTATTTGAGCGAGCGATGAAACTGGATATACCATAATACCTTCTGCGAGCGACGCTTCACGAGAATTGCCTATCGGCACAAATGCTGCGGTGAAACCATGTCTCTTTGCCTGACAAAGAATAGGCAAGAGCCCGCTTACTCTGCGTATATTACCCTCAAGAGATAATTCACCAAAAAATATTTTCTTTTCGGAATTGAACTGGATTTCGCCGGCGGCTTTCAGGTATGTGAGAGCCATTGCCAGGTCGAAAGACGGACCCTCTTTGCGAACATCAGCTGGTGCCAGAGATATAATCACTTTTTGATTCTTCTGTTTTGGTGATGAATACCCTATATTTTTTATCGCGGCAGAAATACGATCCTTGGACTCCTCCACCGCCCTGTCACCCAAACCCACGACAGAGAATGAATTCAAACCGTTCGAAATATCAACTTCGACGGTTATGATTTCACTTTGTAACCCTATGAGTTGCGCGCTGTATGTTTTTGCAATGCTCATGCGGAAATCCTAGCAAATGAGTTATGAAGAAATGATAAAAAAAGAATAAAAAAAGAATAAAAAAAGTATGAATTTTTCCTAAAAAAAGTCTCAAGAGAGTATGAAATTTTTGGTAAAAAAACCCGACCTTGGGAAAATTCCAAGAGACAAACCTTTAATAGAATTATTTATGCGCGTGTTTTATGGAAATTCTCGCGCTGGGATTCGCTTCGAGACGGTCTCGCTCGATGGGTTCGCCACAAATCTCGCAAATACCGTATTTACTGTTGGCAATCTTATCTAGAGCGACCGTGATTTCATTCATTTGCTTATTAAGTTGATCAACAATTCCAGAATTTTCTTCCAATTCCTCCATTTTGTCGGCAGTCTCATTTTCATCGGCCGAATCAACATCAATGTCTCCGCTGGTAGCCTCCCAAACAGTTGCGCTTCTGGGGTTTTTTGTTCCGATACCAGAAAGTTCTTCCTCAATGGCGGTTTTTTCCTCGATTAATTTTTTCTTGAAATATTCCAGATCTTTTTTATTCATATTACTATTCTAGCGTACAAAAGTCTGTTGTTCAAGCCTAGATATGATTTCCGCCAAAGTCGTCTCTCGTGAAGTTAAAATGAGTTTCGTATTGTCGACGAATGAATATAGGAAAAGAACATTACCCATATCAGTCTTGAACTCCCGCGCGTCTTTGTTTTTTATGATTCCGTCGGTGAAATGTCCTAATAATGAAAAGTATGTTTGCGAAAATTGATTTGATTGTAATGCCGAGGAAGTTCCTAAAATTGTTGAAGTGGCTGATTGTGTTGCCATGACAGACTCCAAAGTGGTACTTGTACTCGCGTTCATATCTGGAGATGTTGATGTTATGGAATCATTTGGATTAACACGCACGGTATTCCCGATATATTGTTTCAAGTCATCGGCCATGAAATTTTCCCACGAAAGCATTCCCGCGAAAGCATTCTGGAAATAATTATGAGTAAAGACGACGAAAACATCTTTATTGCCGCTCGTATCAAAATATTCGCCGAACATCCAAGATGGCGTGAGCGTTCTTATGAGCATATCAGGCGCGTCTTGATCTATACCCATAATATTTAGCATTTCTACACCGCCAACTTTTGTTGTTTGCGCCCCGTTATTTTTCGTGAATATTATCTCTTTGATCGTATTCGGTGTCTGCGGTTTTTCGATTTCAGTCCTAATACGTGAGACGATTTGTAATGGAGACAAACCGTCGATCGCTATCAAGACTTTTGCGTTTGAGGGAATAGGCGATGTTACGGGAATTGCTTGCGGAACAATTGTCACGGGCGCGAAAACACTTTGACTGTAAAAATAATATCCTCCGATAATGCCGGCTACAATCAGCGTTAAGCTGATTATGGTAATAAATATTTTCTTATTTCTTCTTGATCTCGCTTCGGCATCGACCATGCTGTCATTATCTAAAGTCTCAACTTTACCTTGTTTTTCATGTTCAGCCATCGCGATTGAAGCTACGGATGTTTTTTTATGTGACATAAAATTAGCCACGTCGCTCTCGTAGGTGCGTAATGTGTTTCTATTGAATTTCTCTTCGGTAATAGTCGGAGATTTTTCGGCTTGAGGACTATTTACCGGAATTGTTGAATTTGGCGCGGATACAGGTGTTAGCGATGTTGATATAGACGGTGACGTTGGTGAAGATGATGGTGGAACCAATGATGATTGAGGCGGTTTTACAGGGGGTGTTGGCATTGCCGGTTTTGAAGGCATCTGCGCTTTTCTCAATTGCGCGCTGAAATCTTGTAGAGGGATCTTGCCTATTTTATCGACGGCATCTTGCAATTGCGTTTTCGGTAATTGCTGCGATGTTACTGGCTGTGTATTTTCCGATTCTGATTCTTTCTTTTCACTCACCTCTTTCATTTCCAAATCGGCAGAAACTTCAAATACTTTCGGAATCAACGTGTCCGCGGTATCTTCCGTGGGTAAATTCGCTGGAGCTTTTGGTTTTGAATTTTCGTCCATTGGTATCATTATAGCTGGAAATAATAATAATGACGATTGACAACTGGGGAAATCATTTTGAACAAAGACGATGTCTCCACCGCCTTTATTCTTTGAAGACTTATTAGTGTATGAAATTTAAAACCTCTTCCGAAACTCCGTTCTCGGTTTCGGTTTTTCCTCCTTTTTTGCGAAGAAATTCGGATCGGCGGCTTTGATAGAGAGATTGATCCTACCTTTATCATCAACTTCTTTGACCATTACGGGGACTTTGTCTCCCTCTGTGACATATGTCGTAACATTTTCTACTCGGAATGGCGCGATTTCGGAAACATGAACAAGTCCCTCGGCATTCGGTCCGATCTTGACAAAGGCGCCGAAATCCATGAGACGCGTGACCTCGCCTTGGAATTTCTCGCCTGGCATATATTCTCGGGTCATATTGTAAATAATTTCCTTGGCTTTTTGCGCCGTCTCATTCTTGCCAGTGATAAAGACAGAACCGTCATCTTCGATTGTTATATCTTCCACATGCGTGACATCGCGAATCTCGTTGATCGTCTTGCCGCCGGTGCCGATAACAAGCCCGATTTGATCCGGTTTGATCTTCAAAACTATGATTTCTGGTGCGTTCGGAGAAATCTTTTCTCTCGGCGCGACGATTTCTTTCTCAATAACATCTAGAATTTGAAAGCGAGCTTTTTTGGCCGCTTCGAAAGCCTCGGTGAATATCTTGAGTGGAATTCCTGATACTTTGACATCCATTTGCACGGCGGTAATACCATTTCGTGTGCCGGCAACTTTGAAATCCATGTCACCGTGATGATCTTCAGGACCTTGAATATCGGTCAAAACCTTGTATTCTTTTTCATTTCGCATCATTAGTCCGGAAGCAATGCCGGCAACTGGAGCCTTTATAGGTACACCACCGTCCATCAATGCCAGCGTGGAACCGCAAACCGAACCCATGGATGTTGAACCATTTGACGCGAATGCTTCGGAGACGAGGCGAATAGTGTACGGAAATTTATCTTTTTCCGGAATAACAGGAAGCAAAGCTTTCTCCGCGAGCGCCCCATGCCCGATCATTCTTCTGTTCGTTCCACTCATTCTGCCAGTCTCACCCGTGGAAAATGGCGGAAAGTTATAATGATGCATGAATCTTTTATTTTCTTGCGCGACAACGCCGTCTATAATGAGCGCGTCACCTGGCGAACCGAGCGTCAGTATTGACATTATATGCGTGCCGCCGCGGAAGAATATTCCCGTACCATGAAGTATAGGTGAAACATTCCCGGCTTGGGCGAACAAGGGTCGAAGTTCATCCATTTTCCTGCCATCTGGGCGCTTGTCATTGTCTATTGCCTCATTATGAAGCGCGTCATTTACAGCTTCCTCGAATATTTCCTGCGCCATGCCAACATTTCCTTCCGGCATTTTTTCTTTGAATGCTGACATCCAGATTTCATTTATTTCCGCCAATTTCTTCTTATCTCCGCCGGCTGACTGATCGCTTGTAAATACATATTTCAAAAGTTTCGGAGCGATTTCGGCGCTGAATAATTCCTTTGTACCTTCTGTCGGCTCGGGTAAAACGACTTCAATCTTCTTTTTACCGATTTCCTTGATAATTTTCGCCTGCCACTTTTGTATTTTCTCAATTTCTTCCGAAGCCTTGACAAGTCCTTCTGTGACTATTTCCTCGCCGACTTCCTTTCCAGCAACTTCTATCATATTTATCATGCCATCTTTGCCGCAAGCGACCATGTCCAACTTAACGCCCGCTTCTTCGCGCGCTTTATAATCTGGATTTACGAGCCATTCACCATTCTTGCCTATGCGTACAGCCGATACTGGTCCGTTCCAGGGTATATCGGAAGTTCCGAGCGCGAGCGATGCGGCGATAACAGATACTACATCGGGATCATCTTGATCTATTGAAAGTGTTGTTATGACTACTTGCACCTCGTTCCTGGTTTTCTGATTGAATAAAGGGCGAATCGTACGGTCGACTATGCGTCCAGAAAGTATCGCCTCTGTCGAGGGTCTCCCTTCTCGGCGCATGAATCTTGACCCCAGAATTTTACCCGTGGCGTAAAATCTTTCCTCGTACTCTACTGTCAGTGGGAAATAGTCACTGTCCTTCAAGTCCCCTATTACGACTGTCGCTAAGACTACCGTATTACCATAACGCAACATTACGGCCCCGTTTGTCTGATCCGCTAGGTCGTTGAATTCAGCGATCATTGTTTTGCCGCCGACTTTAAGTATGTATTCTTTTTTTGTCATCTTATTATTGAATTACGAATTAAGAATTATGAACCATGAATAAACGCGGTCATGTTGCGTCTATTCATAATTCTTAATTCATAATTCGTTAACTCACCCCTAGATTACAGATTGCAAGGCAAATCATTTATTATTCGTGAATTACTTGCTTGCATATAAACCTGTGTATCCAGGGGCCAGTCATTACTTTTAATAATGCGGTGCCACGGACCCTGTCTTGAACTCTATCTATATTTCGAACAATATCACTGTAACATGACTATATGATCTTTGACAAATATAGAAAAGTACATTCAATGTATAATTGCAACACTTTCACGTCATTGACAGATGGTATATCTCAAGTATCATTCATGCTAGAAAGTTCCTCATATTCTGGTAATTATGCTATGAAAATGGGGTAAATCTCGAAATGGAGGTATGCTTATGGTTTTCGATACCATGTTAGTTCTAGTTATATACGGTTTTCCCGGTAGCCCACCTGACGCGAGGGCCGGACTTGGTACTTTAATATCATCGCTCAGAATCGCGATTAAAGACATTTATGCTCCTGATCTCGAAAGCGACAATGTTAAGATTCATTTTCCCGAACCTCACGAGGGAGAACTCAATAACGGATTAAGCTGTTATATGAGCTGGTCACCGGAGCCAAAATATTATCGAAGTCAACCGCAGTTGGCTGACTTGCTTCATGTTACGGTTAGGAGCATATTGAAAAAATTCGTGGACAATAACTATGTCCTGAAGAAGAAATTTGGCGATAAAATCATAGTTTGTACTCCGGGATATCGTCCCGAAGTGTGACATATACCACAAATGCCATATGAAGACGATGATCAAATTATCTCCTGCGAAGTTTTCATCTGCTCAATATCATTAACCGCGCCCCTCTCACGAGGTTCGCGGTTATTTCTACTGTTTTTCAAATTTATTGTTCAAATCGTCACACTCTCTAAATACTATATCCAGCTCCTTGACTGGAATTACAATTCAAGTAGTATTCTGTTTAGAAAAGTTTCCCTATTCAGCACCAACGCGTGAAATGGGGCAAAATCAATTCGGAGTGAGTTTATGATACATTTGATTATATATAAAATCCCTGACATTCAGGAGATAAAGAACAGCCTTGGCGCCTTGCATTCGCATTTAAGACAAATAGTTGCGGAGATTCCAACGCTGAATAGTCAACCCGAAGATGTTCAGATATCATTTTCATCTGATATGCTCCAAGACAAACACACCGGCGAGCAGATCATTTGCGAAATTAGCGGAATACGGAATTTCTCGTCGGCGAAAGAAATGAATCCAACTCCGGAAAACCTGACGGAACTCGGCGAAAGTGTCTGGTGCGCGCTCAAAGACTTTGTTCAGGACAATAATTGTCTGGCGGCGCGTTGCAAAGGAGTTGAAGTCGTTGTTCGAAAAGACGGTCTTGTACCCGATACACGCGTGGCGTATGTCAATCGTACTCAACCCGTCGAGCAGAACTAGACTTTCCACCTCAGTGCCGGCGAAAAACCGCGTTCCCTTTTCTGGACACCGCGGTTTTCTTCTTATTGTTTAGTTAGTACCGGATAGAAGTTGCCATACGGAATAATTCAAGTAAACGGCAAAACTAACCCAAAGAATGTAAGGTAATAATAACCACGCGGCTGTTTTGGAAATTTTCGAGAAAACGCCTATGGTGACTAGGATGGCGAGCCAAAGTAAATTAATTTCCACAAATGCCAGGCCGGGATTATGCCATCCGAAGAAAATGATTGACCAGAATATATTCAATACCATCTGAATGGCGAAAAACATGAGAGCGAATCTCACATCTCTCCTTCCCCATCCGCTCCGCCAGATTAGGAAAGCCGCTATGCCCATAAGGGCGAATAATATTGTCCAAACCGGACCGAATACCCAAGCGGGTGGCGTGAGCGCTGGCTTCGCGAGCGTGGCATACCATGTCGGTATTGATGGGGTTGTGAATATGGCGCCGATAATTCCCGCGAGTTCGGAAATAATGATGGCGACAATCAATCCCACAATGTTTTTCTTTTTCATGAATTGAAAATAATTGATGTTTATAATAATCAGATAAGTATTAGTATAACCTATTTATTATTGCTTTGTCTTTCAGGTTAAATCAATTTTATGTATTTCTCTTAATTTTTTTCTCATTTCCTTGTAAGTCGGCACAGTTTCATTCACTAGATTCCAAAATCCACGACCATGATTGAATTCTTTCAAATGGCAAATCTCATGTACTATGATATAGTCGCGAATTTCCGCCGGCATGAGAGCGAGCTTATAATTGAAATTTAGATTCCCCTTTTTTGAACAACTACCCCAGCGGCTTTTCTGATTTCTGATGGCAATTTTTCTCACGGGTAAATCGTAATGCACATTGAAATGTCTAACCCGATCGGTAATGAGCATGCGTGCTGTTTCTCTGTACGCGAGGTATTGTTTGTGACTACGGGTATGAAATATTGAACGGAATATTTGAAATCGGCGAAAAATAGGTAAATTCATGGGGTGATTATAGCATCCATGGATAGTTGTTTGTGACAGATAATAAAATCATATTAATAAAAAACAAAACCCATACCGAAGTATGGGTCATGAAGAGAGAAGTGAAAAGAACAAAGCGAAGTCGTGCGTGTTTCGCTTGATATCGCTGATGTGAATCTTTATTTATAGAACTTATAAAATAAGTCTGCGTGTATTTGTTTGCTCTATTCTGAACCCCAATTTTTCATACAACTCGTTCGCCCTTTCCCTTTTCGGATTGCATATGAGGTCAATCTGGCTTATCCCAAGACCCCTTGCTCTAAAGATCATCATCTCCGTGAGTCCACGACCAATATTATGTCCCGAGTATCTTTTTAATACGGAGACATTCTCTACCCGGGCAGTACGCCAGCCGATCTTGTGACAAAGTATCAAAGTAGCGATACCAACGATATTGCCATTGGAGTTTATTGCCGTCGCTATTGTGCCGGAATGATCGAAAAATTGTCGCAATGTTATATCTGTAACCGGTACTGATTTAGGGTTGATATTGCGCAAGAGCCTTGTCAATTGTACCATTCGCTGTGCTGAGAAAAGAGTCCACACATTCGGTGAATCTTCCGTTATTACGTCGAAAGTTATCCTCATACCATTCCTTTCAAAGAGAGTTGTTTTCTAGAATGAATATTAACAGAAAAATCGCCGTATGCAAGACCCGCGGCAATTTTCCCATTTACTCAATATTCATCTGCTGATTATTGCTGAAATCTCTAAAAATTATTCCTTTCCCCTATTTCCTTCCCGTCCTGAGCAAATATTTGTTCGGTGCTTCATCTAGATCCATGAAGTTGTCAGCTACTTCAATAAGTTTCGCTGAGGTTGATTTGCCGAATGAAGCGACTTCCACTTGGCAGCCTTGATTCATCTGCAAGTATTCCACTAGCGGTACGAAATCACCGTCGCCCGTAATGAGTACAATTGAATCCAATTTTGGCGAAAGCGTGACGGCGTCTATCGCGAGTCCCACATCCCAGTCTGCTTTCTTGACGCCAGAACTGAAAACTTGCAAATCTTTTACCTTCGTTTCAATTCCTGCCTTTGTCAGAGCTTCAAAAAAAGCGTTTTCCTCACCTGTTTCTGTGGCGATGACATACGCGACGACACGGACAAGTTTACGCCCGTCCAAGGCGTCTTTCACGATCTGTCCGAAATTGACTTTTGAATGATACAAATTCTTGCCACTATGATATAGATTTTGCGCGTCAATATAAATGCCGACGCGCTGTTCCTTATGTTTTATTATTGACATAAAAATGTTATTAACGAACTTATAAAAAGCCTTTATGAAAATACAGACCTATTGAATTATAGCTTATTTCTTCAAATCTAGCTTCTTTGCTATCGCCGAATATCTTCTAGGATGATTTTTCTTTAGATAATTCATATGAGTTTGCCTGTCCGCCACCATACCGAGCAAACCACGACGTGAATGATTATCTTTCTTGTGTTTCTTCAAATGTGAGGTCAATTCCTCTATCCTTTTTGAAAGTAAGGCAACTTGAACTTCCGGAGAACCCGTATCTTTGTCGTGTATATTCGTTTCCTTGATAATTTTCACCTTTTGTTTGGCTGTAAGCATGATCATGTATAGTAGCATGAATAGGTATCGTGCGCAAGATTTCCTATATACTAGCGCTATTGATACAATGAAAGCATGTCGCACAATCTTAAAACGCTAAAACAACAATTTTTGGAATATATTGAGATAGAAAAGGGGCGTTCATTGAAAACCGTTGAGAATTATGATCATTATTTAACTCGATTTTTCGACTTTTTGAAGAACGATAATCTATCGGCTATCACCCCCGACTCATTACGAGAGTTCCGATTATGGCTCAATCGTCAATCATCCGGCAGGATGAGTGGTTCAAATGAGTCTAAGGGTACCCTGAAGAAAAAAACACAAAATTACTATCTCATTTCTCTGCGCGCGTTCCTGAAATATCTGGCTAGGAGAAATATAAGCACACTATCCCCGGAACATATAGAATTGGCCAAGGTTGGAGAGAGACATATAGACTTGATCACTCCCGAAGAATTGGAAAGATTGCTCGAAGCGCCGAAGGGTGAAGATTTGAAAGCGTTACGCGATAAGGCAATTCTGGAACTGCTGTTTTCCACCGGCCTGCGTGTTTCCGAACTTTGTTCCCTGCCTCGCGATATTGATCTTCATGGCGATGAATTGTCTGTTCGCGGTAAAGGCGACAAGGTCCGAGTCGTTTTCATTTCCGATGAAGCAAAACGCGCGCTAAAAAAGTATTTGGACAAGCGCGTCGATATGGGCGATTCCCTTTTCGGGAAAATCGCCGGTGATGACAGAAAAGTGAATGATGATCCCGGCCTGACTTCCCGTTCGATCGAGCGAATCATCAAGTATTACGCCATCAAAGCCGGTATTTCCAAGAAGGTTACTCCGCATGTAATCCGCCACTGTTTTGCAACTGATCTTCTAGGTAATGGTGCAGATTTACGCTCGGTCCAAATGCTTCTAGGTCACGCGAATATCGGCACAACGCAGATCTACACGCATATTACGGACTCAGAACTGAAAAGGGTTCATAAGCAGTTTCATAACAGGAAGAAATGATTTTTTGGCCGAATTTTTCAAAGATATTTCATTTTCAAGATGTGTTATCATTACCCCATGCGCATCATCTCATGGAATGTGAACGGACTCCGCGCCAATGTGAAAAAAGGCGGTTTTGATTGGTTCTTGAATGAGTCGCCGGATATTTTATGTTTGCAGGAAACGAAAGCACATCCGGATCAATTGGAGACAGGAATAAAAAACCCTGAAGGATATCATTCATATTTTGATCATTCAAAGCTTCGAAAAGGATATAGTGGTGTGGCTACATATTCAAAGATAGAGCCAGAAAATATTGAATATGGGCTCGGAATTACAGAATATGACCAAGAGGGACGATATTTAGGGCTTTTTTTCAACAATCCTATAAAGGACATTGGCAAAATAGCACTTTTTAATAACTACTTCCCCAACGGTGGTGGTGGTCCAGATAGATTGAAATTCAAACTTGAATATTATGATCTGTTTCTGAATCATGCGAATACGCTCCTAAAAGATGGATATGAGATTATTTTCTGCGGTGATGTCAATACCGCCCATCAAGAGATTGATTTGGCTCGACCGCGGGAAAATGAAAATCATACCGGTTTTCTTCCTATTGAACGTGAATGGATAGATCGAGTAATAGAATCTGGGTATATTGACACCTTCCGATATTTCAATCCTAATAAAACGGAAGCATACACATGGTGGGATATGAAAACATTCGCTAGAGATAGAAATATTGGCTGGAGATTGGACTACTTTTTTGTAAGTAAAGGACTCATAAAAAGGGTCAAAAAAACGCGAATTTTGGACAATATTATGGGTTCTGACCATTGCCCTATTGATATTGTTATTGAGTAATTTTACGGCTCTACTAAAAGCCATTTTGTGAACTTATCATCGCATGAAGAGTGAGATATTTGAGTATTTATGTTGAGGATATAATTTAGGTGGTCTGACCTTCTGAAAATATTGGGCAAAGTTAAACCGCGTCAGTGGTTATATCGAGAGTGAAATAACTTAACGCGGTTTTGAAGTCCGTTAAAAATCGAACTAAAGAACTTAAGCCCCCAACGGGCTGTTTCCATGATGACCCTCAGTCTGTCATTCCACGGAAGTGCTATCCGAACTGTTCCATAAGGTAAGTGATGTTCATATCTCTTGATTGAATAGCTCGTCTGGAAGACGGCTTTATAATGTGTGAAAAGAGATACATCACCTTTTTGACCTAGCAACAGAAGGATGCAAAAATAACACTACGGACTTCATGAAAAAAGGAGCGCGGTCCCACCCGAACCGCTGGTTTATGAAGGAGCTAATGTTCGTCAAGATAAATATTTTTACGCAGAATTAAACAAAGACAAAGTGATACGAAATAATTTTGCATAAAATATATTTTTCACCTCGGACAACGAACGGATCTGTCCTATATTGTATGTCCGATAGATATGGTTGTAAAGGACATACCTGTGGATAACAATAGGACAAGAATTACTCAATGAATCACAAGAAAGTTTGGCTATTGAACATGATACCTTTTTCGTATTTCTTCAACATTCTTTTCTTCTTCCTCCATTTTCCTTTCCTTTCCCATTTCACCTAGTCTTTTCATTTCATTTTCTGGTAGATTGGCTATATCTATAGCCCTTTTTTCAAGGTATCCAGTTGTATTCAGTGTGGGATCATTCAAGACTTCATCGAATAGGGCATTCAAAATATATCCGACTTTATTACATGCCGGAATCTTACATATTTCCATTATTATATTACCGTCAATCTTCAGCATTTTTACCGAAATAGGGTCTCGCAATGCTTCTTCTATCATTGCTTTGTACTTTCTTAGTCGATATGGATTTTCTTTCGGGCGTCCGGTTCCAACTCGGTCACATAACCGTAAGTTCATAAGATCCCAAATGCTGTCTTTTCCGACATTTACTATCATACGGCGGACGGCAGAAAGGGTAATTAACTCGGTATCGGAAAAAAACATATGCCAACGGACAAGATTTGCTACTTTATCTGTTATTTCACGTGAAAACTTCATTTTTTCAAGAATCTTGCGTGTTTCACGTGAACCAATTACTTCATGGCTATAAAACGTAATCTGTTGTGTTTCACGTGAAATACCCTTAGTTTTCGGCTTGGAAATGTCATGGAATAGGGCTGCAAGACGTAATTCAAGACCGAAACTCTTGTCGGCGGCACATTGTACGCTACGAAGTAAATGTTCCCATACATCATGTGCATGAGCTTGAGGTTGTGAAACCCCTATCCCTTTTTCCAATTCAGGTGTCACGTGAAACAATAATCCAGTTTCATGTAGTATTTCTATACCTTTTTTAGGGCTAGGAGACATGAGGATTTTAATGAATTCGTCATGAATTCGCTCCATCGCTATATCCTTCAGTATCATATTTTGATCACAAATAGCCTTGTAAGTAATCGTTTCAATCGTGAAACCAAGTTCAACGGCAAGCCTAATCGCTCGTATCATACGTAAAGCATCCTCATTGAAGCGATCCTGCGCATTTCCCACAGCTTTGATAACTTTGTCCTTTATGTCCTGGAAACCCTCGTATAAGTCAATAATATCCTTTATAGCGCCATTTGAAAGGGACACGGCAATAGCGTTTACCGTAAAATCTCTACGTTTTAGATCGTCCTCTATCTTTTCGCTGAATTTAACTTCGTCAGGGTGGCGACGATCGGTATATTTTGATTCAAGGCGATATGGGGTTACTTCAACATTTCTCAATGTATCATCTTCAGTTGCCTCATTGATTACAACTACGGTTCCATATACATTCTCGTATACAGTTTTTGGGAAAAGCCCTTGAATTTCACCGGGGTTCGCGTTTGTCGTAATATCCCAGTCCCTCGGTTTTTTTCCGAGAAATATGTCTCTAACGCAACCGCCAACAAGATATGCTTGATAGCCCGCTTTTTCGAGTGTTTCAACGGTATTTACAATTTCATTTGGTATCGTATTATTTTGAGTTGTTTTCACGTGAAAACTTTATCATAATTTGGGGTTTTTTGCTATATGAGGTAATATAATATAACGCGCCCGTGGTGAAATGGATATCACATCAGTCTTCGGAACTGATTTTGTAGGTTCGAGTCCTACCGGGCGCACAAAAAGAAAAAAGACTTTGATAAAATAATAAAATAAGTTATACTCGTAAAGTAATTTTGAAATTATGCGGGTATTGTTTAATGGTAGGACGCGTCCTTGCCAAGGACGAGGTGGGAGTTCGATTCTCCCTACCCGCACACAGTTTAACTGTATATTATATGGCTAATACAACAGAGTATCTTTTTAATCAAGAGTCTGAATTTGATAAACTTTGTAAGGGTAAAGCCTTAGAGGGTTGGTCTTTTATAGCCCGAGAAGGATTAACCCAAACCAAATTTTCAAATGATGCTAAGTTTGAAGAAGTACCATTCCAGACAGAGAAATCGCTAAAAGAAAAATATCAAAAAATCGCAAAAGGACAGGATCCCTCTTCAGATTTTGAAGTGGATTTAGTCCTTGATGAGAATACAGACAAAATAAAGAGACTCCGAAGTGTTTTAGATAGCGATGAATATTGTAGGATTGTTAATAATCTTAATGTGGGAGATAAATTTTACTTTGTGTTTATGAGGAGAATTAAAAAAGTGTATAACAGTGGATAAGTCTGTGTACAATGGTGATAAAAGTCATGAAAAATGGCTTTAATATGTAGATTTTGCCTTTTTGAACAATGTTCTTAAAGAAGAAATGGCTTGATTAAGCCAGTTATCAATCTCATAACTTTAAAGGTCATGAATACTGTGTTACATAAACGCGCAAAAGGGAATATTGGTGAAAATATTGCTTGCGGATTCATAATAGGCAAGGGTTTTCATATACTTGATCGTAATTATTTGAAAAAATGGGGCGAACTAGATATTGTTGCCGAAAAAGACAAAATGATTCATTTCTTTGAAGTGAAAAGTGTCATTGGTGATTTTTCCGAGGAATATTTCGATACTCATAGACCAGAAGATAATGTTGATGGCTGGAAGGTCAAGCATTTGCGGAGAATTATTGAAACATATTTGGAAGAAAAGGGTGAGGGACTTGAGACCCCATTCCGATTCCATGTCCTCTGTGTTTTTTTGAATATGAATACCCATCGCGCTCATGTGAAATGGTTAGAGAATCTTATTATTTAAGGTGTAATAGCAAGGCAATATTATTTTTCACATCCTGCGAGACTCATGTCGTTAATTTGTTAGACATTTTGGCTCACGGGGCATAACATGCAGAGCCAAAATGTCTAACAAATTATACTCCATTCAAACAAGTTCTCGGCTGTGAAAAATAATATTGCCTTGCTATTACCGTTAAAATTATGAATCTTAGAAATAATATGTTACGCTGAAGTGCATCACCGGAGCGTGGTGTAACGGCTAACATGCCTCTTTTGGGAAGAGGTGACTCCGGGTTCGAATCCCGGCGCTCCGAACGAAGTGAGGAGAGGAAAATTGCGGAGCAATTTTCAGGGATTTGAAAAGGTTGAGTATATTTTCGAGAAGCTTCGCTTTGAGAAAATACGAAACCTGTACTGGTCCTGTAAGGACAGAATCCCGGCGCTCCGAACGAAGTGAGGAGAGGAAAATTGCGGAGCAATTTTCAG
>CAZIUH010000003.1:0-8831 GCA_964542675.1 uncultured Candidatus Saccharibacteria bacterium | reverse complement strand
CTGTACTGGTCCTGTAAGGACAGAATCCCGGCGCTCCGAACGAAGTGAGGAGAGGGAATAGAGATATGATAAAAGCAACAATAAAATTTTTTGACAAGCTTGAGGACAAAATTCGCGCCCATTTAAGCCGTTTTCCTATACTGTATACATTTATTGGCGGTATTGCGATAGTACTTTTCTGGCGTGGAGTTTGGCATACGGCTGATATTTTGGAAGATCAAGGTGGTTGGCTTGGCTGGTTGTTCTATGAGCCGACAAATCTCGTTATCGTTGTCGTGATCTTGCTTGCAACTGGTCTTTTCGTTTCGTATTTTATCGGTGATACAATATTGATTAGTGGCTTAAAAAAAGAAAAAAAGACGGCGGATAGAACAGAGAGAGAAATTCAGGAAGAAGAAGACGAAATAAAGAATATTCGAAACATGGTTCGAGATATGAAGAAAGAGGTTGATGAAATCAAAAAAGTGGTTGAGGAGAAGTAAGAGAGAATATTATATTTTGTGTATTGTTTCAAGACAGAATTGCTGATAACATTGATTTTACTTTCGATGTCATGATATGCGGGATTAGTTTAACGGTAAAATAACAGTTTTCCAAACTGTGGTCAGGAGTCCGACTCTCCTATCCCGCACCTAAATATAGTATTGATATTAGATCGGCAAAAGGCCGCCCTATGGCGGCCTTTTGCTCGAAAGAATAATGAAAATAGAGTTATTTCACCGCGTCCTTCAAGGCTTTTGCGGCGCGGAACTTCGGAACTTTCATGGCCGGAACCTTGATGGCTTCGCCTGTTCTCGGATTGCGGGCATCGCGAGCGGCGCGTTGCTTGACTGAGAAAATACCGAGACCTGCGACGGAAACTTCCTCACCTTTCTTCAAGGCATCAATGATCGTATTAATCATTGTCTCGACCGCTTGTTCGGCTTGAACCTTGGTTCCACCGAGGACGCCGTGAACTGCTTCTGCTATGGTTGCTTTATTCATTTTGATTATTATTAATAGCTAATAATTGGTCTCGGCCCTTTGTTCGTCTCACCTTAGCTTTCGTCTTTGCTCTCGGCAAATTCGAACGCCAACGGTTCACCGAATGAGGATCGAGTTTCGAACCTACAGGGTACATTATATATTAAGCCATTTTTTAAGCAATAGGTTGTCAACATGACTATGAATTACGACATCTTTTTATTTTTGGGGCAAATATTGAATCATTTCTATTGAAACATGGAACAAAAATCCTTATGTCCAAGGAGGGCGGTCGGTATGAGATACTATCTGGCGAACTCAATAGTACGAGTTTCGCGGATGACAATAACTTTGATTTCACCCGGATATTTCAAGTCTTTTTCTATCTTCACGGCGATATCGCGAGCTAGATTCTTGGCTTCAACATCGCCAATTTCTTCCGGCTTCACGAAGACGCGGATTTCGCGGCCAGCTTGAAGGGCATATGATTTCTCAATGCCGGGAAATGAATTAGCTGTGGCTTCAAGATCGCCGAGACGCTTCAAGTAATTCTCAATATTATCACGGCGAGCTCCAGGACGAGCGCCTGATATGGCATCAGCAGTTTGAACAATACGAGATTCTATAGTCTCATAAGGATATTCCTCATGATGGCTTTGCATGGCTTTGATAACTTCTTCAGGCGCGCCGAATTTCTGTAATATACGCTTACCGATCTCCACATGGGTCCCGCTAACTTCATGGTCTAGAGCTTTGCCGATATCATGAAGTAAAGCGCCAGCTTTCGCGATTTGGACATTTGCGCCCAATTCTTCGGCGATCATTCCAGCAATATGGGCCATTTCCATGGAATGGAGAAGTACATTTTGGCCATAACTGGTGCGGAAATGGAGACGGCCGAGAATAAGTAGAATTCGCGGGTCAAGACCGAGAACGCCACATTCATACGCGGCCTGATCACCTTTTTCTTTGATTGTTTTATTTATATCCTGCTTAGCTTTCTCGACAACCTGTTCTATACGGGCTGGTTGAATACGACCATCTTTGATGAGTTCTTCAAGAGCTATCTTCGCGACATAGCGACGAACGGGGTCAAACGAAGAAATTGTAATAGCGCCGGGTGTGTCGTCAACCAAGATTTCAGTGCCGGAAATACGCTCGAAAGCTTTGATATTTCTGCCTTCTTTACCGATAACTTTGCCTTTGATGTCATCGCTTGGAATGGGAACAACGGTGGACATAATGTCTGAAGCGACGGAAGAAGCGAGTCGTTGAATAGAAATTGCCAAAATATCTCGGGCTTTGTTCTCAAGTATTTCTTCACCTTGATTGTCTAACTTATTCATGCGAAGCATAATATCTTCTTCGCTTTGTTTCTCAACCATCCTGATAAGTTCCTGCTTAGCCTCTTCGGATGATAGTCTGGCAACTTTTTCGAGTTCAAGTTTGCGGTGTTCTTCGAGTTTGTCAGCTTGTTCGCGAATAACTTTGATTTCCGCGACGCGCGTTTTCACAACCTCAACTTCTTTGTCCATATCCGTCTGACGTTTGTCCAAGAATTCCTCCTTTTTAATGAGGCGGGATTCTGTCTGATTTATTTTCTCTTCTTTTTCTTTTATCTCATGCCTGGCGTCTTCGGCTAATTTGGTTGCCTTCGCTTCAGCGTCTTGAGTTATCTTTTTGGCTTCTTCTTTGGCGGCCAAAAGCATCTCCTTGATTTCGAGCTCCATGGAACCCTTCTTGCCCAAGGAAATGATAAGTCGCAGATAGTATCCGATCGCAACTCCCGCTACCCCCGCGATAGAGAGGAAGAGTGCTACTAGTTTTAATGACATATGCGGTGTGAACCGCTCTTACGAACTAAGGTGAAATAAGTTTTTTATGAGTCTTTTTCGGTAAACTATATCGTTCAAGTTTCATAAATGTTTTTGGTGTCACTCGAGTCCGTAAAAGCGGATTCAAAATTAAATTTGGTAACATTTGTATCATACAGGAGATTGAGAATAATGTAAAGCGTTTGATAAGGTTTGTAAGCACACGCAACAGAGCACATACTCCCATAGAGCGGACAGCATCTACGGAATACTCCGGGCCAAAGAAAAAAATGCCATAGATTATGCCTCTGGCAATGCTCTATAGGGAGTATGTGCTCTGTTGCGTGTGCTTGCAAATAGATGTCATATGATGTATGATGTGTCAATAAATGAATAATAATCAAATAAAAACATGTTAATACCAACCGTTATTGAGAAAAGTAGTTTTGGCGAAAGGGCTTATGATATTTATTCAAGACTTTTGAAGGACAATATCGTTTTTTTGGGTGGTCCGATTGATGATAATATCGCGAACCTTGTTATTGCCCAATTACTATTCTTGCAAAGCGAAGATCCGAAAAAAGAGATTTCACTTTATATCAATTCACCGGGTGGGTCAGTGAGCGCGACTTTGGCGATCATTGACACCATGAATTACGTCAAAAATGATATTGCCACGGTTTGCGTGGGTATCGCGGCTTCGGGCGCGGCACTTATCCTCGCGGCCGGGACAAAAGGGAAGCGTTCGGCGCTCGTGAATTCGGAGGTAATGATTCATCAGCCGCTCGGAGGCGCGGAAGGGCAGGCTTCGGATATTGAGATAAGCGCGAAACATATCGTGAAGATGAGGGCAACAATAAATAAATTACTCGCGAAAATTACAGGGCAATCGCTTGCGAAAATCGAGAAGGATGTAGATCGCGACTTCTTCATGGACGCGGAAGAGGCGAAGAAATATGGAATTGTTGATCATGTAACCGGTGGTGCGAAGAAATAATTTTTTCACATATCCGACAGAAATGAATATTCTGTCGGATATGTGGCCATCGAAAATAATATGAGACTACACAGATTCTATATTTCCGAAAATATCGGAAACAAAAAAGAAATCACGATTGAATCAGTGGAGCAAGTGAATCAGATTCGCCGGGTTTTTCGTTTGATCGTGGGAGATTTGATCGTCGTTTTTGACGGGTCTGGTAATGACTATGAATGTCGAATTGAAAATTTTGGTAAAGAGTCTGCTCAATTATCTATTATTTCATCGAGTAAAAGTCGATACATGCCAACACGCGAAATATATTTATGTGTGGCGGTAGTGAAAAAAGATACTTTTGAATGGATCGTTGAAAAAGCGACTGAGCTTGGCGTCACGAATATTATTCCGATCATTGCGGAGCGAAGTCTAAAGAAATCCTTGAATATGGAACGGCTAGAAAAGATCGCAGTGGAAGCGAGTGAACAAAACGGTCGCGGGAATGTTCCGAAAATTTATGAGATTATTTCTCTTGAAGAATCAATAAGATTTTTGAAAGAAAAAAATATTTCGTCGGTCGTATTTCATACTGAGGAGAATTTTACCTCGATATCCGACATCAGGAGGTTAAGTGATTCAAATTCTCCCGTGGCAATCATAATAGGTCCAGAGGGAGGTTGGTCGCCGAACGAAATTTCCTCGTTTCACAAGAACAGTATCTCAGTATTTTGTCTAGGGAGGCAAGTGCTTCGCACCGAAACTGCCGTTGTTGCTACGCTCTCACTCATGGTATTTGCCAAATAACGGATTTCATTACGAAATGCGTTTCACGGGATTTGTCCGTTCTTTTTTATTCCTCCAGCCATCGGAAAACTTTTTCATTCGTGAGCACGGTCTCGGCATAAGTGGTGGCGTGTTCGCGATCGGCATCTTTGTAATGTTCTAGGATATGAGAAACCTCGGTCTCAACTTCTTTTGGATCAGGTTTAATATTTTCTTTAGTGGCGATGGCATTCAAGATAAGTTGAAGTTTGGCTTTCTTCTCGGCATGCGGTCGCCATTCATTGCGAATCTCTTCCATAGTTTTCTTGGCGTGTTTCAAATAATCTTCCATCTTCACATTCATGTGCTCTATGTCAGCTTTGAATTGCGCTTCGGCGCGGTGTATCTCGCTTTCGATCAGAATTTCGGGTAATTCAACGGTTGAAGAATTGGAGATAGCATCGGCAATGGCAATACGGCGCTTCTCGCGAGCGACATTCACTTTTTCCTCGGCGATCATTTTGCTCAACTTGTCTTTGAAATCCGGAACATCATTGAAATTACCGAGCTTCTTCACGAAATCATCGGTCAATTCCGGCATATTCTTTTCCAATTCCTTCCTATGTTCCTCTGGCGTCGTCTTTTCATGGTCATGCTTGTCCTCCGTAGCCTTGGCGGAAGTGGAGCCTTCATGAAATGCGTGAGATTTACAGATGCGAATAATAGCTTCTTCAACTTCTTTGTCAGTAACTTTCTCTTTTTTGTCTTTAACATCGGTTTTTGCGATTTCATCTTTTGCGATCTTCGCATAGTCAGGCAAGTTCACTTTCGGCATGATGGCGGTTATGATTTTGAATTCAAGCGGATTGCCTTCGGCGAGTTTCGTAAGCTGAATATTCGGACGACCGATGGCGTCTATCTTATTGTCCATGATAATATCGAAATAAGCTTTTGACATGGCGATTTCCGCCATCTTTTCGAGCACGGCCATAGACCCAACTTTTGCTATCAATATATTCTCCGGCGTCATGCCTTTGCGAAAACCATCCACGGTTATGGATTCATTGAAACTTATTAGCGCCCGCGCGCGATTCTTCTGCCATATATCCGTACTAATTGAACCCGTGATTTCCACGGTTGATCTTTCCAGCTGTTTCAAGACAACGGAATCATATGATTTCGGCTTATTTTCCATGGAAGATAGTTTACATTAGAAATTCTGACTGTCTAGCCCTTGCGTGGAGACATTCAAATCGTTTTGCAGAGACTGTAAATCATCGGCGGTATTCGTGATTTCCGGAACAGTCTCGATAGTTTTACCCGTTGCTTCCGTGGTCTCAGTCGTGACGGGATTCGTATTCTCGGTCGGAGACTGATTATTGATTCTAGACGCGAAAAGATAAAGAGCGGCGATAATGAGAACAAGGACTATCACTAAGACTGCTACGATTGGACCCACACTTTTATGATCACTTGTTTGTTCATTTGGATTCATGGTATTAGATATTATTTTAGTTAATAATTACTATTCATGCGTTTTGGTTGTAGCAGAGTTTGTTTTGTTTGTGGAATTACTCGCGGAAGTTGAGGTTTCCAGTTTGACGCCCATACCGCGCGCGATTGATACCACAACGGCGTTCAGAGCCACGCGGACCTCATTTACGGCTTTTATGGCATTCGCGCCGTATTGACGAGGTTTTTCGAGCTTAATAATAGTTGAAGTACCTGCTGTCAATACTGTTGTTGGATCGGATTCGACGGCTTTCAGGGATTCTATGGCTTGCTTCGCTATTGTGACTTTGCCATCAGCCATAACGAGTAAAGTTTCGGTTTGACTCATATCTTTGCCTGCGGCGGTCGCTTTTTCTATTCTAGACTCTATGCGACTTCTGATCTGTTCCATGTTTCTCAATGATAAGTTGAGTTGATTTACGAGTCTATTCAATTCAATCTTGAATAACTCTTTTCGTAATTCTACGCGAATCTCGCGTCTTTCCCCGGTTGTGGAAGCATTTTTGATATTTTCTCTGGCCTCAGTCTTCAGTTCACCGACTTCGGCTCGAGTGCTTGAAGCGATAGCTTGACGCTCTTCAATGGTATTGTTCCTGGTATCGGCGTTAGCTTTCACATTTTGGAGCTTAACGTCAACATTTTGTTCGACACGATCAACTGCGGCGCGAAGTCTGTCTCTAGTTGTGGAACTAATCGGTATCGAAGGAGTATTTTGGGCGAAAATTACGGTTGGAAATATGACAATAGCCGCCAAGACCATAATCACAGAAGGGTGTTTTTTTTTCATATATTTTGTAAATTTTTTGAAATTAATTATTAATTCACGACGCAATATGTCGTATTGCGTATCGTAAACGCAGTATAACATGGAAAAGGCCTTATATGAATTACATGAATAACCCTATCCAAGAGTTGACAATATATATGATATATCATAAAATTGAGACATGAAAAACTTTTATGAAGTATTCGAAAAAAGGAAAAAACTAAAAAGCGATATAAGCGAGCTTGGGGTGGATGTTAAAACAGCTTTATCCGGTAAAGCGGATAAGAAATCTTCGAAAGAGAAGATATTTGAAAGACACTACAAAACCGAGGCTATTGAACTAAATAAAGAAGCAGAAGGTTTCAAGGTCGCAAATTTCGATTCTCTTACTGCCGCTAAGGAAGCGATAAGAAAGCAAAGAACTGAATATGAAGAAGAGTTAGTGGACGGTCAGACTCAGATCGATCTTGAAACTATCAAGGGAGAAAATCCGGGAATAGAAGTACCACAAAAAGCGATGGAAGAAATAGCTGATCTAAAAGATTTTCGTATGAGGAGGATGTTTGATATTTTGAATCCGAAAGTTTCATTGGCGACAAAGAAATCACTTGAACCAATCTTCTCGACTGTTCAGGAAGAGATAAAAGGAAATGAGAAAGTTTTGGAACGAACAGACGCAACTTTACTTCGACAGGCAGAATTGGTCAGATATAAAGAGGATTTGTCACAAAGTGGGCATATATGTATCACCCCGAGCACAGCGAAGGATCTTGAGGCGATCGGTGATAGGATGCTTACTGGTAAGTCAATGTTTCTTCATGGTCCGACTGGTACTGGTAAGACTTCTCTGGCCAGATTCGCGGCAAAACATTTCACGGGTGAAGACCCAGAGATGGTCTTTTGCAATCCGCAGACAAAAGAGTCGAATGTATGGGGTAAAACTGGGATAAGGCCGGCAAAAGGTGGGGCGATAGAAACGGTGGAAATATATGGGCCTTTGGTGACAGCTATGACAGAGGGTAAGACTGTGATCTTCGATGAATTTACGGCCTTACCGAAGGAACAAATGGTTTTCATTAAGGGTATCTTCAACGCGAAAGTTGGGGATAGAATAAACATTACCGGAAATGGAATCGTCGAAATCATGCCTGGTTTCCAGATGATATTTACCGCCAATTTGAAATCAGAGAAGAATCCAGAAAGACAAGATCTTCCACCCGAAATCGCCCGAGAATTCGAGCAAAATAATCTCAAAGTTAGGTATACTCCACCAGATGAAGCTTATGATATTATGTTGTCTCGCCTTTTGAATAGTAATGGTTCGTTGGATATGTCTTTTTATGATCTCAATACCACGTTACCAAATCTTTGTAAGGTTATGGCCGATATTCAGGAATCCTATACGAATGAAACAGATCAGGAGGTTGCCAGAAAAGCCGGAGCCATAAATGCTGGTGGGAAAGTCTATTCGCTCAAGAAATTTGTTATGACGCAAGGTTCGGTAGAGGCAGTACTATCCTCTTGGTTTGTAGAGAGGCAAACACGAAAATCTAATAAGTCTTTCTCTGAATTTTTGGATGAAAGATTCAAAACCGCTTTGACATTCGAGGAATATCCAAAAGAAGATAGAATATTGGTGGCAAAAATTTTGGCATCTCGCGGATTTCTACTGACTTTGTCGGCAAAAGAGTTGGGTTTACCAAAAGATATTTTCGATTTGAATACCATAAAAGCTATGCGTGGTGGTGAGGCGGTAGAAGAATTGAGAAAAGAATCTGGTAATGTGAAGCATTTGACCCTAAAAGAAATTGCCGAACTTGATCCTTTCGGTAAGAGAGGAAAGGGGGTGAGGGGTCAAGCCGAAAAATTTTTGGGCGGTGAAAAAGGTCCGGGGGATGATTTTTCCAAAGAGATGCAGAAATTGTTAAATAAGACCACAGGTAAGGAGAGTAACAGAAATGTTGATAATGTTGTTACAGCCGAATACACCCACACCAACCCCACAACCCGCAAAGTTGAAAGAACAGAGACTATCACC
>CAZIUH010000002.1:64368-68609 GCA_964542675.1 uncultured Candidatus Saccharibacteria bacterium | reverse complement strand
AGCTTGTAGTTTGAACATTTGTATTTTGTTTTGATTTTTACTTTGTATTTTGTATTCCGCAAATCATAAAGATTCTCGTTTAAATCAAAAACGCGACAATAAGTAGCGCGACAATGTTCAGAATCTTAATCATCGGATTAATGGCCGGTCCCGCGGTATCCTTGTAAGGATCACCGACGGTATCACCAGTAACAGCCGCTTTGTGAGCATCAGAACCTTTGCCGCCATGATTGCCTTGCTCAATATGTTTCTTGGCATTGTCCCATGCTCCACCGCCAGATGTCATGGAAATGGCGACGAAAAGGCCAGTGACTATGGAGCCGACTAGCAAACCGCCGAGAGCAACTGGACCGAGAAGGAAACCGACGATAATAGGGGCGAGGACGGGGATAAGAGCGGGGACGATCATTTGTCTGATAGCGGCGGAAGTGACTATATCTACGCAACGGGCATAATCAGGTTTTGCCGAACCTGTCATAATTCCAGCAATCTCCTTGAATTGTCGGCGAACTTCTTCTACTACTTTACCGGCAGTTTTACCGACAGCTTCCATGCAGAGAGCGGCGAAATAGTAAGGGAGCAAACCACCGATGAATAGACCGACTATAACATTCGGGTCACTTAAACTGAATGTAAATATACCTCCAGTTGCTTCAGTATATGAAGCGAAAAGTACGAGAGCGGCCAGACCTGCGGAACCAATAGCATAACCTTTTGTAACTGCCTTGGTGGTGTTGCCGACCGCGTCTAGAGGATCGGTAACATCACGAACTTCTTTCGGCAAGTTTGCCATTTCGGCAATACCACCGGCGTTGTCTGTGATCGGACCGTAAGCGTCAATAGCGACAATGATTCCTGCCATGGAAAGCATACTCATGGCGGCGATAGCGATGCCGTAAAGTCCGCCCAGTTCATATGAAACTAAGATGCCGATGACAATGGTAATGAGAGGCCAGGCGGTTGATTTCATGGATATAGCCAAGCCTTGAATAACATTCGTGCCATGACCGGAACATGAGGCGAGAGCAATGGATTTGACGGGAGAATATTTCGTGGATGTGTAATATTCAGTGATATAGACAAGAGCAGCTGTAACAAAAAGACCAACCAAAGTACAACCGAATAAAGCCATTGTACTGAATAAACCATTTGTACTCATTATAACTTTTGTTGCAGGGTAGAAGGCAATAGCAGCCAAAATTCCAGCGACGGCTAGGCCTTTGTACATGGCACCCATAATATTCTTGGACTTACCCATGCGTACGAACCATGTGCCGATAATGGAAGCGAATATAGCTATGCCACCTAGAGCGAGAGGGTAGATAAGAGCACCATTAAATCCCTTGAATATGGTCGCACCAAGCATCATGGCGGCTATTGTCGTGACGGCGTATGTTTCGAAAAGATCAGCGGCCATTCCGGCGCAGTCCCCAACATTATCTCCGACATTATCAGCGATGACACCTGGATTTCGAGGATCGTCTTCGGGGATTTCAGCTTCAACTTTGCCCACTAAGTCGGTACCAACATCCGCGGCTTTGGTGAATATTCCGCCACCCAAGCGGGCGAATATGGAAATAAGACTGGCGCCGAATGCGAGTCCGATCAGAGCGGTTACGTTTTGAGTGATAGAATAAAATCCAGCGACACCAAGCAATGCCAAACCGACGACTAGGAGACCCGTGATAGAACCGCCTTTGAAAGCAAGTGCTAGAGCCGGAGCGAGACCATGGCGAGCGGCTTCAGCGGTACGGACATTGGCGCGGACAGACACATTCATGCCAACATAGCCGGCAACAGCGGAAAGAACAGCGCCGACGAGGAAGCCGGCACCTGTGGCGAAACCGAGAACTTTCCAAAGTATGAGAAAAAGAATAACGGCGATAATGGCGATGGTGCGGTACTGACGGTTTAGATAAGCGGATGCGCCGGCCTGAATAGCGGTGGCGATCTCTTTCATTTTGTCGTTACCGGCGGATTTCTTCAGTATGGAAGCTATGAGTAGAGTACCGTAAATAAGGGCGACTGCTGACGAAATGAGAGCGAAAATGATGTATGGGGACATGGAGTTAGTTTAGAGTACGCAAGTGCGCAAGCGGAAAGGCGCAAGCACGCAAGTTGATAATGATTGATAATAAATGACGATGCGAGCATTCTAGTAAATATTCGGTTAATTCGCAAGAAATTATTTTTATGATATAGTAAGGGCATGAAAAATGAAAAAAGATGGAAGCAGAGATTCGTGAATTTTGAGAAGGCGTATTCTCAATTTACGATGGTTCTCAAAGAAGATACTACGAATAGTAAATTATTTCGAGCGGCCTTGATTCAAACATTTGAATTCCTTTTTGAATTATCTTGGAAGACAATGAACGACAAGCTGGAGTATGAAGGTTTTGTTTTGAAAAATCCTAGAGATACTATCAAACAAGCCCTCCAATCAAACTATATTACCGACGGTAAAACATGGATTGAAGCTTTGGAAAAACGAAATGAATTATCACATATGTATGATGAGGCATTAAGCATAGAAGCCGAAAAATTGATTCGTGCTTCATATACTAAGATCTTCAGTGATCTCTACGAATATTTTAAGAAATCTATATGAACAGTCCAGTAAAATTCGGTCTTGATGAAGAGACCCTAGAGACTATCACCAATTGTATCAAAGTCTTTCCGGAAATTGACGAAGTAATAATCTTTGGTTCCAGGGCCATGGGTAACTACAAACCGGCATCAGATATTGATTTTGCCTTGAAAGGAAACTTGAAAGAAAATACTACTTCCGGATTGTGGAGTATGCTCGATAACGCTCCTAGATTTCCTTATAAGGTTGATGTTCTTGTCTATAATAAGATTTCGGAACCTGAATTGAGAAAACATATTGATGAGGAGGGGAAGGTTTTTTTTAGAAAGAGTCATATTTCACAATAGACGAATCATACTTATTTCTTCATCCCCTCTTCACCCTCCGTCTCGGCAATTTCATCGCCTTCGGTGGATTTTATGTCAATTTTCCAGCCCGTAAGTTTCGCGGCGAGACGGACATTCTGACCACCTTTGCCGATAGCCAGGGATTGTTCATCTTCGGTGACTGTGATGATGGCGCGATGTTCTTCGTCTGCTAATTCAAGGGATACAACTTCGGCAGGAGAGAGAGCTTCTTCAATGAAAAGAGCCGGGTCCTCATTCCATTCAACGATGTCTATCTTTTCACCAGAAAGTTCGCTGGTAACGGTTGAAACGCGGACGCCACGCTGACCGACTAGGGAGCCGATCGGATCAATATGGGGATCATGAGAAATAACGGCGATTTTGGAGCGGGAACCGGCTTCGCGGGCAATAGCTTTTATTTCAACGATGCCTTGGGCGATTTCCGGCGCTTCAATCTCAAAGAGTTTTGCCAAGAATTTCGGATGAGCGCGAGATAACTTCAAGACTATACCTTTCGGACTTTCTTCGACGGCGTAAAGATAGGCGCGAACGCGGTCGCCGGTCTTCCAGCGTTCATTCGGGATCTGCTCTTCGTATGAGATAACGCCCAGAGCACGGCCCATATTCACGAAAACTGTGCCACGTTCGACTCGTTCTACCGTACCGGCGACAATCTCATCTTCTTTTTCCCCGAATTCACTCATAACGGAGATTTTCTCAGCTTCGCGAATCTTCTGAATGATTATCTGTTTGGCAGTCTGAGCGGCGATGCGGCCGAAGTCAGCCTTATTTTCCAGCGGGAAAATGAGTTCATCACCGACGACGGCGTCTTTCTTGATCTTGCGGGCGTCCTCAAGTAGCATATGCTGTTCCGGATTGAAGCGAATCTTGATATCTTCAACGGCGGTTTCTTTCAATTCTTCATGCGCGGCTTCTTCGTCGCCTTCCATAATGACTTGATTACGATCGACTACGACTTTCACTTGCCAGAATTCCACGGAGCCGGTATTGGAATCGAATGAAGCGCGGACGATCTGACCTTTTTTGCCATACTCCTTCTTGTAAGCGGTTGCCAGGGACATGGCTATTGCCTCCAAAGTTTTCTCACGTGGAATACCACGCTCTTCCTCTAACTGTTGCACGACGGAATTTATTATTTTTAGATCAAACATATATTTAGTTGTTATTAAATTTTTAAGTAAGTTTCCTCGGACAAATTCGACTTTTATTGATTTTTTCTGACTTTTTTAACAAATAAGTTCGCCCGGAAGCGAACATTACTGATACGGAGATATCATACCATGAAT
>CAZIUH010000002.1:0-64268 GCA_964542675.1 uncultured Candidatus Saccharibacteria bacterium | reverse complement strand
ATTTGTCCCCAATTTTCTCTACGTTGTCCCACGAAAAATGGTATAATTTGCTCAATGTTCGTGGAAGACACACAACTTTATAAGTTCATTCTTGACTCTGGTTTGGTCACGAAGACCGATCTTGAATCTGCCAAGAAGGACGCGGAAAAAAAAGGTAAAAGACTGGGCGATATTCTGGTAACTCAGGGTAAAATAACAGCGGATAATCTGCGGCGCATGCAGGCGTATGTACTCGGAATACCATTCGTGGATCTAAAGGGTAAGAAAATCGAGAGCGGAGTATTATCGCTAATACCAGAACCCATAGCGCGTGGGCACAACATTATCGCGTTCAAGAAAAGCGATGTGTCTCTTGAGGTCGCTATGCTGGATGTCAATGATCTCTCGGCGATTGATTTCATAAAAAAGAAAGTTCATCTGAAAATTCTGCCGAGACTGACCGACGCTGATTCCATAAAAGAAGCTCTTGTGCAATATCAAAAAAGTCTCAAAGCCGAATTCGGCGATATTATTCAGAAAGAAACTGAAACATTGAAAATGGTTTCTGATGAAAAAGGTGAGGCGCTGTCCACCGCTGACTTGAAGAAAATCGCCGATGATTTGCCCGTAGTACGCATAGTAGACACTCTCTTGAAGCATGCCATCATTCAAAACGCTTCCGACATACACATAGAACCCATGGAAGAACAAGTCCTAGTCAGATATCGTATAGACGGACTCTTGCATGATGCCATGGTTTTGCCCAAACACGCCGGCGCGTCTATTACCGCTCGCATAAAAGTCCTGTCCAATTTGAAACTTGACGAAAAACGCTTGCCTCAAGACGGCCGATTCAAAGTAGACGTCAATGGCGAGAATGTGTCATTCCGCGTATCCATTTTACCGACATATTACGGAGAGAAATCCGTCATGCGTCTTTTGCGCGAAAATATTTCCGGATTTACGCTTGAATTTTTATGTTTCCACGGAGAGGCGTTAGAAAGAATCCATAAGGCTCTCAATAAAACCACGGGCATGATACTCACGACAGGTCCTACTGGTTCTGGAAAAACAACCACACTCTATACTATGCTCGATATTTTGAATAAACCGGACGTGAATATTTCCACGATTGAAGACCCGATAGAGTATCAAATGGCCCGTATAAACCAGACACAGGTCCGACCCGATATCGGATTCTCATTCGCGCAGGGAATACGCACGCTCGTGCGTCAGGATCCGGACATAATAATGGTCGGTGAAATCCGCGATGGAGAAACCGCTTCACTGGCTATTAACGCCGCTCTTACTGGCCACCTCGTGCTTTCCACTTTGCATACCAATTCTGCCGCTGGCGCCATTCCACGATTGCTCGATATGAAAGCCGAATCATTCTTGCTCGTGTCCACTCTCGATATCATTATCGGCCAAAGACTTGTCCGCCGTCTCACTGAATCCAAAGAAAAATATTCTCTGACAAAGGCCGAATTCGCTGAATTATCGAAAATTGTTGACTTGAATAGGGTTCTCACGGCTCTCAAAGCTGAAAAAATCATCAAGTCGACCGAAGATTGGAATAAAATATCATTTTACAAGCCGGTGGTTGGTGCCGAAGATGATGGATTCAAGGGTCGCGTTGGGATTCACGAAGTTTTGAATATGACGCCGTCCATCAAAGATCTGGTTATGAAAAACGCGACTTCAGGCGAGATTGAGACGCAGGCAAAACAAGAAGGCATGCTCACAATGATTGAAGATGGAATATTCAAATGTGTGTCGGGATTGACGACGATCGAGGAAGTCTTGCGCGTTGTGTCGGAATAATTAAAAATGAAAAAAGACAATGTAAAAATAAATAATTTAATCACATCCACGAATACGCCTAGTGGCAGTCTTTATTGCCGATATTAACATTGTCATTTTTTAATTTTTATATTCCCAATTAACTATCATGTCCCATTTCATATTCAAAGCAAAAAAACCCGACGGGGAAATATATTCAAGCGAGAAAGACGCCACCGATCGTTTTGAATTATATCGTCTGATCAGGGAAGACGGCGATGAAATAATTTCTGTCAATGAGAAGAAAGCCGGGCGCGGCACGCGCGTGAATATTTATTGGAATGCAATATTCAAGCGCGTGCGAACTGTTGAAAAAATCAATTTCGCGCGTAATCTCGGGTCAATGCTAGAAGCCGGGTTGGCGCTTTCGCGCGCTCTTTCGGTTTTGGAGAAGCAAAGCCATAATAACACATTCAAAAAAATTCTCGGTAATATCACGGCTGAGATAAGCCGTGGTATGACATTTTCCGATTCGCTGGCGAAATATCCACGTGTTTTTCCTCAAGTTTTCATTTCCATGGCGCATGCCGGTGAGCAGTCCGGCACACTAGCCGATTCGCTCAAAATCGTGGCTGAACAGATGGACAATTCATATGCCCTTGAAAGACGTGTTCGCGGCGCGCTTATATATCCGACGATTATTGTCTTCATCATGATTGTCATAGCTATACTCATGTTAATCTTTGTTATTCCAACACTCATGAAAACATTCACGGAAATGAATGTGACTCTGCCACTTTCAACTAGAATTATTCTGGGAATAAGTACGGCCATGGAACATTATGGAATATTGATTTTGATTGGATTGATCATGCTTGTTGGCGCTTTGTATTGGTGGTCAAAACAGAAAATAGGGAAAAGATTCAATCATTTACTTATGTTGAAAACGCCCGTTGTCGGCACCTTGGTGCGGGAAGTGAACGCGGCGAGAACGGCAAGAACGCTCGCCTCTCTATTGTCGGCCGGTGTTCCTGTTATTGAATCCGTCGAGATTACTGGTGAAGTTGTTCAGAATGTACATTTTCGCGCTGTCCTATTGAAAGCCAAAGAAGCGATCAAAAAAGGAGATCTAATGTCGAAAGTCTTCAATGATAATTCGGATCTGTACCCGGTTTTCTTGGCGGAAATGATGAGCGTCGGTGAAGAGACGGGTAAAATCTCGGAAATGTTAACAGGCGTGGCGCGTTATTACGAAGAAGACGTAAATCAAAAGACGAAGGATATGTCAACGGTTATTGAGCCGATACTTATGGTCATTATCGCGGCGGCGGTCGGATTTTTCGCGGTGTCGATGATTTCACCGATATATTCTTTAGTGAACGCGGTTTAATTCATAATTCATAATTCATAATTCATAATACTAGGTCACAAACTTTTTTTTGATAAACCTTTGAATTACGAATTATGAATTATGAATAAAAAAGGATTCACATTAGTTGAAGTTCTGGTCGGTACGGCGGTTTTCGTGATTATCGCTATTGCCGCGTACAACGCGTATGTTTCTTTGTTCCAACTTATCGCGCTCAATCAAAATAAAGTGCTGGCATTGGACCTCGCTAATGAACAATTCGAAATCGCGCGGAATATGCCTTATGCCGTGGTTGGGGTGGTGGGCGGTATTCCGAATGGAAATATTCCACGCATACAAAACTTGACGAGGGGAGGAATCACATTCACGGTGACAACGACAGTACGCAATATTGATCTACCTTTCGACGGCATCATCGGTGGTACGCCGAGTGATCTTTCTCCGGCGGATAATAAACTGGTTCAAGTCGAAGTTTCATGCGATGGTTGCAAGAATATGCAGCCGATCACGCTTGTCGGGCAAGTCGCGCCAAAAAATTTGGAAACAGCCTCGGTCAACGGCGCGCTGTTCATTCGCGTTTTCGACGCAAATGGCCAACCTGTTCAAGGTGCTTCCGTGCATGTCGTGAATGTGGCGACAAGTACGACTATTGTGATCGATGATGTAACCGACGCAAATGGCATGCTACAACTCGTCGACGTTCCACCCGGAGACAATGCTTATAGGATTATTGTTTCGAAAAGTGGCTATTCCACTGACAGAACATATCCGATAAGCGATCCATCCAATCCAAATCCTACGAAACCAGATTCAACGATCTTGCTTCAACGGGTAACGCAAGTGAGTTTCGCGATCGATCGATTGAGTACTATCCATTTTTCCGCCGTATCGCCAACATGCGAACCAGCTTCAAATTTTGGATTCAAGATGGTCGGTTCAAAACAAATCGGTGAAAATATTCCGAAATATAGCGAGAATATGACGACGAATAGCTCCGGGATTTTCGACTTGAACTCCATGGAATGGGATTCATACAACATTTCCTCGAATGATGCGACACGATTCTTGTCAGGAATAAATCCATTGAATTTCGTGGCCGTGAATCCCGGTGGTTCACAAAATATTCAGATGATAGTGACGCCGAAGGAAGAAAAAGGTCTGGTTGTGACGGTCAAAGATAGTACCACTCAATTGCCACTTTCCGGCGCGACCGTCAGATTGTATCAAGGTGAAGAATCCGGAAGAACATTGGTAACGGGACAAGGATATCTCTCACAAACGGATTGGTCTTCTGGTTCTGGAGAAGTGGATTTTTCCAACAAAGCGAAATATTTTTCTGATGACGGTAACATTGATGTTACGACGACGGCTGGACAGATCAGATTGCGCGGCGCGTTTGATGAATACAATCAAAGCGGTATTCTTGAATCATCCACCTTTGACACGGGTTCAATCAGTAATTTCTTTTCTCTGATTTGGTCGCCTATAGATCAACCGATTCTTGCGGGGATAAATAGCGTGCGAATGCAATTTGCCACGAATGCCACGAATACGGCAACGACAACTTGGAAATTCAAGGGTCCTGACGGCACGGACGCGAGTTATTATCTCGCTTCAAATTCTTCTTTGAACTCTGTTCATAATGCTGACAGATATGCCAGATATCGCGTCTATCTCGCCACCGATGATGAAACGGTCTCGCCGAATATTTCCGATATTGCTTTTACTTACACTTCAAATTGCGTGCCCTCCGGTCAAGTTATTTTTACGGGTCTATTGGCGCGGGATTATAATATTGAGGTGTCAAAATCGGGTTATTCTACCAATTTAACTTCAGTTACGATCGGCTCGGATTTGAACTGGCGAGAAACACAAATATTGATGGGACCGTGAAATATATCCCGAGGGTTGAACCTTGGGGAAAAAATAAAATGATAAATAAATTACATTCAATGATCGGATTTTCAAGCGGAAAAGAGCGTGGCATGACGCTTGTTGAAATTGTTGTCGTTATTTCCATCATGGTTATCGTTATGATCGCCGTATCCACGTTCCAATACAACGTTCTCGATTACAATCGACATTCGCATGTTGCGCTCACGAATATTCAGGACGCGACGAATATTTTGAAATACATGAGTAGAGAATTGCGCACAATGTCACCGTCATCCAACGGCTCATATCCAATCATCTCTGTTTCTACGAGTTCCATTTCATTCTATTCTGACATCAACGGGAATGGCATGAAGGAACAAATCCGATATTATCTCGCGTCCACGACTTTATATCGCGGGATTACCGAGCCCTCAGAGCCCTCGCAAACATATGATTTGTCCGGTGAAAGCGTGAATATTATCGTCGCAGGCGTCAGAAACGCGACATCATCCGCACTTTTTGAATATTTCAACAGTTCATACGATGGCAATGGATCACCGCTTTCATATCCACCGGCGATTTACGCGATCAGACTTGTTAGAATCAATATTACGATAGATACTGACGTGAAAAAATCACCGATGCCGATTACTTATTCGGCGCAAGTTTCTCTTCGTAATTTGAAGGATAATATATGAAAGATCAAATATTAAATATTAGGAACGAAATCTCAAATCTTGAGAAAAGAGTTGCGCGGAAACGCGAAACAATCTCCACGCGGGGAATAATCCTTGTGAATGTTATTATTTTTGCGGCAATCGCTATCACTGTCACTATCGCTCTGGTCAATTGGGGAGCCTTGATATTAAAAACGACTCGTGTTATGGCCGTTAGAGAGCAGGCATTCCAGAACGCTGAAGCGGGAATTGATTATTATCGTTGGCATTTGGCGCATGCGCCAACGGATTATTCCGACGGTATGGATTCCGGCAGTGGACCTTTCATTCATAATATGAAAGACGCAGACGGTAATATTATCGGACAGTTTAATTTGACTATTACGCCGTCGGCAGTTGGCACAAATATCGTACAAATCAAATCAAAGGGAACCGTGTATTCCAGTACGACGGATTCGATAATTGAGAGAACTATTCTGGCAACTATGGCCGTGCCGTCACTGGCGAAATATTCAATTGTGGCTAACGATTTCATTCGTCTCGGATCGGGAACAGAGATATATGGTCCAATTCATTCCAATAATGGCGTTCGTTTTGACGCTCTAGCTCATAATCTTGTGACGAGCGCCAAAGAAAAATTCAATGATACGGAAAATCCCGGAGGTTATGTTTTCGGCGTGTATACCACGGTGTCAAACGCGACATGGCCCGATGGAGACCCGAGGTCGCCCGCGGTCACGCCGGATCGTCCTGACGTATTCATGGCCGGCAGACAATTTCCGGTACCAGTTGTCGATTTTGAAGGTTTGACCGCGGATATCTCGCAATTGAAGACAATATCAAAAAATGGCGGCAAATATCTTGCGGCTTCCGGCGCGCAAGGATACGATATTGTACTCAAAACAAATGACACTTTCGATCTTTACAAAGTAACATCTCTCGAACCAGTGGATAAAAAGTGTAAGAATGATCAAAAACAGGATGGATGGAATTCATGGAGTATAGGCGAAAAAACATTCATAGCCAATTATCCGTTTCCGGCGAATGGTGTGATCTTCGCTGAAGATCATATTTGGGTCAGTGGCAAGATAGATGGCGCAAGAATAACCATTGCCGTCGGACGTTTTCCCGAGGCACCCGGTCAGTATCGTGATATTACGGTAAATACGAATTTGCTCTATTCTAATTATGACGGTTCAGATGTTATCGGACTCATCGCGCAGGGTGATATAAACATTGGTCTCATAAGTGAAAATACTATGCGCATCGATGCCGCTCTTGTGGCACAAAATGGGCGAGTGGGTAGATATTATTATTCAAGTGATTGCGGTAGCTATGCTAGTCGTGCCGAACTGACTCTCTACGGCATGATCGCGACCAAAGGCAGATACGGTTTTTCCTATACCGATGAAACCGGTTATACATTGCGCGATATTATTTACGATAGCAATCTACTTTACTCGCCGCCACCTTCATTTCCACTGACATCGGATCAATACCAGACGATTTCATGGCAGGAGGTGAATGAATAAAATCGGGAGGTTATATATCCTTATTTTTGATATAATAGACGCCATGAGTTCAAAGCGACTAATTATTGGCAATTGGAAAATGAATCCGTCTACTCTCGCAGAGGCGCGCAAAATCGCGAAACGGGTCAGAAGATTAACACCAGATCTCATAAAGACTGAAGCGGTCATATGTCCGCCGTTTCTATATATTGCCGGGTGCACGCCGAAAAAACCTGTCAAAAATTTCCATATTGGAGCTCAGAATGTTTCAGCCGAAGACGGTGGCGGTCCTTTTACTGGAGAAGTAAGTGCGCCGATGCTTTGTGATCTCGATGTTGAATATGTGATAGTCGGACATTCTGAACAGCGTAAGAGGGGCGATACTGATGCGGTTGTCTCGAAAAAGATGAAAATTGTGCTCGATTCCGGAATGATAGCCGTTGTTTGTGTTGGGGAAGCGGCGCGTGATTCTGGCGGGTTATATCTCGAAGATTTGAAAAATCAGATAAAAAATAGCTTTGCCGATATTCCCAAAAAATATGCCGGGGATATTGTTATTGCTTATGAACCTATCTGGGCTATTGGCGCGCAAGAGGCGATGCTTACGGATCAGATATATGAAACATCCCTTTTCATCAAGAAGGTTTTCTCAGATGTTTACGGCGTGCAAAATGGACTTCGGGTAAAAGTGCTATATGGTGGTTCGGTGACATTTCGAAACGCGATGGATATTGTTACAGTTGGTAAAATCGATGGTCTTCTGGTCGGTCGCGAAAGCGTGAACGCGTCGGGATTTATCGAGCTTTTGAAAGCGGTTGATTCTGTGTGATTCAGTCTACGCAGAAACACGAGACAGGCAGGCGAGTTTTTTAAGGGTGAAATAAATACTCGGATTTGAAAAAACTTGCCTGCCTGTCTCGTGTTTCTGCTATAATTGTCATATGAAAACGATTCGCGACATTGAATACTTCGAAGGCGTGCGAATACTTATGCGCGTTGATTTCAATGTCCCGATGGAAAATGGAAATATTACCGATGATTTTCGAATTCGAACAGCTTTGCCAACCGTGAAATTCCTACAAGAGAAAGGCGCCAAAGTGATACTAATAAGCCATTTGGAATCATCCGACGGACAAAATCTAACTCTGGAACCAGTGTGGGATCATATGAATATGCTGGGAATGGTCGGAATGACTTTCATAAAAGATTTGAAGAAAGCCCACGAAATCATTGAAAATCAAATCGCAAATGGTGGATGTGTACTTCTGGAGAATTTGCGCTTTTCTGAAGGTGAAAAAAGCAATAACAAGAAATTTACCGAGGAATTAGCGTCTCTCGGCGATATTTTTGTGAATGAAGCTTTTTCAGTTTCGCATCGCGAGCATGCTTCTATTGTTGGTATTCCGACCATCCTGCCAAGTTATGTCGGTTTTCTATTCGAAAATGAGGTGTTAAATTTATCTCGCGCATTTAAGCCGGATCACCCTTTTCTTTTCATATTGGGCGGTGCAAAATTTGAGACGAAAATTCCTTTACTTGAGAAATTCTTGGATGTTGCCGATACGGTCTTTGTTGGCGGAGCCTTGGCCAATGATTTTTTCAAAGCGAAAGGGTATGAGATAGGGCAGTCACGGGTTTCCGAAGGTGATTTCGACTTTGCGGAATTTTTGAATAGTGCGAAACTGATGATTCCCGTCGATATTACAAATCAACGAGATGAAGTAAAATTGCCGGAGAATGTTACGGAAAATGACAAGATAATAGATGCTGGTCCGACGACATTGGGAATATTGAAAGAAAAGGTCAATCAGGCGAAATTCATTCTTTGGAACGGTCCGCTCGGCTTGTTCGAGGAAGGATTCAAAGGATCAACCTTGGAATTGGCGAGAATAATAGGGGACGCGACGCGGGACGATAAGACTGTTCAATCGATTTTAGGCGGTGGCGACACGTTAGCGGCTCTCGAGGAGCTTCACATCGAGAATAAATTCACTTTTGTTTCAACCGGTGGCGGCGCGATGCTTGATTTTTTGGCAAAAGGAACATTGCCGGGAATTTCGGCGCTGGAGGGGAATTCGTAATATGTCATTCTTCCAGGTGATTTATCAAATGTGTGCGTTGAGTTCGCAAAATTATTAAGGTTGATTTTATTGCGTATTGAAGTATGCTATGAGACAGAATAAATAATGGAGGTTCTTTATGAATATGAACAATAATAACGCTGAGCAGACCAAAACCTGCTCAATTTGTGGAATTTCTGTGGTCAGTGACTATTACTGCGTCAGATGCAGATCTGCGGTGTTGGAAGACCTGTTGATGCGAATTAAATATCACGTTCAGGAACATCCCGACAAGGCGTTGCCAATTTCGTTTAGAAACGAACTTTTGAGAACGATTGTCTTCAGTCTTAATGAATGGAAGGAAAAACTAGCGAAGGAAGCTGAAGAGTTTCAACGTCTTTCATCTGATGATATTTTATTATACGACTGACGCTTCACAAAACACGCCACCACTTCATTGTTGATGGCGTATTTTATTTACAAGTCATCAAGAGCATTTTTAATGTTACAAATTCGTGATAATATTCTTCTTATTCTCCTCAAAATTGTTTTTGTCGCCTTTAACCTTAGTGTTCGGAAAAACCCAGATATGGGCGTGCGAAATTTCATCTCCAATAATCCTGCTCAAAACCCATTCATCATTGAACGCTTTTTGCTGAGCTCGTGCGATCTTCGTAACAATTTCGAAATACTTGCCGGTATTAGGAATGTCCCAAACCCAGCGATAATGCTTCTTCGGAATGACCTGTGTGTGGCCAGGAGATTGCGGATGAATATCGAGAAAAGCCAGAAAATCGTCATCTTCATAGACGATATGCGCGGGAATTTCTCCCTTGACAATTTTACAGAAAATGCAGTCGGGCATGTATCCATTATATAACAAATATTGAGCGAAAATAGGCCTCACTGGTTTTTGATAGGGGCGTGCTATACTTTTTTCCATGCAATACTCGATTCACCGTCAACTCTCGAATGAAGAGCAGGCACAGCTGGTCGGATATTCGCGACTACTTTCGCATTTATTGTTCCATCGTGGTATCACGACGAGCGCGGACGCGAACAAATTCTTGGAACCGGAATATGAACGCGATATCCATGATCCATTTCTATTAAAAGACGCGGAAAAAGCTGTCGGGAGAATCATTCATGCGATAAAAGGTAATGAAAAAATAGCCATATATTCCGACTATGACGCCGATGGCATACCCGGCGCCGTCATCTTTCACGACTTTTTCGCTAGAATTGGTTACAAGAATTTTTCTATTTACATTCCGCATCGCCATGACGAAGGTTTTGGCTTGAATGTGGAAGCTGTTAAACGGTTGGCGAGTGAGGGTGTAAAAATTTTGATAACAGTTGATTGCGGAATTTCCGATATGAAGGCAGTCGCGTGTGCGAACAAATTGACTATGGACGTAATAATTACTGACCATCATGAACCGCCTACTGAATTACCAATGGCGTACGCGATTATTGATCATAAACAAACCAATTGCGCGTATCCTGACAAAAATATTTGTGGTTCGGCCGTGGCTTTCAAGCTTATTCAAGCAATTCTCGCGAAAGATCGATTTGGTTTGAAAAAAGGGCATGAAAAATGGTTTCTTGATATGGTCGGTATCGCCACTCTTTCGGATATGGTGCCACTTACCGGTGAAAATAGAGTATTCGCGTATTACGGCATGTCGGTTTTACGCAAAAGTCAAAGAAAAGGTTTGAAACGACTTCTTGAAAAATTACGAATTAATCAGAAATATCTGACCGAAGATGATGTTGGTTTTATGATAACGCCCCGTATCAATGCCGCGTCTCGAATGGGCGTGCCTATGGACGCGTTTAACCTATTATCAGCCGACAATGATGAAGATGCGAATCATTATGTCACGCATCTTGATGGTATCAATAGTGAACGCAAGGGAGTTGTCGCGGCTCTGGTCAAGGAAGTAAGAAAGATTATTAAAGAACGATTTGGTGAAATTGAAATAAATTCACCCCCGAATGTGATTGTTCTAGGAAATCCCGCCTGGCGGCCGTCATTATTGGGATTAGTCGCCAACACATGTGCGCAGGAATTCAACCGTCCCGTATTCCTCTGGGGTCGTGACGGCGATAACGCGATCAAGGGATCTTGCCGTTCGGAAGGACGAACAAATATGATGGAAATCATGAAAGCGATGCCTGAAGGAGTGTTCACGCAAATGGGTGGTCATAGGCATTCGGGTGGATTCACAGTCAGTGGTGAGCAAATACATTTTCTGGATAAATATTTGAATGAGGCATTTGCAAAGAATTATGAATTAAGAATTATGAATCAAAAAAACTTGAATGGGGAAGGGATTTCTGGACAGTTATTAGATTTAGATGAAAATTATATTGACGCGGAACTTATGCTTGATTCAGTGAATTGGAATCTATTCAAAGATATTGATAGATTGGCACCTTTCGGGAAAGGAAATCCGAAGCCAATTTTCCTGTTCAAAAATGTAATGCCGGTCTCGGTACGCCGATTTGGAAAAGGAAACGATCATATTGAACTTATTTTCAAGAAAAAAAATGGTGAGAAGATTCCGGCAATTTCGTTTTTCGGCGCCGAAAGCGTATGGGCGAAAAATTTTGAAGGAAATAGGGTAATCGATCTTGTGGCGTCTCTGGAAAAATCTATGTTCATGAATAGGGCAGAGTTGCGACTTAGGATTGTAGAAGTTATTATGCAGTCATGATCATAATTTTCACAGACGGCTCGTCGCGGGGTAATCCAGGGCCAGGTGGTTGGGGGGCAATTGTGATTCATAACAAGAAAGTATTGGAACTCGGAGGAGGAAAAAAGAAAACGACGAATAATAGAATGGAAATGGCCGCGGCTATCGGGGTACTTTCTCATACATCAAAAGAAGCGGAAATCACTTTGTATACGGATTCGTCATATCTCATAAACGGTATTACGAAATGGGTGAAAGGTTGGAAGAGGAACGGTTGGTTGACGCGCGCTCGCGAGGAAGTCTTGAATAAGGATTTGTGGATGGAAATTGATACTTTGGCGCGTGAAAGGACTATTGATTGGAATTATGTGAGTGGACATGCGGGTATTTCCGGTAATGAAAGATGCGATGAAATAGCGACCGGTTTTGCCGATGGAAAGAAGGTGAAGCTATTCAGAGGCGATTTGAGTGATTATAAGATTCCGAACATCCTGAATATTAAAAAGAGTGAATTCAAAGCGAAAACAAAATCGTGCAAGAAAACTAAGGCGTATTCATATGTAAGTTCAATCGGTGGGATCATCAAAGTGCATCATTCTTGGGAGGAATGTGAGAGACGGGTGAAGGGAACAAAAGGCGCAAGGTACAAAAAGTCGCTCGATACAAATGATGAGGAAAGGATTATAGAGAAGTTCGGGGAGTTTTGATTTTCTAGAAAATTCATACTTTCTTGAGGTTTTTTTTATCATTTTTTCATACATTTTTTATCAAAAATTCATACTTTTTTTATCGGGATTTTATCATGTGATGGGTAAAATGACTCTTCATGAAAAGAGGAGTCTATATTTTCTGGTCATTATTTATCTCTATTGCGATTATGCGATTCGTATTTTCTCTTTTTCACACGGCGCCCGGCATCGGCGATTGTTTGAAACAAAGTGTAAATGGCACAGGAATTGTAGCTGAAGAACCCACTTTCACGGAAAGTGGCCAGGCTTTGGTGGTTACGGTTGGCGATTTGTATTATGGGAATATCTATTGCGCAAGTGAAATTCAAGTACGAATGAAGACGAAACTATATCCGAGATTTACTTATGGTAAGAATGTTCAATTTACGGGAAAATTGAATGAGCCGTTCAATTTCAAAAGCGATTCCGGCAAAGCGTTCGATTATAAGGGTTATTTGGCAAAAGATGACATTTACTATGAAATAAAAAGTGCGCAAGTCTCTAGCATTCCACTTGAAGCGCGTGGAAATCTCATTACATCAATATTGTACGAATTAAAGCGTGGTTTCGTGGATAATCTCAATATTACTCTTGGTGAACCGCATGCGGCACTTGCGGCTGGCTTGGTCGTCGGGGAAAAAGCCGCGCTTGGAAAAGATCTACTCAACGATTTCAGAATAGTCGGACTCATACATATTGTGGTATTGTCGGGTTTCAATATTACAATTGTTGCCGATGCTTTACGCCGGATGCTTTCATTCTTGCCCAGAGTTTGGGGAATTATTATCGGTGGATTGGGAATAACATCATTCGGCATCTTGGTTGGTGGGGGAGCGACGGTTGTGCGTTCATGCTTCATGTCCGGCGTCGCGCTTTCAGCCGATCTTATTCGTCGGGATTATAATGTTGTACGTGCCCTTGGATTTGCCGGGCTTCTGATGCTTATTCAGAATCCGAATATCCTTCTACATGACCCTTCATTCCAGCTTTCATTCTTGGCCACACTCGGTCTTATCCTACTCGCAAAACCCTTAGAAGATCGTCTAATATTTATCCCCAAGAAATTCAGCTTGCGCGGCACTATCGCTACCACATTCGCCACGCAAATTTTCGTATCACCTTTTATCCTCTATATGATGGGTCAGATTTCTATCATTGGGGTTGTGGTGAATATTTTGGTTCTGCCTTTTATTCCGATCACTATGCTCTTTGTTTTTCTTACCGGTGCTATCGGTTTCGTTTCACTTTCTCTTTCGCAAGTCGTTGGTTGGGTCGCACACCTCTTGCTCTCATATGAACTATTCATGGTTGAAAATTTCGCGCGACTCCCATATGCCGCCGCTTATGTTCCGCAATTCTCCATCTGGTGGGTTGTGGGGTTTTATGCGATTTTTCCGATGATTTATTGGAAAAATGAGATTATTAGAAGTTTCATATCCATCAGATTCAGGAAAAGAAAAATATCTCAAGAACTTTGATCTTCTCTGGAGGACGGGCGGCTCACTTTCATGAGACGATCCCTCCATCGGCATATTCGTTAGAAACGAACGCTGGCGGCCGACCCGACTTTCCGCTCTTAGAGAAGATCAAAACCTACAAGATATTTTACTACTGACAGTTTAGTGCAATCTTAATAAAAAGTCAAAAATGAAAATCATATCAAAATCTTTTTCATACATAGTTGCGATCATGATTGTCACGGCTTTCATTGCGGGCTATATTTGGCGACAAGAAACTCGGCCACACATTCTAGAAATATACATTTTTGACTTGAATAACAGTCAGGCCGTTTTTATTCGCACGCCGGATGATAAACGCATTCTCATAAATGGTGGGGCGAATTCAGGAATTATTCGTGAAATTACGAAGATTTTACCATTCTATTCCCGCCGAATCGACACTGTGATTGCGACTGACACTGTCGGCAAGAATGTAAGCGGGCTCATAGATGTTTTGAATAGATATCCGGTTGGAAGAGTCGTCCTGCCAGCAATAACATTGAAATCACTCGGTATTTCAACGACTACTGATCAGATTTATTCTGTTTTCTTGGACACGGTAAAGGAGAAGGGGATTCCTATCGCGAATATGAAAGCTGGGGATCGATTATCATTGAATGACTCAGTATTTGCTGATGTGTTATTTCCGATATTAGCGGAATCATTCAAATATTCCAAAACCAGTTCGCCAGAATTGGTCTTGAATATTTCATATGGCGATAATTCTGTGATGCTTTTGAATAATGTAACGCCGAAAATCCAGAAGGCGATTGCGTCAACGTTGACCACTCCTGAGCCGACACTTTCCGTAGCGAGCCTTAACGGAGCGGAGCGATTAATGGCTCGCGGAGGGAATGTGTCGGCGATGGGAGTGGTCAATGCGCTCATGGTATTCAACAATGCCTCCCCTGACAATCTCACATCAGAATTAACGGATATATTGAAGCCAAAATATTTAATATATTCAAAATCATTGAATAGTTCGAGTCCAAAAGTCGCCAATTCCAAGAATAATAAACTGGATCCGCTATTTTATGTCATGAATAACCGACGATTTAACATAAAAGAAAAAGGAATTATCAAAATTGTTTCTGACGGCTCGCTTCTAAAAATAGAAAACTAGATAACCTCAGCTTTTTTGAGCGCTTTGAATGGTCCGTTCTTTTCTATCGTGCGCAAGCCCCTCGCTGATACGACAATATTCACGGTCTTTTTTAATTCTGGAATATAAATGCGCTTTTTCTGGAGATTCGGATAACGGCGAATAGTGCCACCGGGATTGAATTGGGTAGCACGAGTGCGATTCGAGTAGCGACCACCGGAAACTGAACCTCTCTTTGTTATCGCGCAGATTTTTGCCATAGTTGTGGTATAGTATCATTACAGTATGATTATTGCAATAATTGCCATTCTAATACTCTCTGTCATCATTCATGAGCTTTCACATGGCTATGTGGCTGATATGCTCGGTGATCCGACGGCGCGTCTGGAAGGGAGGCTTACCTTGAATCCTCTCAAACATATTGACCCGATCGGTTCCATCATAGTTCCTCTTATGACATATCTTGTCGCTGGCTTCACATTCGGCTGGGCTAAGCCGGTGCCGTACAATCCGTATAATTTGAAAAATAAGCGTCAGGGAGAGTTTCTTATTGCCGCCGCTGGTCCAGTTTCCAACCTTTTGATTGCACTCGTTTTCGGCATATTCATTCGTTATGCCTCCGCAGGAGTGACGGCTATCACTCCATTTCTTGAAATTACCTCATATATAATTATTATCAATATCGTGCTCGCGATTTTCAATCTGATTCCACTGCCGCCTCTCGATGGCTCCAAACTATTATTTGCAATTCTCCCGAATCAATATGGCCGAGCCCGTCTTGTTATGGAACAGTATGCGCCAATTTTCATTATTATTACCGTCTTCGTTCTATGGCAGATTATTTCACCGATAATTCCTTGGGTGTTTCAGCTGTTTACTGGGATTGGATTGTGATATCAAGGAACCTAAATGGCTTGCATTATTATTATTCAGATGTTAATGTATCCCCACTGTCCCACTATTATTCGGGATATGTAATTTACGGGCAAGAATGAGTAATCGCGTTTGGTCGGTCAAGAATTAGCCGGGAATCATATTCAAGGCTAAAAAGGACCATAACTCAAACTAAAAGCGGTGAAGAATTCAAACTTGCCACCTGCGTACCTGTGCCTTGCGCACTTGCGTCTAAAAATAATATGCCAACAATCAATCAGTTGACGAAAACTCATAGGAAACTTTTCAAGAGGAAGTCAAAATCCATCGCTCTGACGCGTACATTCAATAGTATCAAAAATCGTCCAATATTTTTCCCGGCGCCATTCAAGAGGGGAGTTTGCACTAAGGTTACAACCAAGACTCCGAAAAAACCTAACTCCGCTATACGCAAAATCGCCCGCGTGCGCCTAACAAACGGTATGGAAGTTACAGCCTATGTTCCGGGAATGGGGCATAATCTACAGGAACACGCTGTGGTTCTGCTTCGCGGCGGTCGCGTCAAAGATGTCGGTTTGCGATATTCTATCGTTCGTGGCGTATTGGATTGTGCTGGCGTGGAGGCTAGGAGAAAAGGTCGCAGTCAATACGGCAATAAGAGGCCGAAGGCGGTTAAAAGCTAGAATAAGTCGAATTAAGAATTATGAATAAATTTTCTTGTGTTAATTCGTAATTCATAATTTATTCCAAAACCATGCGACGCAAAATAAAAACAAAGAGAGAATTGAGACCAGACGCGATTTATGATTCTGTGAAGATTTCCAAATTCGTGAATTATGTTATGCAAGAAGGCAAGAAAAACATTGCTCGTACAATCGTGCATGATTGTATGACGGCTATAAAGGAGCAAGCCAAGACGGAAAATCCGATGGAAATATTCGAGCTTGCCCTCAAAAATACGACTCCGGCTATGGAAGTCCGTTCTCGTCGCGTCGGTGGCGCCAACTATCAAGTTCCGCGTGAAGTCCGTCCAGAGCGCAAGCAAGCTCTTTCCATGAAATGGATTATCGAGGCCGCGCGAGGCAAGAAAGGCAAGCCGATGCATCTCAAACTTACAGACGAAATCATCGCCGCTTCCAAGAATGAAGGCGAAGCCGTGAAGAAACGCGAGAATGTTCACAAAATGGCAGAGGCAAACAAGGCTTTCGCGCACTTTGCGTGGTAAAAGGAAAGAAGAAAAAAGAGACCTTTGGTTGATCTCTTTGTATACCTATCTCCATATCCTATCTCGGAAATAGCCATGTGAGGATAATTGAGACGATAATACAGATTATTAGTAGGCCCCCAGTTATCTTTGGATTACGAAATGGTGCAAAGAGCTCGAGTAAGAATTTTTTCATGAGAACCTTTCTTTTGAATTGTTTAATTAATTGTAGCATACTGAGGATTTCATGTGAATAGTTTCTAAAATTACAAAACATCCTGTCAATATTGACGGGATGTTTTGTGTTGATAAACTGTGGCGATGAAAGAAGTTAAAATAATTGAAACAAGTTTGATTATGCCAGTTACTCCAGCATTCATAGAACGACGGATTCATTTGATCCGTGGACAGAAAGTCATGCTTGATTTTGACTTGGCAGAACTTTATCAGATACCAACAAAATGATTGAATGAACAAGTAAAACGTAATATAGCTAGGTTTCCAAATGACTTTATGTTTAGATTAACTGCCGATGAAAAGAATAAGGTGGTCGCAATTTGCGACCACCTTTCTGTTCGGAGATTTTCTCATCAATTGCCATATGTCTTTACCGAGCTTGGTGTGGCCATGCTTTCCTCAGTTCTGAATAGTGATAAGGCTGTGCAAATGAATATTTTCATCATGCGCGCATTCGTCAAACTTCGTCGAATGATCTCAAATAACAAAGATCTTGCGAATAAAGTTGATAAATTGGAGCTGGAACAGATTCGGCAGGGGATAGGACTTACTGAATTATATTCACATATGAAGCGATTTATGGACAAACCAATATCACCGAAGCATAAACTTAGATTTGACATAAGGAGAGTATAAGAATAAAGAATGAATACAATTTGATTATTTATCCATTTTCCTGTATCGTATCTATATTAAGCAGCTACTGCTTTTTTATTTAATTGTAATTAATTATCAAATCAATTTAATCATGGATTCCCGCTTTCGTGGGAATGACATAATAAATCATGAATCGCGACTGTCCATTAGAAAAAGTGCGTAATTTTGGCGTCATAGCGCATATTGACGCTGGCAAGACGACAACTTCCGAGCGTATTTTGTTTTATACCGGTATGACACATAAGATCGGTGAGGTACATGAAGGTGATACGGTAACCGATTGGATGGAGCAGGAGAGAGAACGCGGTATCACGATTACGGCAGCCGCCATCACATGCTTCTGGAATCCGACATATATGTCGCCTACGGATACTTCAAGAAAGGTTCGTTTTAATATAATCGACACTCCCGGGCATATCGATTTTACCGCCGAAGTAAAGAGATCTTTGCGTGTTTTGGACGGCGCGGTAGTTGTTTTCGACGGCGTTGCCGGTGTTGAGCCGCAATCCGAGACAAATTGGCGTTATGCCGATGAAGGTAATGTGCCGCGCCTCTGTTTCATTAATAAAATGGATCGCATGGGCGCGTCTTTTGAGTTTTCATTCAAGTCCATATTAGAGCGTTTGAGTTTGAAGGCAGTCAGATTTCAAATCCCTATCGGCATGGAGGAGCAACATAACGGTGTTGTTGATCTTCTTCGCATGAAGGCATACTACTTTGATGGAAAAATGGGCGAAATAGTTCGTGAAGAGGAAATCCCGGAACATTTGTTGAATGACGCGAAGAAATTTCACGCCGAACTCATAGAAAAAATCGTCGAACATGATGATACGCAGATGAGTCATTATCTTGAGGGTAAAGAAATTCCTCTGGATGAACTCAAAAAAACGGTTCGGAAAGCTGTTATTGAGAATAAGATTTTCCCGGTATTTACCGGTTCTGCTCTGAAAAACAAGGGTGTTCAACTCGTTTTGGACGCTGTCGTTGACTATTTACCGTCACCTCTCGATATGCCACCGGTCAAAGGCGTCAATCCGAATACGGGCGAAGAAATTATTCGCCACGCTTCGGATGAAGAACCTTTTGCCGCTTTGGCATTCAAACTCCAGAGCGACCCGTTCGTCGGACAGTTAACATTTTTCCGCGTATATTCCGGAACTGTTGAATCGGGAACATATCTTTACAATTCCACGACGGGCAAGAAAGAAAGGCTTGGCCGAATAGTGCGTCTGCAAGCCAATGATCGTGAAGAAGTAAAAAAAGTTTTTGCCGGAGAGATTGCCGCCGCGGTGGGACTCAAGGACGCTCTGACTTCGCATACATTTTGTGATGAGAACAATCCGATCGTTCTCGAGAAGATCAAATTCATGGAACCGGTCATTTCTTTGCGCGTTGAGCCAAAAACGAAAGCTGATCAAGAGAAAATGGGCATGGCACTTCGCAAACTTGGCAATGAAGATCCGACATTCAGGATTTCCACGAATCAGGAAACAGGTGAGACTATCATTTCTGGAATGGGTGAATTACATCTGGAAATCATGGTTGAACGCATGAAGCGCGAATTTGGCGTGGAGACGAACACGGGCGAACCGCAGGTAGCGTATCGCGAAACAATCCTCGGTTCGGCGGAGGCGGAACACAAATACATCAAACAAACTGGCGGTAAAGGACAATATGGTCATGTCAAACTCAATATCAAACCTATGGAGCCATGGCCAGAAGACAAGAAAATGCCGAAAACCGTTCATCGCTTCGATGATTTCGAATTCGTAAACTCTATCAAGGGTGGCGTTATTCCGAATGAATTTATTCCGGCGGTTGAAAAAGGTGTTCATGAAGCCATGGATCGCGGTATTGTGGCTGGATACAAGATGGTGAACATTTCTTGTGAACTGACGTTCGGTTCATATCATGATGTTGACTCTTCAGAAATCGCCTACAAGATTGCCGCTTCTCAAGCTTTCCAAGACGCCACCAAGCGCGCCAAACCGGTTATTCTGGAACCTATTATGAAACTGGAAATCGTCGCTCCGGAAAAGTACATGGGCGATATCAATGGTTCTATCGCCGCCAAGCGCGGTCAAGTGGAAGGTTCCGAGCCCCGCGGTATGGCGCTGGCCATTCATGCCAAAGTTCCGTTATCTGAAATGTTCGGTTATACAACCCAGCTTCGTTCCATGACTTCGGGACAGGGTAGTGCCATGATGGAATTTGACCATTATGAGGTGGTGCCGGCGAATGTGGCCTTGGAGATTCAGGAGAAGAGGAAGTAGTATTATTTTCTCCAGAAAAGATATTTATTTATCACTGTAAATACTGTTGATAACCTCTCTATTGTTTTCAATAGGGGGGGTGTTATTCTATATACATAGAAGCTAACGAGGGTCGAATTTATAAAACCCTCACTTTCTTTTTTACTATGAAAAAAATATTAATTTCGTCACTTGTACCGATTGCGATCTTCGCGTTCGTGGTACTAGTGTCGAGTCCAGTGAATGTGGAGGCCGTTACTTGTCCTGCAGGTTACATATGTACTGTGCTTCCCGCGTGTCCGGAAGGGTATATATGTACTCCCGTCGCACAAATATCAAATTGTCCTACTGGATATATTTGTAAAGCGACAACTGATACGACAGTCACAACAGCCACAAATAGTAATAAATGCTATCAATATACAACAAATCTACGACAAGGAAGCATGGGAATAGATGTAGAAACTCTCCAATCATGGCTTATGAAACTCGGTTATGATATTCCAGCAATATCTTCTGGACAAGCCACGAAGGGATATTATGGTTCTCAAACGGTAACGGCATTACAACGATATCAAAATGCGAATGGTATTACCGAATCATACTTTGGACCTCTGACGCGTGCGAAGTTCAATACGGTTTGTACAGCATCTTCATTGACAGGTACAAATGCTAATACCAATACCAGCACCAATATCAAAACCGATACGTCCCAAGCTCCCGGCACTACTGTATCCGCGTATCTCTATTATGCTGGAGAAGACAAAGCTGGTGCTTGGGGTCAGTTTAGTCCAAATGCCGCCAATGTAAATTCAAATCCGAATGATTGGCAATGGTATGCAACCGTAACACTTCCTTCACAAAAAACAATTTCTCGTATTACAGTCAAGCACAATTTGGCTGGTGAAGTATGGTCAACAGGGGATTCCCGTTACTTGAATGATGGAGCAGATCTTTATGGTTACAAAGAGACACCATATCCACTTGTAGTCACTCGTGATGGTTCACAAGTGAATACTGTTTATAATCAGAATATTATGACGGGTACTGGCACATACAATCTCAAACTATATGGCCAACCAGAAAGTTCTAGGTTCAGTGGTGGAAAGATTTATGTGGAATTTACCGATGGCACGCAAGCGGTAGGTATAATTCCTGCTTCTAGTATTACGCCAACACAGGTAACGACACAGACAACGGCTTCAGATGTAACTTCAATTAGACCAACTATTTCGAATGTCCAATCAGCTGGCGATCCTGAAAATACTATCCATGCAAATAATTGGGCAACCATTTATGGTACTGGGCTTAGTGGAATGTTGTCAGTAAAAGTTGGCGGTTCAACAAACCCTGTTACGGTAACAGAAACATATGGTACAACTGCAAGATTTATTGTTCCATCATTACCATCTGGATTCCCTGCGGTCTATGTTACGAACTCATCGGGTCAAACAAGTGCAGGACATATAGTAACTCTAATTAATCCTAAAATATCAGATTTACCCCAATCATCTATAACTTCTATTTATCCAACATCAGGTCCAGTAGGAAGCATGGTTTCGATTACGGGTTCAGGTTTTGGTTCATATAATCGGATTCTAATTGCCGGAAACACTTATCTAGCCTCTTCAAGTAACGGTTCAACAATCTCTTTTGCTATTCCAGGTTCAGTTTCGATTGGATCATATGGACTGAGTGTGGTTAATGATTCTGATCTGACTATAGGAAAGAATAGTAACACACATATCTTTACCGTAACCTCAAGTACTCCTACTGGCTCACTCTCTATCACCCCTTCTGTTTCAATGGTTAATTCTGGTAGTACTGTAACCCTGAACTTCACTACACATAGCAACGCAGTGTCATCAGCGCTTTATTTGAGTTGTCCGTCCGGAGTCTCGGCTGTATGGATCGGTGATATAGGTGGCAATACATCTCTATGCAACAAAATGACAAAATTCAATTCAGCCACAGTACGAAGCGTTGTTTTCCGAATCGATAATACAACGTTTTCGGCTCAAAATATCGTACCGAACTTCTATGAATATTTGTCTGATAATCCAAACTATGCTGTTGGTGTTTCATCGCAAGTCACGGTACAACCGGCTACAACAGTAAGTACAATACCAACAGCCAATATCTGGGACGCCTTCAAAGAATATCTCCAAAAACCGCAATAATCGCATTGAATTGTGACATGCATTGATAATTCACCGAACAATCGCCTATGATTTGCGAGTGTTTGTTCGGTGAATTTATAAAGATATTTATGAGATGATTGACAATATTTCTCGTCATGCTATCCTACAGAGTACGCGCTATACAGCGTCTTTGTTAGTATTTATTAAAACTATTAATAATTTATCTTTGGCTCTCGCCGCGTTTTGTTCTGTTTTCATTTCTTTCACTTCAAGTGGCGGAGATGAATTACAGGCGAATCACACACACGCGAAGCGAGCTAAAGCAATAAAACAATATTATGGCTACAGAATTCAATCGCAGTAAGCCCCACATGAATGTGGGCACAATTGGTCACATTGACCACGGCAAATCGACTTTGACCGCCGCTATTCTCGCTGTTCAAAGCAAGAAAGGTCTAGCTCAAGTCAAAGCTTATGCCGACATTACAAAGGGAGGCACGGTTCGTGACGCGACAAAAACCGTTACGATTTCACTTTCGCATGTGGAGTACGAATCACCAACTCGTCATTACGCTCATATCGATTGTCCGGGACATGCCGACTTCATTAAAAATATGATTACCGGCGCCGCCCAAATGGACGGAGCTATACTCGTGGTTTCAGCGACAGATGGTGTTATGCCGCAAACTCGCGAGCATGTCCTACTCGCGTATCAAGTCGGTGTGCCGAAGATTGTCGTCTTTCTAAACAAATGTGACCTTGTGCCGGAAAAAGATCTCATTGATCTAGTCGAAGAGGAAGTGCGTGAACTCTTGACCAAGAACAAATTTGATGGAGCGAATACTCCGGTTATTCGCGGTTCGGCTTCTGGCGCCTTGGCTGGTGACGCGGCGTGGACAACCAAGATTGATGAACTTATAACCGCTCTAGACACGTATATTCCTGAACCGGTTCGCGAAACCGATAAACCGTTTCTAATGCCGATAGAAGATATCTTTTCTATTGAAGGACGCGGTACAGTCGTAACAGGCCGTATTGAACGCGGGAAAATCAAGGTCGGCGAAGAAGTTGAAATCGTCGGATTCAAAGATACATCCAAAACTGTTGTTACGGGCATTGAAATGTTCAATAAATCTTTGAAGGAAGGTATTTGTGGAGACAATGCCGGTGTGCTTCTCCGTGGTACCGGAAAGGATGATGTATCACGCGGGCAAGTATTGGCAAAACCGGGTTCCGTCAAACCACATACCGAATTTGAATCAGAAGTTTATGTTCTAAAGAAGGAAGAAGGCGGCCGTCATACTCCGTTCTTCACGGGTTACAAGCCACAATTCTATATTCGTACTACCGATGTTACTGGTGAAGTGACTTTGCCTGAAAAAGTAGAGATGGTTATGCCTGGCGACACCGTCACTTTCAAGGTTAAACTTGTTGCTCCCGTCGCTCTAGAAGACAAACAGAGATTCGCGGTACGTGAAGGCGGTAAGACGGTTGGCGCCGGAGTTGTAACCAAGGTTATCGCATAAATTCTAATGTCAGCGACGAAGACAACAATTCAAGAGCATGAAGTTGTTAAGGCTACAAAACACGCAGTCAAGAAGTCTTCTCGTGTTAAGAAGGCGGCAAAAACAGAGGGTGAAGTCCCGCATCTCCGCATCCGTGTCCGCGCGTATGAACACAAAATTCTCGACGCGTCACTTAAACAGATCATGGACACGGCGGCGCGCTATGACGCGGAAATTCACGGTCCAGTGCCTTTGCCGACGGAGATCAAGAAATACACGGTAAATCGCTCTTCGTTCATAGATAAGAACGCGCGTGAGCAGTTCGAAATGAGAGTTCACAGGCGTCTTATTGATATTGTAAATCCGAATCCGAAAGTTATCGAAGCGCTGACCAATATGAGTTTGCCGTCGGGAGTGAATATCGATGTGAAGATGATGTAATTTAACTTTAATTCGTGTGTCATGTGGTCAGGAAAAATCTCGTTTCCTTCACCGACACATTCTCTCCGTGAGCCCTTAATCGCTCCGCTCTGCTAAGGCTCACTCCGAGAAGTGTCGGTTCCGTTACGAGACTTTTCCTGAATTAGTGCTTAGTAAAAAACAAATACCATGAAATTCATTTTGGGAAGAAAACTGAATATGTCGCAGATATACAATGAAAAGGGTACGGCTATTCCTGTAACTCTTATCGCTACGCGAAATAATGTCGTAACGCAAGTTCGTACGAAAGATGCTGATGGTTATGAAGCAGTTCAAATTGGCGAAGGTTCCAGAAATCCGAATCGTATTACAAAACCGCAGAAAGGTCATTTCAAGGACATGGGCAATTTCGTGTCGGTTAAAGAATTTCGAACCGAAGCTTCAACCCTAAAGGTTGGCGACAAAGTTGATTTGGCGCAATTCAAGCTGGGGGATATGGTAACTGTAAGCGCCATTTCCAAAGGTAAGGGTTTCCAAGGTGTTGTCAAACGCCATGGCTTTCATGGCGGTCCTCGCTCCCATGGACAAAAACACAGTGAGCGTGAACCGGGTTCCATCGGCGGCGGTCTTCGCAATCGCGTCCCAGTCGGTATGCGTATGGCCGGAAGAATGGGTAGTGATCGTGTGACCGTGACAAATCTGAAAGTTGTCCATATTGATCCTGAAGAAAATATTCTCTATGTCTCGGGCGCGGTACCGGGAAGGAGAGGGACATTGGTTGAAGTGATGGGGGAATAATTTTTATAATTTGGAATAAAAGTCGTTCCGACGCGTATCGGAACGGTTTTTTTGGTCTTATTTTTACAGTTTGACAGCTTGATAATAGCCAGTGTATTATCTTGGTTATGCGTAAATGCATAAATATCACGAATATGTGCGATAAACCGACCAATCTTCGCGCCGGATATTTCACAGTATCTACTGAAAATACCAACGCATTTGCGTCCAATCGTGATTTTTCTAAACATTCAAATCATCCTTAAACTTTTCATAAATCTTTTTGAAACCCATTAGAAACACCCCGACTGGACATAAGTCGGGATTTTCAATTCCGCGTTCAGGGCAAATAGTTCCTTAACAAAATAATATCGGAGACGGTTATGCAAAAGAAAATTATTGGTCAGTATATCGTGTTGTCGGCACTTTTCAGTGCTATCGGATTGTCTCTTCAGTCTGCTATATATGTGACATTCCTTATGAAAAACGGCTTGAGCCTATTCGAGGTGAATATGGTAAACACATGCTTTTTTCTAACTCTCTTCGCCTGTGAAATACCGACAGGGGCGTTCGCTGACATATTTGGGAGAAAAACGGCATTCGTTTTTTCTTGCGCGCTTATGTCACTCAGTATGTTCGTCTATGGTAGCTCAGATTCTTTGTCAGGATTTATTCTGGCAGAAGTCATCTGTGCTATTGGTGTTACATTTCGAAGTGGAGCGTTCCAGGCTTGGTTCGTTGATAGTCTGAAACATACGAACTACACAGGTGATCTGACGAAGATATTCGCTCGCGAAAATCTCTTTTGTCAGATCGGTGGCGGTCTCGGAGCAATCGCAGGATCATATCTCTACACATTCAATGCCACATGGCCTTGGTATTGCGGTGGTACTGGGCTTCTCGTAGTGACCATTGCCGCACAAATAACCATGAAGGAAAACTATTTCAAGAGACAAAAACTCTCATGGAAAAAAGGTATGGTTTCAATGAGGGATACGGTAAAAACAAGTATTCATTATGGCATGAATGATAAAGCGGTTCGATTCATTCTGCTTATAACATTCATGCAAATATTCGCGGTGCAAGCCTTGAATATGTATTGGCAGCCATTCTTCAAGAGTTATGGAGTTAATGAATCCAGTTTCGGATTCATATACGCTGGTATCATGGCTTTTGTTGCCATCGGTTCATTTCTGGTGTTGCGCATGAAAAGTACTGGAAGAGAAAAGTCATTAATCCTCAGAATTCAGATCATTACGGGAATATTTGTTATTCTAACCGTGATGTTTTCATCCTTGCCGATCATTCTAACTCTATTCCTCTTACATGAAATGACGCGTGGTATGTGTCCTCCTTTGAAAGACAGTTTCTTGCAAAAGAGGATTCCTTCGGCTGAAAGGGCGACGATAACATCATTCTGCGCCATTGCGCCTCATATTGGGGGAGTTTTCGGGCTTCTCGTAAGTGGGGCGATAGCGCAATATTGCGGTATATCGTTTGCATGGATCGTCTCCGGAATTGTGCTCATTGTCGGGGCATTGCTTGTTAAGAGAAATGGTAGCCAAGCCCCAGACACAGTATCCGAAAAGAATTGCCCGATGCTGGTTGTCAAACCGATTGTCGGATAAATCAAATCGAAGCGGTCTTCCGAAAGGCCGCTTTTTTTTCTTGACCGAAATCAAACTCTCTGCTACCATATTCTCCACAGCTCGAAAGGGCGTTTTTCTTTCATAAACCATGGAATCAACAGTTTATAATCAGGAAGGCAAATCAGCGGGGAAGGTCAATATTCCGGAGGGGATTTTTGATTTGCCTTGGAACGCCGATTTGGTTCATGAGGTTATCAGACTCATGAATTCTAATTCTAGAAAAAATATCGCGCATACGAAAACTCGCGGAGAAGTACGCGGCGGAGGGAAAAAGCCGTGGCAACAGAAAGGCACAGGTCGCGCCCGTCACGGTTCTACCCGTTCTCCGATTTGGATTGGCGGTGGTGTCGCGCATGGCCCGAGAAATGACAAGAATTTTGACCGGAAGATTAACAAAAAGGTGAAAACAAAGGCTTTACTCACTATTCTTTCCCGAAAATGGAAGGAAGGCGAAGTACTTCTTGTTAATGATGTGAAAATGAAAACACCGAAGTCAAAAGAAGCCAAAAATATTCTCACATCATTTTCGAAAATTAAAGGCTATGAAAAATTGGCGACAAAAAGCAAGAATGCCGCTATTATCGCGCTTTCGGAGAAAACAGATGCTGTCGCGAAGAGTTTCCGCAATTTCGGCAATGTTTCTGTGGAGGACTTTCGTAATATCAATCCAGTTTCTATTTTGAATCATACATATCTGATTATTAGCAATCCGGAAATGGCATTCAAAATGCTTACAGCCAAGACGACCAAATAATTTTGACTTTTAGATATAATTTTAAACTTAAATACTATGCCTTTATTCGGATTCAGAACACATAAGAAATACGACAAGGACTTCTCGCAAGCGAAGGCGGTCAAGGTTGATCCTAAGAAACCAATAAAGGAAGCGAATGTCGTGAAAGACGCGAAAGTTTTGAAGGAAAAGACGACTACAAAAATTGTTGCTCTGCCGGAGTCAAGTCGGATAAAGAATATTCCCACGGGGACTTTTTCCAGTTTTGCCGGTATTATCATTCGTCCTCATGTCACCGAAAAAACCGGTACTTTGAGCCAAAGGGGCGCGTATACGTTTCAAGTGGATAGGAATGCGAACAAACAAACCATTGCCAAGGCAATTAAGGAACTCTACAAAGTGAATCCTGTGAAGATTTCCATCGTCAGAGTTTCCGCTAAAAATATATTCGTGCGCGGCAAAAAGGGGACAGTGCCAGGAATGAAAAAGGCGATTGTAACAGTAAAAAAAGGCGAGAAAATCGATTTTGTATAACATAAGATGAAAAATAATAATTTAAAAAACAGAATTTCGTTAGCCACGACCGTCGAGGTGGCGACAAGTGTCGACTTTGCGAAGCAAACGAAGACACTTCGTCGCGCCGAGGAGGGAGTGGTGTAATTTAATAATATGAAATCATTCAATCCAACATCGAAATCACGCAGACATATGACAGTTTTGCCGTTCAAGGAATACTTGACTGCAAGTGAACCGTATAAACCGCTGACTTTCGGATACAAGCGCGATATGGGCAGGAATAGACACGGCCGTGTCACAGTTCGCCATAAGGGCGGGGGTCACAAGAAGCTTTATCGCGATATTGATTTTCTTTACGACAAAAAAGATATCGTGGCAACTGTAAAAACAATTGAATATGATCCATTTCGTACCGGCTATATTGGTTTAGTTGCCTACAAAGACGGTGAAAAGAGATATGTCCTTTTGCCGAAAACGATGAAAGTGGGCAATTCATTCATGGTTTCTGAAAGGGCGCCGATCACAACTGGTAGTCGTTTGCCACTCAAGAATATTCCTGTAGGTACATTTATTTATAATATTGAGATCAAACCGGGCAGTGGCGCCAAACTGGTTCGTTCAGCTGGATCTTTTGCGCAAGTTATTGCCAATGATGCTAGCTACACTCATATCAAGATGCCTTCGACCGAAGTTCGCAAGGTACATGAAGATGCTTGGGCTTCTATCGGCGCGGTTTCCAATGAAGAGAATCGTCTGGTGAATATCGGCAAAGCGGGTCGTACTCGCTGGTACGGCATACGCCCGACTGTACGTGGTTCGGCTATGAACCCGGTAGATCATCCATACGGTGGTGGTGAACAGCGCTCAGGTAGAGGTTTGCGCCGTTTGAAGACTATGTGGGGCAAGCCGGCCGGCAAGGGTCAGAAGACAAGGACGCCGAAGAAGTATTCCAATGTTTTCGTTGTTTCTAGGAGACAAGTGGGCAAAAAAAAGACGGTATTGTAGTCTTTCAAAAAATAGAAGCCTGATGAATATGTTTTATCATGTCCTGCGTATCCAGAGTATACAGAGATAGTTCTCACTTTGTCGTCTCCTCACTCCTGCGTTTTCATAAAAAATTAACTCCTCTCGGACATGTACGGAGTTAATTTTTTTGAAATGCAAGTCGTTCGTCACTCTGGAAAAACACTCGGACATGATAAAACATATTCATCAGGCTTCTTACTGGCACCAATTTGTAATAGGGCTTTTCATTTTACAAATATGCTATAATATTTCGCATGCTCGATTTTATTATCAAAACAACCAAGGCGGTAATTGATTACATCTTTATAAAAGTTATTGGGGCTACTCAATAGTCCAGCATTATTTTTCATAAATATTTTTTGTCCATGATCTCATATGAAGAATTCAAGAAAGTTGAAATTCGCGCCGGGAAAATAATATCGGCGGAGAAGATTCCGAATACAGATAAGTTACTGAAACTTATGGTTGATTTTGGAGAGGCGAAGGAAATTGAAAGCAAGGCGGGTGATGTAGCAGAGGTGACAGAAAATATGAATCCAGATTCGGTCAAAACAATAGTTTCAGCATCAATTTCGGATTCAGCACCAGTTTCAAATTCGACCGCAACTTCAACAATGATGTCTGCGTCACGACAAATTATTTCCGGCATTGCTCATAATTTTCCCGATCCAGCCGTACTTGTCGGTAAAACCTGCATGTTTGTCACCAATCTTGCCCCACGCGTCATCTGTGGTCATGAAAGTAATGGCATGCTTTTTGCCATTTCCACCCCGGAAGGCGGTTTCTCGCTTCTGGAGCCGAATGAGACTATTATGCCGGGGATGATGGCGGTGTAGTTGATCAAGGTAAGGCTTTTCCCCGTTAGTTTTTTTATTCAATCTTAGGCGAATTATTTATTTCTTGACTTCTTTAATTTGTTCGCGATATATTTCACGTATTAAGTTCCCCAGTGGGGAACTCCGAGGAAGTCTTATGAGAGATTTCCGCGAAATTATGTCCTTCAATATAGGACTCTGAGGAAACCCCACAAGTTGGAGTTTCCGCTTTTTTTTAGAAAATTATTAATATTATTAATCATCTAGGATTACATTTCAAACTCGCGTAGAGATATGCGAGCTTTTTGACAAAATCGACTCGAAATGCTAGTGTAAATCAATAATGCCAGGCAAACATTCGAGTCATGGTGGACATGGATCCGCGTCACATTCACTACATTCATCAAACCGCCCTTCGGGCGGGTCTGCTTTTCGTGGAGGAAGTCCTTCACGTGGTGGAGGATTTTCGAAAAGTGGTGGTAGTGGGGGTGGAAGATCTTCTTTCCATGGATCTCGCCTAGGAGGTTTTCGTGGTGGGGTGAGTGGAGGGTTTCGTGGAGGTAGTAAGGGCGGATTTTCTGGTGGAAGTCGCGGATTCGGCCGTGGGGGAGGTGGCAGTCGTGGAGGCGCAAGAGGTGGTGGTAAGTTCGGCGGCGCATTCATGGATATTTCCAAATTTGTTAACAAAGCCGTTATTACCGAAGAAATGCCGGAATTTAAGCCGGAACATATGTTTAAGGATTTTTTGATAGATGAAAGATTGAAGAATAATATCGTTAAGAGAAAGTATACGACGCCAACACCTATTCAGGACCGGGCTATACCGCATATTTTGCAGGGAAAAGACCTAGCTGGTACCGCCAATACCGGAACAGGTAAAACAGCGGCTTTTCTCATTCCGCTTATTGATAGGATTTTGAAAAAACGAACGGAGAAGATTCTTATCATGGTGCCGACCCGCGAGCTGGCTCAACAGATAGACGATGAACTTCGTGGTTTCTCGCAACTCCTATCAATATTTTCCGTATGCTGTGTCGGTGGCGCCTCTCTGGGACGCCAACTTAGTATGCTTCGTAAATCAAATAATTTCATAATCGGTACGCCCGGCCGTCTCAAGGATCTAGTCGAGCGCAAAGCTATCAAACTTTCAGAATTCAATACTGTTGTCCTCGACGAAGCCGATCGTATGCTCGATATGGGCTTCATTCACGATATGCGCTATATGATGGGACTTTTACCGAAAGTCAGACAAACTCTGTTTTTCTCTGCTACAATGTCGCGTGAAATCGAGATTCTAGTCCGAGAATTTTTGCGTGATCCAGTTTCTATTTCGGTGAAGACTGGCGATACCGCCAAAGGCGTTGAACAAGACATTGTCCGTGTCGGGGCACGCAATAAAATAGATGTTTTGCATGATCTTTTGACTCAAACTGATTATTCCAAAGTTCTCATTTTTGGAAAGACGAAGCATGGCGTGGAGCGTTTGAAAGAGACTTTGGTTTCGCGCGGATTCAAGTCGGAATCTATTCATGGCAACAAAAAACAAAGCGGTCGTCAGAAAGCCTTGGATATGTTCAAGCTCGGCCATATCAAAGTTCTAGTTGCCACCGATGTCGCCGCGCGCGGTATTGATGTTTCAAATATTTCTCATGTTATCAATTACGACCTGCCGGCGACTTATGATGATTATATTCATCGCATTGGACGAACCGGCAGGGCCGGCAAGAAGGGAAAGGCGATCACGTTCGTGGAATAATATTTATCTTGGTAGTTTCATGCTTCTGTATACGGGCTTTTTTGTTGGGGTGAAAAACTATGTTATAATGTCCTTATGCGCAAACACATTTCACGTTTCTTAAAATTATTCAAAAATAAATGGGTTATAATAATCACGGTCGCCGTGATTATTATCCTTATCTATGTTTTCACGCGTGGCGGCTCGTCCACGAATATTGAAACTGCCACGGCGACTATCGGCAATGTTATAGAAAAAGTCAGTGTTACTGGAAAAGTTTTGCCGCTTGGCAAAGCTGATCTTTCATTTGAGAAAGGGGGCGTGGTTACGAGAATTGCCGTCAAAGTCGGTGATAGGGTGAAAAAAGGAGATCTGATAGCGTCACTAAATAGTGCCGATGATGCCGCCGCGCTCGCGGCCGCGCGAGCCGCGCTCGCTGAGGTTTCGAGAGGACTCCGGCCGGAAGAGCTCGCGGCGGATCAGGCGACTTTGAATACAGCTTCAACAACACTTCAAAATGCTCGGAAAGATACCGTGAACGCGATACGCGACGGTTACGTGAAAACACAGAGCGCTCTTTTGAATTATGCCGATACGTTTTTCACGAATCCCCAAAGCGCGAATCCGACGATAAATATTCGAGTACAATCAACGAATTTCCAGACAGTGATCAACAATAAACGTGTATTGATCTCTGACATTATGGCAAAATGGAAAGCTGTTACGGATACCGCTTCAATCGAGACAATTGACGTAAGTAATCTTATAAGTATGAGTGAAGAATATTTGGGTACAATTAAGAGCTTTATGAATGATCTTTCATCAATTGTGAACGATCTGAATCCAGGCAATTCGGGACTGACACAAGCGGTGATTGATACATATGTGACTGCCATGAATACCGCACAGTCCACATTGAATCAGGCTATCGACTCTGTGACTACTGCCGATACGACCCTGAAAAGCACAACAGCTTCATACAATCAAGCATTGAATCAATTTAGTTTACAAAAGGCCGGTTCTTCACCGGAAAATATTGCCACGCAAAGCGCTAAAGCAGATCAAGCGCGCGCGCAATATGAAAAAGATTTCATAATGTCGCCGATTGCCGGCATTGTTACTCGTGCCGATATTGATATCGGTGAATTTATCGGGGCGGGTCAATCGTCGTTCGCGGTGCAAGGCGATAACGCTTTCAAGATAGAAGCATTCGTGCCTGAAGCGGATATCGCGAAAGTCGCTTTGAAAAATGGCGCGGATGTTACTTTGGATGCTTATGGTTCGGATACGATATTTCCCGCGACCATAACCGCGATCGATCCCGCCGAAACGGTTCTTGAAGGCGTGCCGACTTACAAGGTGACTCTGCAATTCGTGGAGCAAGATACTCGCATTCGCTCCGGTATGACCGCAAATACTGATATTTTGACTCATGAAGTGGATGATGTAATCACGGTTCCGACCAGGGCGGTCATCGATGATGCCGGTAAAAAGAGCGTGCGTCTCTTGAATTCCGATGGTAGAACATTCACATCTGTGCCGGTTGTAACGGGACTCAAAGGGTCGGATGGAACTATTGAGATCAAGTCTGGAATTGAAGCAGGTCAGAAGGTTGTGACATATATAAAATAACGGAATATTCAGAGTGAAAAAAAGTTTTAGTTGTTCAATGAACATCATCGAAGTCAAAAATTTAAAGAAGTCATATCATGACGGCAAAACTGATACCATAGCCTTGAATGGTGTCACATTCAATGTGCGTAAGGGTGAATTCATGGCTATTATGGGACCGTCGGGCAGTGGTAAATCTACACTCTTGCATGTGCTCGGACTTCTCGATGAACCGACAAGCGGTAGTTATCATTTCAATGGTAAGAATGTTTTTTCATTTGAGCGAAATACTCTGGCGGAAATACGGAATCGGGATATCGGATTCGTTTTTCAAATGTTCAATCTATTGCCGCGCACATCTGTTTTGGAAAATGTGAAGCTTCCTCTATTCTATTCCGGCGTACCTGAAAATGAATGGGATGAGAAAGCGCGCGCGGCAGTAACATCGGTTGGACTTGAACAGCGCATGTTCCATGAACCTTCGGAGCTTTCGGGAGGCGAGAAACAACGCGTGGCGATAGCACGAGCACTTGTCAATGATCCCGATATTATTTTTGCCGATGAGCCGACCGGTAATCTAGACTCCAAATCTGGCAAAAAAGTCATGTCCATCATTCAGTATTTAAATGAGAAACACGGCAAAACTATTATTCTTATCACTCACGAAACCTCGACGGCGGAACATTCAGAGCGTGTCATTCGGCTTCTTGACGGGGAGATCGAAAGTGACACGAAAGTTACGCATAGGCTCACAGCGGAAGATGAGTTCGTGAAATAATTGAATAAAGAAATGACCTGGAAACATATTGTAAAAACTTCACTGACTGGACTTGCGACGAATAGGTCACGATCGTTTCTGACTATTCTGGGAATTGTAATCGGAATAACCGCTATCATGCTCGTTATCTCTCTTGGTTCAGGCGCGCAGGATCTAATTTTGGGACAGGTACAGGGTTTGGGTACGAATACAATAGCTATCATTCCTGGACGAGAGCCAACAGGGCCATCAGATATGGGTTCTATTTTCAGTGATTCGTTAAAAAAGAAAGATGTTGATGCTTTGTCCAAGAAAAGCAATGTGCCTGGGCTCAAATCAATCATGCCGGTTGTTTTCAGTGGTGGCACGGCTTCCTATGGTTCCAATGCTTATCAAGTTACCATATTCGGCGGCACCGAACTTCTCGCGGATATTTTCGATCTGAAACCGGATCGAGGAGAGTTTTTCACCAAAGACGATGTAATGTCAAGAAGCGATGTGGTCATTATCGGTTCAGATGTTGTAAAACATTTATTCAATAATGATAATCCGATGGGGCAGAAGATCAAGATAAGGGGTAGAAATTTTCGTGTTATCGGCACATTGCCGGCAACGGGCGGAGGTTCACTTTTCAATTTTGACAGTATGACGCTTTTGCCTTATTCAACCGCGCAAGACTATCTTTTGGGCATGAAATATTTCAGCCGTATTATTATTCAAGCCGAGAACGATAATGTGGTGTCGTCGACTGCTGAGGATATCAAATTGACCTTACGCGAATCTCATAATATCACTGATCCGACGAAGGATGATTTTACCGTGCAGACTCAACAAGATCTTGCGGATCGTCTAACAACTATTACAAATGCTTTGACTTGGTTCCTCGTGGCCGTGGCTTCTATCGCTCTATTCGTCGGTGGTGTCGGTATTATGAACATTATGCTTGTATCCGTGACGGAAAGAACGCGCGAAATTGGTTTGCGCAAGGCACTCGGCGCGACGGATCGCGATATTCTCTCGCAATTCTTGCTTGAAGCAGTTCTACTTACCGCGATTGGCGGTATTGTCGGAATTATTCTTGGCGCGTCACTTGCATTCATTATTTCAATCGGTCTGTCGAAAGGTCTGGGTGTCAACTGGGCCTTTTCCTTCCCATGGAGTGGCGCGATACTTGGTCTTGGAGTTTCAGCCTTAATAGGTCTTATATTCGGTGGATATCCGGCGAGCCAGGCGGCAAAGAAAAGTCCGATCGAAGCTTTGCGGTATGAATAACATACCGTGTCTTTCCGAGTCTGTCATTCACGAATTATCGGCAATACGATTTTGAATGTGGAACCTTCGTTCAAACCTTTGGAATATACTTCGATTTTACCGCGATGTTTCTTTACTATAGATCGCGCGAGATACAAACCGACGCCGAAACCTTCTGTGTCGGTAAGCTGCGCATTCTTCGTGCGATAAAATTCTGTGAAAATGCGAGACATATCGGAATGTTCTATGCCGATGCCATTATCAACGACGGAAATAATAGTCTTTGAACCTGATTTTGAAACCGCGACATTCACGTTCTTGCCAGAGGGAGTGTAAATGCAGGCGTTTTGCATGAGTACTTGGACTACGAATTCAATCCTAGTTCTATCCGCTTTGATGAAAATGTCATTTTCCGGACATTGTATTGAGAATGAAATATTTTTTTCTTGGAATGAAATCTTGAGTTCATCTCCGACTTTTTTCGTGAGTTCGCAGACATTCAATTTTTCGAAGGAATAAGCCGCTTTTGACCGTTTGGTGGAATCGGTAAGTTCGATCAATGTGCCCGTAAGTTTCACTAATTGTTCATTAGCTTTGTGGATTTCATTCAGATTTTCTTTTTTGTACGGATCCTGTTCATTTGATATGAGAGTTTCCAGGAGCCATTTCATTTTTGTCAGAGGAGTATTGTATTTGTGGGCGATAATAGTGATGAATTCATTTTTCATCGATTCACTATTTTTGTATACTTTCGAAATAATGTACGTGAGCAGGAATATTATTCCGACCGCGACGATAAAAGAGACAACTGTCGCGGTTGTATTATCCGCGATATAATTATCGAGAAGGGGAATAATATTGTTGAACTGATCGGATAACATGGAAGCTATGCGAGAATTATAGCATTCAACAGCTTTCAATGTCTTTAGCCATCTCCTAATATTTCCTTGAATGTGCTATTATGTAAGTCTTATTAGGACATAATAGAAACATATGCCAACAAAATCAAATTCTGCGTTTATGAAGCCGCTTAATATCAGTGCGGACTTAGCAGTCGTTGTCGGTGTCGGTCCGATGCCCAGGTCTGAAGTCGTGAAGAAACTTTGGGTCTATATCAAGGAGAAGAATCTTCAGGATCCGAAGAATAAGCGTAATATCAATGCCGACGAGAATCTTAAAAAAGTATTCGGCGGTAAAGATGTGGTCAATATGTTCGAAATGACTAAACTTGTCTCTAAGCATTTGTCATAAATCCAAGCAAAAAAACCACGGTTCATTTTTGAACAGTGGTTTTTTTGTGTTTTGACCGAATGTTATGCGGGGAATATAATTATTCGAAGAAATTGACCAGATATTCATCGATCTTCCTCTGATCTAGATCATAGAAGTTTTTGTTTTGATTATGAAGATCGGTAGCTAGTTTCACTCCGACGAAACGCCAATGCCACGGTTCATAGACATAGAATGAATTGTCTTTCGGGTATGAAAGGATGAAGCCGTAGCGGTATGCGTTGTCAGTTAGCCATGCGTAAGCCTTTGTGCCGTCAAAGCCGTCTAGAGAACCTCCTAGACCGGTTGTGATGAGATCTACAGTCGTACCGAGCTGATGTTCTGAATATCCTTGATCCGCGGAGAATGAATTGGCACTACCGGCGCCGTAGGTGATTTTGTATTGGCCTTTAATGGCGTTCTGTTCGTTGAATGAACGGAACGCCGAATAAACATATATAATGATGCCGTTATTTCTAGCGTCATCTATCATTTGTTTCAAATGTGGCCATACATCGGTCTCAAATTTCAATATTCTTGTATCGCTGTACGCATAATCGCCCGGTATCTCGGTCAGTCTGGCTGGAGAGTAGTATTCATTCAAAAAGAAAACTTTGGAATATTTCTGTAATAGTTGTGGATCAGTTTTGCTAAGTTTCTGCAAAGTGTCTATGGTGCCGGTGACCGAAGTAACTTGTTGTTGATAACTACCAAGTTTTTGTTCTATCGCCGCGGAATTTTGCTTTTCTTGATTGAGTTCGTTGGAAAGGGAATCATGCGTCTTTGCGATATTTTCTTGAAGTCCCACGGTTGTTGATGATAATTTGTTTTCTAAGGAAGTGATTTGCAAAGAAAGATCGTTTACATTTTTCGTTAAAATATTGATATTATTTTGACCGTACCAAGCCCCGAATATAATGGCGAGGACGATGACTGTGAGGATACAGGTAACAGCGCGGTGTTTGTCCCATACCTTTATCATGTTTTCTCTGACTACTTTACGACTAAATATCGTCATATTCGTATTATAGCGCATCTGGTCAAATAATTGAATTTCTGGACTAAAGAAGACGAGTTAGATTGGTAATACCTTGACCTTTAATGAATTTAATCATATCAGGGGCGTTACCGACATATCTCATCTTCTTCATATTATAAATGTTACGATAGTGTACATATCCGGTCAGACAACTTTCCTTGACTTCAAGATATGGCTCTGTTAGTATGATTTATGAGCTCGGCAGAGCTTCTTTTATTCTATTATTTGAATAATTACTTTCGCTCGCAATAATTCATGTCACGATCACTAAAAAAAGGGCCATATGTTGAGGAGAGGATCTTGAAGAAAATCTCCGGAAAAAAGCCCGCCACATCGGGGGTTATTAAGACATGGGCGCGAAGAAGCCAAATTTCACCCGAAATGGTCGGTTTTACATTCGGGGTTCATAACGGCAAAATTCATATAGATGTACTAGTAACCGAGGATATGGTTGGACACCGCCTCGGTGAGTTTGCGCTTACGCGCAAGTTTGTGCGTCATGGAGGCAAGATGCAAAAAGAAATAGAGATGAAAGCCAAAGAAGCCGAGGTTACAGCCGCCAAATCTGCCAAAGAAGCCGCGACAACCGCCGCCGCAAAGAAATAATTCACAGCCATGATCATCGCCTCGCTCAAAAATTATAGAATATCTCCTCGCAAGGTTCGCATTGTGGCAGATATGATTCGCGGCAAGAATGTTATTGACGCTAAACTCATTTTGGAGCATGCCGATAAGAAGGCGAGACATCCGCTCGGTGATCTCCTCGATTCCGCCATCGCCAACGCCAAGAATAATTTCAAGATAGAAAATACCGGTCTTTATGTAAAGGAAATTCGCGTCGATCAGGGATTCGTCTTGAGGCGCAGTATGCCGGTATCTAGAGGTTCGGCGCATCCGATCAAGAAGAGGACAAGTCATGTTAACATTGTGCTTGCGCCCAAGGAAACAAAAGAATTACGAATTAAGAATTACGAATTAAGAAAAAAGAACAAGAAGATATGAGTTTATCCATAATTAATTTATAATTCAATTCAATTATAAAAATGTCACACACTGTACACCCATATTCTCATAGGATAGGAATCATTAGAGACTGGAAAAGTCGCTGGTTTGGCATGGACAGGGGATACAGAACAGCGCTAAAAACCGATCTTCTTATTCGTGAATTTTTGCGTGAAGAGTTGCGCCTGTTTTTTATCGGTGGAATTGATATAGAAAGAACGAGGAAATTTGTTCGCGTTATCGTGAAATCTTCCAGGCCTGGAATGATCATTGGAAAAAGTGGTGATGGAGCGACGAAACTTCGCGAGAAAATCCTGTCTTTACTTCGCAAAAATAAAATAGATTTGGGTGGACAAGAATTCAAGCTAGACATAGAAGAAATCCGCAGTCCCGAATCCAACGCCGCGATTGTCGGAATGATGGTTGCCGAATCATTGGAGAAACGTTTGCCGTATCGCCGTGTGTTGAAACAAATGATAGAAAAAGTCATGGCCAATAAGGAAGTAAAAGGCGTACGCATCTTCCTCGGCGGTCGTCTAGGTGGAGCTGAAATCGCGCGATCTGAAGAAGCCAAGCGTGGTCGTGTGCCACTCCAGACACTGCGCGCGGATATAGATTTCGCTCGCGAAAAAGCTCATATGACATACGGAGATATAGGCATCAAAGTTTGGATTTACAAAGGAGAAGTCTTTAAGAAAGATCAAACTACGGGTAAAATATAAAAAAATCAAAATGAAAAATGACAATGTAAAAAACAAAATATAATCGTTTCGGATTTTAACGCTTTTATTTGTCATTTTTTGATTTTTACATTCTAAATTACTACCATGTTAATTCCCAAAAAAGTAAAGCATCGCAAATGGTTCACAATGAGACAAAATCCTTTGAAGGAGGCTATTCATGCCGATACTCGCGGTATTAGCATTGCTTTTGGTTCATTTGGTTTGAAGGCACTCGAATACGCTCGTGTGACGTCAAATCAGATCGAAGCGGCGCGCAAGGCGGCTATGCACAAGGCGGGGAAAACAGGTAAAGTCTGGATTCGCGTTTTTCCAGATCATCCGTATACTCAGAAACCAGCCGAAGTGAAAATGGGTAAAGGTAAAGGCGACATCGTTGGTTTCATCGCCGAGGTCAAACCGGGTAGAATCGTTTTTGAAATTGACGGTGTTGAGCCCAAAATTGCCGAAGAAGCGCTCCGCAAAGCGGGAACAAAGTTGCCACTAAAGACAAGGATAGTTGCTAGAATGTAATATTTCTATATAACATGGCAAATTCTGATTTATTGAGAAAAAATAAGAATCAACATAGTATTAAAAACTCTATGTCAAAAAAATGGATAGTGACATTATGATAGTTGTTAAAAAAATTATGAAGCGTTTAGGTGAAAAATATCCACAACTGATTTTTGAACATAAAAAACAATTATTACTTTCAACAATAATCAATGACTTACGTCTGGAATATCCAGAATATTCCCAGGAGTTTTCTCAGGTCTTGAAAAGGAGTTATATTAAACCAGATGGAGGGTTTCTCTATGCTACTGACAAAAATGGAAGTCGGAGGCTTATTCTTATTGCTGAAGTAAAAAGGCAAGGGACTAATGATAAACGAAAAGATGAAGGATTACCAAAACAAGCAAGAGGAAATGCCGTTGAACGGCTCGGAAAAAATCTGATTGGGATTCGAGCAATCTTCAAAAAAGAGGAAGTCATTCCTTTTGTATGTTTTGGAAGTGGTGATGATTTCAAGGATGAATCAACAATTCGTGATCGAGTTGTGACAATGAATGATTTTTTCCCTCTGAAAAAGCTTTTTATACAAAAAAATAATTTACCGTTTGAACCAGTTTCCATGTTTTTCCGGCATAAAGATTGGAAAATTAATGAAATGCTGAATATTATTACTGATGTGGCGGAAATGGCAATCAAACATTATTTTCCGATTAGTTAGCATTTGTTTTCTCTAATATCCAGAGAAGTTCTTTAACTTTTATATTTCTATTATTTAAATTTCTTGAACCTCGATAGGTGTTATATTCTTGTTCCATTAATTCAATCTTTCCATATTTTGACAATATATTTCTGAAATTACTCACAGGTATTATACCTTCATCATTGTATGAAATTACAACAAATCTTGCGCGTGTATCCCGTAATAATCTTTCCATAGCATCCTCAGCATCATTTTTTTTATTATATGCTGATTTATTCCAATGTTTTATTATGCCACTAACTCCATCTTGAATCTCACACTCTTTTCCACTATTGATTAGGTTTAACATGAAATAGTTTGATCCATAAGGATGTTGATTATATGGGGGATCATAATAAACCAAATCAAATATTGGTAGCTTGCTGTCCGTTATTAGTTCATTTATGTCTCGTTTATGAACGGTTACAGGGCATTCAAACTCAGAGAATATTGGCGTGTCGAGCGTTATTTCTCTCTTAATCCGTGACAACGCATTTTCACTATGTCCTCCAAAATGCCCATTACCATCTTTTTTATGAAAACCTTTAAAAACTCCAGACGTATTTGTATTTACAGATGCTTTCACCAATAATGAAGCGAGACAGAGATGTTTATATTCTGTTGGGATTTTTTCCTCAATCAGTTGACGAACATAATCAATTATCCGTGCATTATTTCTTGTATAAAAGACTCTTTCTCCAGGCATAATGTTTTTATCATCTTTTGGCGCATAATTTCTCTCGATAAACCCAGGTTTGTATGTGTTATTTATTGGTAATTTATTTTTGTTTAACCAGTTTATATTTTTCTCGAGTTCATCTAGATTAATCTTTGTTCTATTAGCAAGATAAGCGCGATTTATGGTTTCAGAGTAGTCTTCTAGATCATTCACATGAAGCTCACTTGCGAAGGATTTCAGTAATCGTGCCGTGGCACCACTTCCAACGAATCCATCAAGAATGACAAGTTTACGTGTGCCGATTTTCTCACGAACTTTCAAAAAACTTTTGTGGAGAAAAGGAAGCAAGCGTCGCTTGTTTCCGATGTAAGTAATTAGATGAGAACTAAAATACGGATTTTTTAGGTTCAAAGTCTCAACTGGATCTGTTGAGAACAGATTTATTTGAGTCTGTGAACTATATATCAATGGTGGCATAGTCTTCATACGCTCATTATACCATGAGTACAAATAACAACTTCTATTGACTTCTATTGACTTGATTAAACTTACTTGATAATATCTTTTCATAGCTCGGATGAGCTTTTTTATATCATGAAAGCAATAAAAATGAAGAACATAAAGAATAAGACGCACGCAGATCTTGCCAAAATGCTCGGTGAAAAACGGGAAATTTTGCGCGTATTTTGCTTCGGCGGAGCGGGGGCGAAGACCAAGAACGTAAAGGAGGGTAAAGCGGTAAAAAAAGATATTGCCAGGATAATGACAGCGGTAAACGCGATGAATACGGAAGATAAATAATCAATGGCAAGAAAAGTCAGATTAAACTAGACAAATCAACGTATTTCAAGTAATATCAGAAATTCATGGAAATAATAAAAACAAAGGAAAATAAGAAAAATCGCCAGACATTCAAAGGTGTGGTCATTTCCGACAAGATGAAAGATACTGTTGTTGTAGAAATCAGACGATATGTGAAGCATCCGAAGTATCACAAATACATGAACAGGAAAACGAAGATCATGGCTTCAGACATTGGTAATACGAAAATATTAGGCGACAAGGCAACGGTAGAAGCCTGTAAGCCGATTTCAAAGAGGAAGGCGTTTCGAGTCATCGCGTGAATTAAGAATTACGAATTATGAATATAAAACAATGAAGTAGAATGTATATTCGTAATTCATAATTCAACTATTATGATACAACCCCGAACAATCGTAAATATCGCAGACAATTCCGGAGCCAAAATCGGACGCATATTCAAGGTACTTGGCGCCACAAGAAAGCGATACGCGGAAATCGGAGACATGGTCATTCTTTCTGTACAAAAAGCTGAGCCGAGGAAATCGGTCAAGAAGAAAGACGTTCTTCAGGCGGTAGTTGTTCGTCAGGTCAAACCGACGAGGAGAAAAGATGGTTCATATATTCGTTTCGATGGGAATGCCGTTGTCATCTTGGAAAAAGGCAAAAAAGAACCTCTCGCGGGCCGTATTTTCGGGCCTATTCCGAGAGAAGTTCAAGATGCCGGATTCAAAACCATAGCATCGAAGGCGGCTGAAATCGTTTAATCACAACTTGTGCCTTGCGCACTTTACACTTTTAACTTAATACCATGCATATAAAAAAAGGAGATACAGTTAAAATCTTGGCAGGAGATGATAAAGGTAAGAAAAGCAAAGTTGTCAAGGCATTTCCGGCTCTCGGAAAAGTCCTAGTGGAAGGTGTGAATATAACAAAGAAAACCGAAAGACCCAAGAAACAAGGGGCAAAAGGACAAATAGTCGAAAGAGCGATGCCAATATACGCGTGTAAGGTTGCAAAGATAAGTTAAAAATTAAATTTCAAGTCTCAAAAAGAAAGATATATTTAAGATATAAAATCCAATTTTAATTATATGAAATACAAATCCATTTATGAACTTAATAAAGAGTCATTCAAAGCCTTGAAAGAGAAGCTGGGACTTACGAATGCTATGCAGGTGCCCCGGCTTACAAAGGTGGTTGTTTCCAATGGTTTCGGATCCGTGAAGGATAAAAAGAAAATTGAACTCATTGCCGAGCGTCTTGCCAGAATTACCGGACAAAAACCCGCGATAAGAGCGACAAAAAAAGCTATTGCCACATTCAAGACTCGTATCGGCGACCCTGTCGGATATCAAGTCACTCTTCGTGGCAAGCGCATGTGTGAATTTCTTGACCGTTTGATCCATATCGCTCTTCCTCGCACGAAGGATTTTCGCGGGTTAAATCGCACGGCTGTAGACGATATGGGCAATTTCACTATTGGCGTCAAGGAACATACTATTTTTGCCGAAACTTCCGATGAAGATTTGAAAGACGTTTTTGGCATGGCGATCACCATCGTTACAACCTCACATGACAAGAATTCCACGCTGGCATTTCTGGAACATTTGGGATTCCCGATAAAGAGGGAGGGGAAGAAATAATAAATTATAAAAAAATACGAATCAATCCGTGTTTTTGTTTATCAACATGTTTTACCGAACCCATCAATGTGTCTTTTTTGAATATTCCTCTATAATGTTTCCATGACTCAAGTTGAAGCTCTCAAGATTCTGAAAACCGGGGCGAATGTATTTCTAACTGGCGCGGCCGGAAGCGGAAAGACACATGTTTTGCGGGAATATTTGACCTGCTTGTGTGAACGCGGAATACCTGTTGGCGTGACGGCATCCACAGGTATAGCGGCAACGCATATGGGTGGCATAACTATACATTCCTGGGCGGGAATAGGGGTAAAGGATAAGCTTAGTGAATATGATATTGATGAAATTGCCGGAAAAGAGAATACCGCAAAAAGAATAATGGCGGCAAGAGTATTGATTATCGATGAAGTTTCAATGTTGCATCATTACCGATTGGATATGATAAATCGGGTTTTGAAACGTGTACGCAATTCACATTTACCATTCGGTGGTTTACAAATAATAGTCTGTGGAGATTTTTTTCAATTGCCGCCTATTTCGCGCGCGTCTGCATATTCTCCAAGCGACGATAATGGACAACTTTTCGAATGTGATGAATATAATAAGAGTGGAAGTTCAGAGTTCGCTTATCATTCAAGAGCCTGGAAAGAAACCCAATTTATAGTTTGTTATCTTGAAGAACAATTCCGCCAAAACGACCCGCAATATTTGGCTATTTTGAACGCTATTAGAGACGCCAAAGTCACAAAGGATATTATTGATCTGCTTCGGAGTCGGTCGTCAGCCACTCGTATCGCCGGCACATTCCCTCCGGGGGTCACTAATCATTCCGCTTTGCTAAAGTCCGCTACGGGGAGCGTCGGCTCAGGAGCGATCCCGAATTCTGGGATTGAACCAACGAAATTATATTCTCACAATTTGAATGTAGATGTCGAGAATGAGCGCGAGCTGGCTAAGCTCGGCGGACGAGTATTCGAATATCAAATGGATAGCCATGGCAATAAACGGATTGTTGAAGGTTTGAAAAAAAGTTGCTTGGCGCCTGCCAATTTGCGCTTGAAACACGGCGCGCGAGTCATGTTCGTCAAGAATAATTATGAGAAAGGTTACGTGAATGGCACGCTCGGGATTGTCGAAAATTGCGGTTATGAATCAATTATCGTGCGTACGACTAGAGGTAATATTCATGTTGAAAAAGAAAAGTGGCGCGTTGAAGACGATGATAGATTACTCGCGGAGATAGAACAATATCCACTTCGTCTTGCTTGGGCGATCACGATTCATAAAAGCCAAGGCATGTCTTTGGACGCGGCATACATAGATTTGTCCCAATCATTCGAGAAAGGAATGGGTTATGTGGCATTGTCTCGACTCAGGTCTTTGACTGGGCTACATCTTCTGGGATTGAATAACACGGCATTGCAAGTGCATGAAGAAGCACTTCAATATGACAGGAAATTTAAGGAATTATCGGCTGATCATAATGCCGAATTTTCCATTATGCCACAAGACGAAATTCGTAAGCTACATTTCTTATTTTTGGGACCAGAACCAACGCCGGAGGAAAAATCCATGAATATGAATCGAGCAAGAAAGATCAAAAAGGATAAAAAGAAAAAAATAAAATTTTCATATTCATACCATTGATTATTTTCTGTAATAAGAGTATAATTCACGGAGCTAGACAATGGGAGTTACAGCGGTCTTTTTGTTCTGTCTTCCTACCAAATCGTGCATAATGTTGAGTGTTCTATCTAAAACTACTATCCATTCGATTAGACAGGGCAGTCTCAGTGTTCTAGGACCACAAAATCGCTTCAGCCTGGGTGTGCTCAACCGCTCAGGCTATTTTGTTGACTTCATTACGTATATCTGCTAGTATCGAATTACCTCGAAATAAGTGAAAGGAATGAGGTAATGATTGGAAGCAAGCTATTCCGATGTAAATCGGAGAGGAAGCTAACCAATCGCCTTTTCTTTGCTTCTGCTTCAAGGACAAACATTTATGGCGACAAAAGCGGTAATAGCTAGATCGAAAAAAAAACCGAAATTCAAATCACGCGTTGTTAGACGTTGTTTCCGCTGTGGCCGAAAGCATGGCTATATGCGTGATTTCGATATTTGCCGCATTTGTTTCCGAGAATTCGCCAATGAAGGCATGATTCCGGGCGTTAAGAAATCATCTTGGTAATATGTTTAACGCAAAAGATTAAAAAATAAAATGCAAAATCACAATGCAAAAATGAATAACATAATCGTAACAGATAATTAAATTTTAATTTATTATTTTCCAATATGTTTTACGTATTTTAATTTTATGGTAACAGATCCAATTTCAGATTTAATAATTCGAATCAAAAACGGCAGTGATGCCGGTAAGACCGTTGTTGTTGTTCAGGATTCCAAGTTTGCAGAGAACGTCGCGCATCTTTTGAAGAAAGCAGGTTATCTCTCATCTGTTGAAAAGGACAAAGAAAATAAGGAACTGTTACTTGGACTTGTTTATTTTAACGATGAGCCGCGCGTACACGGCGTTCAGAGGATCTCAAAACTGTCAAAGCGAATGTATCAGAAGGCTCGTGATATCCGTTCATTCAAAAGTGGGTACGGTAATGTTATCTACTCAACCCCTAAAGGAATATTAACGGATACAGACGCGAAAAAAATGAAGGTTGGCGGAGAGATATTATTCAAGATTTGGTAAGCGTTTGATTTTTCCGATTATAAAAAACATGTCCAGAATCGCAAAAAAACCCATACAAATACCACCGAAAACCGAAGTCTCTTATTCCGGCGGCGTTATGACCGTCAAAGGTCCTCTCGGTGAACTCAAAAAGAATTTTCGTGATGATATCAAATTTGAAATCACAAAAGACGCCGTTGTTCTGACTCTGGGTCATGAAAGTCTTCAAAATAAAGCGCTTTGGGGTACATATGCTTCGCATTTGAAAAATATGATCGCAGGCGTCAATAAGCCATATGAAAAGAAATTGATCATAGAAGGCATCGGTTTCAAAGCAGATGTACGAGGTAAGGATTTGGTTTTGGCTGTCGGTTTCTCACATCCTGTCAATATTCCCATTCCTGCTGATTTGAAAGTAACGACGGAGAAGAGCACTATTATTGTTTCGGGAATTGATACCGAAAAAGTTGGACAATTCGCCGCGATTGTAAGGGCAACGAAGAAGCCGGAGCCATATCTGGGAAAAGGTATTCGATACTCCGATGAAATTATCAGAAGGAAACAAGGTAAAAAGGCGGCGTAAAAGGAATTATGAATTGTACACAATAAACAACAAAATATAATTCAATCAAATAATACAATGAAAAGCTTAATTCAAATAAATAACGAGAAATTCAACAGACGTCATAGAAGAGTCAGGGCGAAAATTTTCGGTACAAAAGAAATGCCGAGGCTTTCTGTTTTCAAATCTCATAAATATATATATGCTCAAGTGATTGATGATACGAAAGGAAATACTTTGACTTCGTTTGATTCAAGGAAAGCGAAAGGCAAGACCATGTCGGAAAAAGCCAAGGAAGTTGGTTTGGGTATTGCGAAAAAGGCATTGGAAGCTAAGCTAAAAAAGGTTGTATTCGATAGAGGAGGATATTTGTACGCGGGGAAGATCAAATTGGTTGCGGAAGGGGCTAGAGAGGGAGGATTGATTTTCTAATGAATTATGAATTAAGAATTATGAATTAGGAATATGAAAGACGATAATACAAAAATCAATAAAGAAGACGCAAATACAAGCGCTGTCGCTTTGCCTATTATGACAGACGAAGAAGCCATGGAATCCATTGTCGCTGAAGAAATCACGGGATCTGTTGGTGCTGATGACATCGTCATTCCCAATATTGCAGATGGCGAAATTATTTCTGTTGCCACGCCAGTTGTCGTTCCAATTGTCGCGCGCGGTAAAATAACTCCAGGCAGACGTATGCGTGATTCCGCCAGGAGAGGCGGTACGCGAGGTTCAGATGTTCCGAAAGGTGGCAGAGGCAGGGATAGTGGACGCGGTGGAGAAAGCAGGGAGCGCGTCAAACCAGAATTTGATTTCAAGACTATTGATATTCGCCGTGTGACTCGCGTGGCTGCCGGCGGACGCAGATTCACTTTCAGTGTTGCGGCCGTGGTCGGTGACCATAAAGGACGTGTCGGTGTCGGGCTTGGTAAAGGTTCTGATACGGCGCTTTCCATAGAGAAAGCCGTGCGCGAAGCAAAAAAACACCTTATAAAAGTTTCACTTTCGCCGCAAATGATTATTCCCCATGCTGTGGAAGGTAAATTTGGCAGTGCTATCATAAAAGTTTTTCCGGCGCGCGGCAGTGGTGTTGTCGCCGGCAGTTCGGCTCGCGCCGTTATTGAGCTTGCTGGCATTAAGGATATTTGTGCCAAAATCATGTCAGGTTCAAAGAACAAGGTGAATATAGCGAGAGCGACAATTGTTGCCCTGGAGAATTTGTCGAAGATTACAAAGGTGATTTTAAGGGGGAGGACGGTAGTAAAGTAATGCAAAAATCAAAATGAAAAATCACAATTCAAAAATAAAAATAACATCACGGAACGATTTTACATATCACAATGTCATTTTGCGTTTTAATTTTTACACTAAATAACATGCAAGCAAATCAACTGAAAAGAACTCATAAAAATAGAAAAAGAATGACAGTTGCTCGTGGAGGCAAGCGCGGTAAAACTTCTGGCCGTGGAGGCAAAGGTCAATCGGCGCGTGCCGGAAACAAAAGACGTCCGGAATGGCGCGATATCATAAAGAAAATGCCGAAATTACGCGGTCGGGGTGTTAATCAGAATAAACCTGTGAGCGATAAGCCAGTCATTGTAAATCTCGGCATTATAGAAGAAATATTCAAGTCAGGCGATGCTATTACGCCGACTATTCTCGCGGAAAAAGGCGTGATTAAGCTTGTATCAGGTAGAATTCCGGTCGTAAAAATTCTCGGTGACGGAGAATTGAAAAAGGTCCTGAAAGTTTCCGGTTGTCTAGTTTCCAAATCCGCAAAGAAAAAGATTGAAGAAGCAAAAGGCGAAATTGTTTTGAAAGCGGGAATTACGATGACGAAGGTGCCGGAAATCGTCGCTCGGAAAAAAGAACCTGCGCCTAAAATTGAAAAAACGAAAATTTCCACTCAAAATGCTGCGGTGAAAAAAGATATTAAAACAAGTGTAAAAAAGTCTAAAACTTTGGTTTCAGAAACCGGTAAAAAATAATTTATGCAAAACTTTTGGCAAAAATTCTTAAGCGCGCTCAAGGATCCAATTCTAAGGAAAAGAATTGGTTTTACCGTTGGAATACTCGTATTATTTCGTGTCATGGCGACCATTCCTATCCCCGGCGTTGATGTTGCGGCTCTGGCAAAGCTCCTTTCATCCAATCAATTTTTCAGTCTTTTCAATATTTTTTCCGGTGGCGGACTTTCTAATCTTTCAATAGTAATGCTTGGAGTCGGCCCTTTTATCACTGGTTCTATCGTCATTCAGCTTCTTACCATGATGTTCCCAAAATGGAAGGCGCTCATGCACGAGGAAGGAGAGGCGGGTAGGATGAAACTCTCACAATATTCACGACTTCTAGCCGTGCCTCTTTCCTTTATTTCCGCTATTGGTTTTATCATGCTTCTTCAGTCTCAGAATGTATTACCGCATCTTACGACGACGTCACTTGTCTTTAATTCGATTATTATTACCGCTGGTTCCATGCTCCTTATGTGGCTTGGTGAACTCATATCTGAATTTGGTATAGGTAACGGCGTATCACTTATCATTTTTGCCGGTATTGTTTCGCGATTGCCTCTGGACATTATTCAAGCCTATCAGAAAATTATTTCAGCGGGACCTTCGTCTATTCCTATCTATGTTGCGGTCCTCGTCGTTGCGGTAATAGTAACTGCCGGTGTTGTCTATGTTACTGAAGCTGAAAGATCAGTACCTGTGACTTATGCCAAGCAAGTTCGTGGCAATAAAGTTTATGGTGGCGCTTCGACCTATTTGCCTTTACGTTTGAATCAAGCCGGCGTTATCCCCATAATCTTCGCTCTTTCGATTCTCATCTTTCCTCAAATTATCGCCAATTTTCTGTCGCACGTTTCCAATACGACTATTTCCGGCATAGCTTCATCGGCTGTTATTTTCCTGAATAATCAATGGGTTTACGGCATTATGTACTTTGTCTTGGTTGTGGCTTTCACGTATTTCTATACGGCCGTAACATTCGACCCGAAGATGATTTCCGAGAACCTGCAACATTCTGGCGCATTCATTCCGGGAATTAGACCAGGTGAACATACTCAAAATCATATTGCCAATATCGTTACCCGCATCACTCTTGTTGGTGCGCTTTTCCTCGGTACTGTTGCCATTCTACCGCTTATTATCTCCGCTTTTAATGGTGGTGATCGTTCCGTTGCTATCGGCGGCACCGCGCTTCTCATCGTTGTTTCCGTGGTTCTGGATCTCTTGAAGAAGATAGACGCCCAGGTCGCGATGAGGGAGTATTAATGATTTTTTTGTTGAATATTTTGATATTTGCATCAGAAAACTATCCTGATATCGTTCAACATATGCTATAATTTACCCATGAACCCGACAATATTTGAAGGACGCGAGCCGGTCAAAAATCCTGGAGAGGAATTGGCGCGATTGCGCGGGATCGTGGCTGAACGGCATTCGGCCGCGGAGAAAAAAGGGGAGAGTGTAACTGAACGCGCGGTCGCTAAGCGGGTGGTAGAAGATTATTCGGCGGCGAAACCTCATCAAGTTTTGGCGCCGGAATACACGCTTAAGGATCATGAGGCGAATGAAATAGTGTTGGAGCTTTCGCCTGAAACACATGACGCGCAAATGAGCGAACTCCTCGCGGTTATTCAAGAAAAGGGCGTAAAGAACGCTATTCATGTCGTGGAAAAAATGAATAATCCGCATCTCTACGACGATCTCCATCGATTCTTGGTCCAATTCATTTCCTCCGGTTACTCTATTCAAGGTTTGAATGAAAGTGATCCTCTATGGAAACCACTTCATATGACTCTATTTGAAGTGTCTCTGCCGGAGGCCAGTGAGGAAGACAAAAAAAAGCAATTAAGCGAACTCATTTCCGGCATGGAACAATTCTATGCGGGAATGCTCTCTATTACAGATGATAAAGAAAATCCCGCATGGTTCTCCGTGGAGATCGCGAACTCGAACGGCAGTAATGAATTCATTTTCTACGTCTCCGTGCCGACGGCGCGCGAAGATTTATTTGAAAAACAAATCATGGCCGTATTTCCCGGTAGTCATGTCCATGAACACAAGGACGATTACAATATTTTCAACTCTGACGGCGCATGCGCCGTGTCTTATGCCGCGCTTTCGAAACATCCGTTGTATCCTCTCAAATCATACGAAGATTTCGATATTGATCCGCTAAACGCGATTCTGAATGGTTTTTCCAAAATTGACCGAATGGGTGAAGGCGCGGCTATACAGATGATTGTCGGAAAAAGACAGGATGGTTATGCCAAAGAATGCACCAAAGTTCTCGAAAAAGTTCGGAATGGTAAGAAAATCGGAGAAGCTCTGGAAGAAGTCGGTCGTTCGGCTATTAGCAATATAGGCAGGGGAATGACTGATTTTTTCAAGGGCCAGAAAGCCATGGAAAAGGAAAAGGAGGCGGAAGTGAAACGGGCGCAAGCCGTTGATCAGGCGATTATAGATCAGTTCACGCGAAAGCTGAAAAGTCCATTCATTTCTGTCAATTTGCGTATAGCGACTTCGGCGGCTACGGAAGCGGAGGCACAAAGCGTTCTGAATGATCTTGAATCAAGTTTCAATCAGATGGAGAATGGATATGGCAATAGAATTGAATGGAAAAAGGTCGGGACCGGGCATCATATTTTCGGTGGTAAGAATAGCGGAAGATTGCAAGAAGTTCTGGAACAATTTTCACTCCGCACTTTTGACGAGGACGAGCAGGTGATTTTGAATCTTGAGGAGTTGACGACATGCATGCATTTCCCGGCAAGCAATATTCATCCCGCCGCGCCGCAATTGAAACAAAGCGCTTCTGGTACGGCGCCGGCGCCGCTCGGCGTTCCGGAATCGGGGACATTACTCGGTGTCAATGAAAACCGTGGAGTGAAAACAAATATTTTCATAGCACCGGAAGACCGAATGCGTCATCTCTATGTTATCGGTCAGACTGGAACTGGTAAAACCACGCTTCTCAAGAATATGATCATTCAAGATATTCGAGCGGGAAATGGCGTCTGTTTCATAGATCCTCACGGTTCCGATGTTGTCGATATTCTAGCCTCAATACCATCTGAAAGATTCAAGGATTTGGTTTACTTTGATCCCGCATCCGTCGATCGCCCTATGGCTCTCAATATGCTCGAATATGATCAGAATTTTCCGGAACAGAAAACTTTTGTCGTGAACGAGATGTTTTCTATTTTTCAAAAATTGTACGGAGCCATACCGGAATCTATGGGCCCAATATTTGAACAGTATTTTCGCAACGCAACCGGTCTTGTCATAGAAGATCCGGAATCCGGATGCACTCTGCTCGATGTTTCGCGCGTTATGTCAAACAAAGTATTTCGCGACTTGAAAATTTCCAGATGCAAGAATCCGATTATAGTTCAATTCTGGAGAGAAATCGCGGAAAAAGCCGGTGGGGAAGTGTCATTGGCAAATGTAGTTCCGTATATTACGTCGAAATTCGACGTATTCCTGGCGAATGAAATAATGCGACCTATTATCGCGCAGGAAAAATCTTCTTTTAGCATGCGCGATATTATGGATAATAAGAAGATATTACTAGTCAATCTTTCAAAGGGCAGGCTCGGCGATATCAACTCTCATTTGATCGGACTTATTTTAGTCGGCAAAATCCTGATGGCGGCGCTATCGCGCGTGGATTCATTCGGCAAAAATATGCCGGATTTCTACCTGTATTTGGACGAATTCCAGAATATCACGACGGATTCCATCGCGACGATTCTATCCGAAGCGCGCAAATATCGTCTGGCTCTCACGCTCGCTCACCAATTCATCGGCCAGCTTGATGATAAGATAAAAAATGCCGTTTTCGGCAATGTCGGCTCCATGGCGGCGTATCGTCTCGGCACGGAGGATGCGGAGTTAATGGAAAAACAATTTGCCCCGACATTCACGGCGAAAGATATTGTGAATCAGAATAATTTCTGCGCGTATATTCGATTACTCGCGAATGGTAAACCTTTGAAGCCGTTCAATATCCAAGCGATGCCGAGATCGAAAGGGAACATGGAACAGGTTGATAAACTGAAAGAACTTTCATTCCTCACATTCGGTAGGCCAAGGGCGGATGTTGAAACGGAGATTATGAAGAAATATGAGAAGGAGGAGACGATTATTCAATGAATATGACTGATTACCGATTACTGATAACAAGCTACTAATTATCATGACCCCACAAACTTATATTTTTATCGGACGTTCTGGTTGCGGCAAAGGTACGCAGGCGGATCTGTTACGTAAGGTACTAGCGGAAAAATCTTCGGAAATCCCGATCACTTATATGGAAACGGGTAAACTTTTCCGCGATTTTGTCATGGGGCAATCATATTCTCAAAGATTATCAAAAGCTATTAACAAAGAAGGCGGATTGCAACCGGAATTTTTGACTATACATTTGTGGTCGGATTTTTTTGTGAAAAATCTGACGAATAATACGCATCTCATTACCGATGGTACACCGAGGAAAATCAACGAAGCCAAAGTTTTGAATACCGCTTTTGAATTTTACAAACGCGAAAAGCCACATGTTATATTTATTAATGTCTCAAGAGCTTGGTCAAAAGAGAGAATGCTCGCGAGAGAGAGGGAAGATGATAAAGAAGTTGATATAGAAGCGCGGCTTGATTGGTATGAAACCGAAGTAGTGCCAACAATTGATTATTACAGGAACAATCCATTATATATTTTTCATGACGTGAATGGTGAAAGATCGATTCCGGAAATTCACACTGATATTGTGAAAATGATTGGTTTGGTGTAGTTTTCATTAATGGTCACAATCAAAACAAAGAAAGATATTGCCATTCTTCGCGAAGGGGGATGTCGTCACGCGGTTATTTTACGCGAACTTGCGGCTATGGTTCGTCCGGGAATTTGTGCCGCCGAATTGAATGCTTCTGCCGATAAGATGATAGCGGAGGGCGGTGATAAGTCTGCTTTCTTGAATTTCAAGCCGAAAGGTGCGGCGCGTGCGTATCCGGCATCACTTTGTGTTTCTGTGAATGATGAAGTGGTTCATGGTATACCAAATGAAGGTGATAAGATCTTGAAAGAAGGTGATATTGTTAGTTTGGATTTTGGCTTGAATCATCGCGGACTATTTACAGATGCGGCGATGACGGTGGCTGTTGGGTCTATTAGTCCTGAATTGGAAAAGTTACTAGAAGTTACGAAAGAGGCTTTGATGGCGGGAATAAAAGCGGCAAAGGGTGGAAAAAAAACTGGAGATATCGGAGCGGCGGTGCAAAGATTCGCTATGACGAATGGCTATGGTATTGTAAAAGAATTGGCGGGGCACGGCGTTGGCTATGATGTGCATGAAGAGCCATTCGTGCCGAATTATGGTGAAGCGGGTAAAGGTACAGTTTTGAAGCCTGGTATGATCATTGCTATAGAGCCTATGTTCAATCTTGGCACGAAAGATATCATTCTTGCCGATGATGATTTCACATACCGTACTGCCGATCACAAGCCAAGCGCGCATTTTGAGCACACTATTCTTGTCACAAAAGGAAATGCTGAGATATTGACAGCTCAATAGTTATTTGGAATACCGTGCGGTCATGCTTGCTTCAACAACATAATTACCGTTATAATCAACAACTATGAAAACACATCATAAAGATGAAAAAACTTTGGTCATTATCAAGCCAGATGGGATACAGCGAGGTTTAATCGGGGAAGTAGTGAAGCGTTATGAAAGAGTCGGACTGAAATTAATAGGTATAAAGATGTTAGTGCCGACAGCGGATTTGGTTAAAAGGCACTATACTCTGGATCCAGAATGGCGCATGAAAACTGGTATAAAGACTATAAAGGGATACACGGACAAAGATCTCAAACCACCGTATACTGACCCAATGAAAGTCACGGAAATTGTGCTCAAGAATCTTGTAAAATACATGACAAGTGGTCCGGTTGTGGCTATGGTCTGGCAAGGAGCCCACGCGGTAGAACTTGTCAGGAAATTGACCGGTGGAACGGAACCTAGAACATCCGATGTCGGTACTATTCGTGGCGATTATGTGCTTGATTCATACGTTATGAGCGATATAGATGGTCGTGCTGTGCGCAATGTCGTGCATGCTTCCGGTTCAGTCAAAGAAGCCGAAGATGAAATCACTCATTGGTTCAAAAAGGAGGAGATAATGAATTATAAAATCATTACGGAGCGAATACTGTACGATGTCAATATGGACGGGATTTTCGAATAGGAATAAAATATATACAGATTGCGAGAGTAAAACCCTATACCGTAAATTTTGGGAGGCCAATGAATGCTTGCATTCAAATTCGTCGGCACTTTGGTGTTCGATGTGAGGCCACCCACCTGACTGTATCAGGTATGGTACTCTCGCGATCGATCGAAAACATCCCGATGTATGTTGGGGTGTTTTTGTTTCGCGTTACGACAAAACCAAGAAAAGACATGTTCTTGGTTCTTTCGGGAAAATAAACTATAATGGAGGTTCATGCGCATATACTTTTATTCTCTTGTCATTCTTTGTCTCGTGCTTATTACTCATATCGTTGGCGTTAATGGTATGTACGCAGCTTGTCCGTCGTACAATATTTTCATGCATATATTAGGCGGAATAGGCGTCGGTTTAGCCGTTTGCGCGGCCGTGAAACTGCACGGCGGTAATATTGCGCATAAGGGCCGCGTGATTATTATCGGTGTTTTAGTTATGGGAATGATCTGGGAATCATTCGAAATATATTACAATATCGCAAGTGCTCCGCTTTGGACTATGCCGTATTATATTGATACCGCGAAAGATTTATTCAATGATATTATCGGCGGAGGTATCATTGTTTTTCTATGTCAAAAGCTTTACAAATAACTTTTTGTTCCGGAGTCGGTGCCGTCACCGGAGCAAATTTTTTACTTGAACGTGAAGGCAGTCAAGAAAATGATTTCGCGAATAATTCAAAAATATTAGTGGATTGCGGCATGATGCAAGGAGAGCGATTTGATGAAGAGAAAAATCGCGAACCTTTTCCATACAATCCGGTTTCCATTCAAGCTCTGATTGTAACCCATGCTCATCTCGATCACATCGGTCGCATTCCAAAACTGGTTAAGGAAGGCTTCCATGGCGTCATTTATTCAACTCCTCAAACAAAGGAACTTGCCGAATTGGTTCTGACGGATGCCGCTGGTATTCTCGCCCTTGAAGCCAGACAAGACGGTGTCGCGCCATTATTTGACTTGAATGATATTCGGGTTGTTTTTCTACTGTGGCGTACTATTCGATATCATGAAAATTTGGAGATTGTCCCGGGTATATCCATTCTTCTCAAAGACGCGGGCCATATTCTCGGATCAGCGATGGTGGAGATCAGTGCGCAAGTACGCAAACGCGCAAGTACGCAAGATGGAAGTGACACGAATCTGATTAGAATTCTATTTACCGGAGATCTCGGCAATTCACCGGCGCCGTTACTCCAAGACACGGAATCTATCGGTGATATTGATTATCTAATAATGGAAAGTGTTTACGGGGACCGCAACCATGAATCGAAGGAACAAAGAGTGAGCGAATTCGAAAGGGTAATAAAAAAAACAATCGCTTATGCCGGGACATTGGTCATTCCAACTTTCTCAATAGATCGCACGCAGGTCCTTTTGTATGAGCTAAATAATATGGTTGAACAGAAAAAAATCCCGTCAATTCCAATATTCGTGGATTCTCCCATGGCGATAAAAGCGACGAAAATTTATGCGGAAAATACTGACCTTTTTAATGATTATGTAAGAAATCAAATAGCTAAAGGTGATGATATATTTGATTTCAAAAATCTAGAATTCATCATGTCCCAGAATGAATCGCGAGACATAGATAAAATAAAAGGCGCCAAAATAATTCTGGCTGGTTCAGGCATGTCGGTTGGCGGGAGAGTTACAGGTCATGAAGAAACATATTTGCCTGATTCCAAGAATACGATCCTGTTAGTCGGCTATCAAACAGTTGGTTCTCTTGGCAGGCGATTGGCTGACGGAGCGAAAAAAGTTCATATTCACAAACAGAAAGTACAAATTCACGCGCGTATTGAAAAATTGTACGGTTATTCAGCGCATAAAGACAGTGATCATCTTCTAGGATTTGTTTCTAATGCCACAAACCGTCTGAAACAAGTTTTTGTCACCATGGGCGAGCCGAAAGCATCGATGTTTTTGGCGCAGAAAATAAATGAAGAACTGAAAGTGAAAGCAGTCGTGCCGAAAATAGGGGACAAAGTTAATTTACAGTCCATTGAGGTTTAATCTTATATGCATAAGATTGAACCTTACGCATAAAAAAGACCTCGGAGAGAGATAGAGGCAGGGAAAGGAGGACCCGGCTCTAGCTTCTCCGAGGCGAAAGAGCGATGACACGCCCTTAAGTCCGAATAGGATCAACAACAACCCATCGGGACCCGCCTTGACGGCGCTTCCAGATGACCCCGATGATTGGGGCCAGCTAGATGTACTAGCTTGGCTACCTTACCATATTAACAACTTTTTGGAAAGTCTCCGGCCTGAATTCAGCCAAATGAGCTAGAGATTTGCGATCAAGGGCTATACCTTTCTTCTTTGCCTCACCGATCCATTTGCTGTACGAAAAACCGAGTGGACGTAAAGCAGCATTGATCTTCACGTTCCAAAGTCGACGAAAATCTCCTTTTTTGTCTCTGCGATGAGCGAAGGCATATACGCCCGCGTGAGTAAGCGCGTCATTGGCGGCTTTTTCCGTCCTTGATCTGCGAAACCGAAAACCTTTGGCCGTCTTGAGGACACTGCGGCGATTTTTCATGGCATTAACTCCTTTTTTGACTCGACTCATATTATTGTATTAGAAACTGGTAAACAGAAATAAAAATTTTTCTGTTCTGGTCTCTTTGTTATTAAATATTAGCTAAAAATCGACTTTTAATCTTATTACTCATGCGAATCGTCCGCATCCTATGCTTGCTCATGGTTGAATTACCACCTTCTTTTGCGTTGAAATGATTTTGTCCAATCTTACGTCCCAAAATCTTCCCCGTACGGGTAATCTTCAATCTTTTTATATATGATTTATTTGTTTTGATCATAATCTTACTTTTTCTCAACTACTAATGCCAATCCTCTTGGTCCTCTGATTGGTTCTTGTGATACTTTGTATTCAACACTGATTAGTTTCAAGATCCTGTCCAAACGCTCTTTTAAGAATTTTAATTCCATGTATTTAGCGCGTCCCACCAAATAGAGGTCAACCCTAACACGATTTCCTTCTGAAAGCCATTCGGAAACCCTCTTAGCTTTTAGTTCCAGATCGTGTTCGCCAGTGCCAATCTTGACTTGGATACTCTTCATCTCGCTCACTTGTGAACGATTTTTGGAGATTTTGGCTTTCTTCTTCTCGTCGTACTGATATTTGCCATAATCCATTATCTTACCGATAGGTGGTGTGGCATTGGGGGAAACTTCTATCAAATCCAACCCGCGATTTTTGGCCTCGATAAGCGCTTGGCTAAGGGATAACACGCCAAGATTGTCCCCATCTTCTGTGATGACCCGTAATTCGGAGACTTTGATTTGATGATTTATGCGTACTTTTATCACGTGGATTACAAGGATATTTATAGCATAACGCCGTGATTTGCGCAACATTCTACTTCGCGAATTCCCGCAAGGGCAAAACACATCCCCACGCGAAGTGGATGGCACCTGCATAAATACGCCAGGCCAAAGTATAATGTGCCACAGGTTATGCCTCTTACAATACTTCGCGTGGGGATGTGTTTTGCCCTTGCGGGAGTTCGCGGAAAAACAACCAGAAGATGATTATAAGAATTTGCGAACCAAACGAATGAGTATCTCGGGAATTTTTTCAACGAAGAAGCGGTTATGCCATTCATTCAAGATAACTTCCTTGGACTCAGCGAGATCATCGGTGAAATGCTTTTCCAATTCATGGGCGAATTTGACATTCGTGCTCACGATATTCGCTTCAAAGTTATAGAGCATGCTGATATTATCCAGATTCATTGTACCGACAGTTGACCAAATACCGTCAATGGTAACCGTTTTACTATGTATCATATTACCTTCATATAGGAATATTTTCGCGCCAGCTTCAAGGAGCGTGTTGAAATACGAACGCGCGCCAAGATCAACAGCGTAATAATCGGATTTTTCGGGTAATATTATTTTCACCGTTACACCGCGCTTGGCCGCCAGTTTGAGCGCGCGTGCCAGACGATGAGTCGGGATGAAATACGGAGTCGTGATCAGGATGGATTTTTTCGCGTTGCGCACGGCTTTTATGAGTTCATAATTGATATGTCTTCTTCCCGGTGCGGGGTAATTCGTGACATAACGAAACTCGTGATCTTTCACGCGGGCGTGTCCGGGCAAATTCTTGGAACCGTGGGCGCGTTCCCACATGCGATTGAACGCTTTTTCCATTTGTTTTGCCGCGATACCTTCCAATCGAAGATTCGTGTCGCGCCAGTTCTTCATGCGATCATTCATGCAAATACTGCCGGTATATCCGATCTCACTGTCGATAACCAAAGTGCGACGATGGTTTCTCAAAAACCAAGAACGCAAACTTGGAGTCTTGAAGTATCCTGGGATAAGAGTTCGCCAAAACATAAGTTCTATACCTTTTTGTCGCAAATCTTCGGCGATATTAGAACCCCAAAATGTGAAGCTACCGGCGGCATCCCAAAGAAATCGTACTTTGACGCTTTCAGCGGCTCTCTTGGCGCAAATATCTATGAGTCTTTGCCCGAAATCATCGGCCACAAAAATAAATTGCTCCAGAACTATACTCTCTTTTGCCTGCGCGCAGTCGACGAGCATAGCATTCCAGGCATCTTCGTTGGTGGCGTATAGATTCCAGTCGGTTAATGATGACATGAAGGGATTATAGCATTTTCAGGCTAAACCTTCGTCACAAGTATGTCAATATGTTACGATTATGATATTGTCATGACGATATTAATAGACAATAAAAAAGCGCGATTCAACTATGAAATCCAGGATACATTCGAGGCGGGTATAGAGCTACTCGGGTTCGAAGTAAAATCATTGAAGAAAAGTCAAGGTTCGTTTGATGGCGCGTATGTGATAGTGCGCGGTGGGGAGGCGTATGTCGTGAATATGTTCATTCCGCCGTATCAGGAAAAGAACACGCCGGGAGATTATGAACCGAGGAGGAATAGGAAGTTGATATTGAATAAGGATGAGATCAGAAAACTGGCGACCATTGAAGCAGGTCGGCGCTTGACAATAGTACCGATTTCGGCTTATAGTGTGAATAACCGAATCAAGGTAAGCGTGGCTTCGGTACGCGGCAAAAGGAAGTATGACAAAAGAGAAACGACGAAACGCCGCGAGAGTGATAGGGAGATGGGAAGAGTTATGAAAGATCGTTGACAGCGCGAATTATGAATTAAGAATTAGGAATTATGAATATAGTCAATTTCGGCTTCCATTCACAATTCATAATTCCACACTGGGGATGAAAGGCATCGACAATCGTATGTTATTGTTCGTGCGGCGTAAGCAGTATCGACTTATAAATCCGATGCAAAACCTAATTGCTAAATCTTCTGTTTCTCCGTATTTCGGAGCCAAGGACTTCGCATTCGCGTTTGTATAAGCGCGCGTCTACTAGAGGGGGATCCTGACCTTCTGGATAGGCGTTATTACCTGGATGTAGGGTAGTACGATTTCTCGTCGTATTATCCGAAACTTAGAGATCGAAGCTATGCGTTTTGTTTTCTTTCATAACATGGCTTCTAAACTTCAAAGATTTCTATCGCCGTAGAATCGTTCGATCAACTTCGATTGCACCTGGGTTCGACTCCCAGCATCTCCACAAACAAAAATCTGCCCGAAAGGGTGATTTTTGTTTGTGGAGATGAGCAAGTCGCCTGCGCGACTTGCGTCTGGGAGTCGAAGAGGTCGAACATATTTTCGAGTCCCAATGTACATTGGGACGAGAAAATGTGAGACCTGTACAGAAGCTGTAAGCTTCGACTCCCAGCATCTCCACTCGACTCGCTTCGCTCGCTCATGGCGGGCCGCTTTTTTCTGAATTACGGCTAGATGCTGGTTTTTTTTGATGTCTAAAACTATTATGGATCCAGTAATCAAAAATATTGACGAAATGTATATTCAATAGTAATATGCCGTTAGATTTTGGTGTTGGAAAACATAGGAGAAAAAATGCACATTCAAATCAATATTACAGGACGGCAGTGGCTCACGATCGCCGTAATTATTTTTTTGGTTTCAACAATGTATCGGCTCATAAAAAAATTCACCAGGCGATGCGAATGCGGCCGATGGCTATTGGTTGAACGAGTCAAGATAATGGAGGAAGACCCAGACGCTTTCGATGATGATATCGTTGGCAAAATGTATTTCGCGTACATACTGGGAGTATGCGTATGCGGATTGGTCCATCAATACAAAATAATCCACAAACGATTCACCGCATCAGAACTTTGGTGGAGACATGTCTTCCATCCAAGTGAATTCACTCGGCCCGATAGTTATATCTTGTTGGAAAAGGCCGGGATCGTCCCTCGTGCGCATCCACCGAACAAAGCGGTTGCGCATAAAAACAAGGCAAATTTTCATCCTGACTTGAGTATTCTGCCACAATTAAACGCCCAGACTGGCGGCGTGAAAAGCGCTCAAGTCCTCGCGAAAAAGTCCTCAACTCACGAGATCAAGCCCAAATCGCCATTCAAGCCGATTCCATCTCCAATAACTTCACTAAAGATTGAATCGGTGGGCTGAAATGACGCGAAACGGCTCAAATGGCGGATGTTCTATGACACCCGCCTTTTTTCTTCCATTTCCTAGCTACTTATGTATAATCAATAGGTGCTAGCTTTCTTAATTCACAATCCATAATTCATTCCCAATGAACCCACTTTTCGGTGGCCAGGCGCCACAACAAAATAACACGAACAATAAGGGCAAAAATGGCAAAAAAGGTTTTTCCATGCCGAAAATGAGTTTTTTGAATATGATTGTATCGGCTATTCTGATATTCCTTTTAATTTCCGGAATATATTCCGAATTCGGTGCGTCTCGAACAACCCTGCAAACTATTTCGCTTTCTGAGCTAGCAAGAGACGTTGAAACTGGTAAAGTCGCTTCAGTAACATTGGAAACTGATCAGGTGCTCGTGGAATATTCAGATAAAACGATAAAACACGCGCAAAAAGAGATTGACGCGTCTCTGACGGATTCATTGGCTCGAATGGGCGTATCTGCCGCGCAATTGGCTTCAACTTCCATCATGGTCGCGGAGCCGTCGGGATTCTGGTTCTGGACGGGGCAATTGGCTCCATTTCTGGCACCGGTAATATTTTTAATATTCTTCATTTGGATAATGTCTAGACAAGTTCGCGGGGCAGGCATGCAAGTCCTTTCATTCGGGCAATCCAAGGCGCGCATAACAATGCCGGATGATAAAAAAACAAGAATTACTTTCAAAGACGTGGCTGGATGCAAAGAAGCCAAACAGGAATTATTAGAAATTGTTGACTTTCTCAAAAATCCGAAAAAATTCATAGATATTGGCGCAGAAATTCCTAAGGGCGTTATCTTGATGGGTGGCCCGGGCACGGGAAAAACGATGTTGGCTCGCGCCGTGGCAGGAGAAGCTAATGTCGCATTCTTCGCTATTTCTGGTTCCGAATTCGTGGAAATGTTCGTTGGCATCGGCGCGTCGCGCGTGCGTGATCTCTTCAATATGGCGAAACAACAGTCGCCAGCGATCGTCTTCGTTGATGAAATAGACGCGGTTGGACGTGCTCGAGGTTCAGGAATGGGCGGCGCCAATGATGAACGCGAACAGACTTTGAATCAGATTTTGACGGAAATGGATGGATTTGAGCAGAATCAGAAAGTCATTGTTATGGCGGCGACGAATCGGCCGGATGTTCTTGACCCGGCACTTTTGCGACCGGGCAGATTTGATAGGCGAGTTGTCATAGATTTACCGGACAGGAATGATCGCGAAGAAATTCTTCGCATTCATGCCGTGAAGAAACAATTGGCCGAAGATGTCAGTTTCAAAGTGATTGCCGAGAGAACACCGGGATTCTCCGGAGCCGATCTGGCATCTCTAATGAATGAAAGCGCAATCTTGGCGGCTAGGGAAAATAGGAATAAGATCGGGCAGTTTGATCTTATTCGTTCTATTGAAAAAGTAATGATGGGACCGGAACGCAAGAGTCACATTCTATCGATAAGAGAAAAAGAGATTACGGCGTATCATGAGGCTGGACACGCTATCGTCGCTTCCGTTTTGCCGAATTCCGATCCGGTGCACAAGATTTCTATCATCGCGCGCGGTCGTGCGGCTGGTTACACTTTGAAATTACCCATTGAAGATAGAAAATTGCAGTCGCGAAAAGAATTCTTGGATGATATCGCGGTCTCTATGGGTGGCTATGTTTCCGAAAAAATGATGTTCGACGATATTACAACCGGGGCGTCGAATGATTTGCAAATTGCCACGGCTTTGGCGCGAAGCATGGTTACGCAATATGGAATGTCGGATAAGCTCGGTCCGGTGGCTTTGGAAAGTCCCGTTGGCCGAGTAATGTTCGGCATGGGAGTATCCGATCGCGATTATTCGGAAAAGATCGCGTCAGAAATTGATGGAGAAGTGAATCGCATCATGACGGAAGGGCGCGAAAAGGCGATAGAAGTTATAACGACACATAAAAAAGCTTTTGAAGCGATCGCGAAAAAATTGATTGAGATCGAGACTATTGAACGCGATGAATTCGAGACTTTGCTTAGTACAAATGGGATAACGCCAAAGAGGGAACAAAAGGTGGTGTAAACATAAAAACCGCCGAAGTGGTTCTGTTCTTATGTTGCTTACATCTATATGAAGCATGGATTATCACCTGAGATATTACCGGCCTACTCTTTTCAATATTCAAAGTCAGTATTGACATGAACAGATAAGCACTTCCTTAAATATGAATTTTTCGAGAACTCAAATCATAAAGTAGTTGAAACTATCCTAATTGTCGTCTATTATGGGGTCATGCACGCGTAGCTCAATGGTAGAGCATTCGCCTTATACGCGACTGGTTGGGGGTTCGAGTCCCTCCGCGTGCACC
>CAZIUH010000001.1:64040-113613 GCA_964542675.1 uncultured Candidatus Saccharibacteria bacterium | reverse complement strand
TTGCCAGTCGCTCTCCATATGTGCGTGCCGTCAGTTACCCAGTTGCCGGTGCTAGCGCCACCAATCAAGTTGCCTGCCCAGTAGAGATCATCACTCTTGGCATAGAGACGATTATTGGTCGCTGTTGGGGAAATATTCGCGAGGAAAACCGAACCATCAACGGAAAAAGTATCCGTGGGTGAAGTCGTGCCGATACCGACGCGGTTATTGATTGAGTCAACGTAAAGTGTCCCTGAGTCAAAACTGGTGTCCCCGGCGAATGTTGAAGTAGCAGTACCGGTTACATCGAGTAAACCAGCGATGGAGACATTAGAGGTGAAAATACCGGTTGTACCAGAGAAACTGGAAGAAGTAATAGTCATTCCATTGATCGTTCCTCCATTGATCGTCATACTCGTCAAAGTATTGCCACTGGTAAAGCTCGACACGGAATTACTAATACTCCGGCCGATACTGTCATAGATAGCATTGGTCTGAAGCGAATCATGAGTGGCATTTTTCGCGATGGCCAGTTCAACTGCTGTGACGCGTGCCATAAGAGTCGGATCAATCCGATTCACAATCGTGGTCTGAGGTTGTTCGTAAATTTTTTGGATAATCGTGGTTGACGCGTTATATGCTCCGCCGAAATTATTAGCCACGGCGATCGTCGTAGTAGAATTTCTATCCGCATAATCGTGAATGCCGAGATACTGTTTGGCTTCATAGCGTATCATTTCTAAAAATGTATTCCAACCCAATAGAATCGAATTCCGCATGGATGCAAAGAAGGGCGGACTCGGCTCATCCGATAACGCTAATGGCGAATTTCGCGTCGCATCGTATAAAACCGCGGTAAATCCATCGCGAGCAATATTGAAAAGCGAACACAGTTTTCTACCCGAGACAGTTGTCATAGAACGCATGTCATTTGAAAGCGCGCCAACAATCATCCGAGCATTATCGCCGAGAACTATAAATGGTTCTGCCACCCAGTTAGCGGCCCGTAATTCATGTGACACAAGTCGGGACACAATCGGATCATTTTCAAAACTTTTTATCGTCGCGATATTCAATGACGCGAAACCCATAAGCATGAACGCAAGCGCGATAACGGTCAGGAATTTCGGTTGACGCAGAAAGTCTGCGATATACGAGTATTCCGAAATCTTATTCTCCACCTTAGAAATTATTATGGGTTTATGAGAAACGTCAGAATGAATTTCAGGAACAGGTTTCCTAACCTTGGATTTAATAATATATGTGCGGCCGAATTGCCTGTAGGCATTTTCGCGGGTAATAAACTCCGCGTTATATTTATGGGAGAGCAAGGAATTTTCATCAACATACCAGCTCCGTCCGATCATTCGTGCATTGACCTTTCCAGACCGACAAAGTTGCCCAATATAGTCATAGGCATATCCCGTTTTCTCGGCAGCTCGTCGAGACGAGATTAGCATTGTTCCTTCAATATTTATAGTATCCTTCATGAGATCATTTATAGATAAATTATATCAAAACGAAGGACTCAAATACATCTGTGGATAAGAATATTACAACACGCAAGATTTATCGCTTGCAACAGCACAATTCAGAGATCAAAAATGACTAATATTATGTCGCATGCGCCTGATTAGTGCGGAATATTCATTTATAAGTCCTACGGAGTATATTCTGCGCCATTTTAATCAGATCATCCCACGAAGTCGTTGCCTCATATGGGATGCCATATTAGGGCACATCAACTCATAACATGTGTATTTAATGTGTTAGCGACTGGAAAAATATTTCAATCGAAATATGCGAACATTTATCACATGTTATCCACAGAGATCCGCTTGCGCGATACATGATACTTTTATAAACTATATGAGATGTTAATGTTTTACTCGTAATGTTTATCAATGTTTATATAAGTACCATAATATGGAACGAAAATTAATTAGTATTAAGGATGCCGCAAAAATGTTGGGTGTTTCAACATTGACCTTGCGTAACTGGGATAAGAATGGAAAGCTGAGGGCATTAAGACACCCAATGAACAATTATAGGGTCTATAAGGCGACCGACATTGATAATTTGATTGATAGTATGGGTAGCGCGCCTATCCCCGGAGCTAGAAACTCAGCCGTACAATCAAGGATTCGCAAGTTGAATGTCCAGCACCTTGGAAATTAAGACTCATATTCTGATATCCTATCTCATACCACGAACAAATGGGATTTTCGTGGTCCTAGTATATTGATCGCTTTTTTTATCCGAGAATTTCAGTCAAAATCTCCTTAATTAGAGCGGGATTTGCGGACCCTTTCGTCGCCTTCATTGTTTGTCCAATAAGAAATTGGAGTGAAGCGATTTTTCCAGATCTATATTCGTTTACAACGGCACTATATGCGTCAATTATATCCTGAATCGCTTTTTTTAGACCTTCCCTGTCATTTTTTTGAATTAGCCCACGACTCGTCGCAAATGGGCGTATAGACTCATTTGGCGAGTCTATAAGCATGGATATGATGTCCTTAGCACCACGGGAGGACAATTCCCCATTGGAAATCATTCCGATAAGTTCAGCCCATGATATCGGGGGTATTTGATGTCTGGTATATTCGTCAGAATCTGATTTCGCGGAAGTAATTTTCTTTTTTATTGATCCTAGATAATCCGATAACAAATAATTCATCGCGATGCGCGCGTAATTTTTAATTTCAATTTTCGCGTCCTTCTTTGAATTTATTATGTCGTCAAAATATTTCGCCAGCCGTGAATTCTCCACGAACACTTCCGCCTCCTTGTTTGTGGCACCATAATCATTCATGAACCTGTCTCTTTTCACCCATGGCAATTCAGGTAGTTCGCGCCGTAATTTGTCGTTACCGAATTCCGGCATTTCAGAAATTTTCATTTTCGGAATATCGGGCTCGGGAAAATATCGATAGTCATGCGCGCTTTCTTTCGAGCGACGCAAGATTGTTATTTCTTTTTTATCGTCCCAACCTCTTGTTTCTTGTACAACCCTCTCTCCCCTTTCCAATATATCTATCTGCCGCTTGATTTCGAAATCTATCGCCTTCTCAACCGCTCTGAATGAATTCAGATTTTTCACTTCCGTTTTTGTTCCCAATTTGTTTTCTGCGTCCGCGCCTTTCAATCCTTTTTCTTTTTTACACACGCTCACATTCGCTTCGACCCTCATTTCGCCCTTTTCCATATTCGCTTCCCCTGCTCCGAGATATCGAATCAAAAGTTGAAGTTCCTTCGCGAACCTTACGGCGGTTTTAGCGTCGTGAATAACGGGCTTGGTTACGAGTTCCATAAGTGGCACGCCTGAACGATTGAAGTTTATCAGACTTTTCTCATGCGCGTCGTGCGTTGATTGCGCGGTGTCTTCTTCAAGATGAATACGCGTGATTTCAACTCCCGCAAGTTTACCGCCCGATACAAGCGGATATGCGTATTGACTGATCTGATATCCTTTCGGGATATCGGGATAAAAATATTGTTTGCGATCCCATTCAGTGAAGTCGGCGATCTTACCCTCAACGGCAACACCGATCTTCAAAACTTTTTTGATCGCTTCATTATTCAGAACCGGCAGCGTGCCGGGATGACCCAGACATATCGGGCAGATATTTGTATTTGGTTTTTCTTCATCTGGGTCATTCTTGCATGCGCAAAACATTTTTGAGGCGGTTTTCAGTTCAGCGTGGATTTCTAGACCGATAGTGGGTATGTACTTTGCGTCACTATCACTCATATTCTGTTCATTAGTATTTTCCATGGGCACAGTCTAGCGATTCATTTTGGTTCCCGCAAGGAAAAATAGGCGATTTATTTCACGGATTTTATGTCACAAAACTTCGACTGTAAAAAATGGCCACGGTTTTTTTGCTTCATTTCAATAAATATTGTGTTATTCCATGAAATGCCAAAAAGTTGATTTTATATCCAGTAGTATTTCCAATGATTCATAAGACGAATTTTTTAATAATTCGCGTATTAACGTTAAATAATCCATTATTATACTTTTGTAAGGTTTGATCTAATACTTTTTTTTCAGTTTCCATACAATTTTAATGCATAAATTAGATGTCAGATTATATTTATGCCGTAAAAACAAATAATAAGCACTCACCTTTTTTGACAACAACCTTTTGCCATTATATTGATTCTACAAAAAAGTTATCCACAGTCGGTACATAAGCTTGGTCTATGTATTCAATTCATACTTTTCTTATCATTTCTTCATAACTCATTTGATAGACTTCGTACTGATGTCCGACATCGGGATTGGAATCGATAGGAATCTCGAGAGTTCCTGACCCAACTTCTTTACCGATTCATCGTCCAAAACCGTAACCTCTAGAATGTCCTTATTGTATTTCGAGAGAGTTCCGCAAGCCTTTTTCACAACATCAACATTTACCAGATCGGTCTTCGTCAGAATAATAATCTCCCTTTTCTCGGAAAGACCATTTCCGTATTTCTCCAATTCCTTTCTAGTGGAACAATAATTACTCTCAAGAATATGTCCGACATCAGTAACATTGTCGAGCGCCACCAGATGCAAAAGTATTTTCGTCCTCTTCACATGTTTTAGGAATTTATGACCGAGCCCTTTTCCCTCCGACGCGCCTTCTACCAGTCCCGGAATATCCGCGAGAATATATCCGCCCGGCAGAACTCCGAGATTCGGATCAAGGGTCGTAAAAGCGTAGCTTGCGACTTTCGCGTGCGCGTGCGTAAGCGCATTTAACAGACTGGATTTTCCTGCGTTCGGCAAACCGATCAAACCGGCATCGGCTATCAAATTTAGCTCGACCCTAAAATCAGCTTCCTCTCCCTTCACGCCTTCAGTCGCCTGCTCGGGCCTGACATTCGTCGAAGCCTTGAAATGTTCATTACCCAAACCCCCGCGCCCGCCGTGCAGGATTTTCGACGCTTGTCCATCTTCTAGAAGCTCCACGACGCGCCCGCTTTTCAAATTCGTCACGACTGAACCGATAGGAAGTTCTATCGTGAAGTCTTCCCCGTCTTTTCCGTGCCTGCCACTATTCAAGCCGTCTTGACCGTTCAACGCTTCAAAATGTTTTATCTTATTATATCTAGAGAGAATATTGATATCACGAACCGTCTGCACATAAATATCGCCACCTTTGCCGGCATTTCCGCCAGCCGCGCCGGAAAATTCCTTGGCCCGCTCATGGCGCCAACGAACGACGCCATTACCGCCGTTTCCAGCCTTGGCATGGAAAGTTATTTCATCTACAAGTGCCATGTCTTTCGGTATATATCAAGCAGAGCGAACAGTAAAGCCAGGACGAGCGGTCCCAGAACAAAGCCGATCGGACCAAATGTCGCTATACCGCCTATAACCGAAACAAGGATAAGAAACGGATGCGCGTGAACACCTTTGCTCACGAGATGAGGTCCGAGAAAATTATCTATAAGTCCGACGGCAAATACTCCCCATACAGCAAGCCCGATAGCATAAAGATAGTTCCCCGTCATGAATAGGTAAATTGCGCCCGGCACCGTGATAAGACTAGTCCCAAGCCCCGGAATGAGTGAAGCGATAGCCGCCGCACTACCCCATACCGCCGGCGCAGGAATACCGAATATATAGAAACCGATTCCAGTCAATGTGCCTTGAATAACGGAAACCGCTAATGTGCCGGCAAACACGGACCAAATCGCTTTTTTCAGAGTCACGGTAATGTATTCATCATGCTCATTAAGCAAAGGACTCCATGAAATAAATTTTCTCTTGAACGATTCGCCGTCGCGCAGGAAATAGAACATTGAAAGAAGAAAAACGAATATGTAGCCGGCAACTCTCGCCATACTGCCAAAGATGGTATCCAAGTTTGCGAACATCCATTCAAGTACGCTTTTTATATATTCCGTAACATTGAATGTATCGAATGTGTATGCCGGAAAAATATCAAACAGAGCGTGCGAGAGCGAGGCGGATATCGTGTTTAGAAAACCGATGAGACCGGACCGCCCATTTTCATCCGTTAGCATTCCATACAAAGTTTGAACTTCGGCATAAATACTGCCTACAAGGAAAAACAGCGGACCGAGCACTATTATCAGTATGAAAATAACCGTAATGAATGCCGAGAATGAATCGCGTATGGATCCGCGACCGATAATTTGCGTAAATCCGATATAAAGCGGATACGCGATCACGGCTCCGACGGCGGCAAGCAGTATCGGCGTCAAGAACGGCATAAATATCATGACAGCCGCGACGACCGTCACAAGCAATAATATGAAAAAGAAATATGATGATATGCGCGGGTTCATGAATCTATATTACCTTATTTTTGGAAATCTGTCCATGACGATATTAACTATAATAAATGGATGGGTAACATTTTATTTGGTGACAAGGAAATAGCCCGTCCCCGGCTCTTCCGAGAGAACTTTACGGAATGAAATATTCACTTATATTTGAGTTATCACCCTCGTCGCGACACGGTGTTTTTATTTCCAATCACACTTTTCCAGTCGCCACTCTTAAAACGATTCTTCGAAGAATTGAGATGCCAGTTGTGAGGTTCGGCTGAAGCGATTATTTTCCAGAACCGGCGCGCCGTTTTCGTGTATAATTTCGGATACACATGTTTCGTTCGACTGTTCATCCAGACCGCGCCCAAAGAATGACCTCGGCCCCTCAACTCTCGAAGCTCGAGTTCAACGTCAATATTGTCGGCGTCCTTCACGATTTTCGCTTCAATACTTTCGCGTTTTTCATATTCATCGATCAATTCAACCATTTCATCTTCATGAACAGTTCCCTCAAATATATCGCGAATAGCCGTACCCTCGTCACGTTTGGTGTATTGGCGAGAAAGATAGTGAACATCACCCGCCCTGCTCTCGGCGATATCATGGGCAAATGCCATTTTTAAAATTTTTTCATGATTGCCCGTACCCTCGCGTTTCGCGATCGTGAAGGCAATCCACGCGACGCGGAATATATGCTCGGCGCAATTCGCCACATCGGGACCCATGAATTGTTTCCAGACTCTGTCTATATGTCGCATCGCGCCAACCTCGAACAAAAATTCAATATCTCTCGTATTTTTCATATTGATTTTATTTCCCATGACATTTCTTGAACTTCTTTCCCGACCCGCACCAACAGGGATCATTCCTGCCGAGCTGTGGTTCTTTTTTTATAGTTTGTGAATTGTTTGATCCATCCCCCGCGCCAATTATTCGCGCGTTTTCGTGAATCTCTTTCATTTCCCGCGTTTCACTTTCGCCTCGCGTTTCGCGCGCTTGCGTGCTTACGCCTCGCGCATTATTTGCATCTGTCGGCGTTCCGTTCATAATCGGCATGATATTCGGCAAGACTCTCACAACTTGATCGCGCACGGCGTTCTGCATTTCCTTGAATAGGCGCAGGCCTTCCTTTTTATACTCAACCAACGGATCACGCTGACCGTATGCGCGCAGATTGACACTACCGCGCGTGTAGTCCATGACTTCCAGATGTTCCACCCAAAACATATCAATGGTCTGTAAAAGAATGATTCGCGTGGCGTTCAGGAAATTCTCGCGTCCGAATTCGGTAATTTTTCTATTGAGAATAGTCCGCAAGGGCTCAATCTCAGGTGAAGTTCCGACCGTCGAGGTGGCGACAAGTGTTTCCCGACGCGAGCGGAAACTGGCCGGCAGGGAAACACTTCGTCGCGAAACTTCGCCTGAAGTACTGCCATCATCTTCAACCCCAATCACGTCCAATAATTCTATTTCCACCTGATCAACATCACCAAGAAGCAATCGGCGACGCCTGCCGTACACGCTCGCGCGCTGAGTATTTATGACATCGTCAAATTCAAGAATATGTTTGCGTGAATCAAAATTGAATCCCTCAATCTTTCCTTGCGCGCTTTCGAGCGATTTGGAAATAATCCTATGCTCAATCGGCTCGTCTTCCGGCATACCCAGCTTTCCCATCATTGATTTCAACATATCGTTCGCGAAGACGCGCATAAGCGAATCTTCCAAAGAAACAAAAAATTGAGTTTCGCCCGGATCGCCTTGCCTACCGGAACGACCGCGCAACTGATTGTCTATGCGCCTGGCTTCATGCCTTTCCGTGCCAAGTACGAATAAACCACCGAATGACTTTACTTCACCCGAAAGCTCCGGCGTATTTGGATTGCCGCCGAGCTTGATATCAACGCCGCGACCTGCCATGTTCGTGGCAATAGTCACGGCACTTTTCCTGCCGGCCTGCGCGATGATTTCTCCTTCCCTTTCATGATTCTTGGCGTTCAATATCTCATGCGACACACCTTCTCCGCGTAGAAACTCCGAAAGCAATTCGTTCTTTTCTATGGAAACCGTGCCGATCAAAACCGGCTGACCTTTGTCATGCAATTCCTTGACTTTGCGCGCGATCGCTTTGTACTTGCCGGCTTCAGTGCGAAATATCTGATCATTTTGATCAAGACGAATCATCGGCCGATTCGTCGGCACGACGAAAACTTCAAGACCATAAACTTTGTAGAATTCCTCGCTGGAAGTGGCGGCCGTGCCGGTCATTCCCGATAATTTCGGATACATGCGGAAGAAATTCTGGAAGGTTATGGACGCGTATGTCCGTGACTCCTGTTGAATGGAAACGCCTTCTTTGGCTTCAATGGCTTGGTGTAAACCTTCCGACCAACGCCGGCCGGGTTGCATTCTTCCGGTAAATTCATCAACAATAACGATTTGATTGTCCCTGACGACATATTCTTTATCAAGATGGAATAACGCCTTGGCGCGAATCGCCGTCTCAAGATGATGGACGAATTTGATATTTTTGTCCGTGTAAATATTGTCTATGCCGAGAGATTTCTCCGCTTTCTCTATTCCCGAAGTCAAAAGTGAAATAGCTTTTTTCTTTTCGTCCACAGTATAATCTTCATTTTCCTTGAATGTGGAAACGAGCGCGGCGAACTGCTTATAAACGGCTTCAGCGTCGCGGCTTGGCGCGGAAATGATGAGCGGAGTGCGCGCTTCGTCGATAAGGATTGAATCTATTTCGTCTACGATGGCGTAATTGAAATCTCTTTGACGCAAGCTCTCGGGTTTGTATTCCAAATTGTCGCGCAAATAATCAAAGCCGAATTCATTGTTCGTCCCGTACGTGATATCGGCGGCGTAGGCCTCCCTGCGTGTGCATACACGCAAGAATTCGTGAACGACTTTGAATCCACCGGTGATATCGCGTTCTTTGTCGAGACCTTGAACAATTGATGAGTCATACAGAAAAGACGCTTCATGATTTATTACCCCGACGCTAAGTCCGAGAAAATCATACACCTGTCCCATCCACACGGCATCGCGTCTGGACAAATAATCGTTAACGGTGACGATATGGACACCTTTGCCGGTAAGCGCGTTCAAATATGCCGACAATGTCGCCACCAAAGTCTTTCCCTCTCCAGTTTTCATTTCAGAAATGGCGCCGGAATTCAAAACCATTCCACCGATGAGTTGCACGTCGAAATGCCTTTGCGAAAGCGTCCTTCGAGCGGCTTCACGAACGACAGCGAAAGCTTCGGGTAAAATGTCGTCGAGAGTTTCCATAGCACCCGCAGACGGAGCAAACATAGTTTCGGTGGACGCTTCGGAGCCACCACTGAACTTAACGCTTTGCACATCATCAACAAGGTGGTGGCGAGAACCAGACATAACCTCACCCGCCATGCTTCCTCTATTGGCGGGTGAGGTTGACGGCGTGTCCACAGAAACTATGTTTGCTCCGTCTGCGGGTATGATGATTCCCAATCGTTTTCGAAACTCCACGGTTTTTGCCTTCAATTCCGCGTCGGAAAGCGCCTGAATTTTGGATTCAAATCCATTGATTTTTACCGCAAGCGGCTCAAACTTCTTAACACTCGATGTATGGGTATTGCTGAATATTTTATTTAAAAATGACATGACTGAAATACTATAACATATGTACAAAAAAATGGGCGTGGTTACAGATTGAGCCAATAACCAAAAGTCTCTAACGGCATCTAATGATCTAAATCTCTGGCTAACATATCTGTAATGCTAGCTTCCGTTGTCCAGTATGTGCTCTTATTTTTTTTATTTAGAAAACCTCTTAAACTTTCTCTGTCTTTTTTAATAAAGATAAGTTTTTTATTCTCATAATCTCCATGTTTTAGAAAAATTTTTTTAATCTCCAAACTCGTCAAGTTTATTTTTGATTGAAAAATAATTCTTGGAAGGTCACCTATATCTTTCTTTACTACTATTCCAGATAACACGGTGTCTACAATATTTTTCCTTGGAATTCCAGTTTCCTCTGTTATCTCTTTTTTAAAACTATTAAAAATAAAGAGGCCTGTCTCGATACGGCCATTTTTGGGCGTTTTTTTTCCTAAAAACCCCCCGATTGGAGCTATCATATTTTTTGCTCCTGAAACTTTATCACTTCTCTTCGCTAAGACAATCTTATTATCAAGAGTCGTAAGAATACCAAATGTTGCTAAAGCCAAAGGAACATAATTTACGCCATATTTTGAATAAATCTCCGGGTGATATTTATATATACCTACAAATTCCTTAAAAGACGTCTTCCCAAAATCAAAATGAAGCTTGTTGTTCTTATTAAAATACCACCGACGAAGAAAGAGTCCTGAGGAATTAAAAATAGGGAGATGGTTTCTTTTTGCAAAAGCGTTTTCCTTTTCCCAGCCAATTCTCGCCATGTTCTCAGTATGAAAATTCTTCTTAATAGGGATGTTATCTAATCGAGCAACGATATCGCCCGAAGATAGTTTGCAAGATAGCAAAAAATCATAGTTTTTGTTTAATGATTGTGTTCGTGGTTTGTCTTTTTTCATAGTCAATGAAAGTTAGAACTGGGTGGCGTCTTGTTATAACCAATGACGCCACCCATTTTATCTCTGTCAGTTATTTAATCAACCGCCTTGGTCGTATCAGCCATCGAAGATGAGCTTCCGAGAACTGTTCACTGCACTCTTTCCATATCTCTTCGAGACTTCTTTTGTACAGGTTCCCAATCATTTGTTGGTGTTCAATATCATCTACTTGCACAGAAACTGAACCATCGGGATTGACGTAAACCGAACCTAGGGCAAGAAAGCGGTTATTCTGCGGAACTATCACCTCGAGGTCTTCGTATCTTTTTGCCTCTTCTTTAGCGAAAGCACAAATTTCTACATATTCATCTTGAGAAAACTCATATCTGTCGGCTAATTTCTCTCCATTACCCCAAGGTTTGAATCGTTGCAGTCTGATTTGACGGACATTAAGACCAGCCGAAAACTCTATAATCTCCATCATGATAGCTTTTGAAGTGTTAACTCTAGACATCAGATAGCAGGGTCTAACATGATAACCGAGCACCGTAGCTTGCCGTATATTTGCAACAAGCTGTTCGAACTGAGCATTCGTCCCTCCTCTGGCTATCTTGTATATCGCACTGTTAGGGGCGTCCAAACTGAATTCCAATCATGGTTCTTATGTTGTATCAAAACTGTCTTTAAGTTGTCAACTAGCTGTACTGGCATATTTAACACGCCCATTCAACCTCACTTTCTATCTGTATCCCAGTTCTATCTTTCACGCATTTCATGAGCCTTTGCGCTAGAGCAACTACTTCGCTAGCCGTCGCTCCGGGTTTGGAGACAATAACAAGCGCTTGATTTTCATATGTGCCAACATTCCCCATCACAAGCCCCTTGGCATCGCAAAGTTTATCCAGAATCCATCCCAAACTAATTTTCACTTTTCCATCAGATTCAGCCCAGTGTGGCATTTCCGGATATTTCTTCGCCAATTCTTGCCATTCACTTTCCGAAATTATCGGATTCTTGAAAAATGATCCAGCCGTTCCCCATTTCGTCCAATCTGGCAATTTCTTGGAACGAATTTCCATGACCGCGTCGCGAACTTGTCTCAAAGTCGGTTCGATTGGTTTCGTAATATTTTCGACTGATTTTATAACTCTTTTTGCGCCCGATTCCTCAATATTTTTCGTTTCAAAGAATCTCCGTAAATCAGGGTAACTAATATCAACTTTCCCATTTTTTGAAAGATTGTATGTTACCGCCGTAATGATATATCGCCCCTTCTCATGTTTGAAAATACTATCACGGTATGCGAAGACGCATTCTTTCTGAGACAATAGGGCGAATTCCATAGTTTTTGTATCAAGCGCTTTTACAACTTGAATAACATTCCCGACTTCTTGACCGTATGCGGAAATATTTTGTACCGGCGATGCGCCGACGGTTCCGGGAATAGCCGAAAGATTTTCCAGACCATATAATCCTTGACTGACGATATTCTCTATGAACTTATCCATTATTTCACCCGCCGCAACATTAATTACGGAGAAGTCCTGTGATAAATCGTTAGCCAATTCCGAGCCGACACTTCCCGGAGAGAGCCTTAGCGGAGCGGAGTGATTAATGGCTCTCGGAGGGAATGTGTCGGTGATGGAAGCGGTATATGTAATACCCTTTATCTCCATCCGTATCACAAGCCCCGAATAACCCGTATCGCCAACTAAAACATTTGACCCACTTCCAATTACAAGCATCGGCATTCCCTTTTCCATGGCAAACTTCACCGCCTCCAATAAATCCGCTTCACTTGTAACCGCACAAAAAAATCGCGCCGGTCCACCGATTTTGAATGTCGTATATTGAGCAAGTGGTATGTTTTCTTGGATTATCATTATTACGCCAAATGATGGCGACGGGTGTGAGCTCCAAAATTTATGTCTAAATAAAATGTGAGTACAGCCGTCGCCGTCATTTGGTGCAATCCGCTTTCTATTATAAGCAAATAGTATTTTACGCGCAAATCTCTTCTGTCCACGAATAGAGATTCATACATGATCAATTATCCACAGCTCATTCCTTGCAATTATCTAAGAATATGCTATAATTCCCGCAGTGAGTACCCAGTGTGGGCGCTCTCCAAATATGTCTAACGCAAAGTTCCGCCCTCGGCGGACTTTTGCGTTTTGTGGAGTTGAGCGAAACCAAATTAAACAAAACACGCTTATTATTTCTGCGCCTCTTTTATGGCCTCGTCAAGCTGATCTTTGTACTCCGGAAAATCTTTTCGTAACGCCTTCAGAGTCTCCACCGTCTGCCATTTCATTCCGGCGGCGTATTGGACTTGCGCTAGATTCGTACGAAGTTGAATATTCATAGGATCCGCGATTATCAGCTTATCAAGTAGCGTTATAGACTTGTCGTACTTTTTTAATTGAGCATAGATTTGCGCGATCTGGGCATTTTCATAAACACTCGGCGTATCTTTGAAAAGAGTTTTTGCTAAAGCCTCATTACCGTCAATAATAAGACTGATAGCGTAGGCGGATTGCGCCTGAAGATATGTCGGATCACTTTCATAGGCTTGCTTCAATATCTGCACGGCTTCTTTCATTTCATCCGTGTTAAAATAATTGTTAGCCAATTCGAAATTAATAGTCTGTTTGGCTGGAGATAATTCATGAGCTCTTTCAAGGATCGGTTGTGCCTTGTCAAATTGACCTATCTGATCTAAAAACGTACCGCCAAGAGCATACATACGCGCATCATTCGGCGCCAGAGCTATTTGATCTTCTATGCCCTTGAGAGCCAACTGAAAGAAAGCTTGTTTTGTCGGTCCGGGAGCATTTTGGCTTTGAATAATATTGCTGGCACAAGTGAGAGTCTGTTCACGAATTTCTTGATTGGCGACAGTAATATTCACGGCTAAAGCTTTTTGAAATAGCATGATATCCGGCGTCGGACCATTACATGACTGCAGAGCTACGATAAGGCCAGTATTCGCCTGTATCGCGCGGATATTGAAAAAATAAATACCGAAAACAAGAGCGATGATGGAAATCGGCGCGACAATATATTCCACGATTTCCGTATTGATTTCGCGACTCCCGTCGATTGCATCGTTACCGGCAAATAGTGAAGTAGTCTGTGTTTTTGATTTCTTGAATGAATTCGTGAACCCTAAAACCGCGAAAAACATCACGCAACTCGCCAAATTATCAAATACGAAAATATTATGCACCATGTATCCCGCGATAAGACCAGTCAGAACACATTTCTCTTTTAATGACAGAGTTGATTTCCAAATCGCCATTAGAGACAAAATATATAGGGAAAGATACGCGAGCAAGCCAACCGCGCCGGCATTGATTAGCCAATCAAGATAAATATTGTGCGCGCGATCAAACCATTGTTCGTGCGCCCACATTAGAGGGTTATAATTGGCGTTGAAAACATAATTGAAATTTTCCTGACCCCAACCCAGAACCGGCCTTTGTGTCCAACCTTCGATAGCCATTGGCCAAACATAACCGCGAGCCTGCGTCTGCGTGTCGGAAATTGAGATCGATGCCAGACGATTCAAAACTTCATTATTCCTTATAAATTGAGCATCACGATTCATCCAGAACACAACACCAATGAGAATAATTAAACTAATAAGTCCGCCGGCAATCCATCTAGATTTCAAAGTTTCATTTTTGCCGAGAACCGCATAGAGAAATAGAGCCAGCATGATTCCACCGATAAGACCCAAAATAGTACCGCGGGTCGCCGTTTGAAAAAGCAAGAAGCTCGCGAATATTGCGAATAAACAATAAATCCACATCTTCAATTTGGATGCTGATACACCTTTTGCCTTTTCAACAAAGAAGAAATACGTGGCGATGAATGCGTGGAATAACATGTATACCGCCATATAAATTGCATTTCCCAAAGAGGCGTCAATGCGAGAACTGCCTTGATGAATGGCGACCCAACCGAAATATTGCGCGAGACCGTATATACCGACAATAAACGCTATCGCGAGAGAGGTATTGAACCAGCGATGCCACATTCTTTTTCCTTCTTCTCCAACACCAAATAATGAAGTTGTCGCAATGAAAAACATCCACAAATGGGCGATGGTAATCCAACCTTCCATACGCTCAAAGTTGGACCACAGACTACGAAACGGGTTGACACCGAGTAGGTCCGCCGCAAGCGCCACCAAAGCAAAAATCGTCATACCTATAGTCAGAGCATTCAAACGCGGACGATACTTCGCGTCCAGAAAGGCCAGAATGACCCAGCTTGAAAACGCGATTTCAACCAAGATACGAAAATAGAAGGCTTTACCGGTAATGAAGGGAAAAAAGAAAGAGTCTGGAAAATCAAATGGCCAAAAAGGCATCGGAAAAAGGGCAAAGAGTGGAACTAGAAACAGGGCCATGGTTGAGATATATTTTGTGGTTTTTTTCATGTAAAACTTCAATTAAGTTATATGTGAATAAATAGCACCTAATAATGAGAACTGTATCGTGATTTGGTCATGTTATGTGATATTCTGTAATTTTGCCATACGGGACAGATATGATTCAGGATTATTGAGCATATCTTTCGGTTTACCTTCCTCCACTATAGTACCGTCTTTCAATATAAACACACTATCAGCTTCAATCACAGTGGAAATCCGATGTGCGATAACTATAAGTGTTATTGATTTTCTCAACTCTTCGATCGTCTCCTTTACAAGAGCCTCCGATTCCGAGTCAAGTGAACTGGTTGCTTCATCCAATATTAACAGTGACGGAGAACGTACCAAAGCTCGCGCAAGTACAATCCGTTGACGTTGACCGAAAGAAAGCGTGACCCCACTATTTCCGATGACTGTATCAAAACCATACTCGAGTCTCATAATTTCATTATATATATGCGCGCGTTTTGCCGCATGTCGCACTTCTTCATCAGAAATTGAAGAGTCATAAAATTTAATGTTATCATTTACTGATCTATTAATAAGGAAAATATCTTGTGAGACGAAGCTAACATTTTTCTGCCAATCCTCCAGAGTAATATCTTTAATCGGTACATTATCAAGTCGTATTGATCCTTTATTTGGATGCAACAGCCGAAGTATGAGGTCAGCCACGGAGGTTTTACCAACACCTGACGGTCCGATAATACCGATAAATTTACCCTTGGAAATGGAAAAGGACACTCCCGCGAGAACAGGGATTTCCGGTTGATATGATAAAGATATATTATCAAATGTTAGTTTATCATTGAAAATATATTTCCTATTTGCCGTTAAAACCTCCTCATTTTGTTCGTTAAGCATGGTTTTGAACCTGAGAATTCCCGACGCATATGGGGTTAGGTCAGCTATTGAATGTATCGTAGCTTGGGTGGATTGAATATAGGTAAAAATCTTCTGTATGAGATAAAGGGATGCGGCAAAGGTGGCGATATTGAACGATGGCAGTTTGTACGCGAGTGCCAATAATATAATTACAAAGATGAAACTGAAAGGCTGCATTATCGTCGGTCCAAGATTGCTTACCACGGCGCTCCGAGTATAGACATTCCTTAATTTTTCGAGCATTAATTGACCAGATTCAGCAACCTTCTTACCAACACCGCTGGCTTTTATTACCTTAAGACCAGATATATTTTCTATCAGATAACCACTAAGTATTTTCTCCGATTTACTTTTTTCTTCACCGACAAGAGCCGTCTTTTTCACAAGTGGCTGGAGAGTAAGCATAAGAATAACGCCTATACTAAGGGTTATAAACACAATAAGCGGAGAAATACTGAGAGCCACTAATGAATATATGACAAAACCCGTAGATGATTGGAGAAATTGGGCTAACACGTCAAGAAGCGTGCTACTTTGTTTTACATCATAAAAAATTGTATTCTGCAGGAAACCAGAACCTAGATTAGATAGAAATGGCCACTTTGCTCTCAGAATTCCGGAAAATAGATGATTTGATTCCTTATATAAAAAGTCGGCACCAATCCTTGCGCGAACATAGGTGAAAAGTGTAAGAACCACAGCTCTTGCCAAAAACAATACTCCCATAGAAATTAACAAGAATTTAAATGTGAATGGGATATGTAAGAAATCAAAGACTGTTTTGAGTACCTTAGAAATTGTGTCTGTCGGTACAAAGCCCGTATCACCGGACAAGAAGGAGATTACGGGAATAATTATGTTTATTCCAAGTCCATCTAAAATCGCACTTACAACCCCAAAGACAAGAAGTACCACGAGACTTCTTTTGTAATGACTAAATGTCTCTTTGAGAATTTTCCACGACTTTATATAGTCTCTCATTTTAAGAAAGACTACACTGTTTATCCCTACAAATCAAGTTTCTCAACTTCGTATCTTTGACAAAAAAATATTATGATATACATTTAATAAAGACAATTCAAAGAACCTTAAAATATATTTCCCATGGAAAATATCACTCTAATTATTCCACCATCTCCATTTCTCTTGGACGAGCGAGTCTTCATGTCCTTAGGGATACTGAAAATTGCGGCCGTACTTGAAAAAGCTAATCTGCACGTTGAAGTACTCGATCTCTCCGGCGTAAAGAATTTCCTAGATGTAGTATCCGATTATGTCACAATGAGGCGAGGTATCCGATATTTCGGACTGACATCAACTACCCCTCAGTTGCCGGCAGCGACACAGATTGCTCATACCATTCACGGAATCAAAAAAAATGCCAAAGTTATTTTGGGCGGACCGCACATCACACTTGTGAACGCCGCTTACAAAAAAGAATCTAATCGTGACGTGATGAATAGTCGTGTTTCCAAATCGATGCAACAAGCAAGGGAGACTTTCGATATTCTTGTTTCGGGTGACGGTGAAAAGGCAATTTTTGAGGCTATTAAAGATGGAGCTTCAGCGATGATCGATGCTGATAATATCTCATCACCACTTTTTTTGAAGAGTAACGAGCTTTCCGAATATCCATTTCCAGCCAGACATTTGGTTGATTTGGATAGTTATCATTATTCAATAGATGGTGTCCATGCCCTATCGTTAATCGCCCAACTTGGATGTCCATTCAACTGTGGTTTCTGCGGCGGACGTGAATCTCCAATGTTACGCCGAATTCGCACAAGAACTCCAGAAAAAATTACGGAAGAAATGGAATATCTTTTCCTTCACACAGGAAGAAAGGGTTTCATGTTCTATGACGATGAATTAAATATTAACAAGAATATAGTTCTCTTGATGCATAGTATCGCAGATAGACAAAAAAAGTTTGGTGTTGAGTGGAGATTGCGGGGTTTTATTAAATCCGAACTCTTCACTGATGAACAGGCTGAAGCAATGTACAGGGCAGGATTTCGTTGGATATTAGTCGGCTTTGAATCTGGGTCGCCAGAAATCCTCTTAATCATGAATAAGAAAGCAACCCTTGAGGAGAATACGCGATGCGTGGAAATCGCTAAACGGCATAACCTCAAAGTCAAAGCTTTAATGTCCATAGGACATCCTGGTGAGAATCATGAGACAGTGAAGGCAACAAGAGAATGGCTTCTTGAAACCAAACCTGACGACTTTGATATTTCAATCATCACCTGTTACCCCGGAACACCTTATTATGACTTGGCAATACCGGTAAGTGGCAAAGATAGTTTGTGGGTCTATTCACACCATGAAACCGGTGCAAGATTGTACCAAAATGAAGTTGATTATTCAATAACCGCGGATTACTTCAAAGGGGACCCGAACGGTGGCTACAAAGCTTATGTGTACACGGATTCTCTTTCGTCCGAAGAACTTGTCAAAGAACGAGATCGTTTGGAGCAAGAGGTTAGGAATCTCCTGAAGGTTCCCTTTTATCAAAGCAAACCCTCTATACCATACGAACATTCTATGGGACAGATGGGTCAGTTTCCAAAATCAATTTTGCGTGCAACCGCGTAAATCTGATGCCCCTTTAACGAAAGATAAAGGGGATTATTCTTTAATAATCATCTCCAGCTCGTATTATCATAGATTCTTCACCTTTTTGAAAATAAGTGATGGATTTGTATAGGCTACAAGTTCGAACATATGAGTCTTCATGAACAAATAGATTGGATCCGAGTCCATGCGATCAAAATTAAACAAATGATTTTCAACGACAACTATATCAGTAGGGATATCCCAATCATGAGATTTTAATACCTCCAGATCAAGCCCTTCGACATCGATAGATAAAACATCAATTCTTTTTACTTTATATTTCAAGACAATTTCCTTTAGCGTTTGACATTCGACTTTTGAAATACTGGCGGACTTCACACCTTTTTCCATCCATTCATTCGCTTGGATTTCAGACATAGTATTATACGCATGATCTTTAAAAGAGAAATACTGCATATAATTGCCATTGTGATTTATTCCAACGTTTACAAATATATCTCTCGGCCTAAATATCCGAAAAAGTAACTCTGCTCGTTGATTTGGCTCAATAACTATACCTTTCCATCCACGACGATAAAGACCGTAAGTATTCGAATATTGAACAGGATGAAAAGCTCCCACGTCAATATAGAATCCATTCATTTTATTTTTCACAAATGATTCAACCAGAACATCCTCGCTATATTGTGAGTAACTATGTTTGACACCTTTACCTATAATCAGTTTGATGGCTGTTTTTAGGATATTTCCAATTGAAGCAAGTGTAAACATCATATTATACCTATCTATAAATAATAAATTAAATACCACTATTTCCTACATACTATCATAGCTGAAACGCCGAAAGGAAAATTTATATGCTTCAACAAAATAGATTCGAAATAAAATATAATATAAAGAATCCGATTCATAAATTTTCCCCCAACATTGTTTTCTGATCTCATTGGTAATCGAAGTAATTTTACAATTATCCTTATGAGACAAATCGGCAAAAACAAAAATGAATTAAAATATGTCTTCCGAATAATATTGAGTCCAGATTCAGATATTTTCCGTGACAAATTTCCAAGAGTGTATCTTCTTTTATGCATACTTATAACATCGGTGACACTCCAAAGAAATCTAAATGTCGGTACAAATATTATCGCGCAACCACCTACCCGAAGAACTCGTTTAATCTCTCGAATAGCACCTTGATCTTGTTCAACATGTTCGAGTATGTCCATAGCCAAGACAACATCAAAACTCTCATTCTTGAAAGGTATTTTTGTCACATCTCCCAAAATAATATTTTCAATCAATCTCTGACGAGAATAACCCACAGCAGCTTCTGATATATCGATACCATAACAATCATACAATTCACTTAATTCTTTGATCATCGCCCCGCAACCACAACCAATATCTAAAACCTTGATTTTGAAATCGCCTATTTGAGAAGGCACATATACATTCAACAAATCTTTTACAATTTTTCTCCTCACTCTATACCACCAATGGTTAAGTTCTTCTTCATATATAAAACTATAATGCGAATCCTTCATCTTTTCGTGAATTATTTCCGTCCGATCACGGTCCAGCCCATTTTGTTTGGCGGCATCTCAATAGATATTTGTCGTAAACCCATGTTGCTAAACAAATCATGCAGATTCTCTTTCGTCCAATACTTGGCGACTTTCGGTATTAACTGGTCAAAAACAATACCATGAATATGACAAAGAGAAAACTTCGATAATTGCTTCAAATATTCAGATGGGCCACGGAATATCTTGACAAAAATCCACAGCGGGATTGAGACAAAAGACGAAAGAAAATATACAATCGGTAAAGATAGTTTTGAAGTGACCATCTTTCTGATCGGGTCAATGAACCTAACTATCCATTCGTTTCCTTCATAACTATATACCCAAATCAGAATAGTACCTCCCGGCCGAAGAGCTTTGACCATGTGTTCTATAACTTCTCGAGGATATTCAAGATGATGAATCACGCCGATACTAAAAACAATATCAAGACAATTATTCCAGTCCATATCATAGGCGCTTTTTTGTAGCACCTGAACATTTTTATAATTCTTCAGATTCTCTCCGGCTCTTTGCACAGTTCGTGGGTCAAGATCAAAAGCGATAACACTCTTTGCTTCCCACCGCGCCGGCCAGAAACTATTTCTGCCCATACCACAGCCGACATCCATCACATCTTTGTCACGAAAATCTGTTTCGTTTAGTGGATAAACCCAATTCCGAAATTGTCTTTCGTAATCAGGGATAATCTCATGATGCAGATCCCATTCATATCCAAATCTTTCACTTGATGACATATCGTTGAATTGTAGCAGTAATTTATCCTTAAAATAATATTGACCTATCAAGTTATGTGTTATTAAAGTTTTTCCACCAAACACCCAAAACAAAAAGATTCCAGAGTAGTTTACGATTGTCTTTTTTATTAGAATAATGATCATTTTTCAATTCTTCAATGAATGTATAATCAAATATACCCATTTTTTCTACGCTTTTTTTCGATAGAACATCTTCAAGCATCCCACGAAGCGGTCCACGAAACCACACGGAGATCGGCATACTAAAGCCCTTTTTCGAACGCCACACAATCTCGCTCGGTAATTTATTTTCCATAAGTTTCTTAAAAATATACTTTGTTGTAAAGCCGTGAAGTTTGAAAGAAGCTGGTAATGAATGTACAAAATCAACAATCCGATAATCAAGCAAAGGTGACCTTGATTCCAGTGATGCAAGCATTGTAGCGCGATCAACCTTTACCATAACCTCATCCATAAGATATGAGCGTTCATATTGATACAGTAACTCATTCAAGCCAATTTCCTGTTTATTTTTTTCACGACCTATTTCGTTATAGATCTGATCTATATTATCGAATACATTTACCTTCTCTAGATCATTCCAGATTTCCCTGCAAAATATTCTTTTTCTCATATTACGATCAAATGATCCCAACCACACTTGATGTCGATACATATCCGACACGGAGAACCCTTCTATAAACTTCTTAAGTTTATAATCTAGACTGAAATAACCCTGAGATGATGGAACAGAATTTATTATCGGTTCAATAAATCCAGATCGCAAAAAACCAGGAATCGCTTTATATATCGAGGAAAACTTTTCCGCCTGAAATGTTGGGTATCCGGCAAAGAGTTCATCTCCCCCATCACCACCCAATGCGACCTTAACATACTCGCGCGCGAATTTTGCTAACAAATACGTCGGAATAATAGACGCATCCGCAATTGGTTCATCCAGATTATTTAAGACTTTAGAAATAACGTTTAAACTATCTTCTCCAGAGAAAATCTTTTCATGATGTTCGGTACCTAGATATTTCGCCACCTTCCGTGCATAATATGATTCATCGAAACTTTTCTCAGAAAAGCCGATTGAAAATGTTTTGATTTGATCTTTACTATTTTGTTTCGCATAATACGCAATAGCTGAACTATCTAGCCCACCAGATAAGAACACGCCGACAGGCACATCAGAGACTAGACGATTTCGAACAGCCTCACCAATCATATTATCCAAACATTCCTCTGCTTTGCTAAATGTGATAGATATTTCTTCAAATCTCGGTTGCCAATATTTTTCAGTTCGTATGTTTCCATCTTTGAAAACAACATAACAAGCAGGTTCGAGTTTAAAAACACTTTTCCAAATAGTATGTGGAGTTGGAGTATAGTCAAATTGAAGATATTTATTGACCGACTCGATGTCCAATTCCCTTTTGAATAATGGGTGAATTATGAGTGATTTCAACTCTGAACCAAAGATCAATGTGCCATCACTCTTCGTCCAATATAATGGCTTCTTTCCAACACGATCACGAGCTAATATAAGCTTTCGTTTTGAAAAATCGTAAATCGCAATCGCAAACATGCCTTCCATTTTTTCAAAACATTCTTCATTAAAAATCTTATACGCGTAAATAATGACTTCAGTATCAGAGGCACTTTTATATTGAAAATTTTGATATCGTTCAATTTTTCGTCTCAATTCAGTGAAATTATAGATTTCACCATTATAAACAACCACTATCTGATTATCACTACTCCACATTGGTTGATGGCCAGCAAGACTAACATCGAGAATTGAAAGTCGTGTGTGTCCAAAACCTATTTTTTTTTGCTCATCAAAAAAAATGCCTGAATCATCGGGTCCACGATGTCTGAGCACTGCTGTCATCTTCTCAAGCGTCTCTTTGTCACCTTCACCAATAAATCCAGTTATACCGCACATATTATTGTTCTAATATCCCTAAATATTGATTGTCTCTGTAATACTATACGGTTTCTTCTTTTGAGATTCATAGTATGTTCGCATTAGAATTTCAGCAATTATTCCCATGGCAATTAGTTGTACACCTACGATAATAAAAAGCGCTGAAAATATTGGTAAGGGTGTCGAAACAAAATCTCTTAAATGAGTAATTTTAAGGTACATAGCAATCAAACCAGACAGAATACCTATAGCAAGAGAAATAAAACCCAATCCCCCAAAAAAATGAATTGGCCTATTCATATATCTATGTAAAAAGACAATGACAATCAAATCAAGAAGGACTTTGAATGTACGACCAATACCATAATTACTTTTACCATACTTCCTAGATTGATAACTCACTGGCACTTCCACAACTTTTGCACCATGCCAAGATGAATAAGCTGGAATAAAACGGTGCATCTCACCATAGAGAATAATATTGGCAATAACATGTGAACGATATGCTTTCATTATGCAACCATAGTCATGAAGATATACCCCGGTTATTATTGAAATAAGCCAATTGGCCAATTTGGATGGCAGACGACGTTTGAAAAAAATAATAATACCACCTTTCCAACGATCAATCCTCCAGCCAGAAACCACGTCATATCCTTCATCTATCTTTGCTATGAGTTTTGGTATGTCCCCAGGATCATTTTCTAAATCACTATCCATAGGAATTAGAACATCTCCAGACGCATTTTCTATACCAGCACTAAGTGCAGCGGTTTGTCCACGATTTATTGCAAAACGAATAACCTTAATATTCAAATCTTTGTTTGCATATTTTTCTAGAATCGAAAAACTGTCATCATTTGAACCATCATCTACGGCTATTATTTCATAATTATATGAATTATTGATGAGAACTGCGTAGATTTTCTCTAACAAAATTGGTATATTCTGAGCCTCATTAAATATTGGAAATATTAGAGAGATTTTCACATTTATGATAATATCAGAAGAAATAATAAAATACAAAAATGAAGGCCAGTATAAAAAAAGAAATAGCTATCATATCTTTGTTTCTTGGTTTAGCTGTAGTCTCTTTTCTATATACAAACACTTTACCAAGTATTACTCCGGATGACGAATATGCAGTTCTTATTGCAAATAAAGCCGCCTCGAACATAGACTATCCACAACGTGATTTATTGTTAAATAATTACTATCACACTTATCTTTACTATCCACTAATCGATCTGCTAACAACTAATTTCAAAATACAGACATATAGATCAGTACTTTTATTCGTTTATGTTTTTCTGACAGGATACACAGCCTATTTGGCTTTTCGCTCAATAAAAATCAGTAGAATTATCGCTGTTGTTGTATCAGCAATTGCCTTACTACCGCGATTATCGATAGGTAGTACATTTTGGGGTGTATTCACCAATACCGAAAATCTCGGGCGGTCTATCGCCTTTCCGTTCATGTGGTTGATTTCTGCATGGCATATTCGCCGTATTCAAGATGAGAAAAATCTGTGGCCAGTATTTCTTTTGATAGGTCTAACCAGTTACATTCACCCTGTCAGCATGCTTTTCTTCTTTGGATTACTCCTCACAGTTACTCTGGTCTATTACTTCTGGAATCATAGATGGATATATGGATGTAAACAGTTTATTCAAGGATTAGGTGTTTATATATTAGGTGCAGCACCGCTTTTAGCAGAGATTTTTACACGAACAAAAACGATATCTAGCGGTTTAGTAACAGCATCAGAATATGCAAATGCTTTAAAATTTCGTCTTTACTGGGAATTCCCTCCGTCCAATCTGATATGGCTCAAGGCAATATTAGTAATTAGTTTATTTTTTGTAGTCTTCATACTAATCAGTAAATACATCATGAGGAAAAGAAACTGGACCAATTCTCCTAAAGATATCATTATCTTAAAATGGTCATTACTGGTATCAACAATAGGAGTCTTCTATTCAATCTTTTTGCCTTCAATTCAACTCTTTGCCATTAAATATTTTAATGCCCCTCTCCTAATCCAACAAACAAGCCGTTTCTTTATCTTCTTTTATTTAGGATTATTCGTTGCATTTGCATTCATGCTTGATTATTTATGGAAAAATGAATGGGCGCAAAAAAAATGGCGCTGGATTATATTGTGTATAATCCTATTCATCGGACTTGGGAGCTCCTCGATCGGTTCACAATGGGCTCAGTTTCTAACCGGTTATGATTATTCCGAAGAATACTATATCCCAACAGTCTTTCATAAAGAAAAAGTTAAAGTAAATGATTTTATCGTATATCCTAAAATATGTGATGCTTTGCGGGAAGCTGGGGCTAGCACAACAACAATAATACTTGCTGACGACGAAAAGATCCGCTACTTTTGCAATATGCCATTATATGTTACTTTTAAAATTGGTGGGTCATATTTGAATGCGGGTAAAGAAGATTTGGTGGAGTGGAAAAATCTATACACTAAACAGCGTGATGTTATTGAAGGAGATGATATTATAGCTTTTACAAATTTTGTTAAAAAAGCTGGTACAAAGTCTGCAGTATTAGATGCAGATTCGCCTATAGTGAAAGCATTGAGTAAAAAGAAGATGAATGTAACTATAATTGATAAAAAGGCAATTATTATAATAAATTAATTCAAGAATAACTATGAAAAGATTAATAAAGAGGATTATATCGGCGTTTAGAATTTACAACATTCGTTTATACATACTTATGAAATTCAAAGGTGGAGTTATATCTTTTTATCCAAAAATATTAAACCGTGGAAGGATACTACTTTCATATATGACATTACCATTTATTAATAAAACGGAGGATATCCTAAACGGTCACACAAATGTATGGGAATGTAGAGATATTGTCAATTCATTTCTAGAGGAAGGTTACATTGTTGACGTTATAGATTGGAAAAATAATAAATTTATTCCAAAAACAAAATATGATTATATTATTGACATACATTCAAACTTGGAACGCCTAGCTCCATATTTAAATAAGGATTGCAAGAAAATTTTTCACGCAACAATACCTCACTGGCTTACACAAAATTATGCTGAGTACTCACGCCTGATTGATATTAAAAGAAGAAGAAGTGTTATTCTTCTACCAAGAAGACAAGAAATCCCGACTAACAGTATCGAATATGCAGATATAATTACCTTACTCGGAAACCTAACCACAGAACAGACATACCATTATGCAAAGAAAAGAATTGTTCATATTCCACTTTCAACTACACATAAATTTCCTTCACCAGAAAACAAAGACTTTGAAGGGACACGCAATAAGTTCATGTGGATCGGAGGTTCAGGAATGGTTCGTAAAGGTCTCGATCTTGTACTTGAGGCATTTTCTAAAATGCCAGAATATGAATTATATATTTGTGGAAAAGTCATAAACGATACAGACTTTAATGAAGTTTACCATCATGAGTTATATGAGAGTAAAAATATTCATACTCTAGGTCATGTCGATCCCGGAGGTCCAATCTTTGAAAAGATACGTTCCGATTGTTTAGCACTTGTATATCCTACAGCAACGGAAGGTCAAGCAGGATCAGTCATTGTATCTCTCCACGCAGGGATGATCCCCATTATAAGTGAGTATGCAGGAGTTAATATAGACGGATTTGGGATAATGTTAAAGAAAAATACTGTCGAAGAAATATGTTTAGCTGTAAAAAATATAGCTTCTCGCCCTATAGATCAACTTCGCGAATACGCAATAAACGCATGGAAATATGCGCAACAAAATCATAGCCGAGAAAAATTCGCATCTGAATACAGAAAATTCGTTAAAGATCTTATAGGCAACAAATTAATTTAAAACAAGTATGAACCAGCCACTTATATCAGTAATTATACCAACATATAATGAAGCATCGACTTTGCCAATTGCAATTCAATCTATTATCGACCAGACTTATTCAAATTTAGAAATCATAGTTGTCGATGATGGTAGTACTGATAATACGGAAAAAATTGTAAAGGAGTTTGAGTTACGAGATAAAAGAGTTAAATATCTTAAATGTCCTTACATTGATCCAAAACGAGTTGACTGCCGTGGAGTTAATATAAGTGTCGGATACAAAGCGAGGAATTACGCTATGGACATGTCACACGGAAAGTGGATCACTTTTCAAGATGCTGACGACGCATCAATGTTAAATAGGATTGAGATTCAATACAACCTTGCGGAACAATATAAAGCAACTTGTGTTACAACATATTCATTTAGATTTAATGAAAAATATTTGGGCAAAAAACTTGATATTGAAAAGATTATAAAGCAAGAAAAAGATCTGGTAGTATATCCAGAAACCCTGAGTAATATTGCAAAAAGATCAAGAGGTATGATGATGCAAAATTGGTTTCCACATAATAAATTACCATTCTTCTTCAAAAAACGAGCGCCAACGTGTTGGCTTTTCATGCCCCATTTTACACAATATCCAGGATATGACGGTTCACCCCTTTTCAAGCGCGAAACTGTAGATAAAGTTAGATTCAGGGCGCGCGATGAAAGAATATGGCCCGCGATAAGCGGTAGAGGGGTCGGTAGAGACCATGTTTTCCAACTAGCTGAGACATTTAAAAATAGCTATTCCTTCAGATTACCTTTATACCTCTGGAGAGCAGAATGGGAATGGCCAGATTTTGAAGAATGGGATAAATATCTAATAAATTAATCCGATGAATTCAAAAATAATGGAAATTATTAAGTCCTTATATTGTTACGCAAAAAAAATCCTATATTATATCCTCCTTCCAATAAAAAGAATTATAAACTACAACATTCTGGGATTTTCCCTTAATCAATATTCCCAGAATGGTGAGGATGGCATTGTCGAGGAAATCATCAGGAGGTTGAAGATAAAAGATGGTTGGGTGGTAGAATTTGGTGCGTGGAACGGTATATATCTTTCAAATACTTTCAGAGTCATTGAGAAAAATAAGTCATGGAATGCGGTATATATAGAAGGAGATAAGTCGCGATTTAACGATTTAGAAGCTTTATCAAAAAAAATAAACAAGAGAATAATACCCATTTGCGCTTTTATCGCTCCACAAGGTGAGAATCGCCTCGACAAGCTCCTCCAGAAAACGCCAACTCCGAATGATTTCGATATACTTTCGATAGATGTCGACGGTATCGATTATCAGATCTGGCAAGGAATAAACTATTACAGACCGAAAATCGTAATAATTGAAATAAATTCATCATTGGATCCCTCTATTGAACAAATTCATAACCCGGAACATAATATGCGCGGATCCTCATTCTTGAGTACTCTGAAACTTGGCAATAGAAAGGGATATACTCTCATTTGTCACACGGGAAACTTGATCTTTGTGAGAAATGATTTTATGCCGATGATGAAAATAAGAATTAGGACATTTGACGATCAATTGAGACTATATAACAAAAACTGGAAATGAAATTCTCGATTATAACACCCGTTCTCAATATGGAAAGATACATATCGGAAACGATAGAAAGCGTCTTGTATCAAGAAGGTGATTTTGAGATTGAGTATATCATCATGGATGGGGGTTCGACGGACAAAACATTAATGATTATAAATAAATACAGAGAAAGATTAGAAAGCAATCAGATTTCAATAAAATGTAAAGATGTAACATTTTCATGCCATTCCGAAAAGGATAAAGGCATGTATGACGCTATAAATAAAGGGTTTCAGAAGTCTACTGGAGACATATTAGCATGGATAAATGCCGACGATTATTATCTTCCAAATGCTTTTAAAACTGTCTTGGATTGTTTCAACAAATATCCCGAAATTCATTGGCTAAAAGGGATAACTCGCGTTATTGACAGCACTGGTAAGATTATATCAAGGGATGAGAGTGTTACTTATCATAAGAACTGGATACAAAAAGGAATATATGGTCGTGAGGCATACTATATTTCTCAAGACAGCGTTTTCTGGAGAAGATCCTTGTGGCAAGAAGCTGGACCAATTAATCCTGACCTCAAAAATGCCGGAGATTATGAACTTTGGATTAAGTTTGCCAACTTCGCGCCGCTACAGGTTGTAAATTTTCCAGTCAGTGTATTCAGGAAACTTGAGAATAGTTTGACCAAAAAGAACGGTACGAGATACGCCAAGGAACAAGAGATGATAAGACCAACGCGCACAATGATTGCGTGGAAAGTGCGTATTTTTTTTAATCTACTCTATAGGACGCAAATTGTTTTTAATTTGAGAAGGTTTTGGGGTCGCTTATATTCGATATTTTTCATGAGAAATGGAGAAGAATACTATATTGAGGTTGAAAACGATTACTTAACAAAGAAAAGATTCATGACTTATTTTGCGTCATATCCTTGAGTGATTCGTAAAAAGAATTTGGCCATTTTATTAGCACTTTTGTCGGCGTCACAATTCTTTTCAACGAATGCTCTGGCATTTTCCCCGAGATAATCTCTTTTCTGTTTATCGGCTAAAAGATTAAGAATAGCTTTATTCATACCCTGAATATCGCCGCATTCGACTAAGACACCGTTCTCACTGTTTATGATGTATGATTCCGTTGTAGGTGTCCTTGTAGCAATAATAGCTTTTCCCATCGCCATAGCTTCAACTAGTGAGGTACATCCTGAAGCATCGTTTATTCCGTTCTTTATGTCTAGAGGTAGTACAACGATCTTAGATTTAGCATATTCTCTGACAAGTTCTTTCCACGAAAAATATGCTGTTTTTACTTTATCCGGCAAATTACTTCTCATAAACTCTATTCTCCTCGAACAAGTAATCAACACCTCCACATCAATACCTGCAGCAGCTTTGAATAAGGTATTATAATCACGATTTGGATCGAGACCAACAGAAATTATTTGATTAGATTCTTCTACATCATCTTGAGGCCGAAAGAATTTCAAATCAACACCTAGTGGAATAAATTCGATATGTTCCCGTAAATTCGGAAAATTCTCCTTCAATATATCAGCCTCTTTTCTCGAAAGAGTGATTATCCCTCCAGCGCGCTTGACCATCCAGCGAAATATCTTTTGCTTCAAAGTTTTCATATTCCCGATCAATCCCGTAAGACTAAAGTCATATATTACCCACTTTGAATGCTCTGGTTTGATAAATGCATGTATTATCTCTGCTCCAAAAGAAGATGAAGAAAAGATTATATCAGACTTAAATAATTTCCATATAATAGGGATATGGATATAGTTGATATTTATATGCTTTCTCAGAAATGCCGCAAACCACAATGGAAAAACGTCCTCCACTTCAGCATAATTTGCGTTAATATCATAATTCCGCAAACGATACATACCATAAAAACCATCATCAGGACGGTCACCCGCCTTAATTTCATCAATAAGGCCACTTCTTTTCCCATTAAAAAGATACAGAACTTTTTTGCGTTTACTATTAATTTTTTCTGAATAATATCTTTCAACTATATCAAGTCCTTTTTCCTCTTCTTTTGTATTCAAATGATCTGTCTTGGAAATATATCCTCTCTCACCTTCTAGACAATATACACTCATGCGATAGTATTTCGAGAGAACTTTTACTCTATTTTCAATATGATACTTCTTTATAAGCCTTCTCAAGGGCACCACGGTAGAATTCCAGTCGTTCAATTCAGCATAAAATTCTCCACCACCGGTAAACTTACCCTCTCGATTAAGTTTTACCTGAGAAAGATCAAAAAATCCACCCATAATATCTATCATTTCTTTTGTGAAAAATTCAAATGATCCTCTGATAGTCAATGGTTTAGGTAAATATAACCATCGTCTTAATCGACGCTGAGTATTACCGACGCTATTCGTAATAATTAACCAATCATCTTTTGATAATAAGTTGAGAAATATTTCATCAGTTAGAATAAAGTTGTCATCATGAGAAAAAAGAAATCTGTCGTATTCTTTATAATCATTTTTTGCCAACCATTGATTTGTATTCCCCCAGTCGCCTATGGTATTGGGTTCCAATTCATAGTGCCATCCAAGAGATTCAATATCTTTAACAGATGCAATTTTCTCATATAAAATTCTGTCATATAAATCTCTTCTAGTATTTCCTAAAGAGGCTAAGAAATCATTCTTCTCTTCCCTTGAATAAGACGGATCTCGATGGGAGATACAAAATAAATCAACACTCCATCCATCGGGGATTTTTTGTTCAGAGATTCGCTTATAGAAGTGATAAGGAAAGTGCCAACCACTTACAACAACAGCAAGTCTTCGCATATTATTTTGATTTCAAAGTTAGCATCGATAATGAAGGGAAACGCGAATTGATGATTTTATATGGTGCCGAGCATCCAGATATCTTTTTGCATTTATATTTTTTCATCCATTCAACATTATCGCGTTCCTTTGAACCGCCTTCAAATAGAATAATCTTTCCCTTCTTTATATGTGACTTTATAGTGTTGAAAACCATTTTGATTATGTCTCCCTTGTTCGAAATATCAATATGCATCATGTCGAATTCTTCAGGGTCTTTTAACCATTCAATCAAATCACCTTGTTTCAATGTTACATATTCTGAAAGACCATATAAATCGATATTCTTTTGAGTGTTATTCTTGGTTGAATGTGTGTGGGGATATTTGTCCCAAAGGTCATAAGAGACTATTTTTCCCTGCCCCAATTCGTGTAAAGCCATAGCCATAGCAATAGTTGAATATCCAAAAAGTGCCCCGAATTCAACAACCTTCTTCGGTTTGTATTTTAAGACCTGCTCATACAAAGTTTTACCCAGGTCATTTTCTCTATATGACGATTCAATTTTTGGATTTTGATATTTCATATCCTTTAATCAGATGGAAGATTTCTTTAATATCAGATATTCTAACATCATGATGCAACGGTAAAAGAAGATACTTTTCTTCGATTTCATTCATCTTTTTTAATTCTTGTCTTCCGCCAAATACTGTGTATTTATCATTACGATAATGATGAATTCCAGTCTCGATTCCTCTCTCTTTTAAGTAATCCATTAATCTTTCCCTGTTCTCCACAAGAATTGAACAAAACCATATACCTAAAATAGCACCAAATTTAATGTACTCTTTCATCAATCTTTTTCTATGTGAAATTACTTTGTCAATAGTAGCCAAATTTCCTAACCCAATAGCTGCTGAAATATCGTTCATTTGATATTTGAAACCAGCTTCAACAAGGTCAGTATCACCGAATTTTTGTTTCATTTCACGATCATAGCCGAACCAACGTAATCTTTTCCCTTTTTGATGCAAATCATCATTTTTAGTAATAAGAAAGCCGCCATCACCACAGGTAAGAGTCTTTATTGCCTGCAAAGAGACACAAGAAAAATCTGCTTTACCCCAGAAATCTGAACCAACAGCTTGTGCAGCGTCTTCAATAAGTGTAATTTTTCTTTCCTTCGCAATCTTCAGTAACTCTTTGAGTCCACGATTATTCCCTCCGAAATGCACAAAAACAATGACCTTTGTCTTCGGAGTAATCTTCTTCTTAACATCTTCAACATCTATATTCAAATCATAATCTGTATCAGCAAAGATAATTTTTGCTTTTCGTCTAACAAGCGGAAGATTAGTAGCCGTACAGGTCAAAACTGGCGTGATCACTTCATCTCCTTCACATATGCCAGCAAGTTCATACGCAAGTTCCAAAGCTGATGTACCGGAATTTAAAGCTGAAACATTTCTAAATCCAAACTTTGACGCAAACTTCTCTTCAAACTCTTTAACTCTTGGCCCTTCGGCGAGTTGTGTGCCAGATAATACTCGTACAACATTCCGTACAGCTTTTTTACTTACATATGGTTTGAATAGTTTTATTTTTCGCATAAATATTCTTTCAATCCCTGATTAATTGTGTACTTTGGTTTCCAACCAAGTTTTAAAATTCTTAAATTACTCATTTGATATTTCATATCCATTCCCTTTCTCTCACATTGTTTTACCAGAACTTTTTTACCAGTCAACTTTTTCACTTTTCCAATTAGTTGATTAACAGTAAGACTATCATTCAATGTGATATTGTATGTTCTGTCACCATGAAGCATGACCAATTCAACAACTTCCGGAATATTTTCAACATAAATGTACTCTCTCGAACCAGTACCACCATTATGAATTGGCACAACGACATTATTTTCTAGACCATGTTTTATTGCTGCTAGGATCTTTGTTTTATCTTGTCGTTCTCCGAATACATTACAAAAACGAGTCTCTGCCGTCTTATTTTTCAATTTTCTGAAAGTATTATCATATGCTAATCGTAGTAAAGAACCAAATGCTTTTGAACAAGAATAAGGATTTTTCGGAAAGATTATTTCTTCTTCACTTTTTTTATGATTACACTCACCATATACTTCATCAGTGGATATATATACTAACTTCCTAAGATTAGGTAACTGTCTGGCAGCTTCGAAGACATTCAATGTTGCAATGCAATTCTTCCTTATTACAAAGTCAGAATTATTAATTGATAAATCAACATCACTAAAAGCCGCCGCATGAATGATATAATCTGGCTTATATGAAGTGATCACAGGTATAACAGATGATTTGGAAACATCCATTTTTTTATATTCGAATGAGCCATCTACGATCTCTTTGTGTGAACCCACATATTCGGCATCAATGACGAAGACATTATATCCTTTAGATGTCAAATATTCTGTTACATGAGAAAAGATGAAGCCTAGTCCGCCAGTAATCAATACTTTTAGTTTTTCCATCTTTTTCCTCTTCATTCTATTTATTTATTGTTATCCTTTCTCTTAAAATAACGGCTAAATGTTTCGAAAAAGCATCGTATCTCAAATACTGTAGATAAGCACTTCTAGCTTCTCTCTGCATATCAGTAAATCTACTCTCAGAAATACTATCATGAAAATCTACCAATAAGCTAGCTGCACGATCCATATCTTTATGGTCAATAAAAACACAAAAATTTCTATAATCAATCAAATTCTCAAGAGGTAAAACGCATTCAGTGTCAATAATGACAGGTATGCGACCAAGCGACAATGTTTCGTAGAGTCGTGTAGAGGCGTTGGCATCTCCTCTGACTATCAAACTATAATCAGAATTAATAATGTTATTAACAAATTCCTTTCTATTTTCATTTGTATCACTAGCCCCTGAATTCATACAGCCAAAATATGATCGCCTAATAATAAATCTCGCAATAACATCATTTGATTTCCGAAACACCCTGACCGCTTTTTTTCTTATGAAAATCCCTTTTCGATATGCGTTATATTTCTTATTCAGAATACTTATCAACCGATAAGGTAGATCTTTCATTATTGTCCTAATCATTTGCGTTCCGGAGGGAACCGATGCCCAGCCGACGAAACCGATTATCGGTTTTTTTGACTTACGTCGGATTATGAGTTCATCAGCGTAATATGTTTCAAGCAGATCTTCGCAAGGAACCGGAACCGTAATCTCATTTGAAGGTAGACTTGACCGATACTGATTAATACGTATTACCACGCTTCCTGGAACATTTATCTTTCCCGAAATATCACCACTCGCGTCAATGAGAAGAAGTTTATTATATGATTTAGCCTCATTTATCATTTCTTTGAGGACATAAGGGTAGTGTTTCTTGAGATGCCAGAAATCATGCGGTATCAAGATGAAGTCAGCATATTCAACCTGAGAAACTAATTCATAATAATCCCTATCATAAACATATTTGTATGATTTAGTATTATACAGATAATCATTATTTGATTTCATCCCCCAGAATGGAAACAGTAGGAATATATAACGCAGTGCCGAACAGACGAGGCGTTCATTTACATACAGTTTGATTTTTTTTGAATGCATATCCGTCATATTGATGATATTTTATCCAATAATCCAATTGCGATTTTTTCTGGAGTTAATTCCTTCTTATATAGTATAAAAGCATTATTACCGATCTTACGGCATAAATTATTATCATTCTTCAATAATAGAATCTTTGAAGCCAGATCTTCAGGATCATTTTGCTTACAAAAAATAACATTATCTCCATCTGTAAAAAGTTCTCTCATCCCAGTTGAATCAGAAGTAACTATCGCGGCCCCACAAGCTGCGTATTCAAATATCTTACACGGTATTACGCGATTCAATCTTTTCACATTACCAAATGAACCGAGACAAATATCAGCATTGGATATGCAACTGCGTAGTTGATCTTTCGGAATCGGCCTCAGTGGAATAATATCCAAATTTTTTAATTCCAATCCCTTTGCTAATCTAATATTCTTTTCATAAGTCTGACCTTTACCCATTATCTTGAATATTATTTGCTCTCTCTCTAGAATCTTCGCGGCTCTTAGAATAACTTCTATCCCATGTACTGGTATAAATGATCCATGAAAGTAAACTATAAAAAGTTTACCCTCTTTGTTTATATCCTCTCTATACACTTCCTTATTATCAGCACCAACAAATACCCTCACAAATTTATCAGGATTTATGAGTGGCCATTTTGACCAATATTTTATGTGCTCGTTTGTATCAGCCACTACTAAATCAGCGAGAAAAATACTTAACCAATCTAGAAATAATAATTTCAAAGCTCTTGGATGGTAACATGCAATCTCTTTTCGATCATTAACAACTGCATCATACATAGAATACAATGCATCCATAACAACTTTTTTTTGAAACAATATCTTCGCAATAATCGCCGGTACTATAGCTGGAAAAGCACAATATATCACATCATATTTTCCTCTAAAGCTTCTCAACTTCTTAATAAGCTTTCTATATCGATGTTTGTCATAAGCATTCTCGTTACATTCCATAACTTCAACTCCGTTCAGTTTCAAACCTTCAAATAACACGTGATTTCTAGGATAAGTTCTATCGTATATTCCAAACCAACAGATTCTTGGGAATGATATATCCGCTTCCTTTTTTACTTTGGAGACATAGACCATCCTGAAGCCAAGCAAGTTTTTCCAAATTCCAGGTAAAAATGGTAATCTACCTCGAAATGAAAAACCATCCGATACTGGTGTTTTCTCCACAATGAGATTTAATGCATTGAGCCAATCCAAAAAATCAATATGCGACCAATAACGTAAATGTTCTGAAGGATGTTTCACCCATTGAGTGAAGAACCTTCCACCAAAAAGAAGACCAATGCGAAATTGATAGGCGGCACTATTCGGCACGGTCATAATAAATCTATCGGTATATTGTTTGAGTTTGTTCACTATTGCTTCCGGATTTCTCGTATGTTCCAACACTTCGCTTAAAATTATAAAGTCATAGTGTTTTGACAGATTCCATTTATATGTCCTCTCTAAATCAAATGTTTGTCCGTGTATTCCGAGTTTTTCATATTCTCTGATAACAACACGAGAAACATCGGCAATATCAACTCTACAGCCTTTCTCTTTCAATTTAAGGGGTAATAAAGAATTACCACAACCGATATCTATGACACTCGAATTTGCGGGAATTTCTTTAAGTATAATCCTTTCTCTAGGTTTCAGAGTTTTATTGATCATAAATCCACGGCATAGCCAATAATCGTCGTAATCCAACTCAACGATTTCCGTAAAATTAGGTTTTCTTATCCAAGGAGAATTAAACATTTTCATTGAAATATTTTAACTATGTTGCCGAAATATTATTATTTGATAAATGAAATAATTCACTGATGCCAGTAGAACCAAAATAACCACCTGTGATAACAGATAGTTCATCTCAAAACACTCAACAAAAGAATACAATAGAATGATGTTAATGGATAAATTAACTACCGCTACCAGCAGAAAGAGCATCATTTGAAAGCCAATGCTCTTGTATGACATATCTCTATATGTCCAAAATTTCTGCATGCTAAAATTGATGATAAAAGCGATTATAAACGAAATAATTCCTGATAACAGATACCAAACGCCGAAAAGGTCGGTTAGCACATATAATAAAAAAACACTAACGATGGCGACGATTGAACCTGAAATTAGATAACGTATAATCTTTGCACGTGTTGGATATAGTTTATCAAAATCAATATATTTTTCCTTTATCCGATCAATCATGATATTGATTCTATGACATTCTGAATATTTGAAGCAAGTCGTTCCAGACTGTGCGTTGAACCGACATATTTTGTGTTTTGATCACATAAGGCTTGTTTCTCTTTAGTATTCATCCTCATTAACATCTCTAACTGATGTACAAGTGAAGATTTATCTATTTTTTCGCAAATTAACATATCATTAATCTCCCCTCTTAAATTTCCGTTCGCAACCAGCACCAAGCACCCGCACGCCATCGCCTCGAATATTGTCTTGTCATACGAACCGTTTGAGGTTAGGTTTACGAATATCTCATGCGCGGAGTATATTTCCGGCGTTTCGTAATTCGGCACGCCTTCATGGAATCTCAACACATTATCCAATCCAAGTTCTGCCGCCTCTGATTTTACTTCCTTAAAATACTGAATATCTCTCGGCAAAGCGTCGCCATACACATTGGCAGTAAAAATAATTCCCTTTCTCCTCAATTCGCCTAGAGCTCTGATAAAAACATCAACATTTTTAATTTTTGCGATTCTTCCTAAAAATAAAATAGAATTCTTCTCCCTCGAAATTGAATTATGGATTTGAAATATATTTGTATCAATTCCCACTGGCATCAGTATTGTCTTCTTGTATTTCGCCGTATATGAATATTTCGAAGTGCAAAATACCTTATTGCAGAAAAATGTCGCAATGTCTGTCATTATATTGCCCGAATGATGATTGCGCCACATATACACCTTCTTCCCCATGAGTTTCCACAACCAACCGGCCAAAACGACGTATTCTTCATTCATGTGAACAAACACAGCGTCATAACGATTGAAATAACGCAGTGAAAAATAGAATAACAGAAAAACATATTTTGCCTTACTCCGCCATTTTTCTTTGCCTAGTGATAGAATAGCCACGTTCCCCGGCAAATCATATTTACCTTTCATAAGGCAAATAGCGACAATCGACTTAAAATGTTTCGAAAATTCAGCTATCCAATCATGAAAAAAACCGAGAATAGGATCATCTCTGTCAACTTTCTGCGTGACGATAAGTAATCTTTTTTTATTAGGCATAATATTGAAGCTGGTATGGAACAGTGTTAGACATACATTTACATTATCAGAAATAACATTTTAAAGACAACTAATAATTGTCTTTGCTATATCCCGCGCGTCGTAATCAATGATCAAAGCTCCAATTTCCCGAGCCATTCCAACATCCGTCGAAACAATCCTACATCCAGCCGCTTTTGCTTCAACCAATGTCATACCATATCCCTCGAAAAATGAAGTATTCAAGAACAAGTCAGCGGTTTTGTAATATGACACGAGTGTTTCTCTATTTGCCCACGGCTTAAAAACTACCGACTCAGTAAGTTCAAGTTTTGAGATTTGAGATTTGAGATTTGATTTTTCCGATCCATCACCAACGATTATCAAACCCGCTTTTGGCATTATTTTTAAGACTTCCCCAAATGCTTGAATCGCCATCTTGATATTTTTTTCTTTTTCCAATCGTGAAACCATTAGAATGATTTTATCGAATCGTGGATACTTCTCGCGAAGATCACTATTTTTAATTATTGGAGTATTCTGAATCAACTCAATATCCACCACAATAGGTCGAACCGTGATTTTTGATTCATCAATGCCTAATGTCTTGACTAGATAATCTCTTATTCGATTTGAAACAACCCGTATCGAATCCGCCTTGGGTAAATATGAAAGCGCCAGTGCTTTGCGAATCTTATTCCCAACCGTTTTCGCGTAATTCGGACTGCCAATATCAGTGTGAAGTTGAATCTCAAGAGAAAGATTATATCGCTTTTTTAGAGAAACGCCTACCATTGCTGTCAAAAATGGATCCTGACAGGTAATATCAGTAATATTCCGGCCGTCTATAATGAATTTACCCAACCTAATGGCGTCGAGAGTATACCACCACTCAGATTTTGAGCATGTTGGGTATATCCAACAATTCGATGTGATATTGATTTCAGAAAAATTCAACTTTCTCTTTGTAAAGACAATAATATGCAATTCATCCCAATTTTTCGCGTGTTCGATCATGCGTATTCGCACAGCGCTATCTTCCTGAAAAATAGTTCTATCAGTACTTATCATTAATAATTTTTTTGGTTGCATATTCTTATTCGATAAATTATTCAGTAAAAATTGTTGGGAAAAAAAGTTGTAAATTAATCAGTAAGATAAACACACAACTGGTCCAAAGTGTTCTCAATCGAAAACATTTTTAATTTTTCTTTTGCTTGCGTCACAATTTTTGAGCGGAAGGAATCATTATCAATGATTTTCTCGATTGATCCGCATAAAGCATTTTGATCATTTGGCGTAACCAAAATACCTTCTTTTCCGTCATCTATAATTTCGGAAATATTTCCAATATTCGTTGAAACGATTGGCGTGCCAGCATGCATTGCTTCCACTATTTGAAACGAAAAACTCTCGAACGATGTGTTGAGCACGAAAACATCGGCCGCCACTAAATACGAAAAAACTTTTTCTCGTGGGACTGCGCCAGTAAGAAATACAGAATGTTCCAAATGTTTACTGGAAATATATTTCTGTAAGGTATCTTTATCAGGACCAGTACCAATAATGTACAATCGATACTTCGAGAAAACCTTGAGTAACTGTTCTGTGACATCTATAAGACTAAAAAAACCCTTCCAAGGCACAAGTCGTCCAATAGATACCAGAACTCTCAAATCACTCGGAATAGCGAACATACCGCGCGTTTCTTCTTTATTTTGAGTAATCGGCAAAAGATCAATACCATTATAAATATGAAATACCCTTTTTTGCCTCTTATTCCAGCCGGCTACCAAATTCCTGAAATAAATGCTTGGCGTGAAAACTGTATGTGCCCGACCCACGACAAACTTTTGAATCATTCGAAGAAAGCCTGTTTTTAATCCATATTTTTTATTCTGAAAATCATCTATTGAATCCGAAATACCATGTCTTTGTACTGCTTGCTCCCAAGCATAATCTCCGGCGACTCGAATGAAAAATTTTTTACGCATAATAAATGCCGCGAGCCATGACGGCAATCCAACAGAAACCGGATCTTGCGCGAATATTATATCCGCGTTTTGACCGCGAATAATGGCTTTACAAAAAAAAACGATATGTCGAATAACTTTCGGCAAATATCGAACCTCCCCAAAAGTCAGGATTTTGACATCAATCCCCCTTTCAGGCAATTTCTCGCGAAGTAGCTGTGAATAAGTAGCCGGCCCTCCTATGTCCGGCGGATATATCCCTGTGGCTATCAATATTTTCATAGTTTATAGTCTAGCAGAACGAATGAATTTTGGCATCACCGAGACAATCAATGAGACATATTTCACTGAATTTCCGAGCTTGAAAATTAAGGAACTGACAACATCGCAGAATAAAAGATTTCCTTTATCTCCCCGGCGATTTTTCCCCAACCATACTTTTCCTCCACCATCTTTCGGGCGTTCTTCACAATGTATTCGCGTGATTCTTTATCCTTTATGAGTTTTTCAACTTTCTGGGCGATACTTTTTGGATTCTTGACTTCGCAGAAAAGTCCAGTTTCCCCATCAACGAGAAAATCAACGATTCCTCCGACCGGCGTGGCAATGACTGGAATCCCTGCCGCCATCGCTTCTATAAATGAATTACCGAATCCTTCTGAAAGGGATGGTCGAATAAATATATCGCTTACACGCAAATATTTCGGCATTTCCGCGTGAGGAATAAATCCCGAAAATTGTACGCGGTTTACAATATTGAGATCCGAGACCTGTGATTTGAGATATTCTTCTTCATACCCCTGTCCTAAAATTAATAACTTCACATTATTCGGCAAATATTGCAACGCGCTCACAATATCCCTAACCGCGTTCTTTTTAACCAATCTGCCGGTTGTTATCAAGAACACATCTTCTTCTTTTTTGCCTAATTTATCCCTCAATGACGCATCCCCGCCTAAAATTTCCTTTCCAGAAAATAACTCATAATCAACCGCATTCGGTACAATAGTTATTGGGCATTTTGCTCCCATCTTTCTTGACCACTCAACCAAGAATTTCGAAATGCATTGTATACGATCAGCTGTTTTGAATATCATCGCGAAAATTGAATAAAGGATTCCTTCGCGCCTCTCAAAATTATCACCCTCTTGAATCGACAGAACAAACGGCGTGTCATGAAACTTTTTCTTGAATAATAAAGCGGCAAAACCGGCATAGCTTGCCATCATTGACCAAATCAAATCGTATTTATTCTTTTTATGCAGGGAAATCGCTTTCAAAAAGGCGAAGGGAATAAATAGCAATTTTGAAAGTGGAAATATCCTGGAACTTCGCGTATTATTGCCGAACCAGGGCAAGCCGACTCGGTAAACATTGACATTGCCCATACGCTCGAAAGCTGGAGCGTTTTTACGCATTGTAATCATGTCAAACTCTATCTCATTTGGCGAAATCCTATCGGTGATTTCCTTGATCGCGATCTCAGCACCCCCGATTATGTGGGGATAATATATTAGTGAAAATATGAGTATTCTTCGCATAGAGTTATTCTAGGCGAGGAACGAGTACCATGCAAGCAACAGAATGAAAAACAAATAACATCTATTCAACTTTAAGTACATTCTTCAAAACATCTTCGGAAACTTCTTTCGGCAATTCATCATTCTTACGTCCTTGCATATTATCCTCACACGATTTGTTTGTTTGGACTTTCTGATTAACGGCATTATTTTTTCTGGAAATCACAATATCTGGATGATTTTCCGCTCCTGGAATCTTTTTTTTCAAAATCGCCTGAAGCGCACTTTTTAAATCGTTAACATGGCTTTCGGACTGTTTTTTGGGATCATGTTTGATTGTTTGATTTTTGTGTTCCAGAACCGAAAGCGGAACTGGTTTTGGAATACTCGGAGATGTTGGCATGTCTTGAATCGGAACCAGTTTTGGAATATTTGACGTAGAAGGTTTTACTGAAGCCGGTTTACTAGGAGCAGATTGAATTGGAGTAGACCCTTTGGGAACAGGAATATATGCCGCCGTTAAAGATGCAGATACAGACGCGGGTTTGGCAGTATTAGAAATAGAACTTGATCTTTGAATAGAATTTGAAGTTGAAATTGAAGTTGAAATTGAAATTGCAGCTGGTACCGGATTTGAAATAGGATTTGGAAACACTTTCTTCGTCGCTTCGTGAAAAACGATTATCTCTTTTTCAACATCCGCTCTCGGTCTAGCATATTGTTCCCTTGACGCATCAATAATATCTTTCATATATGACACTTCTGGATGTATAATCGGCGGTAAAGTCGTCGCGGAAAATGGTGAAGAAGTGAGGCCATCTATCATTAGTTTCAAATAAATTTGCGCAAAACCGAGATTTACTAGATCTTCAATGACGAATTCCGGCGTAAACTCTTTTTCGAGATATTCCGCGTCAGTCGCACCAACTCGAAAAACAATCATGGTACCGACGTTGCCGAAAACGGCGGCACTCACGGTTTCATCCATCTGTTCGATATACTGATGCGCGATCGTCAAATTTAGCTTATATTTCCTGGCTTCGGATAGAATATCGGCAAAAGAGGCGTTAGCGAAGTTCTGGAATTCGTCGACATAAAGATAGAAATTCGGTATCATTTTCATGACTCGATCCGGCATATCGGCGCGAGACATGGCGGCAAGATAAATTTTCGTAACCAGCATTCCGCCAAGCAGTTTCATATTTTCATCACCAACTCTTCCTTTTGACAGGTTAATGATAACGATTTTTCTCGCGTCCATGGCTTTGCGAAAATCAAAAGACGATTGTGGCTGACCGATCATATTACGAATCAACGGATTCGCGGTGAATTGGCCGACTTTGTTCTGAATTGCCGGCACGGCTTCCGCCGCCATGCGTTCGGTATAATTGGCAAATTCCTTAGTCCAAAAAGCTTTTACCGACGGATCTTGAATCTTGGACACCATTTCCTTACGGTATTCCTTATCCGATAGCATTTTATTCACGCCAAGAAGCGTCGAACCGGAAACTTCGAGTAAAGCCAATAAAGTATTCGTTAGAATATATTCCATTCTCGCCGACCACGCGTCCACCCAAATTTTTTTGAATGTGCTCATTAGGCCCGACACTACCAAATGTCTTTTGTCATGTTCGACGCTTTCCAAAACATTGAACGATATTGGATGTTCCACATCAAAGGGCGCGATATATATAACATCTCTGATCCTCTCTTTTGGCACGTATTCAAGGAGAAGTTCAGCGGTTTTGCCATGAGGATCGATGAAACATATTCCTTCGCCATTTTGAATATCTTGCACAGCCATATTCTCGAGCATTGTTGACTTACCCATGCCAGTTTTACCGATGACATAGACATGTTTACTTCTGTCTTTTTCCTTTATGCCGAACTTCACTCGCTTATTGCGAGCGTCAGTTTCGGCGAAATATGTTATGGGATTCTCATTCATAGAATATTACCGGTTAAATTATATCATAAACAGCACAAAAAAATGCCACAATATGACATGTTCGGCATCGTGTGGAAAAAATATGAACAAAATTAGAATATTCGGTATCGGGTAACAAAGTAAACAAAATTCAACCCCAATGTCCTCCTAACATCAGGGTTGGTTAATGCACCACGGACTATGTCTCAATGGAAGAACACGGGGTCTGAGCTTCCGAACGCCGCGAACACGCTCTTCATGTTCTCTCTTCTCGTGTTTTTCGCCTCTCGACGAGCACGATTCACGATACGTTCTTGTCTCAGTTCTCTTACTCCCGGAGACGATCCCAGGATTTCCTCCATTGTTGCAGGTTTTTTACCATCCGGATCTTGTCCGTTGGTAACCGTCATGTTTATTGACGCAGACATAGGGGTTTTATTTAATCGCGGTTTTATAATCGCACCCCTGGCCCAGTTTCTCGCTGGCGCTAAGACTACGATTTCTCATCCAGTAAGATATTATCATATAAAAAAATATGCAAGCGCGTATTATCCACACAATTTCCGGAGATTTCAAAGATTCAACTTTTTCTTACAAGATTGAATCTTGAGGCAAATCGACCGGCATCAACGCTCTTTTATCATAAACACTTCCCGCATTCCAAAGCATATAACTATTTAAGCCGGCGTCATATGTCGCCTGAATTTGCGTACGAACCATCGCTGGAGAATAGACGGCTCCCAGATCGAAAGCTTGTAGCCACGGGCGCAATTTCATCGGTGAAGTCGATGCATTTAAGGCTTTAATAACCGCTTTATCCATGGATATTTTCACAACTTCATACGGCTTGGTTGCCGGTTTTGAGTAACCATTGAAACCATAAGCGTAATGGGAAGGATAAACCATAGGAGAAACATAATCGAAATAAACAAGCGCGTCTTCAATCCTTTGGCCAATGCCTAGATCATTTTCCGCGCTTGTTGTGAGACCGAACAAATCGGCTGACACGGGAACACTTATCGGCGCAAGTTCTAGTTTTAAATATGAAAAAAATTCACGGAGAACTTCATCTTTCGGTCTTTTTCCACTCCAAGGATAGTAAACATTCGACAAATCTCCATCAGAAGGAAAACGGATATAGTCAAAATTCAATTCATCGAAACCAATACCATAAGCTTCTTTTCCGATATTCACAATAAAGTCCCAATAGGAAGTGGCGCCTGGATCAATATACGAAAGTCCTTTGATGTCTTTCCAAATTATATCGGTATTATCTTTATTCTTGACGGCAACTGAAGGATTTTGATTGGAATAGACGGGATCTTGAAAGACGGTAATTCGCGCGATCGTGTAAATTCCCTTCTCATGCAACTCACGGATAAATTCTGGAAGGTCGATAATGCGACAACCTCCGCCATAATTAGGTTGTAAAACTGCCGGCAAACTTTCTGTTATCGCCGCGGACATATTCTTCGACTTAACCGTTGTCGAAGCGTACGCGAGAGTGCCACTATAGTCTTTTATGTCTATCACTATAGCGTTTATTTCCGTACCTTCTATGACAGATAAGACTTTATCGCGATTTTTCTTGCTGGAAGCGGTACAGGCGGTAATGTATATTCCATGAAGAGGATCGGGTGTTCGAATATGGGTTATGAGAGGAGGTATCGGTTTCGAAGAAGTCGCCATTACGGTAATGGGAAAAACATCCGTGTAATCCACGTTCCCGACCGGCATCCGCCAAATTATAAACACTCCAAAAATTGAGACAATAAAAGCGCCGATAATGATCACCGCCGCGCGCGCAACACCGATATCACGCCATCTTATCTTCATTGATTCATTTGGGGATCACTTTCACTATTAATATTCATTCTATTTTGAATGCCAACATTTTCCGAATTTGTTGATCTATTTTGATTACCATTAGTATCTTTCATCCTTTCTTCCGTGAAAGGCATGGCGGATTTTTCTTCTGTTTTCGAACGTTTGTTCACATTTGAATTGTACGCGATGCCGATAATTACGAGTCCAATCAAAATAGATATTGCCGTATCAAAACTCGAAGGAAAACCCAAAAAAGGCAGGGCAATCGCGAGTACTCCAATTAACATCAACCATTGTCTTTTTGACATATTGATATTATAGCGCAAAGTGCTAGTATATTGCCAGAAAATAGCAAGCGCAATAATTAAAAAAATGATTCGAAGGAGACAATATGAAAGAACCACTAATATCAAATGATATGGGGATGGTCTCCGAAGAACCATCTCACAACAGTTTACAACCGGGATATAAGGTATGTTGGTTATACTGCGCGGATAGCGCAAGAGAGATTTATGCCGGCATGGTCTCTTACAATCAGTTCGTCGGCAACAAATTAACCCTGGTTTTCTCACAATTGGCACGAGTACATAAGGTTGAAGATGGGACATGGCGAAGAATAGTATTGATCCAATCCGGAGCAAAACTTGAGTTTGAAGGTTGTAATCGAGACGCCACCGCGAGTGATACCGGGAAAATCTGTTTCATATCGTCGTCGGGAAGTCGAAAGGGAGACAAAGTTGTCTTCTCTAATGACGAGGAGGAGATCAGGAAAGTTACGAATCTTTTGACCGAGTGACGCAATCCCCCATGCTGACGGAAAATTAGTATGAGGGGATTTTTATTTCGACACAATTACGACGAATTCTCCTCTGATTTTATCAGGGCGCGATTCAAAATATTTTTTTACTTCAACGGCCGAACCGCTCACAACTTCCTCAAATACTTTTGTCAGTTCTCGGCAAACGGTTATTCTTTTTAATCCCGATTTTATCGAGATTTCATTCAATGTCGAACATTCAGCCAAAGATTCAAATGTTTTCATTATTCGGTGCGGCGATTCGTAGAAGACTATAGTCTTATCCGAAACAGCGATTTCTTCGAACAAAGTTTTCCTGCCTTTTTTGCGCGGTAAAAATCCCAGAAATGTGAAACTGGCGCAAGGAACTCCCGCTATTGAAAGCGCCGCGATCAGAGCTGACGGCCCAGGCACAGATTCAATCTTCAATTCCCCTTTTTCCAATTCCTGTATACATTTTTTTCGAATCGTCGCCACCAATTCTGCTCCCGGATCCGAGATCCCCGGCGTACCGGCATCAGAGACCAAAGCTAGATTTTTTTCTTCCTTCAAGAGTCCGATAATCTCTGCGACCTTAGAAATCTTGCTATACATATGATACGATATCGTCTTTGTGCCAATATCGTATTTCGTAAGTAATTTTTTCGCCGTGCGCGTGTCTTCGCAAAGTATGAAGTTAACGCTTTTCAACACTTCCAAGGCTCTAAGCGTTATATCTCCGAGATTGCCTATCGGGGTGCCAACTATATATAAATGATTCATAATCACACATTACCATGATTGTCGGAAGGTGAAAACTATAATAGACTTCTATTATGACCGCGGAAAATACGAAAATCATCTATATAACCCGTGACATTGAGCGCGCATTGGGCATGTGGCCGAATGAGAATTATTCGATTGTTTCGAATAAGACTCCATGCGCAGTGAAAGTGTTGCGAGAATTGGAAAGTGGCATGAATATAAATGATGGCAAGACCAATGAACATCGAGCCATTCAAAACATCTTACTAATTGAGAGCCTGAATATTCTCGACACCGCCGAATTATTAGAAAATGGAAAGACCATTGAATTCATTTCAAGGAATAATGCGAGAAATAATTCCGAGAATATCTCAGATAGAAAAGTCTCGATTATGGTTTTCAAGAACACTTCACGCATCGAAGATATCTGCGAACAGAATGGCTGGAACTTACTCAATCCTCCTTCTGCTTTATCTGAAAAATACGAAAATAAAATAACGCAAGTAGAATGGCTCGGTGAGCTCACGAAATATTTACCGTCATATTCTATTGGGACAACCAAGGAAATAAAATGGAAAAAGGAACCGTTTGTCGTTCAATGGGCTCATGGACATACTGGTGATGGAACTATTCTAATAAACTCTCCGGAAGAGCTTCGTACTATTCAAGAAAAGTTTCCCGACAGAGTGGCTCGTGCCACGGTTTTCGTGAACGGTCCTTCATTCACGGTAAATATTGTCGTGGCGCCGAATGATATTCTTGTTGGAAATATTAGTTATCAGATCACCGGACTTCCATCTTTTACCGACAATCTGTTCAGCACGGTGGGTAATGATTGGAGTTTGACTCATAATCTCTTGAGTGATTCTGAAATAGCGCATGTGGAAAATATGGCGCGGGAAATTGGCGGGAAAATGCGCGCCGATGGTTGGAAAGGGCTTTTCGGCATTGATGTTATGCGTGATGATGAACGCAATCAGATTTTCCTCATAGAAATAAACGCGCGCCAACCGGCTTCTACGACATTTGAATCAGAACTTCAAAAAATATTGCGTGCACCTGGTAATGATGGATTAACGACTTTTGAAGCGCATATTTTGGCTCTACATGAAAGAGAAATCAATAGGAAACTTGTTCATATCAATGATGGCGCGCAGATAATAAAACGCCTGAGTAAAGATGATATTGAAATATCTTCGGCTGATCTCACATCACTTGAATCATCGGAATACAATGTAATAAAATATTCCAACATCACCATCAATTCCGACCAAATACGAATTCAGAGTAAAAAAGGAATAATGGAGGCACATGGGAAATTGAATACGAGAGGAAAAGAAATATTGGAAATTATCTCTCGGAATTAGAACTGAAAAACAATGAACACAAAAACTATCTCAAATCGCGCGCTATCTGTCATCGATCAATATCTGAATTTCAAAGTCGGTAATGCTATTTGTTCCGTTCCCTATTTCAATAATAAAACCGCGAGAAAACGCGGCGGTTTGCGCGTGCAAATCGGCAAAGGTAGTCCGCAGGAAATATTTGATGAAATTCAGGATATCGCCGTTAAGAGTCATATTTCTGTAAACACATTCACCGCTGACTCGCTGAAGAAATTGCTTGTTGATAATAATATCGGCATAGACTGCTCCGCTTTTGTTTATTATGTTTTGAATTCGGAAAGTGAAGAAATCAAGAAAGGTCATCTCGATAAACATATTTCATTCACTTCTTGTCATGGGCTTCTCGGCAAAATCCGCTGCTCTCTGCGCCCGGTTGAAAATTGCGATGTCGCTACTTTCACAAACGATAAAAACAGCAAGGTGGTTTCAGTCAAAGAAGCACAGCCGGGGGACATGATTACTATCCAAGAAGAAAATAGCGAGCGCGATCATATTCTTGTGATACATCAGATTCAATATCAGAACTTCATTCCAACTGAAATACATTACTCGCATTCCATCGCCTATCCGGAGGATGGTCTTTATGGCAACGGCATCCGTCAAGGAATGATCGAGATTGTTGATCCATCAAAAGATATTTCGGAACAGAAGTGGATTGAAAGTGGTTATGAAGATAATTCGGATCAACTTTTTCTACGCGCGCAAAAATCAAAGACTGAAATCAGAAGATTGAGATGGTTTTAATTTCCCGTAAACAATAAATGTTAGTTTTGAGTTTGGTAACACTTCATGAAGCGAGTCTTAGCGGAACGGAGTGATTAAGGGCTTGCGAAATGAAGCGTTATTGAGCTCAAAACCATCTATTTAACACAGCTTGAATAAGAGCCCCGTGGCGTGTTATTCTGTGTGAATGATAACAATACTGCAGGGCACCGCCGATCTCGCCTATATCCTCAGTTTTACGCTAATTGGAGCCCTTTTTGCCTTCGCTTGGGCGCCATTTTTGACCAAAATCCTCTATCATTACAATATTATTAAGGGAGCCAAATCTGAGCTCGTCTCACTTGGTTCGCATGCCTATAAGGCACAAACTCCCGTAATGGGTGGATTACTCGTCGTTGTTACAGTCGCTCTTCTTACGTATATCTTCAATTGGTCTCGAAGCTTTACATGGGTACCGATTGGCGTAATGCTTATTTCCGCGCTTTTGGGAGCTCTCGACGATCTCATGAATGTATTCGGAACAGAAAGACGTTCGCGCAAGATGAGTCATATTTGGAATCTTATCTTCGTGCATCATGA
>CAZIUH010000001.1:0-63940 GCA_964542675.1 uncultured Candidatus Saccharibacteria bacterium | reverse complement strand
GCCGACGGCATGGATGGTTTGGCCGGCGGTATGCTTATCACAACATTTAGCGCTTTGACTATTTTGAGTTGGATTAATGGTTTTGGTGAGATCGCGGTTCTGAACGCCACGACAGTCGGCGCGCTTGCCTCTTATACGTATTTCAATATTAAACCTGCCAGGTTCATGATGGGCGATGTGGGGTCGTTGGGTCTAGGCGCACTTTTGGCGGTGAACGCGATGGCGATCGGAGAACTCAGCGCTTTATTTTTCTTGGGCTTTATCTTTTACGTTGAAGCGTTTTCCGTTATCATTCAAGTCTTTTCAAAATATTTATTCGGCCGACGCGTATTCAGGATGGCGCCATTGCATCATCACTTTGAGCTCAAGGGCTGGAGCGAGGAAAAAACGGTTATGCGGTTTTGGATGGTACATTTTGTTTTCGTCGTGTTCGGATTTTGGCTGGCGTTACACTAATCATATATCATTCCCGCGGAAGCGGGAATCTAGGATTTTATGAAATATTTACACTGGAATGAAAAAATCGTAACTGATTTTTCCGACAGGAATGTCTCGGATATGTATTCGTGCGGATATGTATTCAATCGTCTCGGTAAGGGCGTAATGCATCAGACTCGCAGCCTCAGGATTGATTTGAAAAAATTCAGACTGAGCAGTGAAAACCGCCGAATTATTCGAAAAGGTGAGTCCGTCGTCATTGAAAAGTCACCTATTCCTTACGAAAATTATAATTGGAAGATCGCGAAAATGGCGAAGTCTTTTTATGAGAAAAAAGTAGGCAGTTCTTTTTCTGCGAATAAGATCAAGGAACTTATCGCTTCGGATCAGGGTTTCAATACTCTTTTAATATTCAAAGAAGGAAATTATTCAAATGAAAAAGTGGAAAAGGGCGAAGATAAAAATGGTTTCGCAAATATGAATTTTACCAATAATATTCCCCACGGTTATGCGATCTCCTATGAAAATCCTTCAATGATCCACTATTCATATCCTTTTTATGATCTGGAACAAGCACCAAAAGACATGGGACTTATAATGATGAACAAAGTTATCGTGGACGCCAAGTCGCGCGGACTTTCATATGTTTATCTCGGCTCTCTCCAGCGTCCAACAGATACTTATAAACTTCAATTTGAAGGTCTTGAATGGTTTGATGGTAAGGCGTGGTCGGATGATATTGAGAAGGTCAAAAAGATTCTGAACCAAGCAGATAAATAATCAATTTCCGCATGAGATCACGAGTAGTTTCTAATCATTTCACCTTTTATTTCAAGTTCTTTTCTGTATAATAGAATAATGCAACTTCCTAAAAAAATCCATGTTATAGGCGTTTGCGGCGTGGCGACAAGCGCTTTAGCTATTGCCTTTTATGAGAAAGGGGTCAAAGTTACGGGAAGCGACAAAGGCTTCTTTCCTCCTATTTCTACTGAACTTGAAAAACATGGAGTGTCCTTTTACGCCGGCTGGCATCCGGAAAAGATGATAGAAGATGGCAAGCCGGATGTTATCGTCGTTGGTACCGCTTCAGGAAGCCAAAATCCGGAGACCGCGTACGCGAAATCGAATAATATTCCGATGTATTCATTCGCCGAAGCCATTGGAAAATACTTTGCAAAAGAGAAATCACTTGTCTGTGTCGGAACCTGGGGGAAAACTTCATCTTCCGCTATGCTTTCATTTATTCTAGAAAGAGCTGATTTTGACCCGAGTTATATGTTCGGTGGCGTTTCTCTTTCGCATAAATCATCGGCAAAATTGACTGATAGTAAATGGAGTGTTTTCGAAGGTGATGAGTACAAGAGTTCGCCGACAGATCCGACCGCGAAGTTTTTTTACTACAAGCCGACCCATTTATTGCTTACCGCTATTTCCTGGGACCATGCCGACCTATACCCCACGGAAAAAAATTATTTCAATGTATTTGAAAAATTGATTTCTTCTTTACCGGAAACCGGTTTCATCGTCGCCAATACCGATCATAATGGCGTAATGAAACTCATTCCGAAATTCAAGGGTAAAATTATCTCATATGGTAAAAAAAACGCAGATTACACATATGAAAGCGTCCGACAAACAAAAAACGGGCTCGATTTCACCATTACCGGGAGGTGTCACCTCCCGAAAAAGATTCATTCACCGATGATAGGCGCATTCCAGGCGGAAAATATTTGCGGTTGTTTTGCCATGGCACATAGTGTCGGGATTTCTTCAGATGTGATAGTCAAAGCTATTGGCGAATTCCAAGGCTTAAAACGTCGACTTGAAAAAAGGCTTGACGGTGAAATGATTTCCAAGATTCAATCTCATAATACGGGATCGAACCTCAAGTCGATTGGGATAACAGTTTTCGACGACATTGCCCATTCTCCGGAAAAAGCGTCTTCTGTTCTTAAAAATTTGAGAGAAATCCACAATGGCAAAGTTATCGCCGTCTTCGAACCGAATATCGGCGGCAGAAGTCGTGAATCAGTCGCCAAATATGACAACGCTTTCAAGGATGCGGATATGGTTATAATTCCTCGTCTTACAAAACTCAAAGTTTCCGAGAATGAGTTCGAACAACCAATAGAAGGTGATGGATTGACAAGGACGATTGGAAAAACGCATCCGAATGTTCGGTATATTGACAATGATGAAAGTTTAGTCGCATTTCTGACAACCGAGACAAAGAGGGGTGATATTATCGTTTTTCTTGGCTCGCACGGATTTCGTGGAATGATAGAACAGATAATAAACATACTAACAAATTAGATTAGTAGCATTAGATGGTAATAATTGATTATTCCTATTTCCCCTCATCAACGATTTCCGTCTTAATATTCCCATCTGTTGGAATCTCCTTCACCAGTAAAGTCATGCCACAATGATTGCATTCAACGACCATGCCCGGCGCAAGCGTCGGATATCGCGACAAATCTACGGTATTTTTGCATTCTGGGCAAACACATAAACTATTTTCGCTTTTCATATTTTGTTGAATCATATTTTTCTCGAAGAAATCTTGAAATATCTTCGCTTTCAATACTATCGGAAAAAGTGTAATATGGCAATGTGGGTTCGACCTCATGTAAACATGAATATGATCACGCCTATAGAAAACTATCCTAAATTGGCAAAAGCGATCGGACTCACCGATCTGTATTTCAAACGCGAAGATACGCATCCGTATGGCTCGCACAAAGGTCGATCTATACCGTTTATGATCGATTACTATTATGAAAAAGGTGATCGTGATTTCGCCATATCTTCTTCAGGAAACGCCGCGTTAGCAGCAGCGTTATATGTAGAAGAGTTGAATGGGAAGAATACAGAACCGATCAATTTAGATATTTATTTGGGCAATAATATCTCAACTCATAAATTTGAGAAATTAAAAAAACTTACCGATGAGAATATCAGAATCCTCACAAAAGAGCGTCCACTTCAAGCTCTCATGCGATCAGTACAAGAAGGTAAAATAAGTTTGAGACAAAGTACTGATGATGTCGCCCTTATCGGCTATGAACCGTTAGCGCGAGAATTGGCGGAAATAAGAGATATCGGTGCCGTCTTTATCGGCACTTCTTCGGGCACAACCGCGCAAGCGTTAGCAGAATATTTTCTGAAAAATAAACTGCCGATTCAAATCCATGTCGTACAGACATCATCCTGCCACCCCATTATTGACGCATTTGAAACATTTGATATTCCCAAAGAAAGATCATTGGCAGACGCGATTGTTGATCAAACCGCCTTTCGCAAAGAAAATCTAGTTCAATTGATCCGCAAAACCGGCGGTCGCGGCTGGCTGGCGACAAATGAGAGTATTCAGAGCGCGCAAGAATTGGTTATGAAAAATATCAAACATAAAATATCAACCAACAGCGCCCTGTCAGTGGTCGGCACTATGCAAGCCGCCTATTTAGGGTATGAAATAAAAGGCGCCGTAGTTTGCATGATATGCGGTGAATAAATTTCATTTATTCACCGCATATTACAGCCCCCTTACGGCCCGAACAAATCGCTCCCCTCTTTCCTTTCTTGAAACATCCAGACCCCCAGCGTCAAAACCAGGGCTAAATAATACTTTATCATTTATCCGCGCCTCTTCGCGCGCCAATCTTATTGCTTCTTCGATGGATGGTGCCGATAGTACTTTCAAATGATCAATTTTCTCCAAAATTTTTCTCTCTTTCATCGTCCCACTACCTGGAAACAAAACAACCGTATGCGCGTGTTGTGGCAAGACCGCATACAATTCACGGTAATCCAAACCGCTATCAATACCTCCCAGGATAAGGACTATATTACGATTTTCCGATAATGAGATTATACCCGCGATCGTTGAATTGGGCGAAATAGAGGCCGAATCATTATAGAAATCAATGTTTTTCACCTTCTTCACGAATTCCAGACGACCTTTCAGTGGTTTCCAACTTCGAAGCGTGTTCTCAGCTATCTCATCCTCGACTCTGAACAATCTTGCCGCCTGTAGAGCCAACGCGGCATTTTCGCGATCATGTAATCTACCAGTAAATTGCCATGCATCCGGAATCAACACTGTCTTTGTCCGAAGCATTTTCGCCTTTGATTGGAATTTGTACAAACGCGTAGAATCTATGATCTCGTCGCTGGCAATAATAAAATTATTGTATGTTTGATATTTCAGAATATCGAAGGGGGAATCCTCATACGATGATTTCGACAGGCGAGAAGTATATATAGCCACATGCGGACTTATTCGCACTTTTTCCAATTCTCGCATCAAATTTTCCTCTATTCGCATAATGAGGATATCGCCATTTTTGAGTTTTTTTAGGTGTGCCAGAACTCCCCGACTTGATTCCGGATCGGCAATGAAGCATTGCTGGTTGCCTTCGCTATTTTTGCGCATGGCATTCTCACACGCCTCTTCAATCATTGGCGAAAGCATGGACACAACCGTCGCCTTGCCGCAAGAACCCATGACACCGACCAAGGTAAGGGGTGGCGCTAGCCTGAAAAATAATGTTTCAGGATATTCAATCGGGATTTTCCTTTCTTTCGCGTCAATTAGAAAATTTGAATCGCGTGGATATTCGTGCGACAAAATTACCATATCCATATCGAGAAGGTCATCGGCCGGAATTGCGCCACAAACATAATTAGCCAAACCCATGGACCGTAAAAAAACCAAATGATTCTTCAATCTCGTTTCGCTACGCAAATCATAGATCGAAAGAAGTGCTCCTTGTTTTATCATAAACTTGGCATCTTCCACCATTTCGCCATGTGGTCCCAATCCTATAAGCGCTATCCTTTTATTTCTGAAATAGTCTCTTGAGATCATACGAACAGTTTACAGCGCAATAAGAAAAACGCCAACTATTTTTGGCAACATTTCTTTTGATCTCATTATTCCCTATTTGAAAGTAATTTCTTTACTTTAATAAGTTCCTGTAACATTGCCTGTAATTTCACCGCCTCATCCTGAGCCGAGTTTGATTTCACGACAAATTCCGATACCTTTTTTACAAATATTTCATATAAATCATGATAATAATCCCCGATTCTTTTCCACTCCAACACTCCAATATCATGCTGATTGAATGCTCGACAATTTCTTGACCGATCAAATAGTTTTGCAATCTCTAACGGTCTTTTTAACCCATTATAATAAACACAATCATGTCTCAAAATCCCATCAAGAGACGGGGAGACGATTTGATAGTCTCGTATCATAGTTGAAAAATTATGAATTATGAATCAACCGACCGGTCGGTATTTTTAATTCTTAATTAATAATTCAGATTAGTAATTCGCCTGAATGCTGGCGAATGCGCCTTTTGTGATAACTACATGGTCCAGAAGTGAAATGCCCAGGATCTTCCCAGCCTGAACAAGTTGTTTTGTAATCTCAATATCTTCTTCCGACGGCGTCGCCTCACCTGATGGATGATTATGCGCCAGAACTACCGCCGCCGCGTTAGACTCTATGGCCGGCCGAAAAACTTCGCGCGGATGTATCATATTTGAATTGATCGTGCCTATAGAGATGACTTCGTCACGAATAATATGATTGTGACTATTCAGATAAAGTCCGCGTAAATGCTCTTTCGGTAGATTGCGCATATCCTGCAGATATTCAAAAGCGTCCTTGGCATTCCTGATCGTCGTAAAGCCATTTTGATTCTTATCATAAATTCGACGACCAAGCTCTCCGACCGCGACGATTTGGCAGGCTTTCACAATCGGGATATTCATATCTTTAGAAAGTTTGCCGACGTCTTTTTCGGCCAATATGCTCTTTTCGCCATAATCGCGTATGATGCGATCCGTCATTTCGAGAACGCCTTCTTTGGTTGAACCCGTAATCAAGACAACTGATAAAAGTTCCCGCAAGCTCAACGCCTCAGGTCCTTGTTTTATCATCTTCTCGCGCGGTTTCCCTTCCGTTGGCAGATCCCCAATCGTCAAGATATAGTCACGGACGGCGGGTCGGTCGAGAAACATCACATTACTTTTTATGGCATAACTCTGCATCAAGACCATTCTAGCATAAAATATGGAAAGTCAAATCTACCACTTTACATTTCCATGCAAAAGCATATTATGTTGGACAATATGGAAAATAACATCGATTATTTCAATAAACGAAAGGAGAAAGCGCGGGAGATTTTTTCTGCACAGAAAACTATATACAGTCCTTATTTCAAGACTGAAATCATTTTGAATTCGGATGGATTTCATCATCTTCAATTTTCCAACCGTACAGAGAGAAATCAAAATGAACAACTATTAAAGTTTAACCTGCTTCCACTTGGATTAGAAATAATCAGAAAATCAGGAACGATCCAAGAATATAGGAGGTTGCTGACACCTATTGGTAAACCTTCACCACTGAATGGTTCTATACCTATGAAAGAAGTTGAATATTGGGGACTTGTTGCTATTGTTTGGGATAATAAAATAAAGATGAGAACTATTCTCAGAAAAGTTGGCGATGGAAATATTACTTTTTGGAGCGTGATGTTAAATTCGAAGATCAAACATGGTCACCAGAAAATCTTTGATCAGGGCATAGAGGATTCATAGGTACAAAAATACCGCCTTTTGGGCAGTATCTTTGTTATGCCTGCCTTCGGCTTAGGAATTCCTTAGCTGAACGGGGCTTGCGCCCACAGGCACAGAAACAATATAGCAAACTTTAGTAAAATACACAAATATTCGGAATTTACTGCAAAAAAAAATATATTAATCATCTTTCCAATTTAACTAACAATAATATAGCGAATGTAATTCCAACTATTTGCCAAAAATATATTGTTGAAATTCATAAAGACTAATACAATAAATCCAATTACCAGCCAAGATTATGGATCTCTATAAATCTTTTTTATCATATATTAAGTATAACAGATTAACTTTTCCGATTTATATCATCATTCAAACTACCCCTTCCGCCTTTTCCCAATCTCCGCTTTTCTCATAGAAAGCGCCTGACATTTATTGACTAAATCGCGAAGCAAATCCTTATTCTGATCCTTTTCAGCGATTTTCAATTCCTGCATAGTTTTAATGATTTCTTCATTCACCAAATCTTCTTCAAAATTCGAAAGTAAAATCTCCGCTTGTTTGCTCCAATTATCTCGAACAGAACCGAAAAATTCTTCAGCCTCGAATAATAGATCACCTTTCATCACCTGAACTCTTTTCTCACGTTCCGAATATGAATCACCGGCCATCTTTTTCAATTGATCCAAATATTTTTGCGCTTGTTCTCCACCCTCCTTTTCCATCAAATATAAAAGCCCGAAAAGGCGGCGTTCGACAATATCAATTCTTTTTGTTTGTTCTGAACTCGTGCGGACATTTGCCTCCGGACGATTCCCCATCTTCGGCATCGCGACATTGTTTGAATTTGTTATACTCGCACTCGTATTTGCCGAAAGCGCCACATCTTTCAATCTCTTTTGAACAATTTTCAAATCCTGCCAGACAATATCAGCGGTCATCTTCGCCCGATCAGCAACCATCTGAACAAAATGCGATTGATCGCTTGCGCTTTCCATTTTTGCCATTAATGGTAAGACACGCTCTTGAATCGCTTTCGTCAATTTTCTCTGATCCGTAACTTCACAAATAATATTATCGAGCTCAAATTCTATTACCGGTTTGGCATTTTTCAACGTGTTACGCCATTTTTCAATATCATCCTTTACGAGATCGGCCGGATCCTTGCCGCCGATAATATCGGCAATCTTCACCTCCATTCCCATGCCAAGCGCGATTCCCGACGCGCGCATAGCCGCTTTCCTGCCGGCGGAATCAGAATCAAAAGCAATTATTATATTCGGCGATAAGCGACGGACCAGACCGAGATTACTGACTGATCCAGTTTCATTTACAATTTCGTCGGTCAGAGCCGTACCCGAAGACGCGACGGTATTTTTTATTCCCGCTTGATGCGACATTACTAGATCCATTTGACCTTCAACCAAGACAGAATAATTCAAGCGACGAATTTCGCTTTTGGCCTTATCAAGACCGTACAAAACAAGGGACTTGTCGTAAAGCGGCGTATCGGGACTATTCAAATATTTTGCCGACTTACTATCATCTTTCAAAATTCGGCCGGAAAAAGCAATGACACGACTGCTGGAATCCATAATCGGAAACATGATTCGCCCGCGGAAACGGTCGTAACGACGAATACTTGAATTAGTCACACCATTAGAATTTTCCCCTGACCCATTCGGCGCATTCTCCCCACGAGCCATCAATCGCTCCGCTCCGCTAAGGCTCGTGTAGATAAGTGTCGAATGGGTTGGGGCGAATGAATCACTGGATTCCTTTTGCTTTATCAATCCAACTTTCTCAATAATCGCCTCACTATACCCTCTGCCTTTCAAATAAGTGGAAAGATTTGTCCAACCTTCGGGTGCCCAACCTACGCGAAAAGACTTGCGTGTTTCTTCTGTTATGCCACGCCCCTTAATATATTCTCGCGCTTCTTTGGATTTTTCGAATTGAATCTCAAAATATTTTGTCGCTTCTTCCATAATCGCATGCATTTTGTCGCTTTCGCCATCGGCATTTTTATCGAATGTTAATTGCACACCCGCCTTATCAGCGAGGATTTTCAAAGCTCCACGAAAATCCAATCCTTCAAATTGCTCCACGAAAGTGAATATATCGCCCTTGGCGCCGCAACCGAAGCAATAATATCCGCCTCTTTCCGGAGATATGAAAAAAGACGCCGTTTTTTCATTGTGGAACGGGCACTTTGCCTTGAATGATTTGCCGGCTTTTTCAAGTTTGACATAACCACCGATGACATCATCGATTGCGAGACGGGCTTTGATTTCTTCGACATTACTGCGATTCATGAGGGTATTATAGCGAAAATAACGAAAAAATGCCGACAGTAAGGTTACTGCCCATTTCCAAAAACATTCAAGTCTATCCCTCTCTCTTTGCAACAAGAATTACAAGTGTAACTGCAATTACCAACAAAGCGCCGAGAATATAGAAGCCTGTCATCGCTAGTGTAACATTGTCCATAATTTTATTTTGTTAAGTAAATTATTAATGACCAACAAACAAGTGACAATACCACTCCAGAGATAATCAAAAACCCATTAGCATTTTTCCCAATGATTGGATCGACAAGTATGGAAGCAAAAAAGACTTGGCCCGCATCACCTAAAATACTACGAATCGCGTCAATTCTTTTTTGAGAAATGATTACCATAACATTACATATGTTAGTCTAGATAATTATTTTGTCAATCGTCTGAATTCACCCAGCACATTCATGGCTTTCCAGATAAAAGAAAACCGCATAATGCATTGTCACTTGACTTTGCATCATGCGGCGCGATGTGGGGTAGTCCCCGCATAGAATCATACTTATGCTAACCCCACAAAAAGATGTGTGACTGAAATCATGGAGGAATGCAAGTGAAAGGAACAACTCCATTCTATCCCTCAACAAATCCAGCCACACAAAACCGTTATTCCTGGGAATGAGCTTTTTTCAACTTCCACCATTCATCGAAGAGCCACTCCACGAACTCACCGAGAGTCTTCCAGAGGGCCATCTTTTGAATATGGCCATCAGTGTACTTCTTCACCATTTTTCCTCCGCCGTTTTTCACTTCCACAGGCGTCGGATATTTGGTCCGATAGAACAGCTTGTTCTCACGAAGTTTGTCACCCCAGATTGTACCGGGACGACGATTGAACTGATCTCCGAGAAGGAACAGCGCCTGTCGACAGTCGGGGTTCCAGTTCGACACTTCCTTGGCCCTGCGGCGAGGGAAACTGCCATCAACCAAACAGTGCACTCCACAGAATTTACGGAGTTTCCACTTCGTCTCAAAACGACGAATGTCTTGGATAGACGCGATCAAACGAGAGGCTATGCTCGGACCCGCTCCAATAACTTGTCCGAACACCTCCGTATAGATAGGGAGCGCTTTGCACGCCTTGAGAAGCGCCGCATCGGCCGCAGCTTCTTCGGCAGCAAGCGTATTCAATACAATATCACTTGCCTTCGTCTTATCGAACGTTTTCTCAATAGCACCTTCAGGATACTTCCCTTCGGCACTGCAGAAGATAAGCCCGATGAATCGATGACGAAGTCTCTGTTCACAACCGATACGTGCCTTCATACAGTCGATGCGCCGACGATAGCATTCCCGCATCCAAGTGAGCTTACGCTCACGGATAAAGACAGGATAGAACCAATCGGGCTTCGCTTTGACCATTTGAACCAGAATGAAACTGTCATCCAGCTTCTCATCTTCCGGATTGGCCTTCACCAACTCTTCGCGATATGCCTTCATACGAAACGGCGGACAGCGGAGCACGAGTGCCCCGACTTCCTCCGCTTGTCGTGAAAGCGCGAATGCGAAATTATCCCCCGAACCGCCGAGCGACATCGCAATCACATCACCTTGCTGGAGACCTTCATAGACGGCAGGCACTTCATCCGGGATGAATTTCTTTTCGTTTTCAGGATCCTTTTTCATATGAATGTGATGCCCCTTGAAACCCGACAAGTCTTCCCCAGGAGTTACCTTCCTCCACCGAATCGGCATACAACCGAGGACAAAGTCCAATTCGGACTGTTCATCAGCGAGCGCGAGTTTGGGTCGAAATACCGATTCCCCACAATCGAAGATCGCGAGAGTTGTCGGACTGGGCGCGAGATCAGCCTTCGCTTTCACCCGCGGGACTATACCGATAATGCGCCTGGCCATAGCCAACTGCGCCATCCATTGTTCTTTCGTCTGCATTCTCTTTCCCTTTCTCTTTTTAACCAGCCAGCGTCGCAAAGCGCGCCAGACAGGTATTTTTGTTTACCCTCCAAGTTTTAACACAAAAGAGGATTATTCTATTATCAAAGAAGCAGTTGGTATTTTCATATTAGTATAGCAAACTTAGGATAACCAACCGGAGGCGAAAATCAATTCACCCCTCAAAATAGAAAACCTAAAATGCTTTGTCTAATGAATCTCTCATACCAATCTTGAGCATCAGGCAAATTAAGGTTATTTACTTTGAGGGATGGGCAAGGAAAACTCATGATAGAATCATGTTCCATATATCCTTGCCCCAGCTAAAAGATGATTACCGGTGAGTTAAAAACAGATTCCCGCTAAATCATCTTCCAGCAAATTCGGTGAGGTAATTAGCCCGAAGGAACACCACTACACTAACCTCACCACGGAATTTCTTCCGTAAATCAAAGTGGGAATGGTTTGGTATCTGCTCGTTAGAATCACCACATCTCTAACCAAACCACCCCACTTAAAGTCGGTGAAAATATTTTGGTATTGTCCTCCTAGAATCACCTAACTGAAAACCAATAATATCTTCACCTAAATTCAAAGAACAAAATTATGCGAGATGGTAAGCGTTTCGTTGAAACATCTTCGCCAAAACCATCTCGCAAGCGGATTTCTCTGCAAAATTGAGTGTGGATTTGCGTCCACACAGGGCTGGTATCCGCATTTTAGAAACAATCTATTCCTAACCAGCCATCTGGAAACAGACTAACATATGTCTGCGTTTCCGTCAACTCTGAAGAAGCCTACATCAACTTAAAGGGATGGGCAAGGAACGGGTCCTCTAGAGGCATTTCGTTTCTATCCTTGCCCTTACTGAAAAATGATTAAACTTTTCCTAGAAGCAGCCCAGTGCAAAATCATCTTCCAGCAAATTCGGTGAGGTACCCTTCTGCTAGAAACAATTTCTGTTTAACCTCACCACGGAATTTCTTCCGTAAATTGAAGTGGGGATAGTTTGGTACCGGCAGCCAAGAATCAGCCTAGTAATAACCGAACCACCCCACTATAGTCGGTGAAAATATTTTGGTAAACGAGTTTTAGTACCAGCCATCTTCAAATCAAAACATTTTCACCTAAATTCTGCGAGAAGATTATAAGTCAAATAAGAATAGACTTTCTATAAACCCCCTCGCAGGCGGATTTCTCCGCAAAATTCAGTGTGGATTTGCATCCACACAGGGCTGGTAATCGCACAAAATGATAAATACTATCATAACCGGCTATCTGAAAACAGACTAACATATGTCTGTATGTAAGTCAAATCTGAACGAGTACATAAGCCTGATCTATGTATTACATGAATCTTGCGCACTTGTGTACTTTACTCTTCAACTACCTCCCTCATCCCCACCATATCCACCATCGCCTTTTTCGGCGATCCCTTGAATCCGGAACCAGCCGGCACTAGGCGACCAATGATAACATTTTCCATGAGACCCGTGAGATCGTCTTCGGCGCCACGAACCGCGTTTGAAATAAGCACGCGAGTCGTATGCTGGAATGAAGCCGCTGAAAGAAAGCTTTTGCGAGTCAAAGACGTATCGGTAATACCCATCACAATTTTTGACACTTTGGCATGAGCGCCATTTCCCGATCTCACCATGGCATTTTCCTCGGCCAACTGAATATCGTCTATAATCATGCCTTCGGTTAGATTCGTGTCACCGCCATCAGTCACACGGCGGCGGGAAAACATTTGCTTCACGATGATTTCAATATGTTTTCTAGAAACAGTTTCTCCTTGAAGTTCATAGATTTTGCCGACTTCAGTAATGACATAATCCTTGGCACGCTCTTCACCGCCAAATTCGAAAACTTCCTCAATGTCAGCCGAACCATCGGTAAGCAGATCACCCTTCTTCACGTAATCGCCAACTTTGACAAAACTAGTACGACGAGGAGAAAAAACATAATCAACTTCACATGCCTTCTTTTTACCCTTATCCTCAAGTTCGGGAAGTATCTTAATGGATTTCTCCTTTCCGGAATCTTTGACTTCAACGACAACACCATTCACCGTCGCAACAACCGCCGGATTTTTGGGACAGCGTTTTTCGAATATTTCTTCAACACGAGGCAAACCGGCCGTGATATCACCACCGAGAGCCGCCGCGCCGCCGGCGTGGAATGTTCTCATCGTAAGCTGGGTTCCAGGCTCGCCAATGGCTTGGGCCGCGACGGTACCGACGGCTTCTCCTAAAGTAACCAGATCGTTTCTACCTAGATCCAAACCGTAGCATTGCGCGCAAACACCTCGAGTCGTTTTGCAGGAAAGTGGAGAACGAACTCTGACCTCGGTAACGCCCTGTTCTTCGATCGCGACGGCATCAGTTTTTGAGATCAGATGTCCTTTCTTGAATATGACTTTGTCATCGGCATTTTTCACGTCTCCGGCCGAAATGCGACCGCGAATATTTTTTGAAAGAGCAATATTCATACCGGACGCGGTCTGTTTTTTTATGATAATAGAATCCTTCGTGCCGCAATCTTCTTCAGAAATAACTACATCTTGAGCAACGACAAATAGCTTCCGAGTAAGATACCCGGCTTTGGCGGTATTCAAAGCGGTATCAGAAAGTCCTTTGCGAGAACCGTGAGTTGTAATGAAATATTCGATAGGCGTCAGACCTTCCTTGGAACAAGAAAGGATGGGGAATTCAACGATACCGGAAACAGATGAGATGAGACCTTTCATACCAACCATTTGAGTTATTTGGGAAAGTGAACCGCGAGCGCCGGACGTGAACATGTCATAAACCGAACCATTTTTGTCGAGAGATTGCGGAATTATCTTTTCCACATCACTCTTTGCTTTTTGCCAAACTTCGGTGTGTTTCCTGATACGCTCTTCTTCCGTGAGCAACCCTTCATTGAATTGTTCCGTGACAATCTTCGCGCTTTTTTTGGCTTTGCCAACGATTTCCCCTTTGGAAGTCGGAACCATGATGTCATCTATGCCCCAAGTCGTCCCCGAAATCGTCGCGTAATTGAAACCAAAAGCTTTGATACGATCCAAAATCGGCGCAACATTCTCGGCACCATGAGCCGTGATCATGTCATCAAAGACGGTTCGAAGGCGTTTAGTGGCAATCTCTTCATTGATGAACGGATATTCAGGAGACAAGATATTATTGAAAAGAATGCGTCCAACACTTGTATCAAGCAACGTATCATTGAATTTGGCATATTTCGCGTTATTCGGTACCAAGACTTTTATTTTGGCACGTAAATCGACTTCACCGAAACTGTTCGCGAGCACCGCCGCTTCAGGGGATTCGAAGATTTTACCTTCACCCTTCATCTTGTCCATAAGTTTCGTCACCCAGAAACAACCGAGCACGATGTCAAGCATTTTCGCGACAACAGTTGGATCATTATTCCCTGGTTTCAAAATATTTTTGTCTGAAGCCATAATTTCCTTGGCTTCCATCTGCGCTTCTTCGGAAAGCGGCACATGCACAGCCATTTGGTCGCCATCAAAGTCGGCGTTGAAAGCCGAACAGACTAGAGGATGTACTTGAATGGCGTTACCTTCTATAAGTATCGGCCTAAAGGCTTGAATACCCAAGCGATGCAAAGTTGGCGCGCGATTCAAAAGCACGTATTTACCGGCGATAACTTCTTCGAGAATCTCCCATACTTCTTTAGCGCCATCGTCAATCAAACGATTAGCACCACGAATATTGTAGGCGAGTTCCCTCTTCAAGATTCCAGAAATAACAAAAGGACGGAATAATTCAAGTGCCATTTGTTTCGGCAATCCGCATTCATTGAGTTTGAGTTCTGGTCCAACGACGATAACCGAACGACCTGAATAGTCAACTCGTTTACCGAGTAAATTCTGTCGGAAAAGACCTCTCTTTGACTTCAGACCGTCAGAAAGCGATTTCAAAGCGCGTTTCTGAGCGGCAATAGCGGCAGCGCCAGCCGATGAACTATGACGAATAGAGTTATCAATGAGCGCGTCAACGGCTTCCTGAAGTATTCTTTTTTCATTGCGAAGAATAACTTCAGGAGCGTTTATCTCTTTCAATTTGAGAAGGCGGTTATTTCGATTGATGACGCGACGATACAAATCGTTCGCGTCCGAAGTAGCGAATCTTCCACCATCCAGAGCGACCATTGGACGAAGTCCCGGCGGAATGACGGGAATTCGCGTAAGAAACATCCATTCTGGTCGAACATTGGCTTTAAGCATCTGTTTCGTGAGTGAAAGACGTTTGGCGACTCTATCTCGATCGGCTGTGCCGGCAATATCATACTCTTTCTCAAGATTTTCCTTGAGCTTGACAAGATCAACCTTCTTCAACATATCAAATATGGCTTCAGCCCCTATTCCAGCCTCGAAAAGTGAACCGTATCTCATGGCATATCTATGATAAGTGACTTCATCCATGACGAAACCAAGAGTGATTTCGTCTATTTCACGGCGCGCGTTCAATACAAGTTCCTTCAAAACCTCTTTTGTTTTGTCATCTTGCGCTATTTTTACCTTATTTTTATATTCAGTGTCGAGTTCCTTCATGAATTTATCTTTTTCAGCTTCATGAACCTTCGTGACGAAGTAGCCAGCAAAATAAACAACTTTTTCCAAGTCGGATGAAGTCATACCCAGGATAAGTCCAATTCTAGAAGGAACTGAACGCAAAAACCAAATATGAGAGACGGGCGAAGCGAGTTCTATGTGCCCCATTCTTTCACGACGCACTATTGAACGAGTGATTTCAACTCCGCATTTTTCGCAGATTATTCCCTTATAACGAATACCCCGATATTTCCCGCAATAACACTCATAGTCTCGGTCTGGGCCGAAAATGCGCTCGTCAAAAAGTCCGCTTTTTTCGCTTCTTTGCGTTCTATAGTTGATCGTCTCCGGTTTCGTCACTTCTCCATGCGACCATTCCATGATCTTCTCCGGCGACGCCAAAGTCAGTCGTATCATATCGAAATCCTGCGGCTCAAACTGTTTTTTTGTTGTGGTTGTTTGCATGGGAATTATTTAGTTTGTAATATTTAAAGGGGATGAATTATTCTTCACTTACCGATGGTCTCTTGACCAGTTCCACGTTCAGCGCCAAACCGCGAAGAGTTTTCAAAAGCACGTTGAATGACGCGGGAATGTTCGGTAGCTTCATGCGCTCACCCTTCACGATGGAATCGTAAGTCTGCGATCGACCCATAATATCGTCAGATTTGACCGTTAAGATTTCGCGAAGAGTATGCGCCGCGCCGTGACCCAAGAGCGCCCAGACTTCCATTTCTCCGAAGCGCTGGCCCCCACCTTGCGCCTTACCACCGAGAGGTTGCTGAGTGATAAGAGAATATGGACCGATAGAACGCATATGGATTTTGTCTTCAACCATATGATGTAATTTCATAATGTACATATATCCAACGGCAATCGGCTGCTGGAAATATTCACCATTTCTGCCATCACGAAGTTTCATCTTCCCCGAAGCATCGAAACCGGCTTTGATGAGTTCTTGTTTGATTTCCGCATCTGTCGCACCCATAAATGGCGGAACTATCGCTTGATAGCCAAGCGTGTTGGCGGCAAGACCAAGATGTAATTCTAGAATTTGACCCAAATTCATACGAGATGGTACGCCGAGTGGAGTCAAAATAACATCAATCGGCATTCCATCATCCATGTAAGGCATATCTTCTTCCGGAAGAATTTTGGAAATAACGCCTTTATTACCATGACGTCCAGCCATTTTGTCGCCGACGGAAATGCTACGCACCTGCGCGACTTCTATGTAAATTTTCTTTATGATTCCAGATTCAAGCTTGTCGCCTTTTTCACGAGAAAATACTTTCACGGAAATAACGCGCCCGCGTTTGCCATTTTCCATTCTCTTGGAAGTGTCTTTCACATCGCGAGCTTTTTCACCGAAAATAGAGCGGAGAAGGCGCTCTTCAGGCGTCAATTGCGTCTCACCTTTCGGACTGATTTTGCCAACAAGAATATCATTCGGACGAACTTCAGCGCCGATACGGACGATTCCTTCTTCGGTCAGATTTTTGAGCTTGGTTTCGCCGACATTCGGAATATCGCAAGTCGTAACTTCGGGACCAAGCTTGGTGTCACGAACATTCACGACGAATTCTTCTATGTGAACCGAGCTCCATTTCGCGTTCTTGACCACGCGTTCAGATAGGATAATGGCATCTTCGTAATTTGAACCGGACCATGACATGAACGCAACCAAGGCATTGTGACCAAGCGCGATTTCACCGTGATCGGATGTGGAGGTATCGGCTAGAATATGCCCTGTCTTGACTTTGTCACCAACGGAGACAATTGGACGCTGATGGAACGCGGTGAATCCGTTTGTCCTGGAAAATAAGACAAGATTGAATTCATGACTTTTCCCTTTTTTGTCTTTCAAAACTATTCTCTTGGCGTCAACAAATGTTATTTCACCGTCTTCCGGAGCAATGATTAAGCGTCCAGTATCGAGAATCGCTTTGCCTTCCATGCCTGTCGCCACGACCGGAGCCTCAGGCACCAAACAAGGCGTCGCTTGTTTTTGCATGTTAGATCCCATAAGCGCGCGATTAGCATCGTCATGATTCAAAAATGGGATCAAAGACGTGGCAATGGAAAACGCTTGATTGGCGGAAACATCAATAAGATCAACATCCTCTTTTTTCACGACAGTCGGCTTACCGTTGATGCGGACTTCGACTTCAGGGATGGTAATGTTGCCTTCAGCATCGCGCGGCGTGGCGGCATGAGCGATGCGAAAATTTTCTTCTTCCAAAGCGTTGTAATACGCGACCTCGTTTGTGATTTTACTATTCTTGACTTTGACATACGGAGTTTCAATCATACCGAAATCATTGATACGCGCGTACATAGTCAAGTGCAAAACAAGTCCGATATTCGGTCCTTCAGGGGTATGCACGGGACAAAGACGACCATAATGGGATGGATGCACGTCTCGCACTTCGAAACCCGCGCGTTCCCGGGACAAACCACCGGGACCAAGAGCGGAAAGAAGACGCAAATGTTCAATCTCGTCCAAAGTATTCGTCTGTCCCATGAACTGAGACAATTGATTTGTTGAGAAGAATTCTTTTATCCTGGCTTGGAGCGGTCTCGGATATATGAAAGAGACGGGTAAGGTTATGTCCGGCTCCATTGTGGACATTTTGTCTTGAATATTTCTTTTCATCTGAGTGAGTCCCAAACGAATCCTTTGTTCAATAAGCTCGCCAACATAACGCACGCGCCTAGAACCCAAATGATCAATATCATCAGGTTGCATATCTGGCGTAACGCTAAGCAAAACAACGTGATTCACCGTCGTTACAATATCATCAAGAGCGATGATATGGACCTTAAGTGCCTTTTCGTCCATGGATTTATCAAAACGTTTATTGAAACGGAACCTTCCGACTCTGGAGAGATCATACCTTTCCGGACTCAAAACCCCTTTTATGAATGTTCGCGCATTATCCGCCGTGGCCAAGTCACCATCACGCAAACGTTTGTGTATTTCCATGTACGCTTCATCCACGGTCTTGGCATGATCTTTTGACAGAGTCTCTTGCATAGATTTGACCGCATCCGGGTTATCTTTGAATAATTCTAGAATTTTTTCGTTTGTTTCCGCTCCTAAAATACGTAAAAGAGATGTTATGGGGAATTTTCTCTTGCGATCAATACGGCAATACACCGTATTGTCTATATCGGTTTCTATTTCCATCCAAACGCCACGCGCCGGAATAATTTTCGCGCCAAAATAGCTCTTACCGCGAACATCGTTGGCTGTGAAGAAAACACCGAACGATCTGGCAAGTTGTGGCACAATAACTCTTTCAACACCGTTAATTATGAATGTGCCATGATCGGTCATAAGCGGAAAATCCGCCAGAAACATTTCCTGTTCTTTGACAACATTCAATGACTTGTTTTTCAAAGTTACTTTAACTTTAAGTTGTCCTTCAAAATTGAGCTTATTGACCTTGGCATAATGTTCATCAAATTTGGGTTGCAGGATTTCCGCGCCGCCGATCGATAGTTCAAACTTCTTTTCAGCATAGTCTTTGATTGGCGAAAATTCCGTGAGAAGATTTGTGATACCGTGATCTATAAGCGTTTTGAAGGATTGTATTTGTGATTCCACCAGGTTTGGAATTTCTGCGAGCGGCGCTTGATAGCGCGTGAAATATTTTTTGGGAAGAGCGGTGTGTGTGGTTGGCATGTTTTTTAAATTAAAAATTAGAATGAAAAATGACAAATAAAATGATTAAATTGGACTTTGCCGTAAATCAATTTCAAATTTCACATTATCGTTTTTCATTTTGATTTTTATTCTTACGTTACTATTAATTAACACACAAAAAAGCCCCGTACTTCATGACGGTCTTGATTCACATGATTAGTATGTGATATGCATGGGTAGGACTGGAAACCGAACCGTGGCAATCCTCCGCTTATAAGCAGAACTCAATCTGCGAAGTTGCGTCAAGGCTAGCAAAACTCTGTTTTTCTGTCAAGGGGATAACTGATTATTCGTTCAGCTAATATGATTACTTCTCTATTTTTCATTTATTCTCATTTCCCCCTATATTTCCTGTATATTTATTTATTCTCCTATTTTTTCTTTTTTCCACTCATCTATCATCTTCTGATGTCCAGACAATAGCACTTTCGGCACACGGTATTTCTTTTTCTTGTACTCAATGACTTCGGGGCGTGTGTAAACATCCGGACTGGCAATTCTCATTTCTTCAATGGATAAATCGTCACCCAAAACTCCCTTTATCCGCCTAGTAACAGCGTCAATAACAATCATAGCCGGTAATTCACCACCGGTTAACGTGTATGGACCAACCGAAATATCAGCCATCGGAAATACTTTTTTTACCCTAGCGTCTACACCTTCATACCTTCCGCAAATTAATACAATGTCGGTATATTTTTTTAACGTGTCCGCGACTTCATTCGTGAATTGTTTCCCTGCTAGATTGAAAAAAATAATCTTTACTCGCGATCTTTGCACTCGCATCTTGCGTGCTCGCGTGCTCGCGTACTTTGCACTTTTCACTTTTTTTCCAACCGCCTTTTCAATCGCCCGGATCACTGGCAATGCCTCCATTACCATTCCCGGACCACCTCCATATGGTCTATCGTCTACTCGTCTCTCCGCATACGTCATTTTCCGATTCTTCCTTTCGGCTACGGCAAAATCTCTGGGATTATAATACTTAATGGAAATATACCCGTCTTTCTGGGCGCGTTTAACAATAGACGACGCAAGATATGATTCTAGACTTTCTGGAAAAAGACTAATAATATGAAATATTGTCATAATGATAAATAATTGGGTGCTGTCCACTATACCACACAATTTCTAAATCTACAAATGAAAAACGATCTGAAACGCAGATCGTTTTTCATATTCGTAATTCCTAATTCTTAATTCGTAATTCCCTTCAACTATAACTTCAAATCCGCCATCGCTTCATCAACGCTCTTTGACGCTTTTTCGGCCGCTTTCATATCTCCAACTGTGGCATTCATCATCTCAGCCGAACGAAGTCCGCCGACTGGTTCATTGATTTTCAGATTGACGCGAGAATTATTCTTCATACCGACCACGCGAAGCAGAGTTCTGATAGATTTCGCGGTATTGCCTTGACGACCGATAATTTTACCCATATCAGCGGCGGAAACTTCAAGAGTGAGCAGAACGCCCATCTCATCCACACTACGAGCAACTTTGACTTGATCCGGATTGTCAACTAACGCTTTGATAACATACTCTAAGAAGGTCTGATCTGCGTTCATTTTATTCAGATTGCTAACTAATAATCGTACAGTTCGCTGTACTACGAAGTATTGTATCAGATGACGGAAACGCGTCAATCGATATTATGCTTCAGAAGTTGTAGCAGGTGTTTCTGCGACTGGAGTAACAACGGTTTCTTTTGTTTCCACTGGAGTTTCTATAACAGTTTCCTTCACTACTTCTTTGGCGGCTTCTTTGACACCATCTTTTGACTCGTCTTTCTTGATCGGAGACTTCTTCGGCAAGGCGTTCAGCTTCTTACCTTCAATTATTTTTTGAGAAACCAGATAATTATGCAAAGTCAATGAAAGTTTGGCACCTTTTGACATCCAAGACTTGATCTCTTCTATCTTCAATTGCTCTGGCTTATTCTTGAGGCGAGTATCGTACCAACCGAGATTTTCCAGATATTTGCCGCTTTTCGGACCATTCTTGGAATCGGTCAAAACCACACGAAAAGTCGGTTCGTGCTTGCGTCCTGTCCTCTGTAATCGGATTGCTAACATACGGAGCAGACTAACAAAGATACGCGAAAATTGCAAGGTTTTTAATCATATTTCAGATCTACTTTTCCTGTCCGTAATCCTCCTTCAGTGCTTAAAATGATATTCACCATCTCTTTTAACGATTCCACGGGATAATCGCCTAGAGCCGTCTCTTCAGAAAGCATGACGGCGTCAGTGCCATCAATAATCGCGTTAGCAACGTCGGAAACCTCAGCTCGCGTCGGTACAGGATTTTTCATCATTGATTCAAGCATTTGCGTTGCCGTTATCACGAACTTGCTCGCCTCATTGCATTTTTTGATTATCATTTTTTGAACCAAAGGCACTTCTTCGGCTGGAATTTCAATGCCGAGATCGCCGCGCGCGATCATTATTCCATCAGATACTTGAATGATCTCATCAATATTTTTTACCGCTTTCGGCGTCTCAATTTTCGCTATAATTTGCGCTTTAGAATTTTTTGACTCTAAAATACGCCGAAGTTCTTCCACATCATGCGCCGTATGGACGAAAGATAGCGCCACGAAATCAACATTATTTTTTATTCCGAATTCAACATCAATTTTATCCTTTTCAGTAAGCGCTTTCACGGATAGATTCGCTCCCGGAACATTCACGCCGGCGTGATCCGCCAAAGTACCCCCGGTTGTGACTTTTGTAATGATATCGTGATTTTTGATATTGATTATTTGCAGCTTCTTTGTACCGTCTTGAAGAAAAATAACGCCTCCAATCTTCACTTCATTCGGCAGATCGGAATAACTGATATGAACCCGACTTTCATCGCCCACGCAATCGTCCGTCGTCAGTATAAAATCCCGGTCTTTCTTCAGCGCAACCATATTATTCCTAAACGATCCGATACGAATCTTAGGACCGCTCAAATCTTGCATAATCATAACTTTTTTTCCATTTTTTTCCAGCACATTTCGAAGGTTATCAATTCGCTTTTGATGTACTTCAAAATCACCATGTGAGAAATTAAGACGCATGATATCCATGCCGGCGCTTATAAGCTCAATTGTTTTATCTTGGCCCTCGCTTACGGGTCCAATAGTACAGACGATCTTTGTCCTCCTTTCTGTATTCATATTAGTAAACGGCATTCGGTTTTACTGGATACCTTTCAGGGTCAATAGTTCTTTCAAAGCAGTTTTTTCCGGCTTTATGATTCCAACTGTCATTCGAATTTCCGGGAACATAATAATCTTGCGCGACACTTACGATTTCACCACTCCTATTTGCCCCCCTATTCGCCAAATCCTGTGATTCTAGGGCAAAACTGGCACACAATTGGAAAGTTGTTTTACCGGTAGTTGAGTACTCATAATCGGTTTTAGTCACTGGGTCTTTCGGCACGGAATAATTCGCAATATCATTATTTAATTCTGACAAAACTTTCGGTATTGTTCCTTTCTTTTGCCAATAATTTATGATCTGCCATTGAATGTTGGTCAAGTCATTTACGCGTTGATCGTCAAATCTGAACGCTCGTTGTTTGGCTGGAGAACCAACCGTGACGAATCCGGCAAATATGGCCGCGATAGCCACAATGATTCCAATTGTGGCAATAGTTTTGCGAGTATTTCTCTTCGGTTCAGCGGACAATTCAAGTAAATAGAATATAAAGATTACAACAGAGATAATGAATACCGCCAGAACTTTATAAACGAATCTGCCGGAAATTTCCCCATTCAAGTATGTGTTGATAAGTGTTATAAGATCGCCGACAATAGCGGCACCGGCCAAAAATAGAGTCAAATATATTCTCCAACGCCGAATCCAAATCTCTCTTTTTTCGGGCACAAATCCAATATCGCGATTTGTCAACCATTCAAGAACATAGAGGAGAGGAATCAGAACTATAAGCATGGAAATTGGCCAGATAACTGAATTTACGTGGAAATACCCGGCCAATTGATCGGGTACGAAATAATTGATAACACTGAAAACTAAATTGATAAGCGCGATAGCGGTCGCATAAAGCACGATCGTGGCGCCAAGATGAAGAAAAAAATCCTTCGGAGTCATCCTTGTGTTCATAAAATATTATTGATGTTTAATATTGCTGATATGATGATATTGTAGCATTCTTGACAGGAAATGATACATTCTGAGTTTAGACAAAATAACGCGAATAATCCAGAATCTCTCAATTTTATCGTGTGCGCGCACTAGGGTTCTTTCCCTACGGGAACGGTACAGGCTTCACATTCCGACATATGTCGGAATATGTTCAGCCTTTTCGAATCCTAGACGCAAGCACCGAAGGGTGCTTGCTTGCGCGCCCACTCAAAAATCCGCTTTCGCGGATTTTTATCGTGTGCGCGCACTAGGGTTCGAACCTAGGACCTTTCGAGTATCAGTCGAATGCTCTACCAACTGAGCTATGCGCGCCGCATAGGAGAAATGTAGCAAAAAAATCAGAGAATTGCCAGTAAATATTCAGAGTATTGAAAATATTTAATACTCGTGGGCGCGAGAGGATTTGAACCTCCAAGGATTGCTCCATACGCTCCTGAAGCGTACGCGTATGCCAGTTCCGCCACGCGCCCGTGATCCAATGCTATGATAGTTTCCTTTGAATGGCAAATTAGAAAATGAAAATAGCGCCAGAGGAATGAACCCACTGGCGCTCGAACGGACCCGGAAAATCTTACTTATTGACGTAGTGCCAGTCTACAGCCGGACCGAACACAAACAGCAAGAATAAGATCCCGGCCACCCACATGAGGATGGTTTGATTTTGGCCGACTATGACCTTCATGTCGGCTAACCATTGCTCAAACCCCTGCGCCGGGATTTTGGCCGGCGGACATGAAACCCTATCGACCATCTCATTCCAACCATTTGTGTTGGTTTCCGTATTTGTTTTCATTTTCTTACTTTTTTTCGCAACCATGTTTGGCCGCGTAACTATTCGTGATAATCGTATCACATTGTAGATACAAAGTCAAGCACGCAAAAAACCGCTCTATTTCGCGGTGTTCTGCTATTTAACATAGTCATGAGAAATATCCCTTAAACATCTTTATCCTGTCTCAAAATCATTGAATCTTTTTTATGAGTAGAGTAAGCAGGCTTTTCACTTCCTCTTGAGCTTGCGATTCCGTGGCACTATTTACGAATTTATTCCATTGATTCAGGATTTCCGAATCCTTGATATCTCTCACGGCATTCTCGAGTCGAAGACGCGTGTCAAAATCAATTTCGGATTTTGAATTCAAGACTAAATCGACGAAGAGTTGCGAGAAGTTCAATACCTTCTTATTTGTCTCAAATGAACTAGCTTCACTCGAGACCGCCGTCAGATTTCTTGAGAGAATATAATTCCGTGAAATGAAATACGCGTTCCCTATGGCGAGAATTCCTATAACAATGATAAGTATTAAGCGCTTATTCATGGTATTCGTTTATATTTTAATAATTTTATTAATCACAAGCAATATTGATGACACAAATAATCCAACTTTGTTCGCGTCAATGCAAACCAAATAATGTTCTCCACCACCTCTTGGGTTTGAGCGCGATATTCTCATGGACGATTCGACCTTCCTCAACGGTAAATACGAAGCTTTCAAAACTATAATAATCAGGCGCCGAAACGGTCAATTTGTACTCTCCTTCCGGCACCAGGAATGAATAACTGCCGCTTTTGTCCGTTTTCTGGGGATTTGCTTGTTGGAAATCCTTTGCCGGCCAACGTTCAAATGTTTTGCCATCGGGATTTTGCCATAATAATGTTACGATCGCATCTGGAATGCGCAATTCCTTGTTACCCTTCTCCTCGTAAACGTATCCTTCAGGATCTATGACCGCTGTCAATCGTAGTTCTTTTTTGGCCAAAACTGAATCTTTGTATTCAACTATTGAGATGATTTCGTATTGGCCGTGAACCAAGGGCGCGTTTATATGCGCCGTGTATATGCCATCATTGTCAGGATCGGCGTATTCGAAACTGTCCAGAACTATCTTTTGTTCCACGGTAACATTTTCTGGGGAAATCGGTGATAGATTCATTACGGCCATAATAGGCGCGGCCAATTGAGAATTCGCCGGCACGGACCGTTTGGCTTGTTCTCGTCCCAGATCCATAACTGTCAAATATCCTCGAATGCTCTTTGCGGGCTTATCTACTTTGATCGCCAAATCTATCGGTTTGCCAACGACTGTCGTAATTTTTTGTTCGGGCGTCCCATCATCGGAAATAGTTAGAGAAATATTGTAATCCAGAAAATCTCCCGCTTTCACAAAAACTACATTTGACGGCAAATTCAATTTTTGCTTATTTGACAGAGTTGAGAGCGGCACGCTTACGCCTCCAGCGATTCCGGTTTCTTTAGCTATGCCCGGCAGAAAGAAGGTCGTATTCTTCAATTTGTTCAAATCACTCATTTTATTGATGCCAATTTGAATGAAGGTTTTCTTGAGATCGGGAAACTTTGAAAGTAATGTTTGCACTTCTTTCGGTAATGGCGCCAAAACAAATCCTGAAATTGCCGTGGAAGGTATTAGTTGCCATTTCCCCGAGAGAGCTATTGGCGCCTGCTTGGTCACGCTTTTTTCCACAGAAGGCAAAGATGGCGTTGTAACCGACCCTTTTTTCAGCCAATCAGGTAAGATATTTTTGACAGTGTCAATAATGTTCGCGTTTTGTTCGATTATCGGCAATATATAGCGCCTGAAAGAACCACTACTTGAAACGATATTAGACACTGCGGATGATCTGGAGCTTTCCGGTCGCCAATCCGTTTTCACGGCGTATGACACAGTCGCGCATGACGATGTGGTCAGACAATTGAAAACAATCCAACCGACCTCGTCGCCGTAAGCATAACCGGTGAATACTCCATTCTGATCGATAACGACGCCGCCATAAATTGGAGCGAAATTAATCCAACCGGTTATTTCGCCGTAAGCATAACCGGACAGGACGCCTTCAGAATTGTTCGTTACTTTATAATTGACGTCACCGCAAGTATTATTATTGGCGCAATTAAGGGATATCCAGCCGAGTTCCGGACTCCAGGCATAGCCTGAGAGCGCCGAATCCGTAACATGGACATTACCTTGGGTTCTGCCGAAATCGAGCCAGCTACCAATTTCCATATAAGCATAGTGACTGGTCGTGTCTATTACGCCGTCGGTTTCTGAAGCGTATGACGGATTCACGCGTACGAATATTGAAATAATGAGACACAAAAAAACCATCATTGCTTTTGATGTCAAGGCAATCATGTTTGGTCTCCAACATCTTCCAAACCGAATAGCGGAGAAACACATGCTGTATATGTTACACTGATATTGGATCGTTATCTAGATTGTAAATGTGCATAACTATACTAGTTATATGAACTTAGTCATATTCCAAATCCCAATGAAGTTTGTTCCACACACACACACACACACACACACACACGGATGCGGAATATTTACTTTTAAGAATCTCCATAACGCTTATAAATCGTGTCTAGAAGGCAAAGTGAACGCGCAATCCGCTTCGGAATTTACGGAACATCTGGAAAGAAATTTGCTTGTTATGACGAGGGATCTCGCGAATCGCACCTATAAAGTTGGACAATTCACTTGTTTTCCCATCACCGATCCGAAATTGCGCGAAGTCTGGGCGGCTGATTTCAGAGATAGGATTATCCATCATTTGTTTGTATCACAAATTGAAGCTAGATGGGAGAAAGTCTTCATATATGATTCATATGCCTGCAGAACGGAGAAAGGAGCGCATAAAGCCGTTAGGAAGATTAAACGGGAGGTGACACCTCCTGGAATGTTATATCTACATGTCGATATTCGCGGCTTTTTCACTAGTATTGATAAGGATATACTTTTCGCTATTCTCTCAAAAAAGATCAAACACCCGGACCTTGTGTATTTGATGAAACTCATCATATTCCACGATCCGAAAAGTAATTATGTAATTAGGGGAAACGAAAGACTTCTTCACGATATACCCGCGCATAAATCTCTGTTCAAAGTGCCCAACGGCAAAGGCTTGCCCATAGGAAATTACACCTCTCAATTCTTCGCTAATGTTTACTTGAATGAACTCGATCAATACGCAAAGCGAATATTGAAATGCCGTCATTATTTTCGTTATATGGATGATGTCCTGATCATTGATCGCAATCAAAATCATCTGTGTATGCTTGCAAAACAAATCAATTTATTCCTGCATGAGAAATTGAAAATCGAGCTTCATCCGAAGAAAACGATTTTACAGAGAGCCGATACTGGCATAGATTTTCTCGGATATGTTATTCACCCGGAGTATTCACTTTCCAGAAAAAGAGTTGTGGGAAATGTCAGAAAAAAGTTAGCGTATTTCAACAAGCAACTTTCTAAAATTCAAGGAGGTGTCACCTCCCGGAACGAGGAAATAGAACAGGTAGTCAGGAACGCCCAAGCCGTCATAAATTCATATTGGGGGCACTTCAAGCATGCAAATTGTGGCAAGTTGAAAGAAAAGTTATATGAAAAACATTTTGACGAACTTAAGAAATATCTAGAACTATCGAAACTTACCAGAAATCATTTTATAATCAAAAATGGCGTATTCCCGGAAAAGAAATAACACCATTTTGTGAGACGACTAGGGGCGAAACACGGCTCGGAAACGGTAACTATTGTTGACATTATTGTTATTGATGTTCGAGCAAGCGTTATTACCGGCTATCCTCGCATTATTGTTGTTGTTCGGCTCGGAAAGCCACTCCCAAAATATTGCTTTCATTCTAAGAATAGTCCATAAGCGGGTTCGCCCGAAGACGAGGACACCTATTTCTCATATATTCCGAATATTTTCTCGGGAGGTGACACCTCCTGTTATATCCGGCGATGAAAGCTGTCATCTCTTTGCACGCTCCCCGCCGCCGTAGCAAACGAGGACTCTGGCTAATATATAATAGCATACTACATAAGTTTGACCTATGTGTTTTGCGCCCATTTTTTCCATCCAGTTGTCTGTTTCTCTATCTCTTCCAGCGTTTCAGTCACTTTCCCTAATGATTCAGGAGAAATGAGTTTAAGATCGCATGATATGCGCGTATACATTTTGTATTTTTCCATCTTCAGAGAAAGTGAATCCAGCAATTTTGCCTTCTCTGAATTAATTGCGGAATTGGTCTCAATCAATAGATCCAGCATATCGTGAGCGATTTCCTTCATCCTCTCGGCAAGGGTGTATCTGTAATCTTTACCAAAATTGTGTGTCAGTTTGTATGCCAACAAACAAAGCGCATAAACACTTTTGAAGATGGGTAAATGATCGTATCGAGCCATATAGTTGAATACAGCATCTTTCGGGAGGCGAAGTCTCCTGACATATCCCAAAAAATTAATTGTAAAAATGTTTTCGTAATTCAGTTTCAGGAATGTATTGAGAGGATTGCTGAATAATCCCATTCAATGTTCCCCTATCAATTTCTCTATGATTGGGGACCGTTAGAACCTGTTTTGTCCCATCACCAAGTAATCTTTTCAACTTGATATGACTACCCCGTTGTTTAACCACAAAAAAACTAAAACATTCTAAAATTTTGACTATATCGGAACCACTAAGGACTTTCAATCTAAGCATATTGGACTTGTGGTAATTCGAAATTTACAAAAACTGAAGGTGAGGGGAATAACCCAAAATCTGCAGGATTTTCATCCTCGAGATGCAAAGCGGTAGCTTCGAGAATATTCTTAGCCAACTCATCCAAGGTCTTGGCTTGAGTTACAATAGCAAGCTCAATACCTTGAGCAATATACTGTGTATCTCCTCTAGAAATTTGAAACTGAATAATATGTTTCATATTTATATATTACATGACTAAACAAAAAAATCAAGTCAACTAATCACCTCCCGAATCGCAGAATAACAAAATAATCAAATCACACAAGACGACTAGGGGCGAAACACGGCTCGGAAACGGTAACTATTGTTGACACTATAGTGATTGATGTACGAGCAAGCGTAAATACCGGCTACCCTCGCATTATAGATGTTGCTCGGCTCGGAAAGCCACTCATAATTACCAGAGTTTGCCAAGTTCAAAAGCTGATTTGTTCGACCCAACTGGCCGCCATAGTTGCCATAAGTTTTGCTTAATGAATAAGGATCAGCTGAATTGACCACATACGCGCCATTGCCAGCGGCTGTTGTGGCACTGCTTTTGCCGCAATAACCGAACCAATCCATGGATGTCGGTAATCTAGTACCCTTCCATGATTTCAACGCTTCAGTAGTCAGAGGACCGTTGTTTTGTTTGGCATCGAACGATCCATACAGATAACCTCTAGGAATAATATAAATAATCTGGTAACTTGAACCGACTTCAGGCGTCGTAGCGCTCCACGCCGTCACATTTGTTGAACTGGAGATGCTTGTATTCCTTTCAATTATTCCCCACGAACCCGCGCCCGTACCGGCTGTAATCAGTAATTTTTGACCAACATACGCGTTATCATCAAAACTGCCCGTCAAATTGCTATCGGTAATGGTGCTTGTGCCCGTTACAGCATCATTCACAATGGCCGTAATCGTACCACCCATAACGGCCCTATCGGTTTCATTCGGCAGAAGATCTCTCTTGCCGTCAAAACAGTCCGCGCTTGCCAGAGCGCCGGTATCGTCGGAGGATGGATTACTTCCGGCCACAACCGTGCCCCCCGGAAAATTGCCCGCGCAAGTATAATCTCCTATCCATGAATTATCGTATTTGCCGTCTTGATATATTTGGAATGTATCTCCATTCGCCGGGACCGCGGGACAGTCGCTATAATCATCCTTAAGCCATTGTCCGTAAATCGTTATTGAACCCGTCGTATTACTTCTCCCTATTCCGAAACAGGAATTCGTAGCCGAAGCAAATCTCACGGTTGTGCTGGCATAAATATTGGCCGTCAGAGTGGTGGCTGTCGTGATAGTATTGTATGTTCCACCGCTGGCCGTGGTTGACGCACGTGCCGCGCCTATCAAAATCGCGCCATTCCAGGTCACATTCGGCAGAGCCGATTGATTGGCTTTTGTTTGCACGCAAACGCCGTCTTCGGCATCCGTCGTATCGCCATCGTTATTCATATCAGCAAACCAAGCCCAGTTGGCGGTCGTTTGTGCGTCACAAGTCGTCTGATTCAAGGGAGTCGTACCCGGATCAACACCGACCGTGCCGGCGTTCGCCGTCCAACCCGAACCGGGATAGCCGGAATATGTTCCTGTCATGCCTAGAAGATATGTGCCGTTTTTGATATTGGTCGGGTCAAAACCAACGCTGGTAGTGGAGACCGTGGCCACGCCGTCATAGTAACCCGGGGCTGGGGCCAGCAAAATCTTTTGCGTGCTTGTAGCGGTGGACGAGGCAGTGTCATCACCGGTTTTTACAGGAATGGTGCCTGTTATATTCGAAGCCGTACTATTGCTAAATGTTTTTCCCGAAAGTACGTCACCGGCGCTGGCGTCGCCCAAGGCTTCAAGGAGAGAACCGACGATGCCGAAAAGATACGCGCCAATTTTTATATTGGCGGCCGTGAATGCCGTACTTGTCGTGGAAACCGTGACTGTGCCGTCATAGAAGCCGCCGGGAACAGTAAGAAGAAGTTTATTCGTTGAAGTCGCGCTAGTTGTAATCGCGTTATCACCGGTTTTGACAGCGATAGTACCGGTTATGCCGAGATAGGTTGAGCTAGCCAGAAAGTCGGTCGGATAAATCGTGGGGATAGCGGTGTAGATATCGCTCAAGGTTTGAAAAGTTGATTGCGGAGTCGTCGTTGGAGTAAAACTGTGATCGCCCGCGACTGCCGTTGTATTTGCGCTTAATCTGTTGAAAAGGTCGGCGGCAGTGTAACCCAAGGCAGCCGGTGAAGCTATTGGAGTCAATGAACCGGCACAAGCGATATTGAAAATTGATATCATTGTTACCAAAAAAATGGAAAATAAGAAACGCATATTTTTTATATATATTATATTATTATTCATGATACATCTTTATGTTTTCGAATACAATACAACCTTTTCCACAGACCATGATCCTATCGATATTATCTCTCAGGTTTTATATCTAAAGTCAGTCAAGCACGCAAAAAACCGCTCTATTTCGCGGTGTTTGCTATGCATATTTTATAGTTTTTGCTCTCTATTTTGTTCCGTTCGTCCATGAGCAATCCAATTGTAATTGCCCATGTGTGTCCCCTATCTTCGGGAACTAAGCGCTCTCGTTTACGGTCGAAGAGCGATACACCTATTTTGTAATCAGCCACTAGTAAACTAGTTTCTGATTATTAACATCGACATAAGTTCTCTTGGATCGAAATCCGAGAGAACGATTTTCACTTGAAATATTCCACGAGCAGCTTCCGCTACCCGTGCCTTGTTACGACTTACCCCCTGTCATCGAATTTGCCGTAGGCCCGCGTAAAGCGAGACTTCGGGCACCTCCGACTCCCTTGGGTTGACGGGCGGTATTTGATGTTTTATAATGTTACCATTATAATTCTCTTCAACACGGGGCAAGCGGTTTTCCCGCACCCTCGCGTTTTTCAAAGGTTGCTTATTCGATTTTTTTATCGAATTCACTTACCGTGCCATGATAAGTTTTAGCTTTCTTCCCTAGAGCCCTAAGCTCATCGCGAAGCTTTACAATCCTGTTAAATCCCTCCAGAGACAAATGTTCTTTGGCGCAAACCATGAGAACAATTCGTTTGAAAAGTAGGTAGGATTTTTTCTTTTTCGCTTGCAATGGATTTTTATCGAGAAACGGAAATAAATATTCTTTCAAGTCCCATATGCTGGTAATTTTGTACTTTGCATGTGGATACCATCCATATCGCTCGTACGAGCAATCATAAATTCTTCCGATTCCGATAGTAACAAGCAAACGCTCTAAGATTTCTTGATCATCCTTCCGTAATTCTATTTCAAATTCCGGACGGACTTCGAAACCACGGCGCAGTGTCTTGTGTTTTCCAATACTGATCGAAAAAGATCCTTCTCCATCAATAAATCCTGCGATATATTGAGGATCTAACTTTTTCCTTTGAATTTGTTCCTTCCCAATCGGAAGTTGTAGCTTGGGGTTAAACCGAGCATCTTTCCTTTTGGTACTACGAACTCTGCTGACTTCTTGCATATCATAATTGTATCATTACTAACACAATTTCTCGGTGTGTACAACACAACGAGTAAAATACAAGATCTCCTACGGTAACCGAATACACTGTTTTTTCTCATCTCGATGTCACGATACATATACCACATTTTTTCGACAGTAGGTTTCTCCATGTACTCGCAGGATGACCTATGGTATATGCCATAACTGACATTCAAGCTAAGAAATGCTACTTTCTCCCTTCATCTATAGTCCTCGCGGACAGTAGACTGTGATTTCGCTTCAAGACACTGTTGATTGCCTCGGTTGGATTTTCCAACTAGCGTACTCGATCGCATAGCGACCCGAGTACAAGACTTGAGAACGTATTCACCGCGGTATAGCTGACCCGCGATTACTAGCGATTCCGGCTTCATGAGGTCGAGTTGCAGACCTCAATCCGAACTGGCGCGACTTTGTAAGGGTTTGCTCCATCTTGCGATATTGCGTCCCGTTGTAGTCGCGATTGTAACACGTGTGTAGCCCAGGCCGTCAAAGGGCCATGCTGACTTGGCGTCATCCCCACCTTCCTCCCAGCCCGCAAAACATAACGGCCGAAGTAACTAGCTCCGAAAAGACCGGAATAAATTCCTGCTGGAATTTTTCCTTTTGCTCGGCGCCTTCGCGCCTGCGCAAGATCTTTTCTCCGCTAATTACTTCGTCCTTTACATTCTACGGGCTGGGCGGTCTCGTCTGATACTTGTAACAGACAACAGGGGTTGCGTTCGTTACCCCACTGAAGGGAACAGCTCAAGCCACGAACTGACGACAGCCATGCAGCACCTGTCCAGCCGCCTTTCGGCGACATTAGTTTCCTAATGTCTTCGTCTGGATGTCTAAGCCTGGTAAGGTTCTTCGTTTATCGTCGAATTGAACCACATGTTCCACCGCTTGTGCAAGTCCCCGTCTATTCCTTTGAGTTTCAACCTTGCGGTCGTACTACCCAGGCGGATCTCTTAACGCGTTAGCTTGGACTCGAGGAGGGTCGATACTCCTCAAATCGAGAGATCATCGTTTAGGGCGTGGACTACTGGGGTTGATTGTTGTTACATATTACTTTTTAGGGTAATTGGTGATTATATTTCTATACCACTCTTCGTGTTACCACGAAGTCCGGACTATATCTTTACCTGAAATTTTTCATCTTAGATTTCTTCTTTTGTAATTGTTGTAAAACAATTTCTTCAGAAAAACTTCCTAAGTTTACTACTTCAGATATCCAGCGTTGTTGAAGCATAGGATCTTTGTATACAAGAAGGATTTTATACAACATATTTTCAATGAAAATATGAGGAATAATAATGCTCAAGAATTTCTTGAGTTCTTCAGTACTTCGTATCCACAACCGATAGTGTTCGGTCTTCCTGACTTTCCCTAAAGCAGTTTTTATATTCCAGATATTTTCTAAATACTTTTGAAGTATTTCTACTTCTTGTAAAGAAAAACTATCTGTACATAAAACTCCTTGGCGAGAATCAGAAACTAACGATCCATCATCAAGCCACCATACTGCAAGCGATAACGGGGTAAGCTTATTCAGCCATGCCCGTCTAACTCTTGCCTTTGGACCTGATGTACCCTTATGAGTCAGACGATATAATTCAGTCAAAGACGGCAATGCCGCACTCTGAAACCGATATTTAATCGTTCCCAACCCATCGGACTTACTTTCAGTCCCTTGAATCCATTGCGATCGATTGCTTGTGATTTCCTTCAACTCATCCGCCTTCCATTGGAAATATTCCTTTTGGACATATGAATGTCTGAATGAAAATCTAGCATTTTGATACTTATCAGAAATGATTAACGAACCATCTCCGAGCAATGAACCAAGAATGATTGATTCAATTTTTTTAGACAAAGGTGTTAACGTGATTTTTCATAATTAACTCCTTCTATCACACTATGCTTCATAGTCTCTACGGGATTATTCAACAAAAAATTGTTGAATAACTTCCCTCGGGGTTGTCCTTACGAGACCAGTAAATCTCATAATTGTAAGGAGTTTCACCGATACAGCTGAATGCTCGTCATTCTATCGCTAGAATGAGGGACACCCTTCGCCCCTTTTTCATGTAGCAGGGGCGGGATTTATCTAATCCCATTCGCTACCCACGCTTTCGTGTTTCAGTGTCAGTAATGGACCAGTCTCCTGCCTTCGCTTTTGGTGTTCCCCATGATATCAACGCATTTCACCGCTACACCATGAGTTCCAGAGACCTTTTCCATACTCGAGCCCTGTCGTTTCTCCCGCGCGCCCTCGGTTGAGCCGAGGAATTTTACGGGAGACTAACCAGAGCCACCTACACACCCTTTACGCCCAATAATTCCGGATAACGCTCGAGGCACTCGTATTACCGCTGCTGCTGGCCTTTTTGATTTGACTCACATCACTGTGAGGATCGGACTATATCATCACCCTTTAAATATATTAATATCTGAAGGGGTTCGGCGTCTGATAAAAAATCTAATTCAATTCTTTATCTCACTATTTTGAAAGTATAATTTTCTTACACTTTCTCAAGATCAGTCTCTGAGGGGTCAAATATAACAGGTGGCAATTTGTAATTAAAACAAGAAAGTATATGTGGTTTGATAATTTCGAGAAACTTATCTCGACCATCTTTACCAATATACAATTTTACATATTTCTTACCCCTTGAAGAAGGTGTTTGAATCGATGATTTTATTCCAAACCTACGATCCAGAATCCCTATCAGGAGTCTTACCTCGTTTAACATAAATGAATCTGTACTTAGATTATACGAGTAATGTGATTTGACTCGATAATCCAAAGTGCCATCATCCATAAACCAAATAGCAAGACTTAACGGTAAAATTAGTAATTTTTCAATATTTGTTGGCACTATTTTTCTTCGGTCTTTATAGAAAATATTTCTAAAAGACTCTAGTTCAGCAATAGATCTCGTCGCGAAATACCATTGCTTATTATCTTTTCTCTGTTGAGGTGGTGTCTTTACCAAATCTTTCAATTCGTGGTAAATCCAAAATACGTATTCTTTCTTGAATTCGCATTGTTTTATCTGCAGTCTACTGGCTTTATGGCCATCAAACTCCAGATTTCCATCACCTAACAATGTCCCAACAATTATTTCTTTCTGTTTCTGTGACAATTGCATCACTCAATTATATCGACTTCCCTGCTGATTATCTATAAAGGAATCCGACATTCATCGAATCGCAGCCCTTATTAGAGTCCCAGCATATAAGCCGAATTTTCTAGGAGCTTTACAGTTCCTAGTCGCGCACGGTATTTACAAATTATTAATGCTAATTTAGGATTTGTCTGGTGCTTAAACCAGACAGTTCACGAGTTTAGCAACCTCTTATTCTCCAGGTACAATCAATAGACTTTTTCCCTGGCAAAAGGAGTTTACGTACCGAAGTACTTCCTCCTCCACGCGACGTCGCTCCGTCAGGCTTTCGCCCATTGCGGAAGATTCTCGACTGCAGCCACCCGTAGGTGTAGGGCCCGTGTCTCAGTGCCCTCGGTGGGGGTCAGCCTCTCAGCTCCCCTAGGCGTCATAGGCTTGGTAGGCCATTACCCTACCAACTACCTGATACCGATCAAGCCACTCATGGAGCAAAATTCTTTACCCTTCGGCCTTGCGGTTTCAGGGACTATCGGGAATTACCCCGTCTTTCGACGAGCTATGCCCGACTCCACGGTAAGTACTTGATTATTACTACCTCGTCTGCCGGTTGCCTCTTGCGAGGCCCCCTTGACTTGCATGCCTTATCCACGTCGCCAGCGTTCATCCTGAGCTAGGATCAAACTCTTAACTATAAACGAACGGAACAAAATAGAAAGCTGAATTCCGTTTAGAATTCATCCCAAAGCTTTTGCCGAGGGAACTTCAATTTTATGTTTCGATTTATATTAAAAATCCGACACAGCTCTTTTCTATGTTTTGAATTATTGTTTGAATATAACTTTTAACTTGCACTGTCCTTCCGAAGCTCCGATAGGAGCGAAGAAGGACACTACTATATCCTACAGAGTTGGAACACTTTGTAGGAACGTTCTCTATGAGATTTTCAAAGTACCACTGTGCCGTTCACAGCGTGGATATCATATTACTTGGCCCAGGAATAAAGTCAAGGGGATTATAGCCTTGATAACAACGTTTTTGAATTGATGTCTTATTTTCTTTTTTGTAATTCTTCAACCGTCACTAGTAATGCCGAACCAACGAAAATAGAAGAATATGTACCAGCGGCAATACCGACGATAAGAGCTAGAGAAAAATGCTGTGTGGTTGCGCCACCGACAAAATACAAGACTATCAGGGCGATAAGCGTGGTCATGGAAGTATTGATTGAACGCGTGAAAGTTTGACTGATACTTTCTCCTACGACATCCTTGAACGGTTTTCTTCCACCGGCATTCTTCAAGTTCTCACGAACACGATCGAATACAACAATAGTGTCGTGAACGGAAAAGCCGAGAATAACCAGAAGCGCGGTGATAAATAACGTATTTACTTCATAGCCGGCGAAATGGCCGAGAATAGAAAAGAGTCCAGTTGGAATAATAACATCGTGAATAAGCGCGACAATCGCGACCAAGCCGTATTTCCAGGAAGAAACCGGTTGCGAAACTTTCCTGAACGCGAATGTGATATAGAGTACTATTCCAAGAATAACCAGAACGATTGAAATATACGATTTGCGTAATGTTTCGGCACCGAGAATCGGACCGATTGAGTCGAAAGTTTTCTCGACTGGTTGCGCGGCACCACCCAAAGAAAGAGCTTCCATCACAAGCGCGTGAGTATCTTCATTTATCGCTTTCATTCTGACTATATATCCGTCATCGCCGCTTCGTCTGACTGAAACCGCTGAATCAATATTTGAGAGTGTTTCAATAATCCGTGACTGATCTGGAATTCCTGAGGGATACGCAACTTCGATCAATGTTCCGCCAGAAAAGTCCACACCGGGTTTTAGACCCCAAACAAGTAGCGACGCCAACGAGGCGGTCACGAGAATGATTGAGAAAGTATAAAAGATTTTTCGATTATTTATTACCCACATGGTGTTGTTGAATTATGAATTAAGAATTATTGATAACATCGCGAAATATGAAGCTTTATTGTTTGATTCGCAATTCTTAATTCGTAATTCTATTCCGCGTAAAGCCGTTACTTACAAGAAACAACGATAATTTCGTCTGTTTTTGCGGCGCCACCGCGTACAGGAACAATCGTGACACGGTGATTGCCGTAAACATACTGACTAAAACTCCAATAATGAAGACTAGGGCAAAACCGGTTACAATGGATGAACTACCGAAATAATAAAGGATTGTGCCCGTAATAATGCTGGAAATATTAGAATCACGAATAGATGTCCAGGCGCGAGCGAAGCCTTCATGCATGGCATCCCAAATACCGCGACCGCGGCGAAGTTCTTCTTTCATTCTTTCAAAAATGAGAATATTCGCGTCGACTGCCATGCCTATAGTGATGATGAAACCGGCAATGCCCGCGGCAGTCAGAGTAACTGGAATGAGTTTGAAGAGAGCAAGCATAACCGCGGTGTAAATGCCAAGGGCGACAACGGCCACGAGTCCAGGCAGACGATACCAAACAACAAGAAATACGCTTATGAGAATAAGAGCGATAATACCGGCACGAATACCGCCATCCACAGCCGCCGCGCCGAGAGATGGGCCGATAGTCTGCGTGGAAATGAGAGTGAGAGGTACGGGTAGGGCGCCATAATTCAAATCACGAACAAGTTTACTGGCTTCGTCCGTGGTGAAGCTACCACTGATCTCAGCTTTGCCATCAATGATTGCTTCGCGAACAACAGGAACAGATATCGGTTGACCATCCAAGAAAATGCCAACATAATCGCCGATATGTTCCTTTGTAATTTTCGCGAACAAATCGCGGCCTTCATTGGTAAAATTCAAACCGACTGCCGGCTGATTTGTTGTCGGATTGAATTGAAGATTGGCGCGCGCGACCATACGACCCGTCAAACCGGTTGTTTCGAACAATGCCAAATAAGCAAAAGTTTGTTCCGCGGTGGTCGTGCCAAAACTCTCTTGTGTGTTTGCCGCTTGGAAATCTTCCATCTTTTTCGTGGTAACAACCCTGAATTCCAAATCTGGCGTCGCGCCGATACTTCTTGAGGCTTCCTGCACGTCCGTAACTCCGGGTAATTCAACGATCAATCGATAGGCGTTTTCCTTATCGCTTAAAGCCGCATTTTCTTGCGTCTGCACGATCGGTTCACTGACGCCAAATACATTCACGCGACGCTCAACAACATCTCTGAGAGAGTTCATAGAGGCGCTGATATCGCCCGGGGCGAGTTTGGAAATATCAGCTCTGTAAACGAGATGTGAACCGCCGGAAAGATCGAGACCGAGACGAAATGGATGATAACCCAGCCAATTGTCCGAAAATTGCGTGGCATAACTGAAATAGCCGATAATTATTGCGATAATTAAGAGATAAACGGCCTTGGCGCGATGTTTAAACATGAAAGGTATTGTACGGATTTTTTAGAGGAAAGCAACCTACCTGGTGGTTCAACATCGTATTTCATGTTGAAAATGGAATATAAAATGCTTACGCGTCACTTCAAATATTTCGCCTTTTTTTTAACTGTTCTCCATTTTCATCAGCTCCCGAATTCCTTGTTCAATATTTATCGTCGGTTTCCAATCGAGAAATTTCCCGGCGCGCGTTATATCCGCCAAAGTGTCGTGCGGTTCAAGTCGCGCGGGAATATAAGCCACGGAACCACCGATTATTTCAGCGATTTTATTCATGGAAATATTCCTGCCTCCTCCAATATTTATGATTTCCCCGTTTCCCACTTTTCTGCTCCTTGCCGCCAAAATATTAGCCCGTACCACATCGCGAACATTCGTGAAATCCCTAGTCTGTTTTCCATCTCCCGTAATCGTCATCGGTTTGTTTTGCCTTTTTTGTTTGAAAAATTTCGCTATTACCAGAGCATACGCGCCCTTCTCGCTTTGACGTAGACCGTAAACATTGAAATATCGAAGAGACACGGTTTTGAGACCGTATATTTCTGACCAGATGCGACAATATAGTTCCCCAATATATTTTTGCAAACCGTATGGGCTTTTCGGGGCGGGCGTCATCTCTTCACAAAGAGGCGTAATCGGTTGATCACCATACGCGGAACTGGACGCCGAATACACGAATCTTTCTACTTTTGCTTTTCTGGCAGCTTCGAGAACACAAATCGTGCCGGTTACGTTCACGTCATTTGTCTCTACCGGATGTCCAATAGAATATTGAACGCGGGGTAACGCGGCTAGATGAAATACATATTTTGCGTTTTTGAAAATAGGGATGAGTTTTTCGCTGTTTCGTATATCAATAACATGAAGTTTCGCCTTGTTATTTATATTTTCCCGTTTCCCGGCCACTAAATTGTCAATAACGTGAACTTCGTAGCCTTCTTTTACTAGAGCATCGACAAGATTGCTGCCGATAAAGCCGGCTCCTCCCGTAACGATCACTTTTGTCTTTCGTTTATTCATATATTTCTCTCAATTATATCGCGAACTTGATCTAAGGTTCAGCCATGTATCCCGACATGATGCCGAAGTTGAACTTCGTCTAACCAAAAATATTCATACTCCCTGTCTTGATAAAATGGATTTAATGGTTTGTAGTGCGATCCTAATATCAAGAGTTAATGAGCGATTTTTCACGTAATATAAATCGTAAGAAAGTTTGTCACGAGTATCATCGACCGCGACCGTATGATGCGGATGCGCGCGATGATATATTTGCGCCCAACCGGAAAGTCCCGGTTTGATAAGGTGACGAGTATCATAATATTGAATTTCTTTTTGATACACGGTAACGAGCGCCGGTAATTCAGGGCGCGGACCAATAAGAGATTGATCTCCCCGTATCACACTCCATAACTGCGGTAATTCATCAATCCTTGTAAGTCGAATGAATTTTCCCACACGCGTTACGGTAAGATCGGTTCTGCCGTGATCATTTTTGTAAGATCCACAATCATTCGCGGTCATACTGCGAAACTTCGTGATTCGAATAAGTTTACCATTCTTGCCGATCCTCTCTTGAGAAATGAAAATCGGACCACCGTCATCAATTTTAATCGCTAAATATATAAATGGATAAAACACAAGCGAAATAGCCCCGACAATGCCAGCGACAATAATATCCATCAACCTTTTCAAAGAATCATATACCAGCCTCGTTCCAATTGCCGAGCTCGTGTTCAGGACTAACCATCTTTCTTTAATCATCGACAACGGAATACGGTCAAAAATACTTTCATAAAGCCGTCCAGCATCGATTATTTGTACGCCAGAAAATATAAGAGAATACATAAACGGTATGGCCTTTTCAATCGTCGGATTGTGCAAATCCGCGACGATAACAGAAGCTTGATTCCTTTTTACGGCATCCGCGATCGCTTTAACGGTCGCGTCAATCGATATTTCAGGAGATATTTTTTCTTTGAACAAGATGCCGTAATTAGTCCCGCTGTTTATTTCCCCATGGATATCTTGTATATCATCGCCCGTACCGACCAAGATTGCTGGCTGACTTCGGGCAAAGTTGAATACCGGAAACATCACGACTCTCCAAAGCCAAAGGAGTATTGTTGAAACGATGAAATATATGGCAAGATTCGCCCTAGGTGTAATTACCGCGGGAACGAGATAGAAAAATGCTATGCCAAAAAATACATTTATGATCTGCGCTTTGAGCAGAAGTCCTTGAATGTGATTTCGAACAAAAGATGACTGCTTGTTATAAAGTCCTGAACTGAAATTCACCAAAAGGAATAAGGCGAAAAGGATCGAAAAGGAAGGTAAATGATCAATAAGTAGCGCTCTTGAAGGTATTAAGCTATATCGAATCGTAAGAGTCAGAATAAGCGAAAAGAGATAAGCGATTATGTCGCCCAAAATAAGTATAATTGTGGCCTTGGAATTGGCTATTTTCATGGATAAGACAATACCATAATTTGGCAAATCGTTCAACATTTGTTATTGTTATGTTAATGAAAATACTGTATTTGATTACAAAGTCGAACTGGGGCGGCGCGCAAAGACATGTCTTCGATTTGGCGGAAAATATGAAAGGAAAAGGCCACTCTGTGACTGTGGCGCTTGGCGGTGAAGGCATATTACAAAAAAAATTGGAAGATATTGGCGTGAAGACATATTTAGTCACGAATCTTGAAAGAGATATTTCAACGAAGAAGGACGCGGATTCATTCAAGGAAATATATAAACTCATAAAAAGAGAAAGACCAGATATTTTACACCTGCATAGTCCCAAGGCCGCAGGATTGGGAGCTTTGGCCGGATGTTTGCTTAAAGTTAAATCTGTTATTGTTACTGTGCACGGCTGGTCATTCAATGAAGATAGACCGATAAATCAGAAAATAATGATCGCGTTCTTTTCTTGGCTTACGATGATTCTCGCGCATAAAACCGTTCTTTTGTCCGAAAGAGAATACTTACAAGCTTCACGTTTTCCGGGAGTCAAAGATAAGATCGTTCTAATACCTCTTGGGATAAAACCACCGACTTTCATGTCTATTGACGGCGCGAAACAAATGATTGGTAAACTCATCGATATGAATCTAATTGAGATAAGTAAGAAAATAGTAATCGGCACTATCGCTGAATTGCATCCAAATAAAGGGTTGACATATCTCATAAATGCCATGGAACAAGTATCAAAAGATCATCCGGACACGATCTGCGTGATTATTGGAGGCGGTGACGATCTTGCCACACTTCATTTGTTGATCAAAGAAAAGAGGTTGGAAAGTTCCGTATTATTGGCGGGTTACGTTGACAATGCCTCCGAATATTTAAAAGCTTTCAATATTTTTGTTTTATCTTCGCTTAAGGAAGGTTTACCTTATACGATTCTTGAAGCTGGTTCGGCTTCCTTACCGGTTGTCGCCACGACAGTTGGAGGTATCCCGGAAATAGTTGAAGATATGCGATCCGGCGTCTTGGTACAGCCGAAAAACAGCCGCGAACTCGCGCATGCCCTTTCATTTATGATTGAACATTCCGCCATGCGAAAACAATACGGTGCCGCCTTGCGCGAAATTGTTACGCGAAAATTTTCTTTGGAAAAGATGCTCGCGGAGGTTGAGTCATTGTACGAGAAAAATAATTGACCAAATAATCAATGAATTTGTTGGTTGACGAGAATTGTTGATTATGTACTACTGCGGTCCGATAAACTCATTCGCCATCTCCGACCTGTGCGACAGCCTGGCATTCTTGCGCATCGCCATAAGTATGCCAAGAAGCGTAAATTCCGTGAGAATATGGGTGCCGCCGTAACTCATGAATGGCAGCGGCGTGCCGGTAACAGGCAGAAGATTCAAATTCATCCCAATATTTATGGCGATATGCACGACAAAGAAAACCGCCACGCCAACGCCAAAAAGGATTTCAAAATTACTCGCTCCACGCGTTGAATTTATGATAATTCGCCAAACAATAATTCCATAGAGTGAAAGAAGGATGAGAATACCGATGAAACCCCATTCTTCCGCAAAGGCCGCGAAAATAAAATCTGTTTGATATTCTGGCAGAAATTTCAGACGCGACTGGGTACCATAACCAACACCTTTCCCGAGCAAACCACCTGAACCTATAGCAACTGTAGACTGATATGCGTTATAACCAGCACCGTGAATATCAGAAAGTGGATATATGAAATTGCGTATACGATCCTTCTGGTATTCTTTGAAGCCGAAATTCCAGAGAAGTGCTAGCGCGATCAGAGCGATCCCGAACATGCCGAACAAATGCCTTTTCGAAATACCGGAGACCATGACCATGCCGAGCCAAATCAAGAATATCATCATAGCTGAACCGAGATCTGGATTGGCGAGAACCAAGATGAAGAATACAAAGGCATAGAAACCTGATACTAATATATGTTTTACATTGGCAATCTCTATATGCCTTCTAGAAAAATATTTCGCAAGAATGATGATGAGTGCGAGTTTCGCGAAATCGGATGGCTGGAATGAGAAGAAACCGAATGAAAACCAATTCACAGAACCACGAGTCGCTTCACCGAGAATAGCTAGCAGTGCGAGTAATGATACAGTTACAACAAATAATACTACCGATATCCATGTTGATCGTAAAAACCTCACATCGATCATGCTAAGTCCGAAAAAGGCCGCGATCGAAGCAATAATCCAAACAACTTGATGTATCGCAAAAGAACTATCCCCTGTGAAAGAATGCATCGTTATTAGTCCCGCCGAGAGTATCGGCACGGTTGCGAAGAATAACCACCAATCAATTTGTTTCAGACGCGACATACCACACTATTGTGCCATAACGAGGGTGTGAATGGAAATATAGAAAAGTATCGTAATTAAATATTGAACTCAGGTACAAGTGAATTAGCACTCTAATTGCTACCCTTTACTTTTCCATTTAGATATGCTATACATATTAACTAGACAGGCTCTCGCTCGTTGACAAGACGAATGCAAAGCCGATTCTCAATTTGGTGTTAACCCGCCTTGTGATAACTCACTTGGCACAACAATGAAAGGAGGGTCGTATGAAAACGACTCGTCATCTCATAGCGATCTTACTGGTCGCTTTCGTTGCCCTCTTTGCCGTGAAAGCAGGAGGACAAGTCAGCTCGTTTCCGTTCTCCATCGGAACCTTGCAGGTTGTGGAGAGTAATGCAGTTTCGCATGTAGATCAGGTCTATTTTTTCATTGCTGCCTATAACACAGATGATAAGTTGACCAACTTCTATGCGAATACTGCTTATATCCTCAAACCTTTTACGAATAAGACACAACTTGATCAAGGTTTGATAGCCAGCGTAATATCCGATCAACTTATCAGCCTTTTGAACACTACGAACAAGGCTTTGAAAGTTGAGAGGGGCCTCGATGTAGTCATTTCAACTGCCTTAGTAACAAATGCCAGCTGGAGTCGAGCAGTGTTCTTCACTTCACATATAAGTGTAGTCCCAACCAACATAAACGGTGTTCTAGGTGTCCCCAACTTGTCTTGGTTCAAAACCCAAATGAGTTCGGAACTTCCCTATTACATCCCAAACCAGAAGCATGCGCGACTGGAAGTTGGTGAGAAAGGTAATCCTGAACCTCGATGGATATATGACGGAGCTCTGTATCCTGAAACGGAGATTCTCAGATCAGATGGTTATATGTATCTCCCGCCATGGGCGACTACAAATTCGTCGACAGCTACAGGGCTATATTGGATCAAACTGTATGTTACCACCAAAACAACCTTCCAAATTTTTGATGGTGACGGCAATCTTCTTCCCAAAACGCCTGTGAAAGTAAATTACGCACGGAGCGCAAGTACTTTGGCTGTGTATGTCTCAGGTGGTGACCCCGGGCAAGGTTTCAAATTGCAGCAGTCCACAAACAACAGGTCTTGGACTGACTCGAGTCCCTTTGCATTCATCTCTCCTTATGCACATTACTCGAGTAATGTGATATCAGGAGAGTTCGTCATTCCTATGACGAATAACATGGCATCATACAAAGTTATCCTTGTGAATGGTGACCCGTACTGATGTCAAAATATTACTAGGGCCGACAGCAAGTTGTGTCGGCCCCATTTTTTATGGAATCAAAACTATTTTTTATATTTCTTGAGCAGAGTTTTTCGTAACGTTTATTATAATATTATTACTTTGAACAAAACCATCTCCTTCCAAAGGACTACACATTAGATTTGCCGTATATGTATTTTTACCTAGAGAAGTAAATGTAAATGTACCATCTCCAGACCCCCTGTCCAACATCCACATACCTCTGTTGTCTGAAACTGGTCCAGAAGGTAGTGGATAAATACCTCCAGCACATCTTAGTCCATCAGTATCGAATTCTACGACTACATTTTCTCCAAATCTTACATTTTTTGTCTTAGTATCTAGTTTATTAGTAGGTTCAGCCCCTCCCTCAAACCACAACAATGGAACATTAGACGAACTTCCCCCACCTGGCGGATTCGTTCCTCCACCAGGAGGTATCCCACTATCTCCATCTGGTGGTTCGGTACCGCCCTCTTCAGGTGGAATAGCATTTGGATCATAAACAATAACAGTTCCACAAGGAATCGTTCCTGTCGCACCATTCTTACCAGTTACAGTAACGCTAGCATTGCGATATCTACCACCAGTCTCATATGTCGGTATCCATCGTCCTTTCGTTGTTATATACCCAACAGATATTGTTGGTGCACCAGTAGCACGGTCTGTACCTGGATCCCAAACGTAACTATACGGAGATGTACCATTGAGTAAGTTAGTAGCCTCAAATATCACAGTTTCCCCAACATCTACAGTAGTTTCATCACTACCATTGATAGTACATGTTCCAGTTACGGCTGGTTCTCTAGTAAACGTTGCTGTGACTGACCTAGAAATATCCAATAGAATCGTGCAAGTCGGATTTGTACCAGCACAAGCTCCACCCCAGCCAGTAGTGAAATTAGAATTTGTTGAAGGACTTGCTGTAAGAGTAACCATTGCATTCGGATTAAAATCATTAGTACATGTCGCTGATGAACAATTGATCCCTACCGGACTACTTACTACGGAACCAGAACCTGTGCCAAAAATCTGCACAGAAAGAGTCTTCGGAGTTATAGGAGCAACAGGAACAACATTGAATGGTATAGATATGAACGGTTCTGCAGCAAAAAGTATTGTCACATTCCATTCCCAGATACAAGTATAAACCGCAACACCAATATTTAAATTATGTGTTCCTATTGCAAGATTGTTCCAAGACCTTCTTTCACCTCCAGCAAAATTTTCGTAATAACTACTTATCGACTGGTCAACAGCAGCCCAAACATAGCCCTTATTCAGAAATGACCAGTTACAGCTGTTGAAATTCTCCGCCCCAGAAGTGGGTGAATCCAGAACTACAGTCTCACCATAAGTATAATCTCTATTACTAAAACTATAATTTGCACAATATCCAAAGTTTACACCCCTCATTATCAAACACGCTGTATCAGCCTTTGCTGTATCCGCTAATGAAAACATAAATACCGACGAAAAAATACAAAAAAGTAACACATTCAAAACTCTACCTCCAGTATTTTTCCCATTCTTTTTAATTGAATATGACAGGAAAATTGCAAATATCAATAAGACAACTATCAAGACTAGCAGAAGAAATGTTGTGCCATCGAGAAAATCGAGAGTGTGCCTTGATATAGGTACAACTTGACCCCTGTATTCCTGAGTGCTCAATATAACTCGTAAATTATCACCCATATCTTCAATCAGAGAAACATTCACCACTGGTCCCTCACAATCAAACTCTATAGGAATTGGAAGATCAGACACATAACCGATATCTGATTTGAAAGAGACAGGGTTTAAGATACAAGAAACCCCGTCCTTATTCGAAACAGAAACTTCAACAAAAACTGAATCGAAATTTGTACTGAAGGTTGAACTTGATTTTATTAAAGAATTCGCTCTAAAAGTCCAAAAAATCTTCAGATGTGCCACGTCTCCTGCTTTGTAAACAGCTTTATCGAAAACAAGGTTTTGACTTATATCATTACTTTTCAGGATGTCCTTAAACATTGAAGCGTCTGAAGCTAAACTCTTTTCACTATCTTCCGTTGAAACCTCCGAAGCCGCCTCCGCTGCCACCTCTCCTAAAGACACATTCGCTAAAGGCAAACCGCCAATACTCTTGCTTTCTAAAATAACCTTGTATATATCACTCACAACATGAGCCGGCACAGAGTATACGACTTCTTTATGAATAGTCTCGTTCTCACCCAAAGCCAAAGTCTCATCATATATCTTTGTGTCAATGTTGCTTCCATCTTTCAAGTTAACTAAAGATATTGCATATTTTACTCCGGCTTGCACCCCTACTCTATTCGAAATATCGAAAGATACCTTGAATGTGTTCCCTGCTTGAGAGATTATCTTTGCATTGAATATGTTCACAGTTGCAACCACGACTACATCCCCAGTATTAACTGGAGATGTAGTTGGTGTTACTATAGGAGCAATTGATGCTTGTGTTATTGAGGTAGGTTCTGCCGCAACAACATTCTGAGTGCAGATGAAAAGTGTAAATAAAACGAGGATCAATTTATTACATGATAATATTTTCTTCATAATTATTATAAGTTATAGAGATACTATAAAGAAATTATATACCAATCAACCTTATTCCACCACAGGCAAAACTTCAATAGAAATAACCTTACCCTGACGACTGACAGGCCATGTGAATGGAGCCGTCGCTGTAGCACCAGCATCTATACCATCGATTATAGTTTTCGAGAACCCTAGAGCATTGCTATTTTTATCATATAGAACTACATATACAGCAGTTCGACCGAGTGACTCAACACTGGAGTTCTTCAATGTAACAATGAGCGATGAACCGTTCTCGTCTTCAGAATATTGTTTATTTGTTATGAGCAATGATACCAGTCGATCACCTTGTTTTTTCCAATTCGGTGCTCCGGTAAACTCGAATAATACTTTCGCCGGGATTCGTTCTTGAATATTAACAGCGCCTTGGAAAGCCAAAACATTCCTGTGCGGAGGCAAAGTAACCGTGCCATCATATTCTGTTATGAGAACCCCACGATTGTCATACATCTGAACATGGTATGGAACATTGGGAGCCTCCCCATCAATATTCGGATTCACTATATAAGCGGCGATATTGTAGAGATGGGGTGCAACTTGCTCAAACCGAGTCCAATTCACGACTGGCGACATGAAAGCATTCTGACACAGCTTCGTACATGACCCACCACAGTCGATACCAATCTCATTACCGTTCATTTTACCGTCGAAGCATGTCGGGGTAGTATAGAAGAGCCTGAGGCCTAATATAACAAGAATAGCAACAATTATAAGAGTTGTTGTGCCACCATACATTATTTTCCTATTTTGAGACCATGAAGACATAATTTAGCGAACCAATAAATTGGATAATCCTTGACTAGATACTACCCATATACCAAGTCCAATAAACAAAACGATTACTATTATACCAATACCCACGAAAGACTTGAGCCAACGCCCGAAAGCAATTGTCGAAACATTCTCTGACCTTGTTGCTTTCAATGATTCATAGAGTCTATACATATAAACAGTCAAGAATGCGCCGAGAATAACACTCAATGTGGTACTTAATATTGTAGAAATAATATTTGAAACAACGGATTCACTGCCAGAACCGAAAACTAAAGTGATTATCAGTAATATACCGACTAAAATAAAGTAGAGTATCATCGAGACTAAGCCAATGAATAAACTCCTCCCAAATACACCCCACCAACGACCCTTTATGAGACTATAACTTTCAGTAAGTGCAACAAAACCCCTTTTACCTTCTATAAATAGAGCAAAGCTGTACATACTTACATAGATAACTACGATAATACCCGGAATGATGAATAATATGCTAGCGCCAATGAAGACCAGCGCCTGAAGCAAGCCAACGAAGACAAAAGACCAGAAAAGACTAAAACCAAATTTGTATTGTTCTTTTATGCCTATAATCTCCGATGAATTTGTTGCGAGTTTTTGTATAGTACTGACCAAAGCTCCTTGCATTGCCATAGATAAGATCATTGATATGAAGATCAGTACTACCGAGATAATAGCGAGTAAAGAACCGCCTATGATTATTGATATCTGAGCAATCAATGTACATATAGCTGGTATAACAGTTATTGAAACTAGGACTTTCCAATGAGCTTTGAATAAACTCCACGCTGAAGAAAGTAAGATGACAGGACCAGCTAGACGAACTGTTGGTAAAATTGGGTTATTTGGTTCCATATTAGTAGATAATATACGAATAAAACTGCGACAGTTCAATTATCGCATATTTTTTGCTTGAATACTATGTTCTGGCGACAAGCTACTTTCGCCCCGAAGGACTATCATCGCCGCAACTGCGTTTCACTGCCGTGTTCGGAATGAGAACGGGTGGTGCCACAGCGCCAAATCACCAGAACACAGGATTCAAGAATCCCTTGTGTACTCATATCTCAAATTAAGCGCAAATAATGCGGTGTGCAAGCGACTCACAGAGTTCCTAACGGGATCGACGGATTAGTACTTCATGGCTCAACACCTTGCGGTGCGTACACCTAAAGCCTATCAACGTGATCATCTCTCACGGGTCTCGAACGATACCTAATCTTGGGGCCGGCTTCGCGCTTATATGCTTTCAGCGCTTATCCGATCCGAACTTAGCTGCCCTGCGGTGCCGTTGGCACGACAGCAGGTAGACCAGAGGTTCGTTCAACTCGGTCCTCTCGTACTAAAGTCAAATCCCCTCAAGTATCAACGCCTGCAGTAGATAGGAGACCAACCTGTCTCACGCTTGTTACCACGAATTACTCCGTGCAATGGACTATAGCTTCATCCCGCGTAGCTCCGAAGGAGCGTAGTGGGACTATCGATGTTTAGTCTCTACGGGTGTTTCAATCTTGAATTTGATTCCAAGTTCTCCACTTCCCTCGGTATTATCCCTTTTAAGTTGGATTCCACCGATATTAATCGATTTGTTCAGAACTGATTGAAATCAATTCTGACCGCCGTGATTAGATTGTTCATTCCTTTCTATTGATATATGGGTATGAACCCATATTTTGACTTCGCTCGGACGTCGCAAGAATAAATTCTTGCACGCTCCTCGCTTGTCACAATAAACGAAATTTTTATTCTCTCGAAGTGATTCAGACTGTCAAATATTCAATCTTGCAGTCAATGTTGCTTCACACATATTTTCGATATGTTCCTCAACCATCACGCATTCTATTGAATGCTCGACGGTCTGAACCCAGCTCGCGTACCACTTTAATTGGCGAACAGCCAAACCCTTGGGAGCTTCTCCACCCCCGGGATGTGGTGAGCCGACCACTTGCTTATATATGTTACAAATTGTACATATTGCCATTATTACTAATGGAGTAGACTATACCTTTATTTTAAGGAACCTCCTAAAATACCAGCGTGTTATAGAGAATGTTAGTCCTCTATCTTCATCACCACACATCTTCAATGTAGGTGAATCCAGTCGTTACGGGGTTACAATTATTCCTGTTTTATACATCATTGTTGGAATGATATATGGTTTGATCAGGTCTACAAGACTTTTGGTTTCGGATATATTCGTATACATACGATACCCTTTATCTCTGTCTTTATAATAAGACATGAGAATATTAAATCTCTTTCGCAAGATAGCGCAAAGAAACTCAACTTCTAGTAGAGAAAAGGAGTAGGTGCTGATATCAAGCTTCCTTTGGTTATACGAACCGTCATCCATTATCCATACTGCGATTGCAGTCGGATCTATTGAATTATAGAGACTGATAGGAACAACCTTTGTTCCACATCTGTATCCTTCGGTTGTATAGTATTCATAATACAGATCCGTTAATAACGGATGACGTATTGTCCTAAACCACCACGACTTCTCATACTTTTCCCCGTTTGCACGGGTACGGTAGCTAAGTTTTGGTGGAGTAGTCACGAAATTCTTGAGAATCTCGTACTTCCAGAATACATACTCTTTCTGCTTGAGACCATGATCAACTTTAAAATTTGCATGAATTGCTCTTTTGCCTATTCTCATTGTTCCATCACCAAGCATTGATCCAATCAGGATTGATTGCTGGATAGGAGTGAGAACAGAGACATCAACTTCATTCTTAAAGACTGACCATTCCCTAGTCCAATGTTTATTTTCATAACTTCCCACGGTGTTGACCATCATATAACGCGAATTATATCATGGCTTTCTCCGTTATGAGCTGATTTATAACCTCAACATACGGCTATGTCTATCGAGGTGCCGAACTCCGCCGTCGCTATGAACGCTTAGGCGGAACTAGCCTGTTATCCCTAGAGTAGCTTTTGTCCGATAATCTTCCGCCGCATCTAATGCGAACGGTCGGTTCACTTGGCTCTGCTTTCGCATCTGCTCGACACGTATGTCTTGCAGTCAATCCAGCTTGTGCCCATACACTATCGCCACGGTTTCCATTCGCGGCTAGCTGAACTTAATAGGCTCCTCCGTTACTCTTTAGGAGGATAGCGCCCCACTAAAACTGTCCATCAGATACTGTCTCCCGAGGTTTATACCCCGAGGTTAGAATATACATACTTGAAGAACGGTGTTTCATCGTCGGATCCACGCCCCCCGAGAGAGACGCTTCAAATCCTACCGTCTACGCTACGCATCAAAAACGTATAGTCAATATCAAATTACAGTAAAGCTTCTAGGGTCTTTTCGTCTAACTGCAGGTAACCGGCATCTTCACCGGTATTGTATTTTCACCGAGCTGGTCTCCGAGACAGTTCTCCAGTCATTACACTATTCAACGCGTCGGAACTTACCCGACACAATCTGTTACTTATACCCGAGTTGGGCATGACTTGCAAAAATCTATACGAACATTTGCAAGCGATTCGGCGCGAGCCGAACTCTGCATGTCGCCATGCAGTTCAGACTATATCACATTCTCTAAATCCAAAGGATCTAGAGATCTTGGCGTGTAGTCGTTGAGGAGCTGTTGAAGTAACATCAATCTCTTTCTTTGTCTTTTATGACGTAATGGGTACTGATTGAGAAACATCTCACATACTCTTTTGAGTATAGTTCGTCTGTTTATTTCAAGATGGTATACACCATCTTTCCTCAATCTAACGTTTCCATAATTCACAAATTTACTTATCAAGTCAATTATCTTTTTGTCTTTCATAGCAATCATGAAGAATGGTTCTTTTACAAGTCCTGAAGACTTATGTCCGAAAGAGCCTTCTCCATCAATCACTCCCGCTATAAAGTAACCGAGAGATTCATTATCCAGAGAAAGTGAATCAAACTGTTGATCTACAATCCCTTTGGTTTTAATATCTCGTAATTTCCTTCGCAATTTCTCCATCTCTACAGTTTTCCCCCTCTGAAATTTATGAGCCCTGTGACTTTCTAGGTACACAAGAGCAGTTTTCAAAAGAATAATGCGATTCTTTGCAAAATCGCCCATAGGGATTGGATACATTTCTAGAAAATTAAGTACCGTTCGCACCTTACTTTTACCTCGAGCTGAAAGATTATATGCACCTTTAACCGGGGATATAACTCCTCGATTATTCAGGACCACGCGATTGACTTCATCGAGAAGTCTTCGATCGGCATTTGTAACTGTCAGATCGACCATATAATAATGGTCATATGGTTTTTTATTTGTTGCTTTGATAATTGAACATGACATTTCGGCGGCAATAAGCCCCGAAAAATAGAAATTGTTTTTCAACATTTCCTGCGGATTGTCCGGTATTCGATCAGTCTTTGAAACTAGATCAAAATCATTGGAAGCATTTTTACTCATGGGACATATTATCTCACGAGTAGCTCCAAATACAACCGGATTTTCCCGCATATAGCCAAGTTTTCCATAAGAATCACTTCTTATGGTCCCAGTCTTCTAGGAATTGCGCTATTTTTGTTAGCTCACGATCGCTCGTGAGAACGAACTCTATCTTCTCATAATTATCTTCTTAATTAATTATGAACCTGACGTTTGGTTTCTGAGGATTCTACAATACCCAATGGAAGGGGTGAGTTATTTTCTCACCCATAAAAAAGAAAAGCGAAGCATCTTAAAACGATCCTACAAGATAATCCCATACTCTTTGAGCATCGGGATTATCTTTAAAATCTTCTCGTCTTGCATATGGTACCAGATGTTTTCTTCGTGACGTTCCCTTTTCATTTTTCTTATTTTGTTTGTGCTTTTTCATATTTCCTCCATTGGATATTGTAGTCTTTCCTGCTGATTATCCGCAATTCAAGATTATCACCCCGATGTAACATCGGGGTACTTGAATATACTCGGACTTCCCAGCATATAGTCAGATATTTTAGGACATCTACTTTTTTGTCTGCGTAGATAGGCAGCGTCTTACATTTTTCCGCGTTGATTCTAATTCTTTGTTTAACATTTCACCATAACAATCCTAGTCCTTCCCGACTCATTCTTGCAAATAAATCGGAAACCTTAGGATCGTTATAGTTACGACCGACATTCACCAGGGCTTATAACAGTCACCATACAAGTCTTACGACTCGCACAACGCCGTTATTTGACCTTCTGGCATTGGTCAAGTGTCACCCCCTATACTTCCTCTTGCGAGTTCGCAGGGAGCTGTGTTTTTGTTAAACAGTTGCCAGAGATACTTTAGCTGCGGCCCCTATTACTAGGGGCAAGCCTTATTCCGAAGTTACGGCTGCTTTTTTGCCGAGTTCCTTGGAGACCACTCACTCGTTCGCCTAGGTCTACTCGACCTAACCACCTGTGTCGGTTTGCGGTACGGATCATATGAAAATAATCTTAGAAGCTTTTCTTGAAAGTGTGCTTTGTCCTATCTGTCTTGCGACATTTTCGCTCCGCTCGGGCATGACATCAAAGTCAGGATCCGGATTTGCCAGGACCCACCCCTACGGTACGAACGTCAAATCCAATAGTGCGCAGAACATACTACACTTCGTCACTCCATCGATTTTCATACAAGTCACGGAATATTAACCGTGTGCCCATCGGGTGCGGCGTTTGCCATCCCCTTAGGACCGACTAACCCTTGGCTGATATACATTGCCAAGGAAACCTTGGTTTTTCGGCGTGCGGGATTCTCGCCCGCATTGCGGTTACTTGTGCCAACATTCTTACTTCCATACGCTCCAGTGTGGGTCACCCCTTCACCTTCATCGCGAATGGAATACTCTCCTACCAAAGTGTTCATCCGAAGATGAACACAGTCCTCAGTTTCGGTACAATATTTTAGCCCCGATTATCTGCGGCGCGAAATCTCTCGATGAGTAAGCTGTTACGCTATTTTTGAATGATGGCTGCTTCTAAGCCTACATCCTCATTGTAAAAGAAATTTCACCACCTTAAGCGCACTTAATATTGATTTAGGGACCTTAAATTGAGATCATGGGCTGTTTCCCTTTTGACCAATGGAGCTTAGCCCCCACAGTCTAACTGCCGGATAATTACTTGGCGTATTCGGAGTTTGATAGGTCTCGCGATCTTTCGACCTGTCGAGACCTTCCAGTGCTCTACCCCGCTCAAGATAAATCCGACGCTAACCCAAAAGTTATTTCGGAGAGAACCAGCTATTACCAGATTCGATTAGCTTTTCACTCCTTACCACACGTCATCCGAGAGTTTTGCACGGCTCACCGGTTCGGGCCTCCATCCGCCTTTCGGCGAACTTCACCCTGCGCGTGGCAAGCTCATCTGGCTTCGGGTCTCAAGCAAACAACAAACGCCCTATTCAGACTCGGTTTCCCTGTGACTCCGGGCTCTCGCCCTTAGCCGAGCTGCTTGCTTGAACTCGTTGGCTCATTCTTCAATAGGCACGCCGTGACGGTGCTACACGCTGAGCATTACCTTATTTCACACTGAATAATAGGCAGGTTGGGTTGTACTTCCCCAACCTGAACAGGAGAATCTAGACTCTTCAACACTTTTGTCTTGGTGCCTTCGAAAAACACCTCGATATCGTATTCATTGTCAACGACTAATCTAGTTTCCACTTATCGGATTATTTACACTGATAGACGCTTTCGTGCACCAGTGACCGCTTCATAGAACTCTCCCATTATTCAATGTAAAATAAGTAATGCACAAAGTGTAACACCGCTCCGACTCCTTGTAAGCATATGGTTTCAGATCTATTTCACCGCCCTTTCGGGCTGCTTTTCACCTTTCCCTCACGGTACTAGTTCACTATCGGTCTAGAAAAGTATTTAGACTTGCCGGTTAGTTCCGGCGGATTCCCCCGAGCTATTCGTGTCCCGGGGTACTTAAGAATAGAGACAAAGAAGATCTTTTATTTTCACGTACAGGGCTATCACCTGCTGGGGCTCGTCTTTCCAGACGATTCTGCTAACAAAAAATTTTGTAACTCCTCTGTTATTAATAACACGTCTCCATCTTGCAACCCTCAACCTAAGTCGCATAGCGTTTCCGCTAAGTTTTTACCCAGAGCGGAATTCGCCCTGCGATTTAGGTTAAGTTTAGTCTCCTCCGCGTTCGCTCGCCGCTACTGACGGAATGCATAGTTTGTTTTTATTCCACCTGGTACTGAAATGTTTTACTTCCCAGGGTAAGCATTCGATTGCAATTAAACAATCAAATCATGAGAGTTTGTCTCATGGGGTTTCCCCATTCGGACATCTTCGGATCAAAGGTTGCTCGGCACCTCCCCGAAGCGTATCGCCGCCACGCCGCGTCCTTCATCGCCTTTTCTAGCCAAGGCATCCACCATACGCTCTTAATTTCCCATTAGGAAATCTAAGAACCGCTTGCTTGCTCTACGAAGCTCCCTAAGGAGCGAAGTAGAGCTACTAATTTCATGCTATTTACATTCCAAAGACCTTCGAAATGCAAAAACATGAAGCTTTTACCCACATTATTTACTTTATCTTACCTGGACTCCACCTTGGAATATAGATAAGATTCGCCGCATAGAAGTTCGCTTGCCGCGAACTAAAATGGGCTTTTACTTAATTTGAGATATGAGATTGTCAATCTACATTCGTCCTGCTTTGCCCACCGTAGCTCGCAACGCGAGTGAAGGGGGATAAAAGAAAAACCGCTTTATTAGGCGGCTTCCTAACACTATGCCTAGGCATTCGCGTTTATGGCCGCTGTTTGTTTTTTCTTTGAATAATCATTCTGAGGTAATTAGCAGTCTATACTAACCATATTTAATGTCAAGTGTTGATAACAAAAAACGTCCCGACGCATGTCGGGACGTTATTCTTGAATGAGATTCTGACAATGATTATTCTTTTTCGAAGATATGTTCTGTCGTTTTCTCTATCCAGCGACCCGCGACGTCCTTGCCTCCAAGGCCGAAAGCAAGACCAATAGCGAGAGCGCCACCGGCGAAGATCGCCGTGACAATCATTTGGATCAAGGTTGGAGCAATACCGAGAGTTATAAGAGCTGTAAGCAAAGCAAATATCCAAATAGACCACTTCGTGACACGACCGAAAAGCCCAGCTGACTTGATATGGCCAGCCCTAGCGCTTGCCACAACCACTTTTTGCATGGCATTGGCAACAACAATAGCGACCATAAGGATGAGAACAGCGAGAATGACTTGCGGCAAATAATCAACAACTTGCTGCAAGAACGCGTTGACCTGAGTTAGGTTAAGCAAATCGAAAGATGCCATCAAGAAGATAACGATCACGAACCATTTGATGATCGCGCCAACAAAAAGTCCAGAATTGAGATTGTGTCCCGCGCGCTTTACGACATCTTCAAATCCAGCACTTCTCAGACCGGCATCAACCTTGAGTGATTTGAAGAGTCCCTCAACAACTTTCTCTATAAGGATGGCAAGAATCCAACCTATAGCGAATAATACGACTGCAAAAAACACTTTGGGTATGAAATTTAATACTCCGTACCCCACATTGAAGAGCGCGCTAGTCCAAGCGTCGCCCCAATTTTGAATGAACATCATTGAATTATGATTTTAGATTAATAATTATGCCTTGTAATGCGAGCATTATACCATGCCATGTATACTGGGGCTGTGGATAGGTTAGCTATAAAGCCTCTATTTTACTTCAATACCCAGTCTATCAAGCAAAGTCACATGCGGATAATCCAGAATATCCCTGACAAGCCGATCATGAATACCCATGCGATATTCAAAATCCGGCGTTTCAAAAGCAGAATACGATATTTCTTTCCCTATTTCCGCCTCAATATTTTTGATGATAGATTCGATCTTATGAAGATTCAAATCTTCTCCGACAATCAGAAGATCCACCCTCGAATCCCAATTTTGTATGAAAACGCCAGCCGCGACAACTAGTCTCACCTTGCCGACGCCGGAGAATTTCTTGGCGAGTGATTCATTGGCCTGAATACTAGCGACGGTTAGCAGATTTTTCAAAGGGTCACGATACGGAAATTTTTCATTCAGAACATAAGCAACCCCTGTCATCCTCTTTATTGCAACTTTTTTGCGTCTAATAATCTCAACATCCTTGGAAGTATGCCTCTTTTTGATAAGATCAACTTTCGCTAGTATATTCAATTCTCTTTTTACCAAATTCAGACTACATTTCGTGCGAACCGTGATTTCATTCACGAAAAATACCATGCTTTCATTGAATAAGAAGAGTCGAAGTATTTTGACTCGCGCGGGGCTTCCGAAAATAGCGGAGAGAGTTTCCATTTTTTTATTATTGCGCCATTGTAGCATATATGCAAATACAAAACGAATAGAAAAAATCTCGTGCGCTTCGCCGACACATTCCCTCCGAGAGCCATTAATCGCTCCGCTCTGTTAAAGCTCTCTCCAGGAAGTGTCGGCTCTGTTACGAGATTTTTTCAATACCGAATTTATTATGTTACTTCAACTCAACCTTACCACCCGCGGTCTCAAGCTTTTTCTTGAATTCATCGGCTTCCTCTTTCTTCATACCATCCTTGAGAAGAGCCGGCGCGCTATCAACCAAGTCCTTGGCTTCTTTCAAACCGAGACCGAGAATCTCTTTCACAATCTTTATAACGGCAATCTTTTGTTCTCCGGCAGACGCCAAATGAACGGCAAAGACTGTTTTTTCATCCCCTGTCGCCGTTCCGGCCACCGGCGCGGTCGCAACCGCCACGGCCTGCGCCGAAACCCCAAATCTTTTCTCCAATAATTTGACCAACTCGCTCAAATCAATAACGGACATCTTTTCTATTGTTTCAACGATTGACTTGAATTTTGCCGGTATTTCAACTGTTTGATTTTGTTCCATGATTTTATTAATTACTATTAAACTGTTTTCTTACTTATCTGATCGAGTGCCATGACAAATTCTTGTATCGGCGAACTGATCAAATTCACGAACATGCCATGAAGCGTCTTCAAGGGCGGAATGAGGGCAATAGTCATCATTTCATCCTTAGACATATATTTATTTTCGAAAACTCCTCCAACAATATTTACCTGATCTTTGAGTTTTTTCTGGAATTCATATATCTCCCTGGCCGGTGCGACCAGATCGGTTCCATACGCCAGACCGAATTCACCGACAAGCTCAGGCATAGTACCAGTGTACTTTTGTTCACCCAAAACTTTCGCCGTGAGAGTTTTCTTCGCCACGAAGAACCCGACATCCTCACTCTTCAATTTACGTCGAAGCACGCTAGCATCAGCAACCTTGAGACCATGCATATTGACGAAAACCAATGATTTGGCGTCATTTACTATCGTCTTCAACTTGCCGAGAATCGCTTGTTTTTGTTCTTTTGTTCTAGCCATGTTTTTTAATGCGCTAATAATCTATACGACCCCTTCAAAACCCCATAGGTTTCGCGGGACATTCGACCTTTTTAGGCAAAAGATGATTCTAAAAATAGAGAAACCTCGGAAGGACCTCTGTTTGACTATTGATATTCAGTAGTGAAACCGCCTTCTGTCTTAAGCCTTGAATTAGAAGATACCATAACTATTCCCATTGCGCAATGAATACGTCTATCATATCCAAAATTTGTTGCTTACTGGCTTCATTCAGATCTTTTATCTCCTTATGTCCAATTTTAATAGCCAACTTTTCAGTCGAATCGACAATCTGCTTCGCTTTACCTTTCTTGATCGAGTCCTGCAAGTGTTCAATCTTCTTTGTGATCATTTTCACTTTATTCGTATTTCCCGCCAAAGTAATCACGATTTTTTTTAGCACTTCCAAATATTCTACCCAATCGAGATCAGCAGTCAGATAATCAACACCGGAAGTAGCTTCCAAGTCAGAACTGCCATTACCGTCCATGTCGATATTTAGAGGTTTTGATGAAGATACCAGATCGGAAACTGATAAACTTTCAAACGGCATAACCATCACGCTTGTCGTTGCCACAGTAATAGGCATAACCGGAATCCCATTGTATTCAACATGATCCAAGACTGCACCATCCTTTTGCCTTTCAACTTCCAAGGTGAAATCTCCTACCCCGGTCCCCTGCACAACAACAGAATATTTCTTGCCATTATCTGGAAGTGAAATAAATGTGTCCGATTCGCCTTCATTTATATCCCAGATCCTGAAATGACTGCCAGGAATTCTTGCTTCATAGAATGTGTATAGACCTTCTTCCACATCCAAACCGGCAGGAATCGGGATTATACCAGTATGATTGCCATTCTCATCGTAAATATGCAAGTCAACCGGCGAATGTGTGCTTATAACCAATTCAGTATCAGAACTATCCTTCGAATAATCCGGCTCTCCCCATGTCATTCCGGTTGGTAGTTTGAAAAGTTCGTCTTTTTTACCGTTCTTTATCATATCTTCAATAGTTGCTTGGGTTGTTGAAGATTCGAGAATATTCGCGTGAGAAATATTTGATTTTTCTTGAGAAGATATCGTCTTCATGTCAGCTGAGACGATTTCTCCCGCCCTGTACGCAGCACTTTTTGCCAATACAGTTCCATCTCCCATTAGTGTAGTCGACGCACTGACGGATAGAAGCGTTTTACATGATGGCAGAGATGGTGATTCTTTGCATTTTAATTGATCCTTATAGTTGATACTTTCTTTTGTATTCGCGTTCCAGCCTAAAATTACCCATCTAGTAATCGTTACCGGCCATAAATACGGATCAAGAATTGAATGTAGAGCGTCTGCCGCCACACTTAATATCTTATTTCCTATAATCGGCAAAGCCGTGTTCGAAAGATTCGGTTGTATTCGCGCATTATTCAAATCATTAATAAAAGCTAACTGGTCAAAGCTAGACTGAACATTCAAGGGATACGATCCGTTATTCACGCCCTGAACTGAAGATGAGGCAAAAGTAATTGTCGGTGTAAATACTTCTTTGAAATATTGGGCTGAAGGTAATAACGAATACGCGCTTGACATATTAAGTCCCAATTCTCGCGCGACGGCTTGTTTTACGATCACACCCAGACCAATAGATTGACCGTCACCATGAAGCATAGACGCGATCGTTTGCGGCGTGCCCAAATATGGCACGGCAACAGATATTACGGAATCGATCAAGTCCGATTCACCGATTTCATCCAGAGCTTTTACTAAATATTTCGCGACTAAACCGCCATTACTGTGCGCGATCAAGGTGACTCTTCCCGTCTTCGAACGCGCGGCAATATTTTCAATGTCCTTGATCAAATATTCCGTGGTCGTGGCCTTTTTCTCTGGTCCCGATACCACCTCGGTTATTGGCTTGCGCCAATCATACGCGAAAGACTTCCATTCATTCACGGTTCCATTTTGGGTAAGACCATCCAAAAATCCCATGAATTTTCCGTAAATCCCATACAAGCCGAAAACACTGCCTATGGGACTACCGGAATATATGGTGGGATCCGTACTCGAACCATTTGTATCCAAGAATAATTTCCGAACATCGTCGTTCCTATTCGGCGGCCAAAGAGTATTTTCAGTCATTCCCAAGTCAAGTGGTAATGATTCTGATCGGTAGAGTGTGCTACCTTCGAGTCCGGGAAGGAAGAGGATGCTAGAGCAGCATTCCGGACTTTCTGAAGGATCGGGGTCAAATATCGGTTCAGAAGTAAGCCAAGGGGTAAGAATTATAGGGCCAGTTATTTTACCATATCCTTGTGGACCATTAACGCTTCCCCACCAATTATTCGCGGCGTAAACTGTCTTATTTGACGTATTCGTAAACAGCTTGTAAATACCATTTGTAATTACAGAATTGTCAATGGTCAGAATTGGATCAGATACGCCGTTATCAAAGGCGTTTCCTTCGCCGCCAATGTAACTGGATTCACCTTCGCCCATCACAAGTGAGGGCGTACTAAATGAACTGACATGTATTCCATAATAGTTGTTTGTAAGGCGACTACCCCAGACTTTTACGACGCCATCTCTCACCATAAGAGCGTAGGAGCAGTTGGAAATAGTCGTAGTTGAAATATTTCCGATTGATCGTGAAAAAGTCAATAAACTCATATTCATAATATCGGCATTTGTGATATTGGCATTGCCGTCCTTAACTCCTATTCCATATATACCGTCAATCGTAACTCGATCATCTCTTTTGCCGTCGATAATTAAAGAACCTCTGTCTATCTGAATCATTGGATAAGTATTTTTCACCGTATTCGTCAAAACTTTCACGCCAGGACCGATTGTTAGAGTGATACCGCTTGGCACAATTATTGAATCGTCAATAATATATGGACTACCAGTCTTGTCCCAAACTTCATCTTTATTGAAAACACCCGGGCCGATATGAGTCTCGGCAAAAATAACACTAACGGGAGAAAAAATCAGTAACATTTCAAACAATAGAAAATAACGTTTGATTGTATTCATATTTATTTCATTATTAGGCTAATAATGAAGAAGTGTATCAGAGAGGTGATAAAATCCTGATAAAAAAAGCATGAAAAAAGGATAAAAAAAGTATGAATTTTCCCTAAAAAAAATCTCAAAAAAGTATGAATTTTTTGTTGGACTTTTCGGAGAAATTCTTGCGCGGTTCGCGCCCCACACGAATAGGCGTTTTTTCGAGCCTGCGGAATTGTTCCTATACTTGTTATAAGTATTTAACTAATATCTGTTATATGTTGTCCTAAGACATCTTAACAATCACAGTCCTCGGCTCGAAAAAACGCCCATCCGTGTGGGGCGCGGAAGATTGAAAGAATGAAAGGATAAAAAAATATTTTATTGATTTGTCTTGGTTGGAATGTTCGGTGTCGCGAGAGACGCTTTCTTGGCGCTTTCATAATTGTTCACGAAATATAGGACGGTAAAACTGGCCAACAAGATAACAACGAAGCCGGTCAGGAATTTGAAAAAGGAATTGTCGAAGGGGTTTATCATGATTTTAATATTTATGAGTTATTCACTTGCATATTGTCACTATATCTGATACAGTAGATACATCACGACGAAAGAGGTTCTTTTTGGGTTTCGTCCCACTGAGAGCCTTTTTCATTTTCAATGCTTTCTGTTATTTGAATAGTAGGCGAATAATATTCCAGCTTCGATCTTTGATCACTAATAAAATCAAAGATATTATTCTCTGGGGTACTCAACTTCTTCAGTAATCCAGAGTATTGGTTTTTATTGGGAATAAGCACTTTTTTTAGTTTTTTAAGTTTTATCAAATGTTCAATCAGACAGAAAAAGTCTCCATCACCAGAGATGATGACAGCTCTATTGAAATTATTGAGCTCTATCATAGTATGCAAAACCAATTCCGCGTCAACATTGCCTTTTATTTTCTTGTTTGGCAATTCCATAGTTGGTTTGAATATACAGATATATCCATAATCCTGTAATGAAGTGTACAGACTTTCATTTCCCGGAAGATATCCAATAAAAAGAAAAGCTTTCGTAATGCCATACTTTTCTTCGAGATAGACACGGAATTTTTGAAAACTCAAAATCCATCCTTGGTCTCGAACACCCAAGTTCAGATTTTGACTATCAATAAATGCATAATTATTTTCTTTTTCTTTCTGATCCTCATTCATAATGGCAATTCTATCAGTTAAGCATGTTTTGTAAAGCAAAAACCCCTTTCGGGGGTTTTTGCTTACGATTAGCGAAACAATTCCTATGAATTGAATAACTGAAATATCATTTACTCATTCCCATTTCCTATCGCGTCACCCCGAACACTTCTTGCAACATCGCTCTCGTCATCGGTCCGACCGTGCCATAGCCGGCATCGCCCGGATTCGCGATATTGTATTTGACTTGGAATTTCTGCACGGCCCGTTCCGTGAGTGACCCGAACATTGTCGTCTCACTTCCCGGAGACCCAACACCTTCGGAAGCCACTTTTGTATCACTATCCGTATTCAATAATTGTTGCAAACGCTTGACATCTGCATTGGACACGCCTTTGCTCATATTTCCAGTAAATACCACCGAACCGACACTTGTTGCAGTTGGAGCAGTTGTCGGAACTGTTGCTGTTGAAACTGGAGTTGTGACTGTACCAGAATTTGGGGCACAGTTATATCCTACCGGACAAGTGGCCCGGACCCCGAATTTCGTACACGAATCTTGTATAATTACTAATAACA